>CAYHAL010000001.1:0-26831 GCA_964354655.1 uncultured Dehalococcoidales bacterium
ACGGCTACACACGCTCTCCAGGCGTGCCTGTTAGACCACTCCAGCACCTCTCCACTCAGAAGTCAGATTATTTTAAATAGCGGCGGAGAGGGTGGGATTCGAACCCACGCTCCGCTTTAGCGAAGACCGCTTTTCGAGAGCGGCACCATGAACCACTCGGACACCTCTCCAAGAGCCTATTTTGAAGCTAAATTAGCAAAATATTGGGTATTAGTGGAATTAACATAATAACGTTTTGCTAACATTTTGCTAACCAGTAATTTCATTGGCAGTTTTATTATACTTGGTGGTGATAGCTTGGTCAAAGCGATTAGCAGCTGCTTCCTGAAGTCCAGGTGCAACGTGTGAATAGGTATCTAAGGTTATTGAAATGGTGGAGTGACCTAACCGCTCTTGAACTATTTTTGGATGAGCACCTTGTTTTAGCATAAGGGAAGCGTGGCTGTGTCTAGCATCGTGAAATCGTATGACTTTAAGTCCAGCACGGGCGGCTAAAATAGTCCATGCTCGACTGACTGTGTTAGGGCGCATGGGTTTTCCATCTGGGTGGCTAAATACTAAATTATCATCCGTTAGCGGAATTCCTTGCATTATTGTTTCTAGCTTCTGTTTCTCATGGTGTTCCTTGAGTACCAGAATAGCAGAAGGGGATAGTGCAATAGTGCGTTGGCTCTTGGCTGACTTTGGTTGAGTAAAAATATAGCTGCCATCGTTAAGTTGATGTAAACTGCGACTTACTGAAATCTGGCTATAAATGAAATCAATATCTTGCCAGCGTAAAGCCAACAGTTCTGACCGCCTCATGCCAGTAAAAAGAGCCGTGTGAAATAAGGCATAATACGGCGTATCTTTGGTGGCGTGAAGAAAGCGGATTATATCATCTTCATCCCAGGTATTCATTTCCGTGTTGTGTGTTCGAGGTGGGTCAACTGCATCGGCTACATTACGGCTAAGTAAACCCCATTTAACCGCTGTTTTCAAAGCGATGTGAAGCACAATATGATGATACCTGACTGTTCGGGCACTTAGACCGGAGTTTAATTTAGCTGTGTAATATTTTTGAAGATGCTCTGGCCGTAGCTTTGTCAAAGTTATGTTACCGAGGCTTGGTGAAAGATGAACTCTGACAATACTCTCGTACCTCTCAAACCCTCTAGGGGATAGATTAGGCTTGGCATAATCCCTCAGCCACAGTTTAAGAAATTCGGTAAGCGTAGATTTCCCTGGCTTAATATAGATGCCATTATCAATCTGATTGAGAAGCTCTGAGAGCCTTCTCTCTGCCTCTTTCTTAGTTCCTTTGACGCTAACCCATTGTTGTTTTCTTTTACCTGTTTCCGGGTCTCTGCCAAGATTTATGACTATTGTATAGCTGTCCTTACCTCTTTTTGTTATGTGGCCTCGCATTGCTTTTACCTCCTTTATAAATCAGGGTTCTAGCGTCTACCTTTTTGTATTTCTCGATTATTTCCTGTTCATTTAGGTCATATAGACCAGTGATGAAAGGCGAATCCTTTTGGTACATGGCAATGTTATACTTAATTCGGTCAATATAGGGAGCATCAAACCAGACAGTGTTTACAGGGCTGACACCGGATAGCTCACAGCCGATTTCATAATTGGAATAAAACATAGCGATGTGAACTAGGTCATCCACCCATTGCGGCCAGATATTGGGTTTATCAGTTATTAAAGCGGATGGCCGTAATTTTTTGCCAATATTTGGGTCGCTCTCAGCAATGATATGCAATCGGCCAATCCATATAGCGAGTCGATTGGTCAGAAATGGGTTTTTACGCCCTTTACTCTTGGCGAACGTCTTTACTATTTCCGGCATATTATCATCAAAAGTTGCTTGTATGTATAGCAATAATGGAAGAGTAGCAGCGGAAATAGGGTAATCTTTGAGACTTGCCAAACTCCATTGGTCATCTCGCGGGTCAGTGCTACCCCTTGATTTATCTTGCCTTAATTTGGCTAGTTCACGCTGAACAGTAGAAAGACCTAGTTCTCTGCCGCATTGTTTACTAGCTATCTGTCGAATCGCTTCTGCTTTTCTGTCGCGATTAGTATTGTAAACCATGGCGATGATAGTCCGCTCACGGTCTGTTATTAATGGTTTTCTAGGCATCTTTCCTCCTATAAGCGATAAATACTGTTAAAAGCGATATCTCGTTAGTATCTATAAGCGAACTTACTATAGACATATAAGCTAATGACAATCTATCATATTGGTAGAGTGATGTCAAGGGGGTGAGGAATGGAGAAGTTACTCTTAAAGCCTAGTGAGGCAGCACAAATACTTTGTATAGGCCGCTCTTTAATGTATGAGCTGCTGGCTAGGAAGGAGATACCATCAGTGCGACTAGGTCGTTGCTTAAGAGTACCGACTGAGTCGTTGCAGCGTTGGTTGAAAGAAAAGGAAAACAGCAACAACAGCGGCGAGTAAAGAGGCGGGTGGCGGTTTACCGCCGCCGCCTCCATGGTAGGTAAGGGTGGCTAAAAGTTTAAGACTTGAGAATGAAGCCGACACAAAGGGTCGGCGGAGTGAACAAGTAGCATGTAGCAAAGCGGAGTGCCATACATCTAGCAATGAGCACAATGATTGCGTATATAAGCGGATAATTGGATATGGAATTCAATAACGAATATGTTTCCGGCACTTGTTATCTGGTGGATTATGCTATTAAGCATTTCGGTGCTGAGGTTATCGGTGTAGAAGAACTACCGAAAACCCGACCCCCGTTCCCTTGTCTCACGGGGGTCTTGAGCACCAGGGGTAGCTTTGAGATAGATAAAGGTAAGCATCAGAATATAGTGGCAACTGGTGTTGATACTATAGAATTAAACTTTGGTATTGCTGAATATCGAAAACCGGATATGTTTAAACGGCTCGGTGATGCAAAGTCAGAAGCTGTTTCAGCAGGATATAAAGGGAGACTTGGTGTGCCGATAGACTGCTTCGGTGAGGAATTCATGGTTCAAGCTCGAGGCTCTAAAGGTGGCTATGAGTATTTACTTAAAAACGGCGACATAGAATTACAGATTATGCCTGACGCCAGGGGCGGGAAACCTTCTCCTGAGCTAAGGGTAATCTTTCGGTCACCTTATATTTGGCGTGTGGGTGAGATTCTAGCATACAATAAAGTTATCGAGTTCCTCAATCAGTGGACTTTTCTGGAATATTGTAACGTCTCAAGGGCTGACTTATGCGTAGATAGGGTTATGCCTCTTCCTGAGATAAACCGTAAGACTCAGGTAGTCTCTCGTCTTAGGAATAGAGACTTATTTTATGGCGCTGATTTCCAGAGTGGTCAACGTGAAACTGGTTATCAGTTTGGTCGTGGCGGTATAGCATGCCGTTTTTACGATAAGCTATATGAGATTTCGGTAAAGGGTCATGGTCATATACTGCCGGTATGGACTGCTAACGGATGGGATGGAAAAACCCCGGTGTCTCGTTTTGAGCTTCAGTTAAGACGTAAAGGGTTAAGGCTATTCGATACCAATATGGACTTTGTTACGTTCCAGGATAGGAAAGCAGATATATGGGCTTACGGAACTGGTAAGTTTTTCCGTATTGTAAATCCTGAAACTGCTACACGTAAAGAGCGTGCTAAAGAAACCGAATACTGGAAGGGATATCAAGACTGTGCAGTTTTATTTGGTGAACGGCGTGGCGTTATTCCGTATCGGCAATTAAATCATGCCTGGCAACCGCTAGTAAAACAAGCAGCGGGATGTCTGGCAAGCGCATTTGCGAGGCTGGCAGCAGATGTAGGTGAATCAGAAGCCACGCTAATTCTTGAAAAGGAGTGTGGGCATGGGATACCATGCAAGGTTATAGAGGCCGGATTGCTTCAAAAGGCAAGATTTGCGCATATGTGTTAAAAGCGACCATTTGGGGAAATATGGTAAAGCCGGATACAATCTACCTTTGAATGACTGAAAAATCTAAATAGTAAGTTTCACTGTCTATTTTGTAAATGGTTACATCCGACCTGCCATAACGTGCAAAGTCAGACAATTGTATTTTTCTTCCAGAAGGAATATTCATTCTTTCTCTAATATATGCTCCCAATATGCTGTTATTTTTATAGGTTTCTATAGCCTTGTCCCCACCCTGAGCAATAACGCAATCCAATGACTTGTCATCATCAGTTAACATTATGAAATGCTGACCTTTTGGCGGGAAAAATCCAGAATTACGAACTTTGGCAGGAACTGGAATATATGCTTGATTTGGGTCTCTACCAGGCCGTTGTCCCCAATTTACGCCAGACCGTTCTCCTACATTTCCTTCACCCGTTAACAAAGATAGATTAACAGATTCCCTAAAACTATCTAATTCTATGTCTCTGCCAGTTAATTCTTCAACGTATTCAGTTTTACCATCAGGATAAACTTTCCTTGTAATTATCTTTCTTTCGTCATAGAAGTTAATTCTGTCAATTACTGAGGGGTCAAGGCAATCAACCGATTCTCCATCTAATTGCTCATAAATCCCTTTAATTGGGTAGGCTTCACATTCAATCATTGCCTCTATTTGGCTATCGGCAAAAGCTGGTTGGGAATAGTTAGCAGAGCCTGCAAATCCTTTGTAGGGATTCACTCCCTTGTACCAGCCATACAACTTCAAATGAGCAGGTTTTTCAGCGGTATAATATTTGCAAGAAAATCGGCCTGGGAAATCTTGTGTTGATAATTTCTTGAAGGTGTTGTGTGAACCTAATCTCATACCATCTCTAGAAGCCATTCCAATTATTAATTCCACTTTGAATCTATTGTCTGTATTCAAGTGTCTATATACAATAGCTGGCGATGCATAGCCAGAAACAATGTAAAGCTTGTTTGCTCCTTGTGATATTGGTTCAACGAGGACTTTGTCGTACAGATTTTCAATAAACATTGAATTTTCCTCCATTATACATAAAGGAATTGGTTAATATAGCACTATGTAAAAATGGGTAGCCTTCTTTGATTGGCGTTGTTTCCATTTGATAATTTTGGGTAAACGTATTCGTACTGAATCCCAGCAAATGTCTTAAGTACAGCTTCTATTATTATTTTTGATACTTTGGGTGGAACAGCCATACCAATTTGTTTCCTTACACTTTCCTTGGAACCTTCGAATTGAAAGTCATCAGGAAATGTCTGTAGCCTTGCTCGCTCTCTATTTGTTAAAGCTCGATTCTCGCTCCAATGATAGCCATGTGTGCCTCCTCCACCGCTTCCTGTAATTGTATACGCCGGCTTATCGGGGTCGAGTCTTCTGTATATTTGACTTAGCTTTGCACCTTTTACGTTAAGTCTTAATTCTTTTGGGATTCCATCATACCATGCATTTTGCCCAGGCGGTATGTACTTGAGACGTTCAATTACTTGTTTAGCCTGCTTGGTTAACTCATTGTTTGACGTAGTTATCGCTATGGGGGGAAACTCTAGAGCCTCTCTTGCAGATATATATTTTATAGGTGTAGTGGGAGCAGGGACTCTATATAGTAGATTAAGGTCATTTCTGATTCCGATAATTACGATTCTATGTCTATACTGTGGGACTCCGTATTCCTCAAACTTATATAGATGAGGGGTCACATTGTAACCAACACCCGCTTTTTTTAGGTCATCTATAATTTGCAGGAAAGCCATTCCATTATTTGCGCTCTGTATTCCACTTACGTTTTCAGCAACAAACCATTGCGGATTTTTAATGTCTAATAGCTTTGCACCATATGTATATAACGGCCCATACTTGCCGTTGATACCTTGCTGTTCACCGACAACACTAAAATCATTGCAGGGGAAACCAAATGCCAAGGCGTCAAAATCAGGTATTTGGAATAAATTAATTTGCTGTACCGGGCTACATATTACTGCGGAAGGGTTTTCTGGATGAATGTTTCTTATGTAAGTTTTACAAGCATCGGCATCTATGTCATTCGCCCAGATAGGTTCAACAAAATAGTCAGTTTTTCCATCTGAAACTTTGGCGTTCTTGGCACCTAAAGCTAATCCGCCAGGACCACCAAATAACTCAGCCAGTGTGAATTTAACTTGTCTGCTACTTGGCACTTAAATATCCCTTAAGGTTATTAGTCAAATCAGTTTCGCTTTTGGTCTCGCATTCCCAAATTATTACTACATTCCAACCGAGGATTTTCAATTCCTCAATGCTTCTATGTTGATTTTTAATATTTCTTTGAAGTTTAGCGTGCCAATATTCTATGTTAGTTTTAGGTAGAGATTGCCTCTTACAACCTGGATGTTGATGCCAAAAACAACCGTTGATGAATATTGCAGTTTTTTCTTTAGTTATAGCAATATCTGGTTTCCCAGGCAATTTAGCTAAATGTAAGCGATATCTATACCCTAGTTTGGTTAACATTTTCCTGACGAGCATTTCGGGTTTAGTGTTCTTGCTCCTGATTCTGGACATACATCTAGACCTTTGCTGTAATGTAAACGTGTCCATGATAAACTCTCGTCCGGAAAATTAAAATCTTAATTATGCTAATTATAAGGCTTGAATGATAATCATTCAATGAAATTAACGCTTATTATTGCTAACCGTTTGCTAACGCATGGGAACAAATGGGGAAACATGACATAGTATTTTACGCACAAAATAGCAGATGGCTAACGAGGGGGCAACACGAATTTGTGCGTGAAAACACTCGCGGGACAACTAGAGGTAAATTTCGAGAGCGGCACCTTGAACCACTCGGTCACCTCTCCCCTCGGTTATTCTAATGTAAATAGAATTAAAATGGAAGGAGAACTGGCATTTCAGGCATAAAAGGTATATAATGATAACTTCCTTTAAAGGAAAGCGTGGTTTTAGTCAGGAAGCTGCTTCGAACAACGACGCAGTATCTATTCACACCTAAATCATAGTATAGCTTTCCGTTTCTGGTTGAATGTCTCTCATAGCGATGATATGATATGCTGGGAGTTGCCCCTGTAGCTCAGGTGGATAGAGCACCAGCCTCCGGAGCTGGGTGCGAGCGTTCGAGTCGCTCCAGGGGCGTTTTTTATGATAGTTGGGGGCTAAGGTGATAAATACAGCCGGATTTACTGAGATTAGGTGGCATGGTCGTGGTGGTCAAGGAGCGGTTACCTCAGCCGAGTTGGTTGCCCAGGCGGCGATAAATGAAGGCAAGTATGCTCAAGCCTTCCCTGCCTTTGGTGCCGAAAGGAGAGGTGCCCCTGTGGTAGCCTTTGTCAGAATAAGTAGTAATGAACCTATCAGGGTAAGGGCTGAAATTGCTGAGCCTGATGTTGTCGTAGTGCTTGACCCTAGCCTATTACGCATTGTGGATGTTACTTCAGGGCTTAAAGCCAGTGGGATGCTAGTAGTTAATACCAAGAAACCACCAGAGCAAATTAAGCAGGAATTTAGCATTACCTGGACGTTAGCCACGGTTGATGCTACTAAGATTGCCCAGGAACTACTCGGGGTTCCTATTGTTAATACTTCTATGATTGGGGCCCTATTAAAAGCCACCGGGGTGGTTAAATTAGAATCCTTGTTTGAGCCGCTAAGACAGCGGTTTGGTCGTTTGGCGGAAAGGAATATTGAAGCTATGAAAAGGGCGCATGAGGATACTTTAGTAAGGAGTAGGAGCAATTGACTAAACCAGAGGACGAACTAGCCTGGAAAGACCTTGAAATTGGTTCGATAATAACCGAGCCGGGAAACGCTAGCCAATACCAAACCGGGGGCTGGAGGACGCAACGACCAATCCTTGATACTAGCAAATGTATAAAGTGTGGGCTGTGTGCCATTTTTTGCCCTGAGGGGTGTCGGCGGCAGACAGCTGAGGGAAATTTTGACGCTAATTTATTTTACTGCAAGGGGTGTGGTATCTGTGCCTGCGAGTGCTGGACACAAGCCATTACTATGGTGGGGGAGGAAGAATGACGGCACAAAGAATAGGGATAGAGGTTTCCCGAGCTATCGCTATAGCTGCCAAGCTGGCTAATGTTGATGTCGTTTCTGCCTATCCCATTACCCCCCAGACTCACATCGTGGAGGACATTGCCGAGCTAGTAGCCGATGGCGAGTTAGACGCCGCTTTTATCCCCGTTGAATCTGAACACTCGGCAATGAGTGCCTGCCTTGGAGCGGCAGCAGTTGGGGCAAGAACATTTACTGCCACTGCCGGTCAAGGCTTAGAGCTGATGCACGAGGTTTTATATGTTGCCTCGGCTATGCGGCTGCCAATAGTTATGGCGGTAGCTAACCGAGCTTTGTCAGCGCCAATAAGCATCTGGGGTGACCATTCTGATGTAATGGCTACCCGCGACACTGGCTGGATTCAAATATTTGCCGCCAATGGGCAGGAAGCCTTTGACAATGTGCTCTGTGCCTTCCGCATTGCCGAAGACCAGAGGGTTTTACTCCCGGTGATGGTTAACCTGGATGGATTTCACCTAACCCATATGATTGAGCCCATATACATTCCGGAGCAGGGCGAGGTTGACAAATTTCTTCCCCCAAATCAGTATCCTTTGCCACTAGACCCTGATAAGCCGATAACTATGGGTGCTTTAGCCCCACCCTACATATATACTGAGGTAAAGAAAGCCCAGCAAGTAAATTTAACCGCGGCTAAAGAGGTAATTCTTCAGTGCTGGAAGGAGTTTGGTGACCGCTTTGGTCGTTACTATTCTCCGGTGGAAAGCTATCGTGGTGAAAAGGCTAAGGTGCTTCTACTAGTAATGGGCAGTTTCAGCGAGACGGCAATGAGGGCTGTAGACAGCTTGCGGGACGAAGGCAAAGAGGTGGGGTTAATAAAACTTTGCCTATGGCGCCCCTTCCCCTTTGCTGAAATCCGCCAGGCAGTTAGGGATGCCGAGGTTCTCATTGTACTGGATAGAGCCATTTCCTTTGGTGGACCCGGTGGACCAGTCTGCTCTGAGATTAGGTCAGCCCTATATAATGAGGACAAGAAGCCGAAGGTGATAGGCTTTGTTGGTGGTTTAGGCGGGAGAGATATTTTCCCGGATGAATTTAGAGAGATAATCAACCGAGGTATAGAGATTTCACAGACCGGAAGCGAGCAAGAATTTGAAATGTTCGGGGTAAGACAATAAGATAAATAACTTAACATAACTCGAAAAACAATTCCTATCTAACCAGATACGAATTGTTTCCCTAAAAAATAATTGCAATTTCCAAAGCTAATCAAATAGGATTTGTTCTTAAAAACAAAAATGGAAAAGTATGCTGTTTTCGTTCCCCGATTGATAACTAGGAAAGAAAACTTTGCCCCTGGTCACCGGGCTTGTGTCGGTTGTGGTGAAGCTTTAGCGGTAAGACTGGTCTGCAAGGCATTAGGGCAGAACGTAATAATTGTTACTGCCACTGGTTGCATGGAGGTGATTTCAACACCGCTCCCCTATACCTCTTGGCGTGTTCCCTGGATTCATACCCTGTTTGAGAATGCCGCCGCCACGGCTTCAGGCGTAGAAGCTGGCTTAAAAGTCATCATGCGGAAGGGGAAACGCTCAGCCAAGGAGATAAACGTGGTGGCGATGGCTGGTGATGGTGGAACCAGCGATATCGGGCTTCAGGCACTATCCGGGGCATTAGAACGAGGACACGACTTTCTCTACATTTGCTTTGACAACGAAGCCTATATGAATACTGGGATTCAACGCTCTTCATCTACCCCTTACGGCGCCTCAACCACTACCGCCCCAGCCGGCAAGATGAGCATAGGTCAGGTTACTTGGAAGAAGGATATGCCAGCTATTGCCGCTGCCCACAATATACCTTATGTGGCTACTGCCTGCCCTAGCTATCCTTTTGATTTGATGGCTAAGGTAGCCAAGGGAGCAGCCATTCGTGGGCCAGCTTATGTCCATATTCTATCGGTCTGCCCCACTGGCTGGAGGTCAGCGACTGAGTTAACCATCAGGATAGGCCGCCTGGCGGTGGAGACGGGGATATTCCCTCTGTATGAAGTGGAGGATGGCAAATATAAGTTAAACATTGATTTACCTCAATTAAGACCGGTTCAAGACTATATGAAATTACAGGGAAGGTTCAGGCATCTGTCTGAGGAAACGATAAAGGAGATCCAGAATAGAGTCAGTGAGGAATACGCCAAACTTAAGGAGAAAGTAGCGTGCCCCTAGAGACGAAACAACTGAGACAGAAGGTGGAATCGATATTAGATAACTACCAGCGTGACAAGGGGATGTTAGTCTCCATTTTGCAGGATGTTCAGGCAGAATACAATTATCTGCCTGAAGAAGCCCTGGTGGAGGTTAGCCAGACTTTGGGTGCCCCGTTGAGTCAAGTCTTTAGTGTGGCTACTTTTTTTAAGGCGTTTAGTTTGGAGCCAAGGGGGCGCTACTTAATCAATGTCTGCCTTGGTACGGCGTGTCATGTTAGGGGGGCGGTTAAGGTTTTAGAGGCGATAGAGCGAGAGCTAGATATTAAAACCGGTGGGACAACCGAAGACCTTAAATTTACTCTAGAGAGGGTCAACTGCGTTGGATGCTGTGCCCTAGGTCCTGTAGTAGTAATTAATGGGGAGTACCACGGGCAAATGAAGACGGATAAGGTCAAGGCTTTATTAAAGAATTATACTTAATATTCTGGAAGGAATAGGCGTTGAACAGGATAAGTTCCCCTGATGAGCTGGAACGGATAAGAAAATCAATAATTAAGCAGAGGGACCCTAACCAGCCTTGCATAACAATATGTGGTGGCACAGGTTGCCTTGCTTTAGCGGGTGAAAGGGTAATTACTGCCTTTAAGCAGGAGATTAAACGGCAGCTGTTAGAAACTAAGGTAGATGTAAAGATTACCGGTTGCCCGGGTTTATGTGAAAGGGGACCGCTAGTAGTTATTAAGCCACAGAATGTTTTCTATCAGCGGGTAAGAGCAGAAGATGTCCCTGAGATAGTCTCGGAGACTGTGGTAAAGGGTAACATCATTGATAGGTTACTTTACACTGACCCAGATACCGGCAAGAAAATAATCTACGAGCCTGAGGTGCCATTCTACAAAAAACAGAAGCGGCTTATTATTGGTAATAATGAGCTAATCGATCCAACTATAATTGATGACTATTTGGCTCTTGGTGGTTATACTGCTCTGAGTAAGGTTCTTTTCAGGATGTTGCCTAGGGAAGTAATCAAGGAAGTCAAGAAGTCTGGATTGCGGGGGCGCGGTGGTGGGGGATTCCCCACCGGCATTAAGTGGGAGACTTGCCGGAGGGCAAAAGGCGATATTAAGTATATCATAGGTAATTGTGATGAAGGTGACCCAGGAGCCTTTATGGATAGGAGCCTGATGGAAGGCAACCCGCATAGTGTTATTGAAGGTATGGTAATAGGTGCTTATGCTATTGGCTCTCACCAGGGCTATATCTATGTTCGTAATGAGTATCCGCTAGCGGTAAGGAATGTAGGCATAGCTATTAAACAAGCCGAGGAATATGGATTTCTAGGTAAAGATATCTTAGGCTCTGGGTTTGACTTCAGCATTAGGATAAATAGGGGCGGTGGGGCTTTTGTCTGCGGTGAGTCCTCAGCGCTCATGGCTTCACTGGAAGGTGAGGTAGGCGAGCCCAGGGCAAAGTATATTCATACCGTTGAAAAGGGGTTGTGGGATAAGCCGACTACCCTGAACAATGTGGAGACCTGGGCAAATGTCCCGTTAATAATTAATCGCGGGGCTGACTGGTACGCTGAAATAGGTACCCCAAAGAGCAAGGGAACCAAGATTTTCTCTTTGGTAGGTAAGGTAAACAACACTGGTTTGGTGGAAGTCCCGATGGGTATAACCTTAAGGGAGGTTGTCTATGATGTAGGTGGTGGTATTCGTGGCGGTAAAAGATTTAAAGCTGTCCAGACTGGTGGTCCCTCAGGCGGTGTTATTCCTGAGGGCTTACTTGATTTGCCAGTAGATTTTGATGAGCTTACCAAAGTGGGCTCTATGATGGGCTCCGGTGGCATGATTGTAATGGATGAGGATAATTGCATGGTAGATATCGCCAAGTACTTCATCAGCTTTCTTGAGGGCGAGTCTTGTGGCAAGTGTGTTCCATGTCGTGAGGGGTTAAAGAGGATGAGGGAAATACTAGCTGATATCACTGAAGGGAGAGGGAAGGATGGGGACGTTGAACTATTGGAGCGCCTTTCGGTGGTATTAATCGATGGCTCACTGTGTGCCCTCGGAACCACTGCCCCCAATCCGGTTCTGACTACCATCCATTATTTCCGAGATGAGTATGAGGCTCACATCAGGGACAAAAAGTGCCCGGCTGGTGTCTGTAAGGAGTTGGTTACCTACCAAATTATCGAGGGGAAATGCCCTGGGTGCGGGCTTTGTGTCAAGGCTTGCCCTGTGGAAGCTATAACCTTCATGGGGAAAAAGAAGCCGGTTATTTTAGACCAGGGGAAGTGCATCAAGTGTGGGGCTTGCTATGATGTATGTAAGCTTGGTGCCGTAGCCGTAAAGTAAAGGGAGGAAGTAATGGTAACATTAACCATTGATGGGCGAGAGGTTCAGGCAGAAGAAGGAGCCGTGATACTGGATGTAGCCAAGGATAATAATATCTATATACCGGCATTATGCTCCCACGAAGGGGTCACGCCTTACGGGGCTTGTCGTCTGTGTATGGTGGAGATTAGCCAACGAGGGCGAGAGAGGCTGGTAGCTTCTTGTCTTTATCCGGTGGAAGAAGGGCTTACGGTAAAAACTAACACTGAGAGGGTTAATGAGGTTCGCCGAATGGTGGCTGAGCTGTTGCTGGCCAGGTGTCCTGATTCGGAAGTAATACAGGACTTAGCCAGTAAGCTGGGTGTCGACAAGCCTACTTTCAGATTAGAAGAGGGTAACCGGAAGTGTATTCTCTGTGCCTTGTGTGCCCGGGTGTGCCAGGAGGTGGTGGGTGTCTCAGCAATTAGTCTAGTCAACCGAGGTGTTGATAGGCGACTGGCTACCCCGTTTGATACGGACTATTCAGAAGCCTGCATTGGTTGTGGCTCCTGTGTCTATGTTTGCCCAACACACGCCATAACTATGGAGGATACTGGCGAGAGGAGATTGATTAAGTGGCCCCACAACCGGATGGAGTTCAAGCTTAAGAAGTGTAAAATCTGTGGTAACTACTGGGCTCCCGAAAAACAGATAGAGTATATTGCCAAAATATCAGGTACACTTCCAGAAGAATATGATGTTTGTCCTAATTGCAGGCAATAAACCTCACCCACTATTAGCTTGACCGTCACTAGGTGGTTTGCTATATTTTGGATAACGGGGTGTAGCGCAGATGGCTAGCGCGCAGCGTTTGGGACGCTGAGGTCGGAGGTTCAAGTCCTCTCACCCCGACCAGTCCCTCTACCAGTCCTTATCTCATTAGTCTATATGCTATAAGCACACAAAGGTGCATATTGAGGCTTCGGTAGAACTTTAGTCAAATGACGCCCATCGATATTGTTATGGAGCCAATGCGCTCAAACCGACGCTGATAGCCACTGAAGCACCGACTGCTCCCAGTATCATCATGACCATAACAAGTACGAACTCCCGAGAGCTAATGATTTGCCTGACCAATTTTGGTACTAGGCCAACTTTAGCGATAGCCTCCTCAGCCTTTCTCGCTGCTTCAGCCGCCGCCTTCTCGGCTGCCCTTGCTACTCCCTCAGCCGCCGCTTTCGCCTCTCTTGCTACTTCCTCAGCCGCCGCTTTCGCCTCTCTGGCTGCCTCCTCAGCCCTGAAGCCTGCCCTTGCCGCAGCTTCGGCAGCCTCACCGGCACCTTTAGCAGCCGCCCCAGCGCCTTTGGCTAGTTCTTCAGCCCTGCTTACCAGCTTATACGTGGCTTGAGTCGCTGCTTCGGTAGCTTCATCCCCAGCTGTGTCAGCTTGCTCGGCTGCCTTTCGAGTCTTGTCAGCTACCGCAAAACCTCTAGCTGCTGCCTTCTTAGCTTCTGAACCTGCCTCCTCAACTCGCTCAGCAATTACTCCTGATACTTTAGTCGCTGCCGAAATAGCTTCATCTCCAGCGATTTCTGCTAGCTCGGCTTTCCTGCTTAGCTCCTCGGCTGCTCGGAAAGCACCCGCAGCTGCCTTGTTAGCCTTCCTACCCGCCCTCTCAGCCTCTGTAGCCGTCTCCGCCGTCAACTGTTTGGCTAACTCAGCGACAGATGTCTTGACCACTTTTGCACTTTCGTCAGCTTGCTTACCAGCGGCCTCAGCAACTTTGATGGCGGTTTCAACTGCCTCCTTAGCTGCTATAGCTGTCTGTTCAGCTTTTGCCGCTGCTTCCTCGGCTGCCTTAGCAGCTGCTAAGGCAGCTTCTCTAGCCGCTAGGGCTACTTCTTCAGCCTTAGCCGCAGCTTCTTCCGCAGCGTATTTGGCAGCTCTAGCCGTTTCTTCCGCCCTTCTAGCCGCTTCCTCGGCTCTTTCGGCAGCTTCCTCGGCTGCTCGACTTGCAGCTCTAGCGGTTTCCTCTGCCCTTCTAGCCGCTTCCTCGGCTCTTTCGGCAGCTTCCTCAGCTGCTCGGCTCGCTGTCTCGGCAGCAGCTCTGGCAGCTTCCTCGGCTTTTCTTGCTGCCTCTTCAGCTGCTTTCAAGGCTGCCCGGGCTTTCTCCTCAGCCCTAGCCGCAGCTTCCTTAGCAGCTCTGGTAGCTTCCTCGGCAGCCTCCCCGGCGGCTCTCTTGGCTTCCTCAGCCCTCTTTTCCGATTCCTTCGATGCTTTGATGGCTGCCTCGGCTGCTGCTATGGATTCCTTAGCTGCTTCCTCAGCCCTTCTCGCCGCTTCCATAGCTAATCTAGTGTTTTCATCCATCTCATCCAGAATCTGTGGAAGCGGTTTTCTCATTATTTTCGGGGCTTCCTCTGGGTTCCCTTTAGTTGGTTTAACATTTTTGCTAACCATTTTTTTCTGCTCCTTTAGGTAAATATTCCTTTCTTTTATTAGCTATGGTTTTCCTGAGAGTCTTTTCTCTAAGGCAGCAGCTGCTTCCGTAAGTGCTAACTTTAATAATTCGGCTAGCTGCATAGCGTTCTTGACTTTTTGCTCAACCTTACCAATGGCTTCGGCAGCGACTCTGGCGGCTTCGTTGGCAGCCTTCTCTCCAGCCTTGCGGGCTTCCTCTGCCGCTGCTCTAGCGTCTTTAGCTGCCTCATTAGCTGACCTGATACTCTCCTCGATATCATCAAGGATTCGTGGAAGTGGTTGCGTCATTATTTTTGGGCGTTCCTTGAACCCCTCTACTTCAGGTACATCTTCTCTTCTCTTGGCCATCCTTTTTGTCCTCCTTGCGCTATTTTACCACCAACAACCGCAATTAACAAGACCCACCCTACCTACTATGGCGGTAAGGTCATACAGTGGTTATACTTATGCCTCATTCGTGTCAAACGAACTCTGGCTCTTACTATCGGGTGTATACTATAAAGCAAAGTAAGGTTATTGTCAAGGGGAGGGAGATACGGCATCGTTCGTGGTTCTATTGACAATTTGTCTACCCAGAGTATCATATAAATAAACAGGAGGTGACACTGGGGTGAAGACTAAAGGCAAGTGGTTTTTGCTGAGCGGTCTTGTCGCTTTACTGGTTGTTCCGCTTCAAGCTTGTTACATTGGGAGAACACCACCTTCCCTTACCGAGGTGCAGGCTGTCGTCATAATCCAAGTTTATGCTGTGCCCTACATTGACCAGTACTATGCGGAAACACTAGGGAAGGAAAGCCCTCAACCGTACACGGATATTGGGTACATAACGCCAATCGGAGAATGGGACGCTAAGTATAAGGGTGAAGGCAACTGGAGAATTGAAGGTACAGTCAAGACTAACAATTTGGGTAATTGCTCAACTATATGGACATTTAATGAGGGCACTGGTGAAGTACGGCTCATAGAGTTTGAGTGTGGCCAAGCAGGCTAGAACATTAGAGTGAAAAGAGTTACCCCTGATTGGAGCTTCGCTCATTTCTTGCCTGACTCAAACTTCTCTTCAGCAATTCGTCAAAGGCATCGAACCACTTTAGCTTGACCTCATCAGACCAAGATGGGTCAAAAGTGGGGAATTTTGTAAGTAACATTCCGTCCCAAGGCATTCTATTTGGAATTTCTTCATAATGTTGTGGAATTTTTGAGCCACGAATTGTCCTGGCATTTGTTCTTTTGGCAACTGCTCTCGTTCCAGCACTGATGTGTGCCGACCTCATCCGCCTAGCTATGAATGGAGACAGAGGTATTTCGGCATCGCTGGCTAGAGCAACAAAGAACTTAATGCACTTGCGGCTGACATCGCTGGTTAACTGGAATGTATCATGAAAAATCTCCTGTAGCTGGGCATAAGTGGCAGTCTGGAGTTCAAACGACCCCTTTAGTACAAAATCAAAAGCTTCAAAGGCTATTTCCCTGATAAGTTCTGTCCTTTGGCTACCCTTAGCCAAAACTAGCTGCTTTAGCCGATCGGTTGGTATACCACCGGTATCTATAAGTCCCAAAAAACGTAGGGTTGCCATGAGCTGAGTGCCTGTGCTACCGGATAATCTCTCGCTCCAGTAACTCCGGTCAATCCTAGCTGGCATCCGATGTTGCAATTCGTCAATAAAGTTTCTGAAGGTACGGTAGGACACATAGGGCGGTAAGCGCCTTCGAGACTTATCGCTGACCATTGTACCACCTCAACTACTTCTGAAGCAGTATACCGTAATTGGATTGAAATTTCAAGAGGCAGTTTTAATTTGGCACTGTGGTCTGCTTATGGAATTAGAATATGTAAATTTGGAATGTGAAAGGACAAAAGGGGACAAAAATTGACTTGTGCATTTGGCACGCAATAGGATATGTGACAGCATTAACAAACAATTAAGTAACAAAATAATCAAGAAAGGAGGAATTAATCTTCATGGCGCCAGCAATAGAGTACCAAAAACTGATGACCGAGATAGTCTATATAAATTTGCCCGGTCCACAAGAGCCTATTCCGGGAATGACTGGTGGTGAATTGCTACATGGTTTCCTGGCAGGGCTTTATCACGCACCAAGCCCGGAGGCAAAGAGTTACATTGATCTTCTGTGCTCCCAATGGAACATCCATTACCGGCAACAAAAAGGGTAATTGATGGCTCTTGGTAGCAGGCAAGTAAGGGGGAAAAATGAAAAGGACTAAGATTGCTGCTATTGATGTTGGTACAACTAAGATATGTACCATCATGGCTGACATCGATGGCAAGGGTGAGCTTCGTATCCTCGGTGTTGGCATAGCCCCGTCTTCAGGGCTGCAAAAAGGGCTGGTAACCAATTTCAACGAAGTTAAGGATTCAATCCGCCAGTCGGTAAGAAGAGCCGAACGGGTCGCCGGCTATAGGTTAGAATCAGCCTACATTAGTGTTACCGGTAGGCATATTAGCTCGGTAAATAGCCAAGGAGTTGTTGCCATTACCCGTAATGACCAATTGGTGCGCACTGAAGACTTAAAACGCGTTCTTGAGGTTGCTGGCAGCTCCAGAGTCCCCAGCGACCGAAAAGTGCTTCACGTTATCCCTCGCACCTATACTATTGATGGCCAAGTAGGGGTCAGGAACCCGGTTGGCATGCATGGCTTCCGCCTAGATGTTGAGACCCACATTATTACCGCAGGGACAACCTCTGTCCAGAACCTGACCAAGTGCTTGATTAGCATCGGTATTAATATTGATGGTATGGTACTGGCACCACTAGCTAGTGCTGAAGCCGTCCTTAGCGAGGAGGAAAGACAAAATGGTGTCCTAGTCGCCGATATTGGTGGTGGCACCACTGGCATCGCTGTCTTTAAGGACAATAGCATCTATCATACCTCTGTCCTGCCCGTAGCTGGGGATCAAATCAGCCAGGATATTTCTGTTGGCCTGGGGCTTTCCTTTGACCTAGCCGAGGAGATGAAGAAGAAGTACGGGAATGTTACGCCAATCCACGAAGGTGAGGGCGAGAGCGATAGAACCCTGACCGAGGATGGG
Source organism: uncultured Dehalococcoidales bacterium (assembly GCA_964354655.1). Taxonomy (GTDB): domain Bacteria; phylum Chloroflexota; class Dehalococcoidia; order Dehalococcoidales; family E44-bin46; genus E44-bin46. Next base: position 17,974 of record CAYHAL010000001.1, read on the forward strand.
CATAGCATCTCCTACCTTGACCTGTCAGAGATTATTCGCATCCGCGTTGAAGAGCTCCTCCGGCTTGTAGTACTGGAGTTACCACAAAGTGAATATGCCGAGCTTGTTCCTTCAGGGCTGGTGCTTACCGGAGGCACAGCCAATCTACCAGGCATTGTTGAACTGGGGCACCAAATAACCCGGCTTCCGGTAAGGATTGGTACCCCCCATAATCTCTACGGTATCTCGGATACCCTGCTTGACCCAGCCTGTGCTACCAGCGTCGGTCTCCTCTTCTGGAGTATAAAGGGCGAAGATGCCCAAAGTTGGCAAGCTAAAGAAGGTAATATCCAAAGCTTTGTTTCCAGAATTTTCCGCCCCTTCTTTAAATTGGGCAAATAGAAACGGAGGGAAAAATGGCGAAATCAAGTTATGCTGCCAGCCCAGCAAAGATTAAGGTTGTTGGACTAGGCGGGGCAGGTTGCAACGCAATCACCCGAATGGTTCGGGAGGAAATTCATGGTGTTGAATTCATCGGGATGAATACCGATGCCCAGGCTCTAGCTATTACGGAGGCACCGGTACGTATTCAGCTTGGTGAGCGGTGTACCCGTGGTCTGGGTGCCGGTGGTGACCATATAATGGGTCGGAAGGCCGCTGAGGAAAGCCTCGAGGAGATTAATCAGGCTGTTTCTGGTGCGGATATGGTGTTTATCACTGCCGGTATGGGAGGCGGTACCGGCACCGGGTCAATAGCACTGGTAGCTGAGATTGCTAAGCAAAGCGGTGCGCTCACCATTTCCGTGGTCACCAAGCCCTTCACTTTTGAGGGTACCCACCGCAGCCAAGTTGCTGAGGAGGGGATTATCGGCTTGATTGACAAAGTGGATACCCTGATTATCATCCCCAATGACCGCTTGCTTGACCTCTGCCAGCAAAAGACGAGTGTTGATGGTGCTTTCAAGTTGGCTGATGAAGTCCTTTGTCACGGGGTGCAGGCAATTGCTGAGGTAATCACTGTCCCCGGACTCATTAACCTTGACTTTGCTGACGTTCGGTCAGTGATGAGAGATGCCGGTCCGGCATGGATGTCTATCGGCCGGGGTTCTGGACAGAACCGGACAGTGGATGCTGCCACGGAAGCCCTGGCTAGCCCATTGCTGGATATCTCCATTGATGGGGCAACCGGGGTATTGTTCAATGTTACCGGTGGTAGTGACCTTACCCTCTTTGAGGTTAATAATGCTGCTGAGGCCATTCGACAAAGCGTTGACCCGGAGGCAAATGTTATCTTCGGTGTTGCCCTTGACTCCCGCATGGGCAATGAGGTCCGGTTGACCCTCATCGCTACTGGCTTTACTACTAAGGAGGCACTGGCTGGTGCCAGCCGGGAAAAGGAACTCATGCGCCTTCTTAAGGGTTTAAAGAGTGAGGAGCTTGAAGTTCCCTCTTTCATGCGGCAGCGCCATAGCCTTTCTGGACAACGGTTTCGCTCGATAAAGCCGGGGCCCAGTCGGGTTCGGTAGTGTTCCCTAAGTGGCGATGTGTAAAGCGAACCCTACCGCCATTGGGCTGAGCTTGATACCAGAGTATAGGAAAGGAGCCGGCATGACTACCTGCGAGATAGCCATTGATGAAAAACTGTGCCAATTTATAAAAAAGTACGCCGATGGACAGATGGAGATGGAACTCCTTGCTTGCTTGGGCAGGCACCCCAATGCCAAGCTTAGTAAACTTGCGATTTACCATGTTCAGGACTGCAGGAAGGTTGACGTCTGTAGAGCGCTTGAAGACATGGCGGAGGCGGGTCTAGTGGATATACATATTCACAATGGAACGCTATTGTACTCACTAACGACGAGCGAGGAGAAGCGTCAGCTGGTTATCAAATTGGCTACCCTTGGCTGGGGCCAGTGGCAACTTATGCTCAGGCATATAAGCGAAGAGACAAAATGACCAAATACCGAGGTCTAGCCTCTAGTTCAATCGCCTTGTCGTCGGCTAGAGTGTTTATTAGCTCTAATGGTTAATCTCTGTCCTCAGCGCTTAAAAACAAGCTTCTGATATTCATCACTTACCCCAAGTTAGTTTCATAGGTGCCCACGTGCACAAAAAGGCAAGTTAAGTGTATTTGACTTGCCTTTTTGTGCACAATTTTTTTTTCGAGAAACAAAGATTTTCTCATTTTAGGGACTTGACAAAAGTATTAATTTATGCTAATATGTTGACAAATGTCTCATTTTGTTGTATAAGTATATTGACAAGAGTATTTTTTATTGCTCAATATGGGCATTACTATACAGTTATATAGATAGTTGTCACGGTGTCACCATTTAGCGACTGGAGGAGGGAATGGGGGCATGGAAGTGACGCTAGGGCTGATGAGTGCTGTCTATCCTTGGTCATCACTTTGGAGTTTGACAAGTGAGTATGAAACCAAGAAAACGAGTCAGCGTAAGTGTCTCGGAGGAGACGAAAGGGCTGTTGGATTCAATTAAGCATCGTGGTCAGAGTTACGATGGCTTGCTCCATGAGATAGCCATGCGTTGGAAAAGGATGAAGGAGGCAGAGGTAAAAAAGTAACAACTGAACGAGTGCTCACTGAGCAAGAATAAGAATGATTACTAATAGGAGGTGAGTAATGTTCAGTAGGGAGTGTGAAGCTTAATCAAAGGAGGTGATGGCTATGTGAAAAGGTTTGGAAAGGTTGGTTGTTTAAGGAGAAATCTAGTTTAGGAGGAATGAATACTAATGAAAGGAAAATTTAGGATTTTAGGGCTTGGGCTAGGAGTCTTTTCGGCGTGTGCCCTGATGCTGGCGTTAATACCAGCGGCTCCGGTCGCAGCCGCCACCGCCGTAACCAGTGTGAAGGTGGACTTTCCCTTTAACGATACCTCACCAAATAAAACCGGCACAAATGAGGGTAATGAATATTTGGTATACTTCAAGCCCACCACTGCCCTTGTCCGTGGCATAGACTATGTCACGGTGACCTTCCCTGACGGGACGGCAACCATGTCTGGTACTGCAGGGACGGGATACGCCTTCACTGTCACCTCTGCAGATGCGCTGGATGTCCAATTCAGCACCGACTACGGCACCCTCGGCTATACAGATGCAACCTGGACCAAAATCACCGCTGATGGCACCGTAGGTGGCTACCGGGTCAAGGTGAAGACACCGATAGACATAGCTGCTGGCACGGGTGTCTGGGTAAAATTTGACCCTGATGCCAGTGATAGCGTAATTACATCGGCTAGCACTGCTGGCGTCAGCTACAAGGTATATGTGGCAACCACCAAGGATACTACTCCAGTACTATCCAGCGCCTTTTCCTTGGGTAGCGACGAGGTTGATCTTCTTGTTGTCACGCCTTTAGTGACCACGGCTGGTGTATCGACGCAGTATATTGCTGCGTTTGACCCCTCAACCGAGGTGGGGATTGGGGGTACGGTGACCCTCAAGTTCCCCCTGGGGACGACGATCCCCACCAGCATATCCACCAGTGATGTCCTGTTCAGCGCTAATGGTACCGACTATAGCAATTCCACTGCAGCCACGGTTGATACCGACCTGAGGACGATTACCGGCACCACACCTATCGCACTTACGCCCGATGAGTCCACTAATAGGTATATGAAGATACTTAGCAGTGCTGGTGTGGCAAACCCCCAGACAGCCACTACGACCTCCAAGTGTATGATAAGCACCAGCACAGATGCTTGGTGGCAGCAGGAGGCAACTGGACGCACAATTGCGGCTGGTTCAGCTACCAAGATAATACTTGCCAATGGTCAAATCGGTCTAGGGACTCCCACCTACTATTCCGATAACGCTACCATGATTAACATGCTAAGCAGTTACATATATGTAACCATGGCCGACCAGTATGGTAACGCCAAGCTGGTGACCGGTGGGGTAACAGTGAGCCTGAGTTCATCCTCAGGGACGGGGACGTTCTATGTCAATAGCAATGTCGCCCCCGGCTCAGGCGCTTATAGCTCAGCAACCAGTATCTCGGTGACCACGGCGAGTCCGTATACTGCCGCTCAGCAGGTGTATTACAAGGACACCACCGCTGGGACTCATACCCTTACCTTCTCGGCTGATACCTATACCTCTGCCACCTGGACAATAACTGTTGCCTCGGCGATTTCACTGTATGACGCCAGTAATAACCTGTTAAATACCTACGGAGCAAGCTCCACTTCGCCAGTGGCTGAGATTCTCGCCGGTTCAGGTACCGTTGGTACCACCCAGAAATACGGCGTGGACTACATAAATGATGCTATAACTGCGTCTATGGCTGGTGATACGGTGAAGCTGGGTGACGGCATATACGAGGTGGATGCTACTGCGATTTCAGTGTCCAAGGCGATTACACTGACATCAGTAAATGGCGCATCGTCCACCACACTCAAGCCTACCGCTGATTCCCTCCATGCGATACAGGTGACCATCAGTGGCACTGCCACCAACCCGGTAATCATTAGTGGTCTCACCTTCGACCGGCTCAGGGCAGCTTACGAGTTCGACGCCGCGGTTATGAACGACGGGTATGACTACCTCACGGTGCAGAACTGCGTATTCAACTACGTAATACCGGACGAAGCCGGAAGCGAGCAAGCTGTAATCTGGGTCAGAACTGGTTCTACTACCATAACCTCATGCACCATAAGCAACAACACCTTCAGCAACTGCGTCGGCTTCAATGCCATAAGTGATGGTGCCGGAAGGACTGGTTCTATTCAGTTTTACGATACCAGTGGTACCAGCAGCTTGACCGGGGTAACGGTAAGCGGCAACACCCTGACCGACTGTAATGACTACGGTATCGTGATTGGGGGGGGAGGTGTCCACAGTTACGCAGCCACCATTAGCAATAACACCATAACCAGGGGCTATAGCTGTATCGCCACGGCTAACCACGTCACTTCGGTTAGTATAACCGGCAATACCATCACCGACGGTTACAACTACGGGATATTTGCTTCGGGTGATGATAACACCGGAATAACCATAAAGAACAACACTATAACCGGATGCGCCGCGACGAATGGAGCTATCTATATACCGAATGAGACTACTGCCGGTGTGGTTACTGTTCAGTACAACGACATAACCGGCACCAATAGCGAGGGTTATGCCATCAAGATAAGCAATCCTGCTCACACTGACAGTGTCCATGGTGGTTTTGACTGCAAGTACAACTGGTTTGGTAGTGCTACTGGTCCGAACTACACTGCTCTGACTGGGGCCGTGGTTACCAAGTCTAACCCGAATGGAACCGGTGACAAGATCACCGATTATGTTACCTACTACCCGTGGCTGCATAAGTCCAGGGCAAATGTGGTGGCAGACAATGCTTCCTACCAGGCGTGCACCATCAAGCTGGGTTCTGGCTGGAACACGCTGTCCACGCCGGTGAAGCTCATCTCAGCAGCTGATAGCGTTGATGAGTTGATTCCGTCGGGCATGACCATCGGCTACTACTACGATAGCGGTTGGCAGCAGATAACCACTGGCTATGTGCTGAACCCGTGCAATGCTGTCTATCTCAAGATGAGCGCGGAAAAGTATGTTCTGTTCAAGTTTGACGCCAGTGCTTTCTCTACCCCGAGCAAAGCTTTGGCAGCGGGGTGGAACCTGATTGGTCTGGCAGCGCTTGACTCAGATGGCATGCATGCCGACGATGCTGTAGCTTCGGTGGCCAAGACAGCGGCTAACTTGCCTGGTTACTCTCAGGTGATTAGCTCGTCAATAAATGCCACCCAGACAGACATGTACTACAACACCGGGACGAACTGGGTCGTCTCATACGGTCAGTCCACTGTAACTGACATGATGTTTGCTGGTCTGGGCTACTGGGTCTACATGCAGAATGCGGCTACTCTAGCCGGATTTGAAATCACTCCGATAGCACCAGACCTTGATTGACAGTCTGCAACGGGAGGGACAGGCTGGTCAACCTAGGATGGGGGAGGGGGACCCCCAACTCCCCCTCCCCCAAAATTTTAGTAGATATTGGGGACATAAAACAGGAAGACAAAATTGGGGAGGAAAATATGAAAAGGAAGAGAGGATGGCTTTTCTACCCATTGATGATAGTGGCGCTGCTCCTCTGTGCTATCCCTGCCTACGCTGACACACCGACTTTACCCCATGCCTTCTACGGGACAGTTACTATAAGTGGTTCTCCAGCCCCGGTGGGGGCGGTAGTCAAGGCTAAGGTGGGGGGAGTAGAGTGCGGCAGCATCACTACTACGGTTGCAGGTCAATATGGTGGCTCAGGTGCCTTTGATGAGAAGCTTGCGGTTTCGGGTGACATTGAGACCGGGGCTACCATATATTTCTATGCCAATAATAGTGTGGCAGGCCAGACCTATGCCTTCAGTGCTGGAGCGGTAACCGAGCTTAACCTGACGGTAATACCCACTGATACTACACCGCCATCGGTAAACATAACTGCGCTGAGTCCAGACCCGACCAACGACAATACCCCGACCTTCACCGGGACAGCAACGGATACAGAAAGCAACATCAGCTCGGTGGAGTATAAGGTTGATAGTGGTAGCTGGACGGCGGCAAGTGCCAGTGATGGTGTCTTTGACAGCTCGAGTGAAGGCTATACCTTTACCACGGCTGCCCTTTCTGACGGGGCTCACACGGTATATGTCAGGGCTACTGACTCGGCTACCAATACTACGCTTGAGGCGAACTATGCCAGTGACAGCTTTACTGTTGATACTGGGGCGCCATCGGTAACCATAACTGCGCTTAGTCCTGACCCGACTAATGACAATACCCCAACCTTCACCGGGACGGCAACTGATAGCTTATCAAATATCAGCTCGGTGGCGTACAAGGTTGATAGTGGTAGCTGGACGGCGGCAAGTGCCAGTGATGGTGCCTTTAACAGCTCGAGTGAAGGCTATACCTTTACCACGGCTGCCCTTTCTGACGGGGCTCACACGGTATATGTCAGGGCTACTGACTCGGCTACCAATACTACGCTTGAGGCGAACTATGCCAGTGACAGCTTTACTGTTGATACTGGGGCGCCATCGGTAACCATAACTGCGCTTAGTCCTGACCCGACTAATGACAATACCCCAACCTTCACCGGGACGGCAACTGATAGCTTATCAAATATCAGCTCGGTGGCGTACAAGGTTGATAGTGGTAGCTGGACGGCGGCAAGTGCCAGTGATGGTGCCTTTAATAGCTCGAGTGAAGGCTATACCTTTACCACGGCTGCCCTTTCTAACGGGGCTCATACGGTATATGTCAGGGCAACTGACGCTGTCGGCAATACTACCGCTGAGGCGAACTATGCCAGTGATGGCTTTACTGTTGACACTGTAGCGCCATCGGTAGTTAGCACCTTACCGGCAAATGGTGCCACTGGTGTGGCAGTTAATACTACAGTGAGCGTCACCTTCAATGAAGCAATGAAAGCATCAACCATAACCACCGGTAGCTTTACCCTGGTGGCTGACAGCACATCGGTATCAGGTAGTGTTTCTTATAATAGCGGCACCTATACCGCTACCTTCACCCCCAGTGCTAATTTACCGCAAAACAAGACCTGTACCGCCACCTTGAGTGCAGCTATTACCGATGCTGCTGGTAATCCATTAGCGACAGCCTATTCGTGGAGCTTTACCACTGCACAGGCGGCGGTTCCGGGGGATGCTACTGGCGATGGACTGGTCGATGCTCGGGACATTACCAAGGTGGAGAGGATTATAGCCGGGCTTGATGCGGCAACGCCCGGGGCTGATGCCACCCAGGATGGACTTATCGACGCTCGGGACATCACCAAGGTGGAGAGGATAATTGCCGGTCTGCCCTGAGGTCATTGGCTAGAATGGAAGAAGACAGACCTTAACCAAGGTCGGGAAGGATATGAGTCTTTGTTACAGCTAGTTACCCCTCTAAAGAGGAGGGGGGAATGGCGATGTAAGGGAGGATAGGAATGAGAAAAATATGGAAAATTCTGGCTGGGATAGCCATTGTGGCGCTGCTTCTCGGTGGTAGGGTAGTGGTCCCGGTGGCAGCCATACCAGAGGTTACCGTTAGCATTGATGCCCCGGCCACGGCGGCCCCGGACAGCAACTTTACGGCTAATGTCAACATCAGTGCGGTGACAAACTTTGATGCCTGTAACTACGATGTCTCGTTCAATGCCTCGGTATTACGGCTGGATAGTGTAACCTCAGGGCTGATAGGTTTGACAACGGTACCGGTTGATGTCGTTAACCAGATTAGCTCAGGGACATACCGGGTGGTTCAGAATGTTTCCGGGACGAGTGGGGTAAGTGGCTCCGGGTATCTGGCGGTATTGCACTTCCATGTTGTTGGCTTGGCAGGTACCAGCAGCTCTATAAGCCTATCTAATGGTATGCTGTCAAACAACTTGGCTGAGGAGATACCGGCAACATGGGTTGGTGATTCAGTCAGCATTCCAGATATTACGCCGCCGACAGTAGTCAGCACTTCACCGGCAAATGGTGCTACTGGTGTGGCAGTGAACACAACGGTAACGGCTACCTTCAGTGAAGCAATGAATGCATCAACCATTACTACCAGTAGCTTTACCGTGGGTGGGGTATCGGGTAGTGTCTCATATAATAGCGGTACCTATACCGCTACCTTTACCCCCAGTGCCAATCTAAGTTATAGCACTCCCTATACGGCTAACCTGAGCACAGCGATAACCGATGCCGCTGGCAATCCATTAGCAACAGCCTACTCATGGAGCTTTACTACTGTCTCGGCGCCAGTAGGGGTTACCGTTAGCATTGATGCCCCGGCCACGGCAGCCCCGGACAGCAACTTTACGGCTAATGTCAACATCAGTGCGGTGACAAACTTTG
>CAYHAL010000001.1:26931-31931 GCA_964354655.1 uncultured Dehalococcoidales bacterium
CGGTAACGGCTACCTTCAGTGAAGCAATGAATGCATCAACCATTACTACCAGTAGTTTTACTCTAAAGATTGGTACGACGCCGGTGTCAGGTAGCGTTGCCTATAATAGTGGTACCTATACTGCTACCTTCACCCCCAGTGCCAATCTAAGCTATAGCACTACCTATACGGCTAACCTGAGCACAGCGATAACCGATGCTGCTGGTAATCCACTAGCCTCAGCCTACTTGTGGAGCTTTACTACTGTGGCTGGAGACACCACGCCACCCACTGTAGTTAGCGTTTCACCGGCAAATGGTGCCACTGATGTGGCTTTGGATACAACAGTAACGGCTACCTTCAGTGAGGCAATGAATGCCTCAACCATTACTACCAGCAGTTTTACCCTGGACGGGGTATTGGGTAGCGTCTCCTATGATAGCGGTACCCATACTGCTACCTTCACCCCCAGTGCTGAATTAGCTGGAGACACTACCTATACGGCTAACCTGAGCACGGCGATAACCGATGCCGCTGGTAATCCATTAGCCGCAGCCTATTCGTGGAGCTTTACCACAGCGATGGGTGATTTGGGGGATGAGATTGATGACACTCCACCCGGTGGTACCTTAAATCTGGGATGTGGAACATACAGCGGAGATGTGCTTATTGACAAACCGATAACCATCTCTGGTAGTGGTGAGTGTACAAATATCAGCGGTGGCATAATTATTGGTGAGCTAACCGGCAGCAATGTTACCATTGAGAATCTGACCATTACCGGTTATACCGACTTTGGTATAAAGATTGTCAAGGTCAAGGCTGTTGATACCTTCGTCATTCGCAATAATATCATACAGGGTGTCTCAGGGAGCATAGTCGGCATAGAAGTGGATAAGGTGATTGCCGGTGGTAGCCTGACTATTGAGCAGAATTCTATCTCAGGCAACCAAGTCGGTATCAAGCTCTTGGAGGATGTAGCCGATGGCACCATTAAATTCAACGATATCACCAGTAATACCACTGGATTGGAGATGCTGGCTGTAGCTAGTGATGCTGATGCCGGCTATAACTGGTGGGGTAATGTTAGTGGACCCGAGGAGGAAAACAATAACCCCGGTGGCACTGGTAATAAAGTAATCGGTGCTATTAACTACCAGCCGTGGTTGACCAGAGACTTCCAGACAGTGCTTGATGACAATATTGGCTATTTTGGCTACGCTATGGTCAATCTCAGCGCTGGTTGGAACATCATCTCCACACCTATAGCTCTTGACCCGGCTTGTGATACTTGGGGTGAGTATGTAGCTCTGGGTGATGGGCTTGCTTTACATGCTACCAGCCCAGCCTACTACTTTAACAGTCAAACCCAAGCTTGGGTGGCGCTAACCAGTAGTTATGCCTTAAAGCCGTGTGATGCCATATATGTCAGGATGGCTTCGGCTGACACAGCGCCTATACTTTATAGCCCGAATCTTTCGGTGCCATCTAAGCAGCTATACTCTGGCTGGAACCTGATGAGTCTGGCTTACTTAGATGACCTTCCTGGCTTAAAGGCCAGTGAAGCCCTGGTAACTGTCGAGGAGGTTAGTGGTGGACTAACTGGATACAAGTTGGTGGTCAGTCCACCGGTGAACCAGCTATCTTGGATTTATACCGGTGGGGCTATTGCCGACTGGAATGGTGAAGGTCAGCCACCCAATGGTTGGATGCTAAGAACCAAAGGCTATTGGGTATTCATGCTAAACAATGGTACTCTAGCCGGCTTTACCTTCACCCCGGTATCACTATAGGTAAATACTAGTTAAGGGCGGCTTTACTATGGTAGAGCCGCCCTTATGGAGAGGTAGCTATGAGAACAAAGGTAATTACCTTTGCCGTATTAGGTTTTTTGTTAATGTTGGGGGCTACCCCGGTTTACGGTCAGGAGGTTCCGCCACTACCTCATGCTTTCTATGGTACGGTTGAGATAAACGATAGTCCAGCGCCAGCTGGGACTCAGGTCGAGGCCAGGGGTGAGGGAGTCAGGGCTGGGATTGAAGGTAATCCAATATCGACCACTGCCGCCGGCGTTTACGGTACCCCAAACCCAATGGGGCCGAAGCTTATTGTCCAGGGGGATATCCTTGATGGAGCTACTATAACCTTCTATGTAAATGGGGTATCTACTGGGCAGACTGCTGAGTGGCACAGCGGTGAGGTGACAGAGTTAGACCTTGCGGTAACTATTCCGATTCCACCTCCACCTCCGCCACCTGGTGGAGGAGGTGGAGGCGGCGGACTGCCACCTGACATTATACCGCCTAGAATTTCAGAGATTTCGGTGGCTGATATCACCGAGACTACCGTTGACATTACCTGGAGGACACATGAGAAGGCTGACAGTCAGGCAGAATACTGGTCCAGCCCAAGCAATTTCTCACCTTTAGACCCAGAACTGGTTATTGAACACCTTGTCCACCTCACTGACTTAACCCCAGCCACTATGTATCACTACCGGCTAATGTCAAAGGACAGGGCGGGTAATCTGACGGTATCTGATGAGTATACCTTCACCACTCTAGGCAAGCCACCAGCTGCCGTTTTCACCGCTAGTAACCTCATCATATCCCCGAGTGAGGTTAATGTTGGCGAAGCGATAACCATCAGTGTCTTAACTTCCAACGTTGGTGACGCCGCTGGTAGCTATACGGTAACGCTTAAGATAAATGGGGTGGTAGAAGCAACCAAAGAGGTAACACTTAGTGCTGGCACCAGTCAAGAGTTAACCTTCACTGCGGTAAAGGATGTGGCTGGCACCTATGCCGTAGACGTTGATGGGCTTAGTGGTTCATTTACAGTAAAGGCAAAGCCAGCCCCGCCACTTCCAGCACCTGCACCAGCACCAACACCACCTCCACCAGCACCAGCACCACTCCCACCGGCGGTTAACTGGCCTGTTATCGGGGGCATAATCGGTGGCGTAGCTGCCGGGATAGCTATCTTTTTGGTAATCAGAAAGAGAAGAGCTTAAACAGAAAGTCAATATGATGAAAGGGAAAGCAGTTTATTGGCTTCTGGCGTTTATTTTAGCTTTGGGTGTGGTGATATCGCCTTTCCCGGTAACTGAAACTGCTGAAGCCGCCACCAGTGTAACTAATGTTTGGGTAGAGCTATCGGATGATACTGTCCTCAATTCAACCAGCACTGCCCTAGAGTATGTCATCCACTTCACCACAACTACTGCCTTGACCGGTGGCGTAGATACGATTACGGTAACCTTCCCTGATGGGACAACAACACTGGCTGGGGAAGAAGGTTCAGGATACGCCTTCACCTTGCCCAGCTCGATAGACAAGACCTACGTAGCAGTTGACCCTGATGGGGCGGCAACCACAACCATTGGCTATACTGATTGTTATACCGACCCCGATGTTGGTACTTACCGGGTGAGGCTAACTGTCCTCGAGGATATAGCTGCTGGCGCCTCACCCTATATCAAGTTTGAGACCGGTGCCGACATACACAGCGCCTCTCAGGGCAAGACTACGGCTGGTGCCTTATGCTACTACCGGGTTAAAGTGGAAACAAGCCGAGATACCACTCCGGTTTACTCAAACTACTTCTATCTGGGCAGCTCGGCGGTTACTTATGTTGACGCTCTGTCAGGCTATCCCAATCCAGCTACGGTTGGCTCGGCAGCAGAATATAAGTTTGAATTCACTGTGGGTTCCAGCGGGGCTGCTCTGTCAGCAGGGTCGGGCACCATCACTGTCATCTTCCCGTCAGGGACTACTGTGCCCGCCTCAGCTAACAAGGACCAGGTGGAGGTGGATGCTGATGGCAGCGAAAGTAGCTATTCGTTAACGGCGTGTAATGTTAACCCCACCTGCCATCCTGATAGTCGCACGGTGACGCTGACCGTGCCCCAGGCAGTGGCTAATAGTAAAAATGTATATGTCTATTTCCGTCAAGGCTTTGGGCTGGTAAACCCCACTACCTCTGCTTCTGCTGCTAAGGTGAAGATATACACCAGTGCCGAGCCGAAATACGCTAAGGCGACTACCGGCTGTGCGATAACTGCCGGTTCAGCGACTAAATTAGGATTTGCCAACAAGAGTGGTGCCTATTCCGATGATGCCACCATGGTAAATATGTACTCCAGTACAATATATCTCCAGCTTCAGGACCAGAATGGAAACATAAAGGCGCCAAGCAATGACCTGACGGCGAGCCTAAGCTCAACTTCAAGCACAGGGAAGTTTTATTCTGCAGCCGGCTCCCTAATAGGCTCAGCTACTATCTACGATGGCACCGGTGACCCTGAGGGTTCAACTGCCGGTCAGTTTTCATTTCTCTACAAGGATAGTGTTGCCGGAACCCATACTATCACTGCTTCTGTCCTTGGCTATACTTCAGCAAGCTGGACGATAACTGTTGCCCCAGCAGTTTCAATATATGACGCCAATAATAACCTGGTGAATACCTACGCACCAACCTCTACCTCCCCGGTAGCTGAAAGTGGCGACTATCATGGTGGAGATTATGTGCAGAACGCCATCAATGATGCTCTGCCCGGCGAGACGGTCAAGCTGGGTGATGGCATATATGAAGTCGATACTGGAATTACAATGGGTAAGGCAATTACCTTAGGGTCGGTTAATGGTGACGCAGCCACTACCCTCAGGCCAACCACAGACGACCTTTATGGCGTCTGGGGAAGCGATTCAACCCCCGTCTTCGCTGTGGGTTATAGCGGCACTATCGTCCGTTATTCTGACACTACCTGGAGCTCGATGACCAGCGGCACCACCAATCACCTTTATGGCGTCTGGGGAACTGCTTCAGATAATGTCTATGCTGTAGGATATGGCGGCACTATCGTCCATTATGGCACTAGCTGGAGCGACCCAATGACCAGCCACACCACCAATAACCTCTATAGTGTCTGGGGAAAGGATTCAACCCATATCTTCGCTGTAGGCGCCTCTGGCACTATCGTCAAGTATGATGGCACTAACTGGAGCGACCCAATGACCAGC
>CAYHAL010000001.1:32031-91205 GCA_964354655.1 uncultured Dehalococcoidales bacterium
CTCTGGCACTATCGTCAAGTATGATGGCACTAACTGGAGCGACCCAATGACCAGCCACACCACCAATATCCTCTATAGTGTCTGGGGAAGCCTTGCAACCAATGTCTTCGCCGTGGGAGCCTCTGGCACTATCGTCAAGTATGATGGCACTAACTGGAGCGACCCAATGACCAGCGACACCACAGATACCCTTTATGGTGTCTGGGGGAGTTCAGATACTGATGTCTACGCTGTAGGCGCCTCTGGCACTATCCTTCATACTGCTAATGGTGGCACTACCTGGACTCCCCTGACCAGCGGCACCACAGATACCCTTTATGGTGTCTGGGGAAAGGATTCAACCCATATCTTCGCTGTAGGCGCCTCTGGCACTATCCTCTATTCTACTGGCGGCGCAACGCCTAGCTGGAGCTCCCTGACCAGCAACACTACAAATGACCTTAGGGGCGTCTGGGGAAGCCTTGCAACCAATGTCTATGCTGTAGGAATCTGTGGCACTGTCCTCAAGTATGATGGCACTAACTGGAGTTCAATGACCAGCCCAACCAATACCGTTGATAAGGCGATAAATATAACCGCCACCGGTAGTGTCACCTATGGTGTTACCATTGATGGCATAACCTTCGCGCGGCTGAGGAGCGGCAACGTCTTTACCTACGGCATCTACGATGGTTACGCCGATTACATCACGGTGCGAAACTGTGTATTCAACTATATATACAACCGGGGGGTTATGCTCACTTCAGCAAATGTCGCCTTCACCAACGGGACAATAAGCAACAATACCTTCAGCCATGGTGGTGGTTCCAGCGTGGCTGGTACTGATGCTGCCATTGATATTACGGTGCCGACGGGTACTAAAGCCATAAGCGGGATTACCATAAGCGGCAATACCATCACTGACCAAAAGGGTAAGGGTATTTACCTAGATGGATACCTTAGCAGTTATAAGGTTTCGTCGGTCAGCATCACCAACAATACCATTACCAGAGCTACCAGTTATGGTATTCAGGGATACGACGAGTATACCGATACCATTACCATAACCAGCAATACTATTACCGGTTCTTATGAGGATGGCATAGACGTAAAAGGTACCGCCTATACTATCAAGAAGAACGTTATAACCGGTAGCCTCGGTGATGGCATTGATGTGGAGACTTCGTCTGCCAGTCACCTTATTAACTACAATGACATCTACAATAACACCGGCTATGGGATAAATGTTCGCTCAGGGGTATCAACGGTCAATGCCAAGTATAACTGGTGGGGCAATGCCACTGGACCAACCTATACTGCAGCTACCGGTGCCAGCGTCGATGTATCTAATCCTGAGGGCACCGGTGAGAACATCACCGACCGGGTTACCTATTACGAGTGGCTGTATAAGCCTAAAACTGATGTCATCGCCGATAACGCTGCCTATTATACCCGGGCAGTGAATCTAAGCGTTGGCTGGAATACCCTGTCAACGCCGATAATCCTTGACCCGTCAGGAGATACCGTTGATGAGGTAGTGGACTCAGCTAAGTTGACCATTGCCTACTGGTATGACACCAATGATGCTGATTCCGATGGCACTTACTGGGAGCAGGTAACCACCGGCTATGAGTTAGAGCCGTGTGATGCTATCTATATTAAGATGCACGCTACTGACAGCGTGATACTGAAATACAATGCCACCGACGCATCTACACCAACCAAGGATTTATATGCCGGGTGGAACCTGATAGGTCTAGCCAACCTGGAGACCAAGCACGTGGATGACGCTGTGCAATCGGTAGCCAACACGCCGACCAACCTACCCGGTTACTCCCAGGTGGTCAGTCCATCAATGAACAGCTCAGATTGGACCTATTCTTCCGGTCAGAGCTACACCAATCAAGATATGCTGGTTGGTGAAGGCTACTGGATTTATATGCAGAATGACTGTACCTTGGCTGGGTTTACTATCACTCCATTACAGCCATCGCTCGATTAAGAAAGGGGGTTAAACAAATTCAATAAAGGAGGAAACCAATGAAAGCCAAAACAATTGCCTTTGTAATTCTAGCTGGGTTACTGACCCTTTTTACCACCCCAGTCTACGCCCAAGGGGTTCCACCATTGCCGCATGCCTTCTATGGTAAGATTGAGATAAACGGCAGCCCAGCGCCAGCAGGGACTGTAGTGGAAGCAGAGGGGGAGGGGGTTCAGACGGGTGTTGAGAATAACCCTATAGTAATCACCGTTAAAGGTCGGTATGGTAGTAAAGAGCCATTGGAGCCAAAGCTCATTGTCCAGGGAGAAATCACAGAGGGAACAGTCTTAACCTTCTATGTGAATGGCGTTTCCACCGGGCAGACTACGGAGTGGCACAGCGGTGAGGTAACAGAATTAAATCTGACGGTAACTGGAGAAGTTCCGCCACCGGAGACACCCGAAACTCCACCGCCAGAAACAACCGAGACTCCGCCGCCAACACCTAAGCCAGCCGCTTTTAGCCTAAGTTCTCTTACTATATCACCTAATGAAGTTGCTCCTGCCGAAATGGTCACTATTAGTGTCAATGTAGCCAACACCGGTGAGGAAGCTGGCAACTATAAAGTAACACTAAAAATAGATGGCGAGGTGGAAGCCAGCAAAGAGGTAACTATTGACGCTAGTGCCAGCCAACAAGTAATCTTTATCGTATCAAAGAATGTGGCTAAGACATACTCAGTAGATGTTAATGGACTTAGTGGCACATTTGTGGTTGAGGAAGAGACGCCAGCCCCACCAGCTCCGCCGGCACCCCCAGCGCCATCCACGCCAGCAATACCTGCACCAACAGCACCAGCTAAGGCTATCAACTGGCCGGTTTTGTGGGGAGTAATAGGCGTGGCTACTGCGGTTGGGGTGGCTGCTTTTGTCCAAGCTAGAAGAAAGGCTAGGGGAAGACTATACTAAGCATTGAGCAGATTGGGCGCTTAGCCTGATTGGCTGAGGGGACCAAAAGGAGTAATGGATAGCCGCTTAATTGGCAAATTTATTCTGTTGGCTATTCTTCTGGCTGTTCCTTTAGTGAGTGGGTGCCAACAAGCTACTCCCTTGCCACCCCCATCTGCCATAACCAGTATTGGCGACATAAGGGCAGTCCCGACAGCCTATGAGGGGAAGGTGGTTATTATTGAGGGGGAGTATCAGGGGTGGAAGGGAGGCTTTGGGTCTCCACCAGTAACCCGTAGCGACTGGTTGGTAAAGGATGCCAGTGGCTGGCTCTATGTAACCGGGAAGCCGGCAGGGCTTGACCCTTTGGCTGACCTTGGACACCCAATAAAAGTTACCGGGCTAGTCAGGATAACTAAGGATGGTGAGCCGTATTTATATGCTCAGGAGATAGAGATAAAAGTAAACAAGGTAAGCGCCTTACTCCTGCTGCAGATAGATTTGAAAGAGAAGCAGCTAGCTGCCCCGACACCGGAGAGATTGGAACAGATGAAGGCAATGGGGATGAGGACAGAAAACCTGGGCAAGCAGAGGATATTCATCCACCTTGCTCAAGAGCCAACAGCCCAGCAAATAGACGAGCTAAAGGCAATGGGCATCACTCCTTACCCCGATTCATGGATACCCCCGGCAGGTGAGAGCCCCACCGGCTTTATAGTGGCTGATATGCCTATAGACAAGCTTAATGAGCTAGCAGGCAAAGACTACGTGGTATGGCTGGATACCGCCGAGCAAATGCTTGAGCCCCAGACCGAATAGACTGCAACCTAAGGCGGGCTATTTCGGGAAGTTAGCCTAAAGAAAACCATTAGCCCACCTGACAAAAGGTCAATTTTTGTGTCCCAATCTGCCTCATTTGTCCACACCTATCTTGACAGAAGGCATTTTTTATGCCATAATTGAGCCAAGTGTCTCTTTTATATTTAAGGGGGTTAATATGAAGTAATAGCAAAAGTGCCGGCAGTCTTCATTTTAGGAGGTTACCGTGCGGAAAATAACCTACTTACTTGACAAAAGGGGATGTTTGTGGCACAATTGTAGCCACATGTCCACAGCACTTAACAAAATTGCCACTAGTAAAATACCTAAAGTTATAGGTACGATTTCCATCTTACTATTACTTATCTTCAGCAGTATGCCTGGTGTCCACGCAGAGTCTCAGTCAACCGGTGGTAGCCAGGCAATTTCATTTCCGGCATCTGAGCCTGGGGCAAAAGTCAGCGCTTTGCTCTCATTGCAGGTGGGTGCCAAGCTGCGCTGCCAACAAACTCCGCCAACAGCCGATGAGCTGAACATGATGGAGGCAATGGGGATGAGGACAGAAAACCTGGGCAAGCAGAGGATATTCATCCACCTTGCTCAGGAGCCAACAGCTCAGCAAATAGATGAGCTAAAGGCAATGGGCATCACTCCCTATCCCGATTCGTGGATACCCCCTGTAGGTGAATACCCCACCGGGTTTATAGTGGCTGATATGCCCATAGGTAAGCTTGATGAGCTGGCAGGCAAAGAGTATGTTGTCCAGCTGGATACCACTGAGCAGATGCTTGAGCCTCATAATGACCTGGCAGCAGCAAAGATAAACGCTGATGATGTCTGGGCCTCGGGCTATGATGGCACCGGGGTCAGGATAGCGGTATTGGATTCCGGACTGGACACTGCTCACCCCGACATTCCAGTGCCAGTAGCTAGTAAAGACTACTCAGAATGGCCAGTGCTGGATAATACCATTGCCAATACCGTGACCGGGCATGGTACCCATGTTACCGGCTCGGCTGTGGGGCGGGGAACGCAATCTTCCGGAGCCACCCACCGGTATAAAGGAATGGCTCCAGACGCTGGCCTTATATTTTTGAAGATTGGTAATGATGCTAGTGGTAGTGCCTCACTTGATGCCATGACTAATGCTATTAAGGCAGCGGTAGATACCTATGATGCTGACATCATAACCATGAGTTATGGTGGCTGGGGGAATTACCACGATGGAACCCGGCAAGATTCCCAAGCGGTAGACTACGCCTTTAGTAAGGGAGCCGTCGTCTTTATTTCCGCTGGGAATGAGGGCGATGATGCCCAGCATTACTCAGGTACAGTAAATGCCAACAGCACCACTGGCTTCATCCAGGTCAATGTTACTGGCTCTAACGGATCCAATGCCTGCCTTGGGTTTAACCTGGTCTGGTATGATGGTCTGACAAATAGTAATGACCTTGTTCTGGAATACTACGATTCTACTCGGACGCTGTTAGCGACCACTTGGGCAGGGGCTCAAGAGCAGAGCTGGAAGGGTACGGAGCATGAGCTTTCTGGCTACGGTCCTGAAGCTGGTTGGTACTATTACCTGCCATGGGGAAACCCAACCTACTATCTGAGGGTCACCAACAATTCAAATACTAATCAGTCCTTCCATATCTACTTTGAGGGTATTACTAGTGGCGGGGCTTCGGTGAAATTCCAGAACCCCGACCCCTTTTACACCTTAAGCTCACCAGCCGATGCGGAGAAAGCTATAGCCGTTGGCTCTTATACCACCAGAAAGACTTGGGCCGATTACCAAGGGGTTAGCCATTACTATCTCAACCCTGAAGAGACGGTAAACACGGTGAGTGCCTTTAGTAGCCGTGGACCAAGGGTAGATAGTGGGGCGCCACAGAAGCCAAACATCGTTGCCCCGGGCAGTGCCATCATCTCCGTCCGGGACCAGGGTGTCTATCCATTAGCCTCCGGGTATGATTCTTTCATTATTGATAACGATGGTCAGAACCTAAATGGTACAGGTCCAGCCGATTATTTTGTAATGCGGGGGACGAGTATGGCTTCTCCTATTGCCGCTGGGGCAACTGCCCTATTACTTGAGGCCAAGCCTGAGCTAAAGGGACATCCAGCAACAGTCAAAAACCTGCTCCAGTCAACGGCTGCTTCTGTTGATGCCAACAATAATATAGACGGCTACGGTCTATTAAATATCCAGGCTGCCCTGGCAGCCAGTCCCTCTGCCCTAGAGGCAGACTGGCTATTTATGGTTTACCTTGATGCTGATAATAACCTGGAAAGCGCCGGCATTGACGACTTGAACGAAATGGAAGTTGCTGGCTCTACAACTCGGGTCAAAATTGTGGTTCAGATGGACCGTGCTGAGGGTTACGACACCAGCAACGGAAACTGGACTGGTGCCAAGAGGTTCTATGTAACTCAGGATACTAACACAGCGATTATTAACTCTCCAGTAATTGCTGACCTGGGAGAGGTAAATATGGGTGCCCTGGCGACACTGCAGGGCTTTATTGAGTGGGCTATCGCCAACTACCCAGCCCAGCATTATGCCCTAGTGCTGTGGGACCATGGCAGCGGCTGGAGGGAGCAAAACTCTTCGGCTATAAAATCCGTCTGCGTTGATGACCAAGCCAACGATGAGTTAACCATGACCGAGCTGAGGAGCGCACTGAATGCAGCTAATGCCACCACCGGGGAAGTGCTGGATATCATTGGCTTTGACGCCTGTCTAATGCAGATGGTGGAGGTGACCTACCAAGTCATGGGGAGTGCTAGCCGACCTCTGGTTGATATAGCCGTAGGCTCGGAGGAAACCGAACCCGGTGACGGCTGGGATTATGCTGCTACCCTGACTGCCCTAACCGCCAACCCAACAATGACAGCCTCGCAACTGGCTACCAGGATAGTTAATGACTACATAAGCTCTTACAGTCCGACCTTGGGCATAACCCAGTCGGCGGCAAATCTGGGTCTTGTTGATGAACTGGCAACCGCCATTAATAGCTTTGCTCAAGCCATGACCGGTGCCACCGGTGATTGGAATGCGATTAAGACAGCTAGAGGTCTAGCCCAGGAATACTACTACAGCTACTATATTGACCTCTACCACTTTGCCCAACTGGTAAATCAGAACACAAGCATTAGTCAAGCGGTCAGAAATGCTGCCAGTTCGGTTATGACAGCGGTAAATAATGCGGTTATTGCTGAGGGGCACACCTCATCGGTAGCCAATTCCCACGGTTTGTCCATCTATTACCCTGAGACCGTGAGTGATTATTTCTCTGACTACGAGACCAGTCTCTTGTTCACCACCGATACCCAGTGGGACGAGTTTCTTAATGCGATACTCTTTGGGGTTGTGCCGGATACCACTCCACCTACAGTAACCAGCACCTCACCTGCGGCTAATGCCACCAATGTCGCGGTTAATACTACCGTCAGTGTTACCTTCAGCGAGGCAATGAATGCATCAACCATAACCACCAGTAGCTTTACCCTGGGTGGGGTATCGGGTAGTGTCTCTTATAACAGTGGCACTTATACTGCTATCTTCACCCCCGGTGCTAACCTGAGCAATAGCACTACCTATACTGCTAACCTGAGCACAGCCATTACTGACGCTGCTGGTAATCCACTAGCCTCAGCCTATTCGTGGAGCTTTACTACTGAGGCTGGGGTTATCGTCAGCATTGGTGCCCCGACTCAGGCAGCCCCTGACAGTGATTTTACAGCTAATGTCAATATCAGCCAGGTAGTTAACTTTGATGCCTGTAACTATGACGTCTCGTTTGATGCCTCGGTGCTACGGCTGGACAATGTAACCTCAGGGCTGATAGGGGCAACGACGATACCGGTTGATATCGCTAACCAGATTAGCCCTGGGGCATACCGGGTTATTCAGAATGTTCCCGGTATATCAGGAGTAAGTGGCTCTGGGTATCTAGCAGTTTTGCATTTCCATGTGATTGGCTCAGCAGGCACTAGCAGTGCTATAGGTCTATCCAATGGTACGCTTGCCAATAGCTTGGCTGAGGAGATAGCAGCGACATGGGTTGGTGATTCGGTAAATGTTAGTTCGGTGCTTCCGGGAGATGCCAACGGTGACGGTAACATCAACGCTCGTGATATTACTAAAGTAGAAAGGATTGTAGCTGGGCTGGATGTCCAAACAACCGGGGCTGACGCCAATCAAGATGGAAATATCAACGCCCTGGATATTACCAAGATAGAACTAATAATCGCTGGGCTAGCTTAATTGACGTTAGCTAAAAAGATGAAGCAAGCAGGCCTTAGCTGCGCTAAAACCTTGCCCTAGCGAGAGGGCGAGGTAGGGAGGGTGTAATATGAGAAGAATACTGGAAATATTAGCCCTAATAACCATTATGGCGTTGCTTTTGGGTGGTGGAGCAGTAGTCTCAGTGGCAGCGACACCAGAGGTTATAGTTAGCCTTGATGCCCCGGATGAGGTAGCCCTAGATAGTGATTTTACGGCTAACGTCAATATCAGTGAGGCGGTGAACTTTGACGCCTGTAACTATGATGTCTCGTTCGATGCCTCAGTGCTACGTCTAGATGGTGTGACCTCGGGTCTCATAGGTTCAGCAGCAATCCCGGTTGATATTTATAACGAGATTAGCCCCGGGACATACCGGGTGGTTCAGAATGTCCCTGGCTTAGCTGGAGTAAGTGGCTCCGGGTATCTGGCGGTATTACACTTCCATGTCGTTGGCACTGGCAGTAGCGCTATAAGCTTATCTAAAGGCATGCTGTCCAATATCTTGGCTGAGAAGATACCGGCAACATGGGTAGGCGATTCGGTGATGGTGGTAGCCGCTGTTGAAGCTACTACCCCACCGGCAGCAGTCACTCCACCGACAGTAGCCAGCCCATCTTCTGTGGCTATTGCTCCTGGCGAGGAGGCAGCATTGCCAGCTAAGGCAATCAATTGGCCAGTATTGTGGGCAGTAATAGGGGTAGTGATTGCGGTTGGGGTAATTGTTTTCCTACGGGTTAGAAGAAGGGCATACTAATTTGACTAGGGCATAGGAGGTAACCAGTAAGCAGCTTTACCTGCTAGTAACTTAGAGCTTATCAAAGGAGATTAAGAGGATCCGATGTTTTGGAAGGATCAGTGCGGCTTTGCCGCTGAAGAGTCTTTAGACTCTCGATTGAAGGCTATCTGTGACTGGGTGGGGAAAGAGACTGGTGCCTCCTATGCCATTTTACTCCTTTATGACCGAGAGGGTTCACAATTACACCAGACTGCCTGGTATGGGCAGGAACAAGCCTGGGAAGGTGAGGCGGCTGTTACGCAGTGGGTTCTGTCTAGAGCCAAGCCATTATTTCTACAAGGGCAAGCCGATGCTAAGGAAATCGTAGGCTATAGCTTGGGGAGGGGTGTACTGCCGCTTATCTGTGTCCCAATAATGCGCAATGCCAGTCCGAAGGGCGTTCTCTGTGCTGGCGCACCCCATTCTGCGAGGAAGGCGTTCTCATGCTGGCTGCCCTTTCTTGGATCGCTGGGGGAGCTAGCTGGTGTACTCATAGAGAATCAAAGCCTTCTGCGGAGTCTGGGCAACCGGGAAGAGCAAGTGCGGAACCTCATCAGGGATACCCTTGAGGCTCAGGAAGCGGAGC
Organism: uncultured Dehalococcoidales bacterium; assembly: GCA_964354655.1. GTDB lineage: Bacteria > Chloroflexota > Dehalococcoidia > Dehalococcoidales > E44-bin46 > E44-bin46. The sequence goes on from CAYHAL010000001.1 coordinate 41,410, forward strand.
GGGAGCGCATCTGTCTCGAAGTTCATGATGGGGTGACTCAGACTCTAACTTCAGCCTTCCATTATCTCCAGACCTTGGAGGCGGTATCAACTGAAGGCACCCCGGGTAGACAATTACTCCTCAGGGCAAGCGCTTTGTTAAGGCGAGCCATACAGGAATCGAGGGAGGTCATCAATAGTCTCCAGCCGGCAACCCTGAGGGACCTCGGCCTTGTTGCCACACTGCACCAGGAGATGCAAGAACTGGAGCAAGAGCTGGGATGGGAAATAGACTTTAAGGCTGACGCCATCAGGCTTCCTAAAGACACAGAGACCGGGTTATATCGAATTATCCATGAGGCTATCACCAATGCCAGAAAACATGCTAACACCAAGCGCCTCCGCATCAGGCTAACCTCTATAAATGGCCGGGTAAATGTCGAAGTTAAGGATTGGGGTATCGGGTTTAACTACGACCCCTGGGATATGGCGGGGAGGCAAGGTACCGGTCTACTGAGCATACGTAAGCGGGCGGAGCTTTTGCAAGGTACTTGTGACATCCAAAGTGCCCCCGGTCAGGGTACCATGGTGCGAGTGCAGATATAGGGAAATCTTTACCTATAAGAAGGTAAGCATGAATAAGACGAAGGTACTTTTAGTAGATGACCACCCGGTGGTGCGTGAAGGCCTTCGCACTATGCTGGGTACTGTTCCAGACATCGAGGTGGTAGCTGAAGCCGGTGACGGATTTGAGGCTATAGAGAAGGTAAAAGAGCACCGGCCTGACGTGGTTCTAATGGACCTCCGTATGCCTAACCTGGATGGTCTAGAAGCTACCCGGCGCATAAAAAGCCAGCTCCCGTCTACAGCGGTCATCGTGCTCACCGTATACGACAATGACGCCTATGTTGTGGATGCAGTTAGAGCTGGTGCCGGTGGCTATGTGCTCAAGGATGCCTCAAAAGACCTCCTCGTCCATACTATCCGGGCAGTCAGTAGCGGGGCAACCCTAATCAGGACTAACCTTCTGCATAGGGCAATATCCTCCCTGGTTGACTCTAAAAGTGCCTATCAAAAATCGGGGATGTCCACTACTCCAGGTCTAGCGTTGCTAACACCTCGTGAACAGGAGGTGCTCAAATTGGTGGCTGAGGGGCGGACTAACAAGGATATAGGCAAAGAACTGAGTATCACCGAAGATACAGTGAAGAAGCATATGCAGAACATTATCGCTAAGTTGAATGCCTCCAGTCGAACTGACGCTGCACTGAAGGCAACACGTGCCGGTGTTATTAAGTAACCGGTGATATTAGAAGTTCCCCGGACATAAAGTATAGACTCAACCCCTTCTTTGCTTCCCACTTTTGGGTAATACCCTCTTTAGGAGAAAAATAAAAGCCGTAAAATACCACTAAAGGGGGTTGCGGGGACAATTGGCAACGTTTATGATATAAATACGGCCACCTGTCGACAACAGTAGCCAGTGTGAACCCTGACCTGATAACTAAGCCTACCAAGAGAAGACAGGAACATGAACCTAACTTAGGTGTCAATGGTAAGGGAGGCGAGTTGGGGAACCACTTGCCCTCTTGCTTTTGGCATATGCTTACCTTGAGAGAAAAGGAGGTGATTCTAAGTGGCAGTAGAAAAGTCAATGGCATCCTCGAGCCTAGCTGAGGTTATTGACAGAATCCTGGACAAGGGCATTGTGATAGATGCCTGGGTTCGCATTAGCCTAGTGGGCATTGAGATTTTGGCTGTCGAGGCCAGAATAGTGACTGCTGGTGTGGACACTTTCCTCAAATATGCCGAAGCTGTTGGGCTGACCGCAGCCGCTAGGTAGATTTGTGGTAAGGCCATTTGGTAAGCCGAGGGTCGAGGCGTGTTAGTGGTGACCGCCAGGTTGGTTCCCACTTACCAGTTTGAGCTTGCTTGAAGGGGGAAAGGGGGTAAGTAACCATGGTCTACACCTCGCTTGCCTCGACCTTGGCTTTAGCCAAAGGGAAGGTAGACCTACTTATTATAAAAAGGGGAATGAAAAATGGGTTTAAGGCAGGAATTCCATGGGGCTAGTAGAAAGCGGCGAACCGAGATAGATGCCATCCGCTCTGGTGTAGCCAGTATACGCACTGAAGTAGCTGGTATGCTTAGGGAGTTAGCTAGGGAAGATGCCAAGCGCAGGTCTGAGATAGATGCCATCCGCTCTGGAGTAGCTACTATGCGTTCCGAGGTGGCCGATATGCTCGAAGAGCTGGCAAAGCCGTATGCTGAGCGCAGGTCGAAGGTAACCGATTATATGCGCTCCGAGGTGAGTGCTATTTTTGAGGAGATTTTGGGCAAGGCACCGGCTGAGAAAAAGGGAGCACCAGTGGTTAGGGAGAAACCAGTTAGTGAACTTCGTGATAGGGTCTTTGCCTACCTAGCTAACCACCCCAATGGGACTAAATTAACCGAGCTGGAAGAGAAGTTTGGCGTAGCCCGCATTCAGATGGCAAGGGTAGTCCGTGAGTTGATGGATAGTAACAAGGTAGAAAAACGCGAGCAATTTTACTTTGCTATCTAGGAGCTTGGACATGGCAGCCGGTATAAATTGCCGCTGTGTAGATTAGCTAAGAGGAGGGAGTAGAAGTATGGTTATGACTAGGGGCGAGGAAATGTTAACGGTGCTGGAACCCCGTCCGTTATCCAAGTTTGTGGAGACGCAATTCATCAAGGAAATTACTGACCGCGCCATGGCCTATACTATGGCTGGGTTCCCGGTTCATTTCAGGGGGGCATCAGGGACAGGGAAGACAACACTGGCTCTGCATGTTGCCAGCAAGATTGGCCGACCAGTAGTAATGATACATGGGGATGAAGAATTCAGCACATCAGATTTAGTGGGAGGTGAATACGGCTACCGTTTGAGGAGGGTAGTGGATAACTTTATCCATTCCGTATTGAAGACTGAAGAGGACATGACAAGGAGGTGGGTGGATAACCGCCTGACAGCCGCCTGCAAGTACGGGTTGACCCTTATCTACGACGAGTTTACCCGTTCTCGCCCGGAGGCAAATAATGTCCTGCTTTCAGTTCTCCAGGAGAAGATGCTTGACGTGCCTGCCCATCAGGGTGACGGTGACGGCTACCTGAGGGTAGACCCTAACTTTACCGCCATCTTCACCAGCAACCCAGAGGAGTATGCCGGTGTCTACCGGAGCCAGGATGCCCTTCGTGACCGAATGGTAACCATAGACCTGGGCCACTTTGATGAAGAGACGGAGATAGCCATAACTGGGGCTAAATCAGGGATGCGCCGGGCAGAAGCCGCCAAGATTGTAAGTATTATCCGAGCTTTGCGCGACTCTGGCGTGTGTGAGTATGCCCCCACTGTTCGGGGGGCGATAATGATAGCCAAGACCCTTAAAGTACTACATGGCTCAGTCAGTAGCAGAAATAATGCCTTTAGGAAGTTGTGTCTTGATATCCTGGCATCAGAGACAAGTCGAGTCGGCAGCAATGCTCAAAGCGCCAGGGTAAGAGAGAAATTGAGTGAGATAATTGACCAATATTGCTGAGCTAGAGATGACATCCCTTAGTATGTCCTGAAAGGAGTGCAAGCCTATGAAAAAGAATGTTACTCTCGCTGATTTAGAAAGGGAGAACAAGGAACTCCGTAGACAGTTAGCTGAGCTTGACGAGCTGCCCAACACGAGGAGACTTACCAGGAAGAGCATTAGCGACCTTAAGGGGGTGCAGAATATAGCTACTAGCCTCAGCGCGGGAGTAAGCTCCATCCCTGGCAGTCGGGAAGACCATCACTACCTTGATTTATATTTCCTGCAAATAGAGCAGGAGAGGCTGGTCAAAGAAATAGCCTCAATAAAAAGGCGAAGGCTACGGTTAGGAAGGAAGGTTTCCCACCTTGACAGGGAGATAGCTGCCAAAGAGAAAAAAGCCCTTCAAGCCATGACAATTCTGTCGGCAGGGTCTCTTAAAAAAATCAAGGCAAAAAAACAGGAAACGCCAAAGAGGGACGAAAATAAAGAGAAAGAATGGAATAAATTTACCCTGGAGTACTAAGCATCTTACTAAAATGAGGAGACTTGTAGAATGGTAGCCATATCGCCTGATGAAGGGCTAATCTGGAGACAGCAGAAACTGCCGTCTGAAGAGAGACCGAGGCAGATAAGGATAAATTCTGCCGTGATAGGTGCTATCGCTCGACATTTGATAGCCTGGGAATGGGCAAGAGCCCTGAGGAAAATCGCCGAGCCGTGGGAATGGCAACAAGAGCTTGAACGGAGGGTTTTTCTGGGGATAAGACGATGAGGAAATATATATACGGCGTTATCAAAATAAGCCAGCCAGTGACTTTTGGTCAGTCCCTTCTGTCCTCAAGCCCTGAGGAGGTATACACCATATCCCATCGTGACCTTGCCTTCGTTATCAGTAACTATGATGGGAGTGATTTTGTTTTGCTGCCCAAGGAGGATAAACTGCGTTGCTTGATGACCCACCAAGGGATTATTGAGCGAGTGATGAAGGAAGGGTATACCATACTTCCGGTAAAGTTTGGCACCCTTGTCGAGGGTGAGGATGAAATACGCCGCATTTTAAAGCAAGAGTATACAAGGCTTGTCCAAAACTTAAACCAGATGGCTGGTCTGGTGGAGATAGAGGTAGCAGCTACCTGGGACTTGAACCAGGTTCTTGAGGAGATTGGCAGCGAGGAGGAGATTAGACAACTGGGGCGCTCCATGGTGGGTAAGTCTGCCTCAGAAATAATGGAAATCCAGATAAACGCTGGTAAAGTGGTTAAGAAATCTCTAGATAGACGGAGGGAGAACTACCGCTGTCAGACAATGCAGTCCCTTGCCGAAGCAGCGCTGGATATACAACCAAACGTATTAGTTGCTGATGAGATGGTTATGAATATCGCCCTCCTTATTTCAAGGGAGAGGCAGAGGGAGTTTGATAGCCGGGTGAGGCAAGTAAATGAGGCCTTTAATGACCAGATTAATTTCCGTATTATCGGTCCTCTACCGCCTTACAGTTTCAGTACGGTGGAGATAAAGCGTCCCGACCCGGTGAAGATTGAACAAGCGAGGCAATTGTTTGGGCTCGGCACTGAAGTTTCACATAAGGAGCTCAAGGAGGCTTACCGTCGCCTGGTAGCTAAGAGCCACCCCGATGTGCACCTGGATGGTAGCGATGAGCAGTTCACCAAGGTGCGGGAAGCATTTGCTTTACTGCGTGATTATTGTCACGGGCAGAGTGTGGGTGTTGAGCAAAATACAAATGGGCGATGCTATTCGCTTAAGCCCAAGGATGTAAGCCAGGTTTTTCTGGTTGAGATAAAACGCCCAGCCCTTCCAACTGGCTAAATGCTTGGGGTTAGTATGGCGGGAGAAGAGACTAGGGAAGCAAAGTACCTGTACTGCATAATAAAGTGCAGCCAGGAGGGCAACTTTAACGGTGTACCGGCTGTTGGTGGTCACTGCAGCCAGATTCACACCGTTGTCTTCAAGGATTTAGCCTGCGTGGTTAGCGGCTCGCCGAACACGGAGTATGATAGTACCCGGGTAAACATGATGGCTCACGAGACGGTGATCGAGCGGGTAATGAGGGAATTCACCGTTCTACCCATAAGATTCGGCACCGTTACCACAAAAGGCTCGGGGTCGCCGGTTGAGGATATCCGCCATAAGCTCCTTGAGCGTCATTATGATGAATTTCTAAGCCTGCATGAGGACATGAGTGGGGGGGTTGAGCTAGGGCTTAAGGTATTATGGCGTGATGAGAAGGCAATCTATCAAGAGGTAGTTGCTGAAAACAGGGAATTGCGTAGGTTGAGAGATTCTATTCAGGGTCGTTCTGCTGAGGCGACACACTTTGACCGGGTGCGATTGGGAGAAATGGTTAAAAAGGCGCTTGACCAAAAACGGGATAAGGAGGCGAGGATGCTCCTGACTCGCTTTCACCCTATAGCCGACCGAATACGAGAGAACAGAATTATTATCGACCGAATGGTTCTGAACGCTGCCCTGCTGGTAAATAAAGACCGGGAGAGGGAGTGTGATGAAATAGTGGAGAGACTGGATGAAGAGCTGGGAGAGAGGATGGTGTTCAAGTACACCGGGCCTAACCCTCCATTTAACTTTTGTCAGATTACGGTCAAATGGGAGAAGGAATGAAAGAAGGTAGGAAAATTCAGCAAGAAGAGGGAGGCGATCTTCTTACTAATATACTGGCCTTTCCTATTCTTGGCGCCCCAATAATGGTTCACTGGGTCGCCCAAAAGCTCGTCGAGGCAGCGGAGCAAGAGGAGCTGGACGAAGGTAAGCTCCAAGGTAAGTTACTGGAGCTTCAGATGCAATATGAGCTGGGAGAAATTGATGACGAAGAGTATGCGAGACAGGAAACAGCTATACTGGAAAGGCTCAACGCTATTCGTAAAACTAAGGAAGAGGAATAGTAAAAGGACGTAATATGGTGCCGACAGGGGATAAAATTACTACCAAAGGGGGGGCAAAGATGACTACCGGAATAACAAGTCTGGCTGAGCGAGCCAAGCAGCAATTGGCTAAGGTCACTGGCTTTAGCCCAGTAGCGGCAGTGGGGGGATTTAAAGACGAGGAGGGCTGGCATATCTCGGTGGATATGCTAGAAATGGCCAGATTGCCCGAAGCAACCGATATCATTGGCACTTATGAGGTTTTGCTCGACCAGGGTGGCAACATGGTGAAATTTGAGAAAAAGAGGGCACGTCTCCGCGGTGAGCCGTATGAGGAAGGATAGCTAAGTGCTACCATATTAGCTTCGTCACCATAGGAGTAGAAGCGCAACTAAAGCAAAAGAGGATTGATGAATATGGCATTACAAGCGCAAAAGGACACCGCTGGTACCTTATTTGATGTGATTGACAGGATACTGGACAAGGGGCTGGTTATTAATGCCGATATCATGGTCTCGGTTTCCGGCGTTGAGCTACTAGGCATAAAAATAAGAGCTGCCCTGGCATCATTTGAAACCGCCGCCAGATACGGGCTGGAATTCCCTTCAGGAACTAATTTCCAAACCCCGGCCTGGCAGGAGGCAGTAGCCACTAAGGAAGAATGCCCTCAATGTGGTAAAAGGGTGCCAGCTAAGGAACTCTTGTCGGCAGGATGCCCCTGGTGTGGCTGGATAAGCGTTAAGGCAAAAGTAGCTCTGCCGCCAGCCTAAAGGAAAGGCAAATGGCTAGCCGAAGTTGTGGGGATAAAGAAGTACGCAAGAGGAAAAGAAGCTATGGCAATTGTTGATATTGATGAAAAGAACCTGAAGCACGGTGTGCTGGGGCTGGTTATAGCCTTGGTGGAAATAATCAAAGATACCCTCAAGCTTCAGGCAATGAAGCGTATGGAGGGAGGTAGCCTGACCGGGGAAGAGATAGAGCGGTTGGGAGAAGCGCTTATGGACCTAGATATAGCCATTGACGAGATAAAGCAAGAGCAGGGGATTACCGAGTCGGTAAAATCGGTGAGGGATGGGCTGGATAATCTGGTAGATGGTGTCATTGACCAGTTCCTAAACCCTGAGAGGTGGCGGCAGGTAGCCGAATCAAAGGAGGAATCTAGCTGTGCAGCAAGATGACAAGACTGAAGCCCGGAGAGAAGGGCAGGGGAGGTATCTTTACTGCATTGCCGGTAGTGGTGAGAGGGTAAGCCTGGGAGCTATCGGGATTGATGGTCATAATGTCTATACCGTTCCCTACCGGGATATATGCGCCGTAGTACATAAGTGTCCTGCTGAGCCGTATCAGTCAACCGATAGAGAGTTGGTAAACTGTTGGCTACTGGCACACCAGAAGGTAGTGGACGAAGCTTGGCAAAGGTGGGGCACAGTGCTTCCTGTGGGATTTGATACCATAGTCATGGACAAAGATGGGGTTGGGGCGGAGGATAATGTCAGAGACTGGCTTCAAAAGGACTACGATAGCCTCAAGGACAAAATAGAGAAACTGAGGGGCAAGGCAGAGTATGGTGTGCAAATCTTTTGGTCACCCCAGGTTATTGCCCAGAATCTAACCAAGACAAGCCCTGAAATCAGGCAGCTTGGGGAGGCAATAAAATCCCAGCCAAGGGGCATTGCCTACCTCAATAAGCAGAAGTTAGAGGGTGCACTAAAGAAGGAATTAAAATCCAAAGCCGACCAGTGCTTTAGGGATTTCTATGAGCGTATTCGGAGACACGTTGACAATATCGTTGTGGGAAAAACGAAGCTGGGTGTTCAGGATGCTCAGATGATAATGAATCTCTCCTGCTTACTCCCCAAAGATAAGGCTGCCGAACTGGGGGAGGAACTGGGGAAGATTAATGCCATCGATGGGTTCTCGGTTCGCTTTACCGGACCCTGGCCGCCATATAGTTTTGTTGGCACCTGATAGTAGAAGGTTATAAATGGAACCAACCCGGGATACACATTATACATTGGTAGACTTATTGGACAGGGTGCTTGATAAAGGTGTGGTGCTCTATGCCGATATTATCGTCTCAGTTGCTGGCATACCTCTAGTCGGTGTCAACCTGCGGGCAGCGCTGGCTGGCATGGAGACCATGCTAAGCTACGGAGTAATGCAAGAGTGGGACCAGAAAATTCGTGCCGTGAAAGGGCTCGAGAAAGCGGGACTAGTTGCCTATACCAGTGCTACTAACCTGAGCGGGGAGAGGACATATGCCAAAGGCAGTTGGCATTGACCTAGGGACTACTTTCTCACTGGTAGCCTACCTTGAGTGTGGCCGACCAGTGGTAATTCCCAATAGAGAGGGCAGCTGGCTAACACCCTCGGTGGTGGCATTTCTCAAAAACGGGAAGCGGCTGGTGGGGCAACTTGCCCGGCAGCAGGCTGTTGCCAACCCGGAGGGTACTATCTTCTCTATAAAGAGACATATGGGGCATCAGACTTACCTTGACCTTGGTGGTTTACCCAATGATAAGCAGCTTATCCAGCAGATTAAGCGGCACATGGGCTCTGATTACCGGATAAGGATTGACCACAATGAATATACCCCTGAGGAAATCTCGGCTATGATTCTTAAAAAGCTTAAGACGGATGCCGAAGAATATCTTGATGACAAGATAGAGCAGGCAGTTATCAGTGTGCCTGCCTATTTCAATGTCAGCCAACGGCAAGCCACTATAGATGCGGCTACGATTGCTGGCATCAAGGTCATGAGAATAATTGACGAGCCAACAGCCGCCGCCCTCGCCTATGGTTTGGAAATGGAGGACGTCCACACCATCCTGGTCTGGGACTTAGGCGGCGGCACCTTTGATGTCTCTATCCTTGAGCTTGGCGATGGAATATTTGAGGTCAAGGCGGTCAACGGCAATACCTGGTTGGGTGGGGACGATTATGACCAGCGTATCGTAGATTATCTGACTGAAGAGTTTCAAGAGCAATATGGGATTGACCTCCGGAAAGATAGGGCAGTTTGTCGCCGACTGAAGGAAGTGGCTGAAAAAGCTAAGATTGAACTGACGGATAGCGAGGCTACTCTTATAGAGGTACCCTTTATCAATGCTGGCGAAGGTAGCCCCAAGCACTGGGAGATAACCCTGACCAGGGCAAAATTTGAAGAGCTAACCGAGGATTTGCGGCAGAAGATGATTGCCCCCACTACGAAGGCGCTGGCTGATGCCGGACTCAGACCAGAAGATATAGACCGCCTTATCTTGGTCGGCGGCGCCACAAGGATGCCGGCGGTTAGAAAGCTGAGTGTGAAAATCGTAGGCAAAGAGCCCTATAAGGATATCCAGCCTGACGAAGCAGTGGCTTTGGGAGCAGCCATCCAGGCTGGCATTTTAATGGGGCAAATACAAAAGAAGGTGCTAATAGATGTTACCCCACTGTCTCTGGGTATTGAGACCCAGGGCGGTATATTTACCAAGATTATTGAGCGGAATACCCCTATCCCAACCTCCAAGAGTCAGATTTTTACCAACACCTCGGATAATCAGGCCTCCATGGATATTCATGTATTGCAGGGTGAACGGGATATGGCTGTAGATAACATTACCCTAGATAGGTTTGATTTAACTGGTATATCCTCAGCGCCCCGTGGGGAAGCCAGGGTTGAGGTGACCTTTGATATTGATGCTAATGGCATTCTTCATGTGTCGGCTAGCGACCTTTATGGCGATAGCTGCCAGGAGGTGAGGGTTAGCCCTCGTTTCTATGGGCTGCCTCAAGAGGAGATAGCCCGCATGGTTGAAGACGCAGCTAGATTCTCCGAGGATGACCGTAAACGGCGGCAGGAAGTGGAAATTGGCATCAAAGCCGATAATGTGGTGCGGGCTGCCCGGCAGGGTATTACTGAAGCTGATGTAACTGCGAATCTGAAGTTGATGCAAGAGGTGGAGAAGGCAATATTAGAGGTGCAGCAGGCTGTAGCCGACGGAGACAGTGCTGAGATCAAGTCAAGAACCGAAGCCCTGGAAAAGGAGATTAAGGCATTATACCAGCAAAGAGAGCCAAAACTAGAGGCAGAGCATGTAACCTCTTAGACGGTTGTCCTTCACCCCTATGCTTTGAGCTAACTGAGCGGCTTATTGTTTCTACTTATTTAAAACTCCCTATCCCTCTTGACAAGCTTTTTCCAATGTGTTAACATGTTAACATATGGGGGTAATTGGGACAAGGGTATCACCAGTTCTGGAGCAATATATCCAAGACTACTGCAGTGGTTTAGGGAAAACCACTTCTCAGTGGCTCAGGGAACTTATCGAAAAGGAAATCTCGGGTAAGACGCCAAACCCAGCGCTTGGGGATGCCATCAATGGGCTTAGCAATTTGGCTTCTGACAATGCCAAATTTATGATTGGCATACTGGCGGTGTCCTTGGGCATATATAACACCCTTATCCGGGGCGAGATTTCAAGTCACCCTGAGAGGGCAAAGCAACTAGAACAGGCACACAGTGAATTCGTAGGCAGGCTGCTCAAAAACCTACCGCTAAAGGAGCAGCTTACCGTCGAAATGGGAATAAGAATATCGGATTTGGCAACCGAAATAGAAAGGATTAAGTCGGAAAAGCAAATACAGCAGGAGGTGTAAGATGGCTGAAGGGAAGAAAAAGGCAAAGGTAGAGTTTGATTTTGGGCTGGGGGGACTGTTTGAGGGGATGGGTAAGCTCTTCGACCTAGTCTCCAAGATGACCGAGGAGGGAAAGGAAGAGTATACCCGTACCGGGGAAATTAAAGGTCTAGGTGATAAGGCTAAGGGAATCTACGGCTTTAGCATCAAGATGGGCTTAGGCGGTCAGCCAACGGTAGAGCATTTCGGTAACATCAAGAAGACAGCGAGGGGCTCAGTGGAGGTAGCCGAGGTCAGAGAGCCCATAGTTGATGTCTTCGACGAGGGAGGCTATCTATTAATTATTGCCGAAGTCCCTGGCGTCGAGGAGGAAAACATCGACCTTGAAATAAGGGGGGATATTCTCAGCCTGAAGGCTGAGGGTAAAGATAGGAAGTACAGTAAAGAGGTTCTCCTGCCATCAGAGGTTGAGGCTGAAAGTATGAAGACCCAGTATAAAAGCGGAGTCTTGGAGATAAAACTTGCCAAGAAGATATCACCGTCGGGTAAAGGCAGTTAGAAATATGCCAGAAATGAAGACAAAAGACGCCTTGATACTTAAGGTAGCCGAAGCATTAGCCAAAGACGTTGGTCGGGGGATAGCCAGGCTTGACCCCAAAGACATGGCAAGACTGGGGGTTGAGGTGGGGGATATCATTCAGGTCATGGGTAAGAGACCTACCCCAGCCAAGGTTATGCCGGCGTTTATGGAGGACAGAGGCAAGGATATTATCCAGATAGATGGCATTACTCGGGAGAATGCTCAGATAGGTCTTGATGAAAAGGGGCAAGTTCAGAAAGCTGAGTACAAGACGGCTAGCGTAGTGGTTCTTGCCCCCTTAACTACACGAGGGACATTAAAGGAAAGGGATACTGGTTATATCGGGAAGCTGCTCGAGGGACTAGCCGTTAGTGCCGGGGACAAGGTAAGGGCTACCCTCTTTGGCACTCGTTACCAGGAATTCTCTGTGGTTGATACTAGCCCCAAGGGAATAACTGTCATCCATTCTACCACTACCATAAAGATAGCCGGAGAAGGGGCACGGGTAAAGGAAGGGGTTGGAATTACCTATGAGGATATTGGTGGGCTGCATCGGGAGACCCAGAAAATAAGGGAGATGATTGAACTACCGTTGAAGTACCCTGAGGTATTTGAGAGATTGGGGATAGATGCCCCCAAAGGGGTATTACTTCATGGACCACCAGGCTGTGGCAAGACCTTGATAGCCAGGGCGGTAGCCAATGAGACCTCAGCCCATTTTATACATATAAGTGGCCCCGAGGTTATCCATAAGTTCTACGGGGAGAGTGAAGCTCACCTGCGAGCCCTTTTTGAGGATGCCAGAACAAATGCCCCATCGATTGTATTTGTGGATGAGATAGATGCTATCGCTTCTAAACGGGAGGAGATCCGGGGTGACCAGCAGGTAGAGCGAAGGGTGGTAGCTCAACTTCTGGCTTTGATGGATGGCTTGAAATCGAGGGGGGAGGTAGTGGTCATCGGAGCGACCAACATACCTAATGTGCTCGACCCAGCCTTGAGACGGCCGGGGCGCTTTGATAGAGAGATAGCCATTAGTATTCCTGATAAGAACGCAAGGCTGGAGATACTTCATATTCATATCAGGGGAATGCCTCTGGCTGCTGATGTAGACCTGGAAAGGATTGCTGGAATTACTCACGGGTTTGTTGGGGCAGACCTGGAGGCTCTAGCCAGAGAAGCCGCCATGATAACCCTGAGGAAGATAATGCCTAAGATTGAATTCGAAGCTGATAATATCCCCTATGAGTTGCTTCTGGAGCTGGAAGTAACTATGGATGACTTCCTGAATGCATTAAAGGAGGTAGAGCCCTCAGCCATCAGGGAGGTCTTCATTGAGATTCCTGATGTTCGTTGGGATGATGTCGGGGGACTAGACGAGGTAAAACGGGTGCTCAAGGAAAGCATTGAATGGCCGCTAAAATACCCGGAGCTTTTTGACCACATGAGAACCAATCCCCCCAAAGGCATCCTACTTTATGGTCCTCCTGGTAGCGGGAAGACATTCCTAGCTAAGGCAGTAGCCAGTGAGAGCGAGATCAATTTCATTTCGGTCAAGGGTCCAGAGCTACTGTCTAAGTGGGTTGGAGAATCAGAGAGGGGCATAAGGGAGGTATTTAGAAAAGCTAAACAGGCTAGCCCTTGCATTGTCTTTTTTGATGAAATAGATGCTATAGCCCCAATTCGGGGGGCGAGTAGCGATTCTCATGTTACTGAACGGGTAATCAGCCAATTTCTGACCGAGTTGGATGGAATGGAAGAGCTCAAAGGTGTGATTGTGCTGGCAGCTACTAACCGGCTGGATATGGTAGACCCAGCCTTGCTTCGACCTGGCAGGTTTGACCTTCGGCTGGAATTGCCCACCCCCGATGCTAAAGCCCGCCTGGAAATATTCAATATACATACCAGAGGAAAACCACTAGCTGCTGACGTGGACCTCAAGGCTCTGGCTGATACCACTGATGGCTTGGTTGGGGCTGACATAGAGGCTATCTGCAGAAGGGCTTCCATGCTGGCTATACGAGAGTTTCTGGGTAAGCATAGAACCTTCAAGTCGGAAACTAAAAAGGTAGACCTTTCCCAAGCTAAAGTCAGTAATAAGCACTTTGAGGAGGTAATCAGGGAGTTGTGAAAGAAATGAGAAGATTGATTTATATCCCTATCATTCATACTGATTCTGACATGGGCAGTCTGGCTTCGGCACTTGAGCTGGGCACGACTGCAGTCTGTGGGGAGAAACGCTGGGAAAGGCATAAGGCAACCGCCTCTAGATTCTGGCAGATGGTATTGGACTTTTTTGAAACATTGGATGCCAATGGTCTTAAGGTATACCAGGATGGTTTTGTTTCAGATGGTGTCTCGAGCCGAAAGATGGTTCGAGAGGCGGCGAGGAGAGGGAGTAAGAACTATGAAATCATCCTTGGTCTGCTTAGCCGGGGCGCTGAGATAGTATCTACAGAGGATAAGGCGCTGCTTCAGGAGGAATATGGATACATTAGCCGGATTATTGATTCTGAGACCCTCTCCCAGAGAGCGCTTGCCTACAAGGAATATAATTTGCGGAAGAATCAATTAATGATAGAAAGAGATAGCTTTATAGCTAGAAGGATAAATGAGACCCTGGCGGATGGAGAGGCGGGGGCTCTATTTATGGGAGCCTACCATGATATTGTTCCTCACTTGGCTAGGGACATCGCGGTAAGGCAGCTCAAAGAGCGAGAGAAGGTAAAGGCCTACTTTGATGAGTTAATGTATGGTAGAGACGAAAGGAACTTCGAACAGCTGACAAGGTACATTAACTCAGCAGTTGGGGCGCTAGTGATTATAAACTAGTCCCAAAAAATTGATAATTTTTTAAGGACATTTTAATGATGAGCAAATGATGAATGAATTAATATAGATAAATGAATGCTGTCGCCGTGCCAAACATTGGCATCCTCCTAAACTAAAAGGTAAGCATTGCTACAAGTAAGGGCTCTTTAAAAGGAGCCCTTACTTGTTAATTAATGCCTCATGGTCAAGTTAGTGTTGGTATCACCCCACAGGCTAATGATAGTGAACATCTCCTCCGTGGAGCCGATTGACATTTGCCATTTGGCAAATTACAATGTTGTCGTATGATTCGAAGCATACCACCAAGTAGAAGAGCAAATAGCAGGGCTTATAAAATAAATGCCTATAGGGTAAATAGGTATGTGCCTTATTATAACCGCATGCGTAGCAGTACCCTGGAAAGCTTGCTTGCCGAGGCAGAAAGGCTAGAGTCAGAACAGATTGAAGTGGTAAAGCTTCTGCCTTTTGATGAGGAATTACAGAGGCTGGACAAATTACAGCGGGTGGTTATGCAACTCAAGGCACAGATAGTACTCAGGGCAAATAGTCACTGCTTCTGCTGAGCAACACATAACTATGCTGCCAAATTGCGCTCCCTTGAGTTATTTAGGGCTTCGTTTTAGCTGGACTAAAGTCGAGGATATTAAGCCTTAGCCTCTCCCTTCCACTCCATTGGTCTACCTCCAGGTTATAGACAATATCGAGCAGTGAGGAGACCTCTGCCAGATAGTTACCAAGCCCAAAAGCCACCCCGTCCCAAACAGTGCCGCCCTGCTTTAGTTTCAACCTCAGGTGTTCTCCGCTAGTGCCCATTGTCTGGCAATCAACGACCTCTACCCTCCGGCTGAGGAAGGTAGGTGCTGGGTTACCGTGACCAAAAGGGGCTAGCTTTTGAATTGATTGGTAGGTGTCTCCGGCAAGGTCGGGCAATTTAATCTCGACATCAATATCCAGGCAGGGATGAAGGTCAACCCCAGCCAGCTCGGTAGATGCTAGTTGTAAGAGCGTTTGCTTAAAACGGGTCAGATTCTTAGTCGGTAGGGTAAAACCGGCTGCCTGGGGGTGTCCGCCGAAGTTAGACAGCAAACTACTGCACTGGTTTAGAGCCTGAACAATATTAAACTCAGGGATGCTACGGCAACTGCCGCTACTTATCTCCCTGCCGGTTTTAATCACCACTGCCGGGCGGCAGAACTCCTCTGAAAGCCTGCTGGCTACCAGTCCCATGATTCCACCAGGGTAGTCTTCATCGCTGGCTACGAGAAGAGGTAGGAGTCCTTGCGCCAATACTTGCTCTCTGGCTTTAGCCAAGGTATTGCTGGTTAATTTCTGCCGCTCAGCATTTTTCTCTTCCAGCCACATAGTTAATTCATGCGCCTCTTGAGGTGAGGCCGTTGTCAGCAATTTATAGCTGATCATGGCATGTGCCAATCTGCCGGCGGCGTTTAAACGTGGGGCTAGAATCCAGGAGATAACTTCGGCATCCAGGCTGCCAATATTTAACCCAGCCTGGATTAACATTTCTCTCACCCCAAGACGGGGGGTGGTATTAATCAGCTTCAGTCCTTGCTTAACCAGATATCGATTTTCCCCCAGTAGAGGCATCATATCAGCCACAGTCCCCAGGGCGACTAGGTCTATTAGTTCATCCAGTTGCTTTTCTTTACCAATGCCTTGGAATAGAGCCTGAAGAAGCTTAAAGGCTACCCCAACGCCGGCTAGTCCTGAGAAGGGGTAAGTTGAGTTTGGTAGTTTAGGATCAACTATGGCAATAGCTGGCGGGATTACGGTGGGAGGGGTGTGGTGGTCGGTAATAATTATATCAAGCCCTAGCCTTTGTGCCTTCTTAACCTGGGTAAAGGCGGTAATTCCACAATCAACGGTAATAACTAAGCTAATACCCTGCTGGTAGAGGTTGTCTAGGGTGGTTGTTTTAAGTCCATAACCTTCGGTCAAGCGATGGGGTATATAAGGGGTGACCCGGCTGCCAAGGCTTGACAGAGCCTGCACTAGCAGAGCCGTCCCGGTGATGCCATCAACATCAAAGTCGCCATAGATAGCAATGTTTTCACCGGATAGCAAAGCCCGGTAGATTCTAGCTACCGCCCGGTGCATATCAGGGAGCAGGAGCGGGTTGCCCAACAGGCATTCATCAGCAGCGATAAATGGTTCTAACTGGGATGGTTCAGTGAGTCCGCGATTATACAGGAGCTGGGCTATCAGTGTTGAGAATCCTGAAGTGGTAGCCAAATATTCGGCCGGGGCTGACGGCAGAAGATTCCAACGACTATGATTCAAGTCTATACCTCATTGTATTGTTGAAAGACCAGAACCGAATTATGACCGCCGAAGCCAAAAGAATTAGACAGGGCGGTGGTAACCTTAGCCCGGCGGGCTATATTGGGCACATAATCTAAATCGCATTCAGGGTCGGGGTGGGTAAGGTTTATCGTCGGTGGTATTATACCTTGCTGGATAACCATAATGCATATTGCTGCCTCAACAGCACCGGCCGCTCCAAGTAGGTGCCCTGTCATTGACTTGGTTGAGCTTATTGGAATGTGATAGGCAGTGTCATCAAACACCGCTTTTATCGCTTTGGTTTCCATTTTGTCGTTTAGTGGGGTAGATGAGCCATGAGCATTTATATAATCAATTTCGGTAGTAGCCAGCCCGGCTTTATTAAGTGCTATCTGCATCGCCCTTACTGCCCCTTCCCCACCTTCAGTCGGCTGGGTGATGTGATAAGCGTCGCTGCTGACTCCGTAGCCTGTAATTTCAGCCAGAATATTAGCCCCTCGTGATTGGGCGAAGGCAAGGTCTTCCAGTATAAGGGCAGCCGCTCCCTCGCCGAGGACAAAGCCATCGCGCTCAGCGTCAAAGGGTCGTGAGGCTAACTGGGGCTGGCTATTTCGGGTGGAGAGAGCCCCGAGGGCGTTGAAGGCAGCAATCCCTATTGGAATTACTGCCGCTTCGCTGCCACCAGCCAGCATGGCTTGGGCGTCACCGCGCCTGATAATTTCATAAGCAGTGCCTATGGCATCCGAGCCACTGGAGCAGGCTGAGGTGGTACAGAAGTTTGGTCCCTTAGCTCCGAGAAGGATTGATACCTGGGCTGAAGCCATATCGGCAGCCATCATTGGTATTAAGAAAGGGCTTACTCTATTCGGCCCCCTCTCCAGTAGTGTTCTTACTTGTTGAGACAAAGTAAGCAACCCTCCAAACCCACTACCGATTACGACGCCGATATTATCCTGATTACTGGAATTTATTTGTATTCCGGCTTGCTTTACCGCCTGCAAGCTGGCAGCCACCGCCAGTTGAACAAAACGGTCCATGTGGCGGGCTGCCTTGCGGCTGACATAGTCAGTAGGTTCAAATCCTTTCACCTCGCCGGCAAACTTGGTGGCCAACGGCTCAGGGTCAAATAGGGTGATATGGTCAATGCCAGACTTGCCAGCGATAAGGGCTTCCCAGGTGGAGGAGGCATCCAGACCTACTGGGCATAAAATACCTATGCCGGTAACCACAACTCTGCTGTTGATTGCTGACACCCCGACTAAACTATAGGCTGGAATGGCAAATATCTCAGCCTAGAGAACCGTTTTCTTGCGTTGCTGCTTAAACCACTCCCGGCTATCTTCAACCTTGGGAAGGTTGTCCAATTCTGCCTGGTTATCAGCGATGTACTTCTTGCCCTTTTCCGTGGGTTCTATTTGCAAAATGTAGGTTCTCCAAGCCAGATAACCTTTATCTACCAACCCATCTAAAACATCAGCCCATTCCCTGACTGTCGGCTCCGTCCAGAGGGTTGGTCCAGGGGCATCATAATCCGAAATTATTGTCCGACAATGTTTACCAATATCGGTCCGCTCAATCATACCCTTACGCACCGCATCCATTATCGCTATTTCCATTAATGTTAGCTTGTCTTCAGCCATAGCTAGGCTAATCCTCCTTTTTATGCCATACATTATACTGTATTCCCCTCATCTCTTCAATTTGACCAGCCGAGAAGTTGAAAGTACAATGCCCATATATGGTAAGTAACTTCATAATGGAGTTTATTAACCGAAGCAGAAAGCCTAAAGAAATAAAGGTGGCTTTAGATACCCTCGGCTGTAAACTCAACCAGGCTGAGACGGAGCTCTTAGCCCGGCAATTGGCTGAGGCAGGGTATCAACTAGTACCCCCGGCTGATGAGGCTGATATCTATATCCTGAATACCTGCACCGTCACTCATATTGCCGACAGCAAATCGCGACATCACCTCAGGCTGGCGCACCGGCGAAATCCTGACGCCTTAATAGTAGTTACTGGTTGCTATGCCCAACGAGCCCCCAAGGAGCTAGCCCAGATTGAAGGGGTTAGCCTTGTCCTGGGCAATAATGAGAAGGCGTCTCTGCCCTTGCTACTAAAGGAGGCTGGCTGTATGGGTAGCCTGGCCTTTGTTCAAAAGGGTTCAATTATCAGTCATTATGCCGGGTTCAGGACTCGTGCCTTGGTCAAGGTTCAGGATGGTTGTAATAGCTTTTGCTCCTATTGTATCGTCCCCCTGGTCAGGGGCAGGGAGAAGAGCCTACCGGTTGACCAGGTTGTTGATGAAGTCAGACATCGGGTGGCTGAGGGCTATAAAGAGGTAGTATTGACCGGGGTCAAGATTGGTTCCTATGATTATGGCGGGGTTAATCTAGAAGGCTTGCTGGAGCATATCTTAAATGAGACCGGTGTGGAGAGGTTAAGGCTGTCCTCTCTACAGCCCTGGGAAGTCTCCCCCGAGCTTATCAGCCTATGGCGCAACCAAAGACTATGCCCCCACTTTCATCTATCACTTCAGAGCGGCAGCAATGGGGTGCTTAGTCGGATGAAGCGGGGCTACTCTGCTAGTGATTATGAGCAGTCGGTATCTTTAATTCGGGCCCTACTGCCTGAAGCAGCTATCACTACCGACATTATGGTTGGCTTCCCCGGTGATACTGATGAGGAGTTTGATGAGAGCTATGATTTTTGTCGGCGGATGGAATTTGCCCGAATCCATGTCTTCTCTTACTCACCGCGCCAGGGGACTCAAGCCGCCCAGATGCCACATCAAGTCAGCGAGAGAGTCAAAAAAGAGCGTAGCCAGAAAATGCTGGCTTTAGCTAAAGAAAGCGCCCAGAACTTCAGCCAGCGGTTTTTGGGCAGGACAATGACGGTACTATTTGAGCAGCAATCTAACGGCGTCTGGTCTGGCCACACCGATAACTACATCAAGGTATACACCAAAGCCACCGCTGACTTAACCAATAAACTCCTGCCATTAAAGCTGGTGGAGATTAGAGGGGATGGGGTGTGGGGGAATATATAGTGTGATATATTAGAAGAACAAATATGTAAATAACCTCGGTACTGCCACGGGGGTGATGGAATTGCCTTTTTCTGAAGGAGTAAAAGCGCAAGCACGTAGGAAAGCTCATTTCAGATGTGTAATTTGTCACGAGCCTTTCGTGGATGTGCATCATATAATACTTGAGTCAGAAAGTGGATCAAATACTTTGGACAATGCTGCACCTCTATGTGCAAAGTGCCACGATGATTATGGAAATAATCCCGACAAGAGGAAACAAATTAGAGGTATGAGAGACCTTTGGTATGATATTTGCGAGAAAAGATATGCGGAATCAAATATCAAGGTCTACGAGAAGCTAAATGAATTGTATGAAATGACGAAAACTGTGAAAGAAGACCAAGTTAAGTCTCAAGAAATACTAAGGGAAATAAAGGATACTATGTCTGGGCTTCTAGATGCTACCGGAGATTCTATCAAGAAGATAGGGACAATGGATGATATTATAGCTACCTCAGGCTATTTAACTAGCGGCACAAAGCTTGGTGACAATGTGTATGCTAATGTAAGTTGTCGTAACTGCGGGACATATATCGGGCTGCTAGTAGGTACAGACAAGTGCCCAAATTGTGGAATGCCAATTAGGTGATAGCGGAAGAATCAATCAACTCTGTCCCTCAGCTTGTGCCGCTACACATGTGAATTTACCCATCTAATCATTCCCCACCTCAATTCCCAAAACGACTGAGGTCTCAATCTGGCGCTGGGGGATGTCCCAGTAGGTCTTCAGTAGCTCGTCCTTGTTGGGCAGTAGGGTAAAGCCGTGCTTGACATAAAATTCTATTGCCCAATAGGCATCAGTCCAGGTTCCGACCAGCAGGCGGGAAGTGGTAGCCAGACCTTTGAGGTGCGCCAGGAGTCTGCTGGCTATCCCCTGTCTCTGCCACGAGGGCAAGACGTAGGCATGGCGGATGAGGGTAACGTCCTTAATCGGCTCAAAACCCATTACCCCGACCAGCTCTTGGTTTACCTCCCAGCCAAAGAAGGTCATCCGTTTCATCTCCCGGCTTAGCTCCTCCATAGTCATGTAGGGCTGGTGATAGCAGTCAGTTGGTATGATACCTTCGTAGGCTTTGGCTGCCTCATTAATGATAAAATATATCCTCTGGATATCACCGGGATGGCATATATGAATCACAAGCTTAATATTAACATAAAGTAAAGAGTTGCTCGTTTTCTATTATTATGCTAAAGTGCTTGAGAAAGAAAGACGGAAATGGTTAAGCAACCGTCTAGGAAGGGGGTAAAGATGGCTAAGCCTAAGGTCGCTTTTTATTGGTGTGCTTCATGCGGTGGGTGTGAGGAGGCAGTCGTTGACCTTAATGAAGATTTATTGAAAGTGGCTGAGGCTGTGGATATTGTCCTATGGCCTGTAGCCATGGACTTTAAGAGAAAGGATATTGAAGCCCTGAGCGATGGTGAGATAGCGGTGAGCTTTATAAATGGGGCAGTGAGGCTAGATGAGCAGGAAGAGATGGTAAAGCTCCTGCGAGAAAAATCTGGTCTTGTGGTTGCTTTCGGCGCCTGCGCTCACCTGGGTGGAATACCTGGACTGGCAAACTTCTGGACGAGGGAAACTATTTTTCATAGAGCGTATAAGGAAACCCCAAGCGTTGAAAATCCAGAGGGGATTACTCCACAAGAGAAGATAATCACTAATGGCGATGAACTTACCCTGCCAGAATTTTATGATACGGTAATGACTTTAGATCAAGTTATTCCGGTGGATTACTACCTTCCTGGTTGTCCACCACCGCCAGACTTGATACTGAATGCAGTAAATGCCATTCTCCGGGGAGAGTTGCCAGAGAGGGGAGCAGTGCTTGCTCCTGATAAAGCCCTGTGTGATACCTGCCCGAGGCAAGAGACAAAGCCAGAGAAGTTATCCATGAAAGAGATAAAAAGACCGTGGGAAATCAAGATTGACCCTGAGAAATGCTTTCTTGAGCAGGGACTAATTTGTCTCGGTCCTGCCACCCGGTCAGGGTGTGGAGAAACATGCATTAAGGCGAATCAGCCATGTCGGGGGTGCTTTGGTCCGGTAGACGGGGTTATAGACCAAGGGGCAAAAGCCCTGTCAATGATTGCTTCTATACTAGGGCTTGAAGGCGAAGAAAGGATGACCGACGAGGAGGTCGAAGAATTAATTAATGGGATTGTAGACCCGGCAGGCACATTTTATAGATTTAGCCTGCCAGCCTCACTGCTTAGAAGGAAGAGACTGGAAACGAAATAGGAGGGCACAGTGAGAAAGATAACGATAGACCCAATAACCAGGCTTGAAGGACATGGAAAGATAGAGATATTCCTCAATGATGAGGGGAATTGCGACCGGGCTTACCTTCAGGTCCCTGAGCTCCGAGGCTTTGAGAAATTCTCTGAGGGAAGACCTGCTGAGGAGATGCCACGAATAACCACCATGATCTGTGGCGTGTGTCCTACTGCTCACCATATGGCATCAACTAAGGCTCTTGACGACCTTTGGAAGGTTGAGCCAACATCAGCAGCGAAGAAAATAAGAGAGCTTATGTATAACGCCTTCCAGGCTGAAGACCATATATTAAATTTCTTCTTCCTTGGCGGTCCCGACTTCGTTGTTGGTCTCCAAGCACCTGCTGCAGAAAGGAATGTATTAGGGGTTATCGCTAAGGCTGGACTGGAAGCTGGCAAAAAGGTTATAGAAGTAAGGAAAAGGCTAAGAGGAATCCTGAGAATAATTGGCGGGAAGCCGGTTATGCCTACCTGCGGCCTGCCGGGAGGGGTATCAAAACAAATCACCGAGGAGGAAAGGGGGACAATTATAGAGGCGGGGGAATATGCCGTTGATTTCGCCAGGTTTGCCCTCGACCTTTTTAATGACATTGTACTTAAAAACAAAGACTATGTTGACCTCATCACCGGCGATGTTTACAAACATAGGACGTATTATATGGGGCTGGTGGATGAGAACAACAAGGTGAACTTCTACGATGGAGTTATAAGGGTGGTTGACCCCAATGGTAAAGAGTTTGCCAAGTTTAGGGCTCAGCGGTATCTTGACCACATCAGGGAGCATGTTGAGCCCTGGACTTACGCCAAGTTCTCCTATCTCAAGAATGTAGGCTGGAGGGGATTTGTTGATGGAGAAGAGAGCGGCGTCTTTAGGGTAGCGCCATTGGCTAGGCTGAATGCGTCTGATGGGATGGCAACACCGCTGGCCCAGGAAGCCTATGAAAAGATGTATGAAGTATTAGGCGGGAAACCAGTTCACAGCACTTTAGCTTTCCACTGGGCGCGACTCATTGAGGCACTTTATGCCTCGGAACGGGTGCTGGAGCTTGCCCATGACCCTGAACTTACTTCTCCTGACATAGTAAATTTGCCTACCCAGACTCCGAAGGAGGGGATAGGCGTAGTCGAAGCGCCAAGAGGAACCCTAATTCACCACTATCAGACTGATGACAGGGGAATTCTGACTAAGGTCAACTTAATTGTCGCCACCCAGAATAACTCGGCGGCTATTAACATGTCGGTCGAGAAAGCAGCCAAATCACTGATAAAGAAAGGAAAAGTCCCCGATGGGATTCTCAATATGATTGAGATGGCATTCAGGGCCTATGACCCCTGCCATGCCTGCGCCACCCATTCACTCCCGGGAGGAATGCCGCTTGAGGTGGATGTATATAACTCCAAAGGGGACTTAGTGAAGAAGTTAAAGAGAGGATAGGATGGGGAAGGCTGTTTCTGATGAAGAACAAGCTCAGGTTGAGGAAGTAATTAATGAAGCTGGAAAGGTATATTTGCCACCCTGTCAGATAGCCTGTCCTTTAGGCGAGGACATCCAACGCAGTCATGCTATGATTGCTTTACTTCCTCTGGATGCTGAAGAGGCGGCAGGTCAGATAATCAAGATTGGGGACGAAATTTATGATAAGAATCCTTTGTTCCTACTGTGCAGCTATATTTGTGGGCTTTGTGAGAAGCAGTGCAATTATAAGGACCAGACTGGAGCCGTTAGGCGACGGATGATATTGAAACTTATTGCTGAGTACTATCTTTCCTATTTGGAGACCAAGCCTCCGTTGCCCGTGCCAAACAAAGAGAAAGTAGCTGTGATTGGGGGTGGACCAGGAGGCTTGATGTGCGCCTATACCTTGAGTAAGAAAGGCTACCGAGTTACCATTCTGGAAAGAGGCTTTGAGCTAGGCGGCGCTCTACGATATATCCCCAGGTATCGTCTTCCCAAGGATATAGTCGATGCTGCGATACGCAACCTAGTCAGGATTGCCCATATTGATGTCAAGCTTGGGACTAGGATGGGTGACGGTGGGAAAACGCTGGATGACCTTAGGCATGAAAGCTATCGGGCGATATTCATAGCTACTGGCACTCCCTCTCCTAGACCTCTAACTATAGACAGGGAATGTGTAGCCGGAGCTGACCTAGAGGGGGTCATGTTCGGATTACCCTTGCTCTTTGCGGTAAATCAGGGAAGGGTTCCCCCTCAGCTCTTTCAAGGTAAGCGAGCGATAGTAGTTGGCGGTGGTAATGTAGCCTTTGATGTAGCCAGGACAGCCCGAAGGCTGGGGGGAGAGGTTACTCTTGTCTGTCTAGAAAATGGAGATGAGTGTTCCAAGGATGGCATACCGGCTGACCTTGAAGAGATAGAAGGCGCTACCGAAGAAGGCATAAAAATAATCTACTCCAGAGGTGTAGCCGAGATAATCGGCGAAAATGGGAAATTTAAGAAAATAGAATGCCCCCGGTGCACATCGGTCTTTGATGAAGATGGTAGATTTAACCCTAAATTCGACCGGGGCGATGTAATATATCTTGAAGGGGATGTGCTGCTCATTACAATAGGCCAAGGTCCAGAGCGGGCATTCTTCCAGCAGGAGAATCTACTGAATGAGAAGGGTAGATTGGACATTGATGAAGTTACCCTTAGGAGCAACCTTAAACAGGGGGTTTTCATCGGCGGTGATGTTAGAAGGGTAGGTTTTATGGCAGAAGCGATGAGGGAGGGGGTAACCGCCGCCGAGTCCATTGACCGCTACCTGAAGGGTGAGGACATGAAGGCAGGGAGGGAAAGGGAATACGAAAAAGCCTCCATCCCAGACCGTCTGGAGTATAAGCCTCAACCAGCACTCAAATGGGCTCCAGCCGAAGACAGGCTGAATTTTGACCCCTTTGAGGAAGCATTCACCCTGGAAGAAGTAATAGAAGAGGCTAGGCGATGTCTCTGTTGTGGACCGTGTAAGAGTTGTAAAGGATGTGTCGCCCTAGAGCTTCAGCCTGAGATACTAGAGGTTGAGATTAACGAAGATTTGTGCAGCGGATGTGGAATTTGCGTTGCCGTCTGCCCCTATGATACCTGTAGATTGGAAAAAACTGAAAAGGGGCTAGTATCAGTCACAGATAGCCTTAAGTGTAAGGGATGCGGAGTGTGTATTAGTGCTTGTCCTGCCGGGGCAAGAACCATGAAAGATAAACTGGCGGAAATTGTAGCTAATATCTACGCTACGTTATGAATATGGATATGAATATGGAAAGGAGGGGATAAACCACGAAAGAGAAGGTAGAAGCGGTTCTGGCTCAAATAAGACCTGTCTTGCAGGCAGACGGGGGTGATGTCGAGCTGGTAGATGTGAGTGAAGGAGTGGTTAGGCTAAAGCTCAAAGGTGCCTGTAGTGGCTGCCCTATGGCAACTATAACCCTGCAGCGCGGGATTGAGCGAATCCTCAAAGAGCAGATACCCGAGGTTAAAGAAGTGATTGCCGTCTAGCAACCCGTATGGGAGAGGATGATGCCTATATATGAATATCTTTGCTCAAATTGTAAACTTAAGTTTGAGCTGCTTAGAGCAATGAGCCAGTCGGGTGAGGGTGCTCTTTGTCCGAGGTGCGGAAGCAGTGCCCAGCGAGTGCTTTCATTGTTCTCCAGAAGTTCCGAGGGGGCATCGGCTTCCGAGGGAAGAAGTGCATGCAGCAGTTGCACTTCCTATAACTGTAGTTCCTGCTCTCTATCAGGATAAAGCGTTAAAAATGAAACCGAGGATGGCCTCCAGCCCCTCAAGGTTTTCTAGAATCCGTTAAATAAGAACTGAGTGGCGTAACTATGTTACAAATAGAGAACCTAAAATTGATATTGGAGGGTAAGCCAATAATCGATGACTTGAGCCTTCATGTAGAAAAAGAGGAAATCCTGGCGGTACTGGGAGTAAATGGGACGGGGAAAACAACCCTGGCTTATCTGATAATGGGGGTAAATTACTTGCCTGATGATGGGAAAATAATATTTGAAGGTAAGGACATTACCAAGTACTCAATCTCTCAGAGAGCCAAAATGGGGATAACCCTGGCTTGGCAAGAACCAGCTAGATTTGAGGGGCTGAGCATAAGAGAATACCTTGGGTTAGGAAATAGATTGAAAATGGAGGAGATTGAAGATTACCTTTGGGCGGTTGGACTGCCACCTTCCCAGTTCTTGAACCGGTCAGTGGACGCTAGTTTAAGCGGGGGAGAGAGAAAGAGGGTAGAGCTTGCCTCCGTTTTAGCCATGAAACCAAAACTTGCTATTTTAGATGAGGTTGATTCTGGAATAGATGTGGTTTCGCTACCTCATATCGTAAATGGTATCGTTAAAATGAAAAGCCTCGGCTCCTCAGTTCTTTTAATCACTCATAGTGAAGATACCGTAGAGATAGCCGATAAAGTATCGGTGATGTGTGCTGGAAAGATATATAAGACAGGGCCGCCGAAGGAAATGTGTCAGTGGTTTAAACAGAATTGCCAAGTATGCGGTCACATTGTGCCAGACTAAAGGCGGTTTAAGAGATGATTACTATTAAAGAAGAATACCAAGAGATTATTCAAGCCTACGGAAAAGCTGGTGGGAGTAAGAAAGCCCTTGAAAGCAGAGAGGTAGCCAGTCTTGTAGTCCATGAAAACCGGGTCTTAAGGGCTAACCAAGCAGAAGGAATAAGCGTGAAATGGGAGCAACTGGAGAAAGGGGTTAGGGTTGAGCTGGTGGTGGAGGAGGGGAAGAAAATCAAATATCCTGTCCATCTATGCTTCGGCATGCTACCGCAGGAAGGGCTACAGGAAATTGTTTTAAAGGTAAATGTTCAAGATGGTGGCGAGGTAAGTATAATCGCCCACTGTATTTTCCCCAGTGCGGTTAACATAATCCATAAGATGGATGCCGATATAAAAATAGGCAATAATGCTAAGTTTAAATATCATGAAACTCATTACCATGGGGACTCTGGCGGCATCAAGGTCATCCCCAAGGCAAAGGTTGAGGTCGGAGAGAAAAGCATTTATCACAACACCTTTAGCCTGATTGAAGGCTGTGTTGGGACGCTGGATTTCAATTACGAGGTATTTTGTGGTGAAAAAAGTATAACCGAGCTTGTAGCCAAGGTATATGGGGAAAAAGAAGATGACATAAAAATATCAGAGAAGGTGAATCTGAACGGACGCGAGGCTAGAAGTTTGATAAAAAGTCGCCTCGTCCTAAGAGATAAGGCCAAGGCAGAGGTTATTGGTGAGACCTATGGTAATGCCCCCTTGGCTCGAGGACATGTTGATTGTACTGAGATTGTAGATGGTGAAGAAGCAATAGCCAAAGCTATACCCATTGTATCAGTGACTAACAAAGAAGCCAAGGTCACCCATGAAGCGGCTATAGGTAGCATTGACAAAAAGCAGATGCAGACATTGATGGCTAGAGGGCTGGATAGAGAGGGAGCAGTCAAGGTTATTGTAAAAGGGATATTGAAATAGAAGTATGAAGAATTTTGAACCTAAAGTTGTGGTCTTCTGTTGTAACTGGTGTTCACCCGCTGGAGTCGACCTCGCTGGCAGTTCAAAATTAAAGAGCAATCTCTATTCCAGAATTATCAAAACCACGTGTACCGGAAGAATAGAGCCAAGCTTCATCCTTCGCGCTTTTGCTAAAGGCGCTGATGGGGTAATTATAGCCGGATGTCACCCTGGGGATTGCCATTATATCAGTGGTAACCTTAAGGCAAGGCGAATAATAACGTTAATTAAAAATCTACTCCCACAACTCGGGATAGAACTCGAGAGATTAAGGCTAGAGTGGATTTCAACATCTGAGGCGGAGAAATTCCAGTCAGCAGCCGATGAATTCATGGATGAGGTCACCAAGCTTGGTTCCCTTAGACAAATTGACAGGGTGAAGGTAAAATGAGCCAGCAAACTATCCAGCTAAGTGGTTGGAAAGTCACTGTATGATAGATTCAGTGGGGTTAGCGAATGGTGCTGGTAAGAGTAAAAAAACTAGCCAGGATAAAGGTTCAGGGGGTGGTGCAGGGGGTTGGCTTCAGACCCTTTGTTTATCGATTGGCTGGTGGGTATAACCTTAAGGGTTGGGTGCGCAATACCTCAGGAAATGTAGAGATTGAGGTAGAGGGAGATGAGGAGTCCTTAAGAAGTTTCCTGAATGACCTTGAAACCAAAGCCCCTCCCATGGCGTGTCTTGAAAAGGTCGAAACCACTTTCCACCCCCCGAAGGGTTATACCGAGTTCAAGATTTGGGAGAGTCTGAGCCAAAAGGGGAAATACCAGTTAGTGTCACCAGATATCGCCACCTGTGAAGAGTGTAAGCGGGAGCTCTTCTGTCCTACCGACCGCCGTTTCCGCTACCCATTTACTAACTGCACCAATTGCGGTCCTCGATTTACCATTATTGAGGACATCCCTTACGACCGCCCCAAGACTACCATGCGCCAGTTTGTAATGTGCCCTGAGTGTCAGCAGGAATACGATAATCCTTTAGACCGGCGTTTTCATGCCCAGCCTAATGCCTGCCCTAAGTGCGGTCCCAGCTTGAAGCTAGTTAACGGTGATGGTAACCCTACTAAGATTAAAGATGTCATTAAAGCGGCAAGCGCTCTCCTGAAATCAGGGAAAATCTTGGCACTTAGAGGTCTAGGTGGATTTCACCTTGCCTGTGATGCTACCAATGAGGAAGCGGTAAACCGTTTAAGAGCCAGGAAAAGGCGCCCCGCCAAACCTTTGGCGGTCATGGTAGGTACTATTGAGGATATTGAAAACCACTGCTTCATATTCCCTGAAGAGAAAAAGCTGCTCCAATCCCCGCAATGTCCGATTGTCCTTTTGAGGTGGAAACATAGCTCGTCCAATATCTCCCCAGCGGTAGCCCCAAATCTAAAGTATCTCGGGGTCATGCTGCCTTATACCCCTCTGCATCACCTTCTATTAAGGGAGACCGGTGTTCCTCTGGTTATGACCAGCGGCAACATTAGCGAGGAGCCCATTGCTAAGGATAACGACGAAGCTTTGAGAAGGCTCAGGGGAATTGCTGATTATTTTCTGCTTCACAATCGGGATATATATGCCCGTTATGATGATAGTGTCTATATGGTAGAGGGTGTGCCTCAGGCTATAAGGCGAGCCCGGAGTTATGCCCCATGCCCCATTTTTCTTCCTTTTAAGTCAAAGCAGGTTCTTGCCTGCGGTGCCGAACTGAAGAATACCTTCTGCCTTACTAAAGATGAACACGCCTTCCTTAGCCAGCACATCGGCGATATGGAGAATGAGGAAACCTTAGACCACTTTGAAAACACCATTGAGCTTTATAAGAAGCTATTCCGCATTGAACCTGAAATTGTGGCTTATGATATGCACCCAGAATATCTTGCCACGAAATATGCCCTTCAAGTCGGCTTTGAGCGCGGCTTAAGACTTGTCCCGGTTCAGCATCATCATGCCCATATCGTAAGTTGTCTGGCAGAGAATAATGTAGAGGGTCCGGTTATCGGCGTAGCCTTTGATGGCACAGGCTACGGTACTGATGACACCATTTGGGGAGGGGAATTTCTGCTCGCTGACTGGCGCAGCTGCCAAAGGGTTGGACATCTAGAATATGTCCCTCTAGTTGGAGGTGCTGCCGCTATAAGGAAGCCCTATCGTATGGCTTTAAGCTATCTCTATACATTGCTAGGCGAAGACTTTGCCTTGGATGGTCTTGCTATTAATAAGCTAAATCCCGTCGAGCTTGAGGTAATAAAACAACAGCTAAAGCAAGGGGTAAATTCTCCGCTGACTTCAAGCGCCGGGCGACTTTTTGACGCCGTTTCCGCCTTAGCCGGGGTCAGGGGAGAAATAGATTATGAAGCTCAGGCAGCCATTGAGCTTGAGATGCTGGCTCCAGACGAATTGGACGAATTTGAGGCAAAGTCCTACCCCTTCTCCATCACTAAAGACCAGGGAATAAGGGCGCTAAAACTGGGAGGGCTATTCGCAACGATAGTTCAGGATGTCAGAAATCGGGTTCCTGCCCCAATAATATCACTCAAGTTTCATAACACCATGGCTCAGATGGTCGCTGAAATGTGTAAAACCATCGCCGAAGAGAGTGGCATAAAGAGAGTGGCACTAAGCGGGGGAGTTTTCCAGAATCGGTTGCTGCTGAAGCTAGCGACATCTGCTTTATATAAAGAAGGTCTCGCTGTGCTTACCCACCGGCTGATGCCCTGCAATGATGGTGGCATTTCCTTAGGGCAAGCGGTGATTGCCAATTTTGCCAGTAGTTGAGAGAGTCAAAGAGAGGCTTTGCCTCTCTTATATAACCCATCCCCCTGACCCCCTTCCCTTGACAAGGAGAGGGGGACAAAGGGGGTGAGGTCAACAAAACTAAAGGGGGATAGGGTCATTAGGAGTTAGATATGTGCCTAGCCATACCAGCGCTGATTAAGCTTGTAGAGGATAAAGAGGCTGAGGTTGAGATAGGAGGTATAACTCGGCGGATAAGCCTATGGCTCACCCCAGAGGCTAAAGTAGGGGACTATGTGCTGGTTCATACCGGCTACGCCATAAATATCTTAGACCAGGAAGAAGCCGAGGAAACCTTAAGGCTCTTGGAGGAAATAGCTGAGTTGGTTGAGGAGGAAGGGTGAGGTTTATCACTGAATTTCGGCGCTCTGAACTGGCTAAGGGATTGATTTCCCACATTCACCGTCAGTCTAAGACCCGGGCAAGATTCATGGAGTTCTGCGGTGGTCATACCGTAACTATCTTTAGATATGGTATTCGGCAGGTTTTACCCAAAACTATTGACATGGTCTCCGGTCCGGGTTGTCCTATCTGTGTTACCGCAACCCCTGACTTGGACAAGGCAATTGTCTTAGCCCAAACTCCGGGCGTCACCATCGCTACCTTCGGCGATATGCTTAAAGTCCCGGGAAGCTATTCTAGCTTAGAGAAGGTCAAGGCTAATGGGGCTGAGGTGTATGTGGTATATTCCACTGTGGACGCTCTTGAAATAGCCAAGGAAAATCCGACTAAGTCTGTGGTCTTCCTTGGAATTGGATTTGAGACCACCGCCCCAACTATCGCTGTTTCCGTCCTCCAAGCCCAGGAGAGAAAGATAAGGAATTACTATGTCCTTTCTTTACATAAACTTTGTCCTCCGGTGATTAAAGCTATCCTTGATTCTGGCGAGGTCAGGCTTGATGGACTTATATGCCCCGGGCATGTAAGTGCTATTATTGGCTCCCATCCCTGGGAATTTATTGCCCGGGATTACGGCATCCCCTGTGTGATCTCCGGCTTTGAACCTTTAGACATCCTACAATCCGTTGATATGCTGGTGAATCAGGTTGAAAATGGTGAGTCTAAGGTTGAAATTGCCTACCGACGGGGAGTGCGTCCTGAGGGCAACCGACAGGCTTTAAGGCTCATGGGGCAGGTATTTGAGCCTTGCTCAGCCAGGTGGCGGGGGGTAGGGGAGGTTCCCAATAGTGGTTTAAAGTTAAGGCAAGAATATCAGCGCTTTGATGCTGAACTTGCTTTTGATATCACCCCCAGCCCTGCTTGTGAACCTACGGGTTGCATCTGTGGCGACATCCTTCGCGGAGTTAAGACGCCGGCTGATTGCCCACTCTTCGGCCAAGCCTGCACCCCGCAAAATCCGGTAGGACCATGTATGGTCTCGTCAGAGGGCGCTTGCTCTGCCTACTACCTTTATGGAGGTGATTTTGGAGGATAAAATCCTGCTCGCCCACGGCAGTGGAGGCAAGCTAGCCCATGAGCTGGTGGAGAAAAGCTTTGTCAAAGCTTTTGCCAATCCATTTTTAGCTAAATTGGATGACTCAGCCGTTTTTGAACTAAGCGGGAAACTTGCTTTCACCACCGATAGTTATGTGGTAAGCCCTATTTTCTTTCCTGGTGGAGATATTGGCAAGCTTGCCGTCTATGGCACGGTGAACGACTTAGCTATGTCCGGGGCTAAACCCCTTTATTTATCGCTTGCCTTCATCATTGAGGAGGGGCTGCCCTATAGTGAGCTGAGCAAAATCGTAGAGTCTACTCAGAGGGCAACCCAGGAAGCGGGGGTACAAATCGTCACCGGGGACACTAAAGTGGTACATAGAGGCAGCGCCGATAAGCTCTTTATTAATACTGCCGGTGTGGGTGTAATACCGGAGGGGGTTGATATCTCTGGTAGCAAGGCAACGCTGGGAGATAAGGTGATTCTAAGCGGGACTATAGGCGACCACGGAATAGCTGTGCTCAGCCAGCGGGAAGGGCTGAGCTTTTCTACTCAATTGGAGAGCGATTGCGCTCCACTTAATAGCTTGGTAGCTAGAATGTTAGCCGTTAGCCCAAATATCCATTGTTTACGAGACCCTACCCGAGGTGGACTAGCTACTACTCTAAATGAACTGGCAAAACAATCAAAAGTAGGTATAAGGATTGAAGAGGAAAAGGTCCCGGTACGCGAGGAGGTTCTGGCAGCTTGCGAGATGTTGGGCTTTGACCCCCTCTATGTAGCCAAT
Source organism: uncultured Dehalococcoidales bacterium (assembly GCA_964354655.1). Taxonomy (GTDB): domain Bacteria; phylum Chloroflexota; class Dehalococcoidia; order Dehalococcoidales; family E44-bin46; genus E44-bin46. The sequence continues at coordinate 74,050 of CAYHAL010000001.1, forward strand.
GAGGGAAAGCTAGTGGCTATAGTCCCGGCTGAAGACGCCGATAAGATTCTTGAGGCAATGCTGGGAAACCACTATGGAAAATGCGCAGCAATCATCGGCGAAGTAAGCGAAGAACACCCTGGACGGGTGGTAATGAAAACCTGTCTGGGTGCTTCCCGCATAGTTGATATGTTAGTTGGAGACCTACTGCCTAGGATTTGTTAGAATGCACGAACTTGCCATCACCCAAAGTATGCTCAACCTTGTCCTGGAACAAGCCCAAAAGGCTGGAGCCAAGGAAGTCAAGAGAATCAACCTGGTCATCGGGAAGATGAGCGGATTTGCTGAGGAAAGTGTGCAGTTTTACTTTGACCTTATTAGTAAAGGAACCATCGCTGAGAGGGCTGTCCTTTCTTTCAAGACGATTCCGACAACGGCTCGCTGCCAGGGCTGTGGTAAGTTCTTCGAGCCTAAAGAGTCTGATTGGTCTTGCCCCTACTGTCAGAGTAATAGTGTGGAGATTGTAGCTGGTGAAGAGCTGCAGGTAGAAAGTATTGAGGTAGAATAGATGGAGATAAAGGTTCTCAAATCCTTTATCTCACCTCTTTCTGTATCCACTCTAGATAATCCTGATTGCCGCCGATAATGGGTAAGGCGATTAATTCAGGAATATCGTAGCTGTGAATCTCTTTGACTAATGGGACAATTTCGCTTAATTGCGATGCTTTAGTCTTGACAATAAGCAGGCTTTCCTCAGCCGAATCAAGCTTACCCTGCCACCAGAAAAGCGAATTGACCTTAGGCACAATGTTCACACAAGCTACCTTCTTCTGCTCAAGTAGCACCCTGGATATCCGCTGTGCTTCCTCGGCAGTAGCTGCGGTGATAAGGAGGACTATATAAGTGGATGCTTCCATTCTTATTGATGGGCAGGACTTTTCGCTTGGCTTTAGGCTTCCTACAATTCCTTCTTAAGTATTTTTTCTTTGAGAGCCTGCCACTGCTCGATAGTCAACTTACAGGTGTTGCCCTTCTCTCCTATTTCTACATGTTTTTCCCCTACCTTGACTACCGGGCAACTTGAGCATGAACTGCATAGACTTACGATTTTCATATTCTTACCCCTCCTTTCATACTAAGGCATAGATTCTCTCGAGCCCCCGCCCACAATCAGGCTGCTCATTACACTAAATTGTACACTATACTTTAGCCTCGCTTCAAGTTTTATTAAATAGAAGTGGGGCAAATTTTCACCCTGCCCCAAAGTCCGGTATTCTCACCTTGAATGATTATCACGCCTAATACACCCTCAATACTCTTAGCTAACTCAATGCCATCGGGAATATTAGTTGGTTGCTTAATCAAGTTTCCAATAGCGGTGGCAGCAGCATCAGCCAGAATGGCTGATTTAGAAAGTACGACAACTGCGTCAGCCTTGCCGAAACTTAGAGAATGCCCCACCGTTCCTGAAGAGGTACAGATTCCTATCGGTGTATCTGTCCCGGCGATTTCTAGCCCTATTTTGCCGGTTAATGGTGATAGTCCAGCATAAATCCCTACTACCCTTTTCCCCAGGCTTTTCAGGTAAATGTCGCCCCCGTTTTCTATAATTACCTCTGGCGAGAAGGCTATTAGTTCAGTGCCAACAAATTCAGCTATAGCCCCGGCAACCGACGCCATTGGACCAACTCCAGCCCGGCTGGCTGCCTCTGACATCGCCTTTACAATGCGGGGGGCATTGTCATCAACGGGGAGGGGTTGCAGGGAGGTTAAAAAGGCAGGATATTGGCTAATATACCTTTCCAATATATCACGATACTTTAATACTAGCCTAAGCGCCTTCCGTCTCAGGTTAGTTGAGGCACGAATATATAAATCTGTCTCTTTCACTACTACATTGAAAGAGACCAGGTCTCCGCCTTTAATCCAATGGCGATAGGTTCGGGGTTCATACATCAGCTAGAAATGCAACTCCATGGCTCTGGGGGGACATGCCTTAATGCATAGTTCGCAAGCCAGGCATTTTTCACCGTAGAAATTAACCCGCCTGGTGGCAAAGTCAAGCTCAAAGGCACCGGTAGGGCAAATAGTTATACATGCCCCACAATGAGTGCATCTTTCATCATTACGAGTGACATCTTGGCTAAGCGATTGAATCCTCACCCCGGTCTCAGCTAAATACCTGATACCTCTATCATAGTCGACTTGCTTCCCGCTTAATTCCAATACCATTAGGCCTTCTTCATCCGGAGTGACCGAGGCCTTTAGAATATTAAAGTCAAGGTTATAGTCCCTAACCAGTCGGCTGACTATGGGTCGCTCTACCAGTCGCTTGGGAAAATGTAGTACGATTCTTTTAGAAACTGCCATTTTACTCCTCTATCGGGCGCTCCTTAAGTGGCTTGACGGTTATACCTGATTCTACCCCGGGCAGAGGTGCCACCGGCTCGGTTAACAGGAATTTCCCACTTAGTATCCACTCCTTCAGAATGGTGGCAATTTCCACCGCTCGGGAGTAGCTAGATAGGGAAGCAGTAGGTACCTGCTTACCTTGAACAAGTATTTCCCCGCTCTTTAATTGAGCATAACTGACCTCCTCTAAGATATCGGGCTTCATTTGAGGATATGCCTCTGAGTAATCTATCACTGGGGCAAAAATTTCATCATCGCTTACTGTGGTATAACGTAGAATCTCCTCAGAGAGTATCGGGATGGGGATGCCAATACCTACGGTTATGGTGCAGCCATAGCCCAGCATGCTGGTGCCTATTAGCCACCGTGGTTTCATCTGCTTCAAATCACCGATTACGGCAAGGGTGCCAGCCCCTCTCCTGGGCACCCCCTTCTCAGAGCGGAGGACATTCGGGTTATGCTGGGTGCCTTGCCAGGCAATAAAGCCTATGCCACCGCCCAGGAATATCTTGGTGCCGATGCCAATGGTCTTATAGTATGGGTCGTTTAGTAGTGGCGATAGCTGCCCGGCACTACAATAGTTAGCATTGCCCAAGTTGGGTTTTAATACCCCCATATAGGTGTAAATCGTCTTATCGGACAGATTCACTGCCACATTATAATTCTGGTAGGCATTCCTGATGTTGAATAGCACCGCCTCATTAAGGTCTTTTATATTTATCCAGGTTTCAAGCCTTTTCCTGGGGTAGCAATCCGTGCCGTAAGCAATAGCCACCAATCTGATGTCCTTCCCAGCTACCAGCTCTTCAATTACATGCCCACCGCCATAATTGAATTCACCGGGATGGATTCTGTTCCTGGGGTCATCATCGGGAAGGGCATTAGCCCCGATATATAAGTCTATTGCAGCAAATCCGGTATAGGCTAGGACATCGTTGAGATATGCCCTGCCACCGCCTAGCTTTATTCTTGGCTTAGAGTGCCCAATATTAAAATAGGCACCGGATGAGCACATGGGGCCGAAGGTACCAGTAGTAACTACATCTACCTCCTCAGCCGCTTTCTTAACGCCCTTCTCTTTAGCAATGCCTATTATTTCTTCAGCAGTAACTACTACTGCTTTGCCCTCTCGTATCTTCTCGTTTATTTCTTCAATCGTTTTTGTCATATCTTCAAGATGATAATATTAAAACCTTTGGCTTGTCAATTTACCCTAGACGAGATTTGCTTATCCCGAGCTTGCTGGCTTGCCCACCGGCATAATGTATAGCGGCTTATATTGCTTGTCTAGTCGTAAAACCTCTCTAACCGGCTCATCATAAAAGGCACCGATGGCTACGGTAGCCAAACCAAGGGCGGTAGCCTGTAGGTAGATATTCTGCCCGGCATGACCTACTTCTATATGCACATACCTTTCCCCCCGGCTACCATAATGTAGGGTCGTCCGCTCATATAGAGCACAGATGATTATATTTACTGGAGCATGGTATATCATTTCCTCACCTAATGCTGCTCTGGCTAGAGCTAATCGGACATCTCCCTCGTGGTGTAGGGTCAGAGAGTGGTGGGCTATATCGTAGTGATATATGCCATCACTTATTCCTTCAATACCATTCCGACCACAAACAACAAAAATCTCCAATGGATAGGTAGCACCGGCACTGGGAACAGACCTTGCTCCCGATGAAGTATCAGTGATGCCTTGGGTAGCCCACAGTATCTGGGATAGCTGAGACTGTGAAATAGATTCTGGGGTGAAGTCTCTTATCGACCTTCTCTGGGTAATAGCCTCTTCCAGCGATATGCTGCCTTTTTGGCGTGGTGAGGGCAGGTGAATTCTTGGCGGCTGACTTGTGCCCATATTTACTTATTTATTCCATAAGCCCAGGCTAAGGTATTTCCATCCTCCATCAGCCAACATAGCTACTATATTGCCCTCGTCCATTTCGCTGGCAACCTTGATAGCTTGGTAAGCTACGGCTCCTGAGGATAACCCAGCAAAAATTCCTTCCTTATCCAGCAGCTGTCTGGTGGCTTCAGCTGCCTGCCGGCTGGTAACAAAACGCCTCTCGGTAATAAGGCTCAAATCCAGAAACGGTGGAACCTCTTTAAGTTCTTCAAGGCACTTTAAGCCCTGGATGGCGTCGCCAGAGGGCGGTTCAACACCAATCACCTTGATACCGGGATACTTCTCCCTTAGTCGTCGGCTAACGCCAACTATAGTCCCGCCGGTGCCAATGCCGGCAATAAAGACATCAATTCGGTCGTAGGGGAAGTCCTCCATTATTTCAACACCAGTAGTCTCATAGTGAGCCTGGGGATTAGCTGGATTAGAGAACTGGTCAGGCATATAATACCTTTTGTCTTGGGCGGCCAGTTCCCTGGCAGTAGTAATAGCCCCACCCATCCCGTAAGCACCTTTGGTAAGAATAAGCTCAGCACCAAAGATTCTGAGTAATTGCTGCCTCTCCAGGCTCATGCTGTCGGGCATAACAATGCTGACCTTATACCCTTTCCTATACCCCAGGCAGGCTAGAGCTATCCCGGTATTGCCACTGGTGGCTTCAATGATAGTCTTGTCCTTGGTTAGTTCTCTACTCCGCTCTGCCTTTTCTATCATATATTTTGCTATCCGGTCTTTGATACTGGCACTCCCCCCCAGGTTCTGCCCCTCCAGCTTAGCCAGAATTTTAACCTTTTTGTTCGGGCTCATTTGAGCCATTTCTACCAGTGGAGTATGCCCTATAGCATCAATAACATTTTTGAAATACATTTTTTCTACCCCTTAATTACACCTATTGGAGTTGCCCTAGCTACCTTGCTAGACAGGCCTGCCTTATGGGTTACCTCAACCACCTCAGTTACATCCTTGTAGGCTTCAGAGGCTTCCTCTGCCAGCGAACCCATACTACCTGCCTTAACCGTAATTCCTTTGGCGGCCAATGCTTTGACAACATCAGCTCCTCTAAGGCTGCGCTTGGCGGCAGCCCGACTCTGTATCCTGCCGGCGCCATGGCAGGTAGAGCCAAAGGTCTCCTTCATTGCTGTCTCTGTGCCCAGTGCTACATAGGAACAGCGCCCCATATCCCCGGGAATGAGGACGGGCTGACCTATATCTCGGTAAACATCAGGAACATCAGGGTGTCCAGCCGGGAAGGCTCTGGTAGCCCCTTTACGGTGAACGCAAAGCCTCTGCTTCTTACCATTAATAGGGTATTCCTCAATCTTAGCAATGTTATGGCACACGTCATAAATCTGCTCCAGTCCAAGTTCCCTTTGGCTCTTGCCCAAGACCTTGACCAGAGATTCTCTAGTCCAGTGAGTGATACACTGCCGGTTAGTCCAAGCATAGTTAGCAGCACAGGCCATAGCTTGGAGGTAGTCTTGTCCCTCGGGCGAGTTTACCGGGGCACAAGCCAGTTGACGGTCAGGTAGGCTGATGCCATACCTTTTTACTGCTTCGCCAAGTAATCTCACGTAGTCACTGCAAACCTCATGCCCAAAGCCTCGGGAACCAGTATGAATCAAGATAAGTACCTGACCGATGTCATTAATACCCATTGCCTTGGCTGCATCACGGTCATAGATTTCATCCACTGCCTCCACCTCTAGGAAGTGATTACCCGAGCCCAAGGTTCCCAGTTGGGGAATGCCTCGCTTCTTAGCCTTGCTACCTACCTTATCCGGGTTAGCCCCTTTGAGACAGCCTGACTCTTCAGTAACTATGATATCCTCAGCTTCGCCGTAACCCTTTTCTAATGCCCACCGACTACCCTTTATAAGGACTTCATTCAGTTCCTTTTCACTTACCCTTATCTTACCTTCAGAACCTAGCCCTGAAGGGATATTGACATAAAGTTCAGCAATTAACTGTTCAATTTTAGGTCTTACCTCTTTCTTGGTAAGATTTGTCCGTAGTAGTCTGACACCGCAATTAATATCAAAGCCAACACCGCCGGGTGATATTACCCCGTCCTTTACCCTAGTGGCGGCTACCCCTCCAATAGGGAAGCCATAGCCCCAGTGGATATCAGGCATAGCCAGGGAATGACCGACAATGCCTGGTAGGAAAGCCACGTTAGCCACTTGTTGGAAGACCTGGTCCTGCCAGATATGGGCAAGCATTGCCTCGCTGGCGAAGATTAGACCAGACACAGACATACCCACTTTATAGCTTGTGGGAATCTCCCATCGGTAGTCGTCTATCTTCTTAAGTATCCCTTGCCATGGCGCCGGCATTTTTACCTCCGCTAAATATCAAACAATACCTGAACTTGGCAGCCATTGGTCTTGTCAACCTTCAGCATATGGTAAGTGGCTGCCTTAACCCCTATTTTTAGCTTATGTTTAGAACTATCTACCTTCTCTCCATAGCTTCTAGCTTTAAGACGGGTGTTGTTAAGCTGGGTAATATTAAACCGCTTAAAAATAATATTCTCGGCATCAAATATATAAATGAGCTCGTTTAACCATTCTACCAACAGGCTTTCTTGGTCAGGGGCTACTAGCTCTATATCCCGATAAATAACCTCGCCTACATTATCAAGCTCAGTTATTAGGCTGAACAAAGCTTTAGCTGCATTGGCAAACGCTTGGTTCATACTGCTACCATAGGCTCTAATGCCAACATCAGCGGTATGGTCTACGATTTCAAACTCCTTCGCCATGTAGATAGATTATACCATTTACTACCACAGACATAAACTATAGGGAATATCTACAATCCCCCTTCCCCTTATTAAGGGGAAGGGGGGTCAGGGGGGATAGGGTGCTAAACAATCTCAATATTGAACGGTGTTTGATACTTTGAGCTTTTTTAGCTATATAGTATAATTTAACAAAGGGTAATTTAAGTATGGCAACATGGCTGGGGGACTGATGGGTGAGATAAAGAGTGCTATTGAGATAGCTATGGAGAAGGCGAAAGGGTTGGGCGAGGCAAGTGATGAAGAGCGCTTGAAATGGAAATATGTCCCTGAGGGGGAAAGGCTGGCGGCTAGGTATCTTAAGCAAGATTGTAATTTAGTGGTTGAGCTGAGCCAGTATGATGACAAGATAAAAAAATATGTTATACAGGGTGTCGCCGGTATATTAATTAGAAATATCAACTTATCCAAAAGTGATTTAGCTAAAAGAGCCAATAGAAGAGCAATGGAGGGTTTGAAGATAGTTAAGAGTGACAAAGCAAGAGTGGAAAATGTCTACACTAAGCTGAGGCGTATCTTTGAACACTATGTAGGGCAGGGTGGGCAGCAGAGGAAGCAGGCTTATGAATCACTTAAGATTGAATTTGAAGCTAGGATAAAGCAGGCTATTCAGCAGCAGTTAGGCTCATTTGTAGGAATTAGAATAGATGTGGAGAGGCAACCTCAATTCCAGGAAGAATGGCGCAAGCTACTGACTCAGCTAGATTCTCAATACGTCAAGCTCCTGGACGAATATAAGCAAGAGCTATCAGCCATATCGTAGGATGTGTTATGAACGACGAATTATCAGCTTTTATAGATGCAGTTTATAGAGAACCTTATTCCCTCGTCAGGAACAACTGTATCAATAAGTCGTTGCGGATAAAAGCTAAGGCAGAAGGGCTGGGGATGAAAGCCGATTTGATAGGTTGTATAGCCATGGTGGCGGTTAAGAAATGGCACAATCTCCTTATTATTAGCCCTCATTTCTATACTGAGATTGAGGGGAAAAGGGTGGATGTTGCCCATGACCCTAGACGTGAGGAGCTATGGTGCAAGAATTGTGAAATAAAGGTGGTCATGCCAGTGAACATTTCCAAGATGAGGCGAGCCTTTTGCCACAGGGCTGGTCTCAGAAGTCAGCCATTAAAGGAAGGGTGAGGGGAATATAATGGACGTTGATGACGAAAGGATTAGAGACGCAGTTAAGAACACTGAAATATTAAGGCCGCCTAAGCAGAGCTTGGCTACCTTCGGCACCACCAATATATATTATTATCTAGTTACCAAACCTGCCTACGCCGAGCTAATAAAGAATGTCACGGAGACGGTGGTGAGAGAGGGCAGGGTAATTGCCGAGAAGCCGAGGATTGTCACCCCCTATTACCTCTCTAGGCTTGAAGGATTTAGCTTAGAGGCTAAAAGATACTTTGACATGCTAATGAGGACTCATGGTGCTAGTGCCCCTGGGCTACTCTATAGCTACCGGAATGAGCCAAAAGAACTCACCATTGTGTCTGCAGATCTGCTATCAGTGGTAGATAAGCTAAATGCTGAGATTGATAAGCGTGCTGACCCCCTAGCCTCTATTATTAAAGGTGAGGATGAGCTTTGGGATGTGTCGTTGTTGACGTTTATTTATGAAATGACCAGGAGTTCTCTACGGAATAATCTATTGCAATTGGGGGCTAGAGGGCTTTTGGATACAGATGCCAGCGGAATCCCGGTTGATGCCAGGGTAAGGATTGAGGAACTCTTTAGGCTGGTTTTCAATGGAGAGGTTGAACCCCATGAGCTAAAGGATGAGCTTGACCGCTGGAGCTTGTTTGAGGAGTACGAGGACAGGTTCTTCACCATTTTCAAGAAGAAACGATAAATAAAGAGCTAGAGGGAATGAAGAAGACCACTAGCTAATTGGTGCGATGAAGATTTCAGTAATTGAAGCTAGAGACCTTTCCGAGGCGTGGTTTCTTTGCCTGCGCAAGACTTTGGCTGAAGGCTACGAGTATAAGATTGAGCGGGGGAGCTATGCCGGTCAGCGTCGGAAAGAGCTTGACTTTGTCGTAGTCCAGGTCAGGAAACCAGGGATAAGACCATTGGTTCCGGATGTGCCACAGGGTGTGCCACCACCTAGCACCATGGAATATGTAGAAAGCTATCTTCCCTATCTTATGACCGCCCATAAAGCCAAAGGGGAGCAGTATACCTACGGGCAGTATCTGGAGACGCAGATAGCTGAAGTAATCAAAATGTACAAGGAAGATGGCTATAATACTAATCAGGCTTTTATGGCGGTGGGCGATAGCCAATCTATTTTCCTCTCCGACCCTCCATGTTTGAGGGGGATAGATACCAGAATCCGTGATAATAGGCTCAATTTTGTCGTCTATTTCAGGTCGTGGGACTTGTGGGCTGGCTTCCCCTCCAATCTGGCAGCCATTCAGCTCTTGAAGGAGTATATGGCGAGTGAGATAGGGGTCGAGGATGGCGAGATTATTGCCCTGAGTAAGGGCTTACACCTTTATGAGTATTCCTGGGAGCTAGCTAGAATCGCCGCCAGGGTGGATTAATCTTTGACCTTTAAGTGGTTTTTATCCCCATTGTGTGCCATATTCTTAAGCCTGGTTTTAGTCCTTAAGGTTTTAAAGGTGGTGGATTGAAAATAGGACTAATTGCTACCGCTGTGTGTTTATTATCGGTCAGTTTGCTTGGTGAAAGTTGTGCTATGACTCGGGATTTTGATACCAGTCTAAGCTCAATAGTGAAGTCATACCGCTTCAGTATTATGAAGTGGGAATCAAGGGCTATACCCCGCGAAGCAAAACAGCGTATTTTCGGTAGCCACAAGAAGAACGAGAACGAAGTCTCTGTGGTTACAGAGTATTTTTCTAACATTGACCAGATAGAAACCTTGGAGTCAGAAATTAAAGCAATTAACGCTGGTAATAAGCAGGGCGACTTAACTTCGCTTGAAGCTGAATTAAATATATTACAGGAACAAAAGGGGGCGTTAAAGGATACAGTGGAGAGGATACTAGAGAATCAGATGAAGAAAACCCTGGCTCAACAGGGCATCTTCAATCCGGTAAACAGGTATATAAAAATTAATTTCCCACCGCTGAATTTTAGCCTGGAGAAATCGCCCTATTTACTTGTGATTTCACCCAGGGACAGGATAGAAAGCATAAGGCGGATTACCTTGCAGCCGAGCCTGAGCCTAAAGGAAATAGAGGATATTGAAACCGAGGTCGATAAATTAGGCGTCTCTTCACTGGTGGTGGAGCTTGGTGGCTTGGGGGCAACCTATCCCACCTTTGTTACCGACGAGGCTAGCCTCCGGTTTATTATTGACACGGCGACTGAAGAATGGCTCCATCAGTATCTGGCTTTCAAACCGTTGGGATTTCTATACCTGCTTGATTCAATAGGCGTGTCCAGAAACTATGAGATTGCGGTCATGAATGAGACCCTAGCCAGCATGGTGAGCAAGGAAATTGGCACCATCCTAGTTGAAAATTATTACCCCCAATATGAAAATAGCAACCATCAAACTCGGGCATCAGAGGCAGAATTTGACTTTAACCGAGAGATGAGAAACATAAGAAGAGCTGTTGATAATTACCTTGCTCGGGGAGAGATTGAACAGGCTGAGGAGTTTATGGAGCAGAAACGGCAGTATTTAGCCTCAAAGGGCTATTATATTAGAAAATTGAATCAAGCCTACTTTGCCTTTTATGGCACCTACGCTGATAGTCCAAACTCTATTAGTCCCGTCGGGCTTGAGTTAAATGAGCTAAGAAGTCAAAGCACCTCACTAAAGGAATTCCTAGACAGGGTGGCTGCCATGACCAGTCGCCAAGACCTCGTAAATAGTATAAAATAGGGTGCTCACTAGGTTGCGTGATAGCTTAAGGTTTGCTAGACTTAATACAACTTGGGCCGCTAGCTCAATTGGTAGAGCAGCTGACTCTTAATCAGCCGGTTACAGGTTCGAGTCCTGTGCGGCTCACCACTCGTCAATTTGTATAGTCAGGGCGGAGCGATGTGATATAATACACGTGCGAGTATAACAGCTTGTAAACTAATTCTAGCAGCGTGACTGGGATATCAACACGGGAAAAAGACATGAATAGGAAGCTGATCAAAATCCCTTTGCTATGGTTAATCTTGGTGTTGATGTTGTCAATGTTGGTAATGTTATTCACGGCGAAGCCAGTTGAAGCTGGCTGCCCTTGTGAGAACGATGGCGGGTCATCATCACCCCCGGCAACCAGGACTGTCAGCGTACATATAAGCCCGAGCGGCGGTGGTGATGTCGAGGTAGAAGGGCGGGTGCCACGCTCCTATCCCGCTAAGCGTACCGTGACGAAAGGTGATTATGTCCGCCTTGAGGCAGAGCCAGCACCTGGCTATTATTTCGTCAGCTGGAGTGGAGACCTGATTGGCAATGAGAACCCAACAGATGTAAGGATAAATACTAATACAACAATCGTTGCCTACTTTTTCCCTGAAGAGTTCGTCTCCAAGGATGAGATGCTTCACATTGTTATTCCCGAGGGTACTATTATCCTGAATAAAGACGGTGAGCCGCTTATCAGTTTAGAACTTACTATCAATGAGACGCCGCTACCGCCACTTCCAGAGGCTAATATTGTTGGGCTACCCTATGACCTGGGACCCGATGGGGCTACCTTTGACCAGCCAATTACCATAACCTGTAGCTATGAGCCGTATGAAATTCCCCCGGAGGTAGCTGAGGAGGACTTGGTTATAGCCTACTACGATGAAGATGTTGGCGAATGGCTGGTGTTACCATCGGTGGTTGATGTGGTGAATAATACTGTTACGACCCTTGTGGTGGACCACCTCAGTACTTTTGCTATCATGGCTCCGGTACCTATATCGGTACCCATACCGGCACCAGTACCGGCACCAGCTGCTTTTACCCCCAGTTCGCTGAGTATCTTCCCGCTTGAGGCTGATATTAGCGAAACGGTAAGTATAAGCGTTTTAGTGACTAATACCGGTGAGCAAGAAGCTAGCTATACCGTAACCCTTAAGATAAACGAGATGATAGAAGAAACCAGGGAAATAACCCTTGCTGGCGGTAGGGAAACGGTAACCTTTACCACAGTCAAGACCAAAGCTGGTACTTACTCTGTGGATGTTAATGGTCTTCACGGTTCGTTTATGGTCAAAGAAGTACCACAATCCCAACCAGTTGCGCCCCCCACCGGGGTTAAGTGGACTATACTTGGACCAATTCTCGCTGTGATAATATTTTTAGCCATTTTCTTACCGATTAGATTAAGGCGAAGAAGGGCCTTCCGCTAGAAAATTTAGTCAAGCTCTCCTTAAACAACAAGCCAGAAAGTCAAGTCAACTAAGGGTTCTCCTCGGTTTATGTTGACACCTTTGTTAACACTTTCTATAATTTGCTTTCTTGACATCTACCCGCTCGCTGCTACACAATCGGGTCGAAAGGAGGCAAGCGGTTGGTCTAGCAAACGATTAGCAGCTTGTCTCTCAGCCAGCTCTTAATCAGCCGGTTACAGGTTCGAGTCCTGTGCGGCTCACCACAAAGCTGGGGAAGTAACCGACTTGGGCGAGGTTTAATCCCCCAAATCATGTTCGTAACTATGGTTGGGGTGCTCTTTTGTCTCCTTTGACCCTGAGCGCTTCCTCATAGATTTCGCGATTTTGCGCAATATACTCATCTGGGAGTCTTAGTCCATGTTCGTAGGGCTTCCCCTGTTTATCAACGGTGACAAACGTAACCATACCAGAGACTGCGGGAGTCTCATCCTCATTGATAAACGCTTGGCCATGAACGGTTATGCTTCTGGCACCAAGAAGTGCTATCTTGGCGCTGATTCTCATAATATCCCCGTTAGTAGCTGGCTTGTCAAAGCTCATTCCGTGTATCTGAACGCATACTACGTCCTCGGGTTTTCCCACCAGCCGACATGCAGCGATAAAACAAGCTTCTACAAACCAGTCTGCCATACGTCCCGCAAACAAAGTTCCGTGGTGTTGAAGGTCCTCGGGTTTTACCAGGTGAAATATGGCCGTTTCTTTCAGCATATGAAACCACCTCTTTTCTTGCTCGTTCTCTAATTATTATAACACTGGGATGCGTCGTTTACTTCCTTAACATCTATAAATTTGTTACTATTACACCATAGAAATCATAACTTGACGAAGCAGCTTGTCCTGTTATTAAATCTAACCGAAGAAGCCTTAACTTCCAGAATTGGCTTCCTTTACCCCAACATAAATCTATAAGTCATAATTAGACCGATATGGCTGAGGTCTATTTCTTCACCGAGACGAAGAAACTCCTAAGTGCCCTTGACCTTCTTGACATTGATAACTTTAGAGGGGAATATGAATACTAATGTAGAGGAGGCAGGCTTATGAATAAGATTCCGATGGGACCGCAAACGTTAATTTACCCCATGCCGACACTGTTAGTTGGGGCGAATGTCAATAATAGACCAAATTTTATGACTGTTGCCTGGGGTGGTATTGCCAATGGGGAGCCACCGATGATTTCTGTAGCCATACGACATACTCGGTACACCCTCAGCGGCATAAAGCAAAACTTGACCTTTTCTGTTAATTTACCTTCTGCTGACATGGTAAGGGAGGTAGATTACTGTGGCCTTACCCATGGCTCAGAAGTCAATAAAGCAGAAGTCTGTCGGTTTAAGGTGTTTTACGGTAAATTAGGTAACGCCCCGCTTATTGAGCAATGCCCTATCAATCTGGAGTGTAAGGTTGCCCATATCTTGGATTTAGGGAGTCACTCACTTGTCGTTGGCAGGATTGAGGAGACCTATATCTCAGAGGATTGTCTCACCCAAGGGAAACCGGATGTTAATAAAATTAAGCCCCTTAGCTACATTAGAGCCCCGGGTCGGCGATATCAAGCCCTAGGCGCGGTCATAGCTAAAGCATTCAGCATCGGTGAGGAAATCAAAGCAAGACAATAAAACATTAAATGGGAAGTGGACAAATCACTGAGCCGTCCATCCAGCATCTACCGGGAGTACAACACCGGTAATCACTTTTGCTGCATCGCTGGCTAGAAAGCAGGTAGCAGCGGCTATATCGTCAACCGTTGCCAGACAGTGAAGGGGAGTGTTGTCTAAAACGTAGGCTTTGAATTCCGGGTCGCTTAAATAGCTCTTGGTCATTTCGGTTAGAGCAAACGTTGGTGCCACGGCGTTAACCCGAATATTATATGGTGCCCATTCAATAGCTTCCTGGCGGGTTAGCTGAACCACTCCTCCCTTACTGGCACAATAAGAAGCACGCTTCGGTCCGCCAACGAGGCCGAATATTGAGGCGACGTTAACAATAGCCCCAGTCTTGCGTGGTATCATTGACTGGACAGCTACCGCCTGATTGCAAAAGAACAACCCCTTGATATTGACTGAGAGGACTGCATCCCAGTCAGCCTCGGTGACCTCTTGAGCCAGCTTGGGGATATTAATTCCAGCCACACAGACAAGAATGTCAACCTCACCCAGGTCTTGCCTTATGCGGCTGATTGTAGAGGCGATTGCCGGTGTATCAGTGACATCTAACTGGTAACCTTGGGCAATACCTTTCTGTTGCACACTTTTGGTGGCTTCTGCCAGACGGTCTGGTTGACAATCAATTAAAGCAACCCGTGCTCCACTGTCAGCTAGCAATTGGGCACAGGCTAGACCGATATCACCAGCAGCTCCAGTTACCACGGCTACTTTGTTATCAAAACTGATATTCAAGGTAGTGTCCTCTTACCAAATTATACTAGCTGGCTCTCATTTTGAGAAGACTCTTATATTTTGGCTGATATTTATGACTTACTTGTCAGGTTCTACTATTACCTTAATCTCATCATGACCTGGCGAAGTGAGTACATCAAACCCCTTTTTGACAATATCGCGCAACTTAATCTTAGAGGTTATTATCTCGTTAACTGGCAAAAGGCGCCGTTTCAGGAACTCCATGACCATGGGAAATTCATCGTGGTAGTAGCAAAAGCTACCCTGTAGGCTATATTCATAGAGGGTAAAAGGTAGGGGAACGACCGGGATTTCATGAGCATGAAGCCCGACGAGAATAACTTGCCCTCTGGGTCGGAGAAAGCTAGGCGCACTTTGAAACGCCTCGGGTTTTCCCGAACACTCAAATACCACATCAACCCCCACCCCGTCGGTCAGCTCAAACACCTTTTGTTTCAAGTCTGGGACTTCTGCAGGGCAAAACACATGGTCTGCCCCGAGCTTCATTGCCACTTCACCCCGTTTCTTATTCTTCCCTATAGTAGCAATGATTAACCCAGCACCAGCATTCCTTAGATGCGTGATAACCCCAAGCCCTATCATCCCACAGCCCAGCACCGTTGCTCTCTCTCTGGGCTTAAAATTTGACATCCTGACCGCATGTAGCGAGCAAGCCAGGGGTTCAACCAGCGTTCCCTCTTCAAAGGATACTTCGTCAGGGAGAGCATATAACCTGTATTCCGGATGAGGGACTCTGACATACTTGGCAAAGCCGCCAGCATCCCCTAGCCCAGGAACGCAACCTATCTCGTGTTCCAACGCCTGCCGGCAACATGAGGTAAACCCATGCTCACAAGCGTAGCACTCACCGCACTCATATAACTCGTTGCACACCACCCTGTCCCCCACCTTCCAACCCTTCACCTTCTTCCCCACCTTGGCAACAACCCCAGAAAATTCATGCCCTAAATAGGTCCCTGGTTGGATAAAGTCACGAGTCCTATATGAACCTAGGTCACTGCCACAAATTCCACACCATTTAACCTCTACCAGCACCTCATCATCAGAAATTTCGGGCACTGGTACCTCCTCAAGAACAATATCTCCCGGCCCTCTTAATAGTGCTGCTTTCACTTTTCACCTCCTAAAGACATAATAAGTCTTTGTCTCATCCACAACTTGGCGGGTGTTTAAAATACCCCGGTCATTTCCTTCAGGCCAAGCGATTTTACTACATTTCTAAGCCGCTCCATTTGCTCTTCGCTAGGGGGTCTAACCTCTCCCAGCTCATATTGCATGCCTAACTGTCTATATTTGGATGAGCCAAGCGCATGATAAGGCAGCAGCTCTATCATTGTGCCGCCTGATTCAGCCACAAACCTGGCTATAGCTGCTACCTCCTGTTCCAAATCATTGCAACCCGGGACTACTGGGATGCGGACAATAACCTCACAGCCCACCTCGCCAGAAAGGACTCGCCTGGCGTTACTCAGAATCAACTCATTTGACACCCCGGTGAGTTCCTTGTGCCTTACCGAATCCATATGCTTGATGTCGTAATACAGTAGGTCGAGATATTCCGAGATTTGTTTCAGGTGTTGCCACCGCCCGTGCCCACATGTCTCTAGGGCGGTATGAAAGAACCGCTCCTTGCACTTCTTGACGAGGGCTAGCACAAACTCAAATTGCATCAACGGCTCGCCACCACCTATAGTAACCCCGCCACCCGACCTATTGTAGAAGGGCCAATCCTTTTCGACCTCGGCTAACACCTCGTCTACCGTCATTCTCTTCCCGGCGATAGTTCGAGCCCCAAAGAGGCAAGCCTCAGTACACTTCCCGCAAGCCTGGCAAAGCTCCCAGTTGGTAGCGGCTTTGCCTTCTGGTGATAGACTAATTGCTCCCTCGGGACAGACGGCGACACATGGCGCCTTACATACATCGGCACCAACGCACTTTATACTTAAGAAGCGAAGCTGGGGATGATGTTTTTGTCCTTCTGGATTGCAACACCATTTGCATGCTAGCGGGCACCCCTGCATAAATACCAGAGTCCTGATGCCGGGTCCATCGTGGAGGGAAAACCGCTGGATGTCAAAAACCCACCCCGTAATTTGCTTACGCTCACTTAAAATCGTTCCACTTGACACCTACTAAGTGTCCCCTCTCTTGGAATTGTCTTGAGACAAGAACCCCCTAGTCCATATAGCACTGGGGTCAGGTTAACTCAACCCGGTCACATACTGTGCTCTGTCCTCATAATGATATCCTCTTGCATAGCAGGATCCAGTGAGACGAACAGAGC
>CAYHAL010000001.1:91305-147069 GCA_964354655.1 uncultured Dehalococcoidales bacterium
CTGTCCTCATAATGATATCCTCTTGCATAGCAGGATCCAGTGAGACGAACAGAGCGCTATATCCAGCTACTCTTACCATTAGGTCAGTATACTTTTCTGGGTGCTTTTGGGCGTCTCTTAGGGTCTCAACAGATACCACATTGAACTGGATGTGCATCCCCTTAAGGTCAAAGTATGTTTTGATAAGCGCCGCCAGTTTCCTTAGCCCAGATATATCTTTGAGGATAATGGGGTTAAACTTCTGGTTGAGCAGCGAGCCACTATCAGCTAGGACGTGGTCCAGCTTGGCGACCGACTTTACTGCTGCCGTTGGACCCTTAATATCGGTCCCCCGTGTCGGTGAGCAACCCTCGGCGACCGGTACACCAGCTTTTCTCCCGTCTGGAGTGGCGCCGATTATCTCCCCAAAAGGGACATTTTGGGACACCGGAAGTAAGGCAAAACCACCCCTTCCCCCTGTCCAGCTAGTGTAACGGCGCACATCCCTCATGGCGTGACCGGTTGCCTCTTTCACCAGGAGGTCAACATAATCGTCATCGTTCCCGTATTTTGGTGCTGCCAAAAGCATCTGTTGTATCTCCGGTCCGGTTGGTGTGGTCGAGGTATCCTCAAAGTTTGTCTCCAGGGCATGCATAATCTGAGCGCCGGTAAGCTTCTTGTCTTCAAACACCAGCTTCTTGATGGCAGCCAGGGAGTTGCCTACATTAGACATACCCACGCCCCGTAGAAATAGGGTGTTATAGTGGGCTCCACCCCATTCAATGTCCTTGCCCCTCTGGATGCAGTCATCCATCAATGCTGAGGCAAATGGTGTTGGCGTCAGCTCGGCATAAGCCCTCTCTATACACAGCAGGGCAATTGCTCCCTGCCGGTCGTAATATTCTAGCTGGTGTTTCACCGCCGCCGTCACTTCATCAAATGACTGGAATTTAGACAGGTCTTTATTTCCCGGGTTGGGACAGAGTTGAATTCCAGTCCGTGGGTCTCTACCGTTAAATAGGGCTACCTCCAGAACCTTGTGCATATTGTAGCCAGCGGAAGGGCCTTCCCTTCGAGCCTTCCCCGGCTCTGTTGGTGAAACACAGCCATCAATGGCATAGTCGTAAGCATCCTCCAGGCTTATGCCCACACCCATCTGGGATGGGATTATGACCTCATCACTATACATCGCTGGTTGCCCACCGCGGTGGATATTAATGACCTCACAGCATTTGAGCAGAAAGTCGTCGGGGCACTCATTCCACCAGCGCACTGATACCGATGGTTGTATAACTTTCTGGTTGGCGGTTGCTTCTAACACCAACCATGAGAGGTCGTTGATGGCGGATTTGCCATCTACCGTTTGCCCGCCAACGGTTAGCTGCTGGAACATAGGGTAGCCCATAACCACTCGGGTCGCCGCCCAGTCTCGTACTTTATTTATCTCGGTGGTCTTAACCCACAGGCACTCCAGCAGCTCTACCACCTCCTCCGGGGTAATTCTACCCTCGTCAATATCTTTCTGGTAAAAGGGATACATGAACTGGTCAAACCTGCCATAGCCCATAGAATGTCCATTAGATTCAATCTGAACAATCAGGTGGGCAAACCATAGGGATTGCATTGCTTCCCAGAAGGTTCGCGCCGGGTTACCCGGCACCCGCTCACAGTGCTCGGCAATCCTAATTAACTCAGTTTTACGCTTTGGGTCTGTCTCCGCACCAACCATTTCCCTAGCCAATACTGCATACCTTTTGGCAAAGTTGATGGCTGCCTTCAGGGCAATGATGACTGCTTCTAGGGGCTCTTTCTGCTCAAGGGCTCCAGGCTCCCACAGCTTCAAGTGCTTAACCCTCTCCTCTACTTCCTTGATTATCCCGTACATGCCTTTATTAAGAACCCTGGGGTAATCAGCAATAAAGTGCCCCGAGCCACCCCCCTCCCCCCAGGTATAAATCTCAATGGCTTCAACATCATAGCAGGCCTTATATGTCTCTTTGGGGAGAAGTTTGCGCTTATAGTCGGTCATCGTCTTCCCTTCCCACCATTCGGCAACTTCCCTCAAAATTTTCTCATCCTCCTCGCTTACCCAAAATGGGTCTCCCAGTCGTTCCTCAAACCTATAGGGCTTCCCGTCCAGTTCCTCTGTAATAAACCGCATATAGAATTCAGGGAATACTGGGGCGGCTCGCACATCACTGGCTTGGTTACCCACAATAAGCTCACCGGGACGGATGAATATAGTTATCCCTCTCAGTATCTTCTCCAGGGCTTTTGCCCGTCGTATCACTGTTGGCTCCCCTTCGGTTTCTTTCCACGATTCGGTATATAGCCTAGCCCGCTCGGAGCAAAGCTTTGGAGTAACCGCCAGCATTGTGTCCCTTAACCGCTTGGTCCTTTCAGTAATCGGCTGTTTAAGCCTGGGGTCGGTGACAAGCTCGGTCTTTATTCTTTCTAAATAAGACTTAGCCATCGCTTATCCTCCTTTGGATTATGCCGTTCTGTGTCACTTAAGTTGGATATTTATACCCTTCCCTACATTATAGTCAACTTTTATGAAGCTCGTCTACATGGGTGCAAATCATCGGCAAGTAGGGAGACTACTAACGACACGGAATGAAAAGGTCGAAAGATGGTCACAGCGTTATGGGTAGGTGAGGGTCATTGATGGTAAGAGTTTTCCAGGTTCTGCTCAACCTGTAAGCAATGCCTCATCTTCGTCAAATGTTCTGCCACTGGCTTTTTCAAAGGCAGTTATTAAGTTATTGATAGTAAGCCCGGCTCGCTGCTCCTGATTCAGGTCAACTACAATTCTACCCTCATGCATCATAATCAGCCTATTGCCGTAGCGTAAAGCAAGCTCCATGTTATGAGTAACCATTATGGTGGTCATCTTCTCCCGTTGCACAATCATCTCGGTTAGGTCAAGCACTATCTGAGCCGTCCTAGGGTCTAAATTGGCGGTATGCTCGTCAAGCAATAGCAACGCTGGCTTACTTATAGTAGCCATGACCAAAGCTACTGCCTGCCTTTGTCCACTGGAAAGCGTGCCCACCTGAGCACTTAGCCTGTTCTCTAATCCCAGCCCTAGAGGAGCCAAAGCCGAGCGGAATAGCTCTCTGCGCTGTTTATCACTGGCTGGCCTTAGCCTTCTTGGTTGCCCACGCAGCACAGCCATAGCTAGGTTCTCCTCTATGGTCATCTTGGCTGCAGTGCCTATATGAGGGTCCTGATATACCCTGCCAACATATGTCGCATGCTTATATTCACTCAAGCCGGTAATATCACTACCATTAATGATAACCTTGCCCCCCCTCTCTGGAGGGAAGACACCAGCAACAATATTGAGTAAAGTAGTCTTTCCCGCGCCATTGCTGCCAATAATGGTAATATAGTCCTCAGCGTTGACATCTAGATTAATATTATCTAGCGCGGTAACCTCATCTATAGTGCCTTTAGAGAATATCTTAGTTATTCTCCTAAGTTGTAGTAAGCTCCTATTTTGGCTCATAAAACATCCACTTTACCATCTTACTGCTGGTGGCATCCACTCGTGCCGCAACTTCTTCCGTATGAACGGGATTGCCAGAGCTATAACTACTAGCACTGCAGTAATCAATTTCAAATCACCCGGGGCCATGCCCATTCTAAGGGCAATGGTTATGAATAACCGATAGCAAAAAGCACCGCCTATTGCTGCCAACAGAAGCCTAGCCACATCCCGGGGGCGAAATAGTGCCTCACCAATTATTACCGAGGCCAAGCCCATTACAATCATTCCTATCCCCATACCCACATCAGCAAACCCCTGACCTTGGGCTACCACAGCACCGGCGAGTCCAATCAGACCATTGGAAATAGCACAACCCATCAATATATTCTTATCGGTATCCACCCCTAGGCTACGCACCATCTGCTCATTATCTCCGGTTGCCCTTAACGCCAGACCAATCTCAGTGCGCAGGAACCAGTTGAAAATGAGAAAAACAATAACTGCAATCGCTAAAGCAACAATGAGTGAGACTACGATGCTGCCGCTACGAAGTCCCAGAAATCCGGCGACTTTATCAAAGGCGGTTACTTGGCGAAGGAGCGAAACATTAGCTCCACCCATAATCCTCAGATTTATGGAGTAAAGCCCCACCATCATAAGGATGCCAGCCAGTAAAGCCGGTAGCCTTAGCTTGGTATTGAGCATCCCGGTGGTCAAACCAGCACATAGACCTGCACCCATAGCCGCCAGCGTTGCCGGGAAGGGGTGTACACCATGTACAATAAGCACCGCTGTAGTCGCCCCACCAAGGGTATAACTTCCATCTACAGTAAGGTCTGGGAAAGCCAGTACCCGTAGCGTAAGGTATACGCCGATGGCAACCAAGCCGAATACCAGCCCCTCATAGAAGGAAAAAGACAATACTCCACTTATTACATCCAGCAACCCTTTTCTCCTATTTAGAACTGGATGAATATCTTTTAGCTATTTTAGTTCCCAATCCCGAAGTACTTAGTCTTCTAGTACTATGTCGGCTTTATCTATCACTGCCTGAGGAATGGTTATTCCCATTCTTGCCGCCGCAGCCGGGTAGACTACGGTTGACACAACGCTCTTCATCGGCGGGATATTGGCTATATTTTCACCGCCCAGTATCCTAGCTGCGATATATCCTGCCTGCTGACCTATCCAGTAGTAATCGCAGCTACAACCGCCAACCAGGCCCTTTCCAATCATGCCCGCTGCGGAACCAAAGACTGGTAGCTGGTTCTCCTCACCAACCTGGATTATGGATTCAATTCCTACTCCGCCTACTGTATTGCAGGTAGGAATCCATATTGCATCACACCTACCAACCAGTGACATTCCGGCAGCATAAACATCGGCAGTTGTGGCTGCTGTAGCCTCAACAATGGTAAGCCCATAGTCCGGGGCAACCTCTTTGAGTATCCTTGCCTGCACCGCC
The DNA here is from genome assembly GCA_964354655.1 of uncultured Dehalococcoidales bacterium. GTDB lineage: Bacteria > Chloroflexota > Dehalococcoidia > Dehalococcoidales > E44-bin46 > E44-bin46. The sequence continues at coordinate 96,243 of CAYHAL010000001.1, forward strand.
GCGTTCACTTCGCCAGGGTTATAAGCAGTGCCCAGTACCTTAATGTTAGGCAGGACTTCCTTAATAAATTCCACCTGAGGCTCCATATCAAACCAGTCGGTGACCCCGGTTACCGTGGGTGCCGCTTGTTCCCAGCTAGGCACCAGACCAGCCGCTACCGGGTCAGTAACCGAGCTGAAGATTATCGGTATATTCGTGCCCTCGGCGGCAGCCACTGTCGTTTGTGCCATTGGGGTAGTTATGGTGTGGATTAAATCCGGCTTCAGGGAAACAAAGTAGTCAGCGATTGATGCCGCTACCGTCATATCACCTTCAGCATTTCTTATGATAAATTCAACATTTTTCCCCTCAATAAAGCCCTTCTCAGCCATAGCGTCAATGATACCCTTGCGGTTGGCGTCTAGGTCAGGGTGGGTAGCTATCTGACTTATGCAGACCTTATACATCTTTTTCCCACCAGGAACACAACCTGTCATGAACGGTAGCGCTGTTAACACTAGGGCTAAGCATAAGCTACCTAACAATATTAATAAACCTTTCTTTTTCACTATTAAAAACCTCCTTAAGAATGCCGGTTTGCCAATATCTCATATGAAGCCGATCATCTACCACCCCTTTCACTACTAGGTTTTAGTGCCTCTCAAAATCCTTGGTATAGAACTTCAGCCAATGCCTTTGTGCTCAAGTCGGCTATCCCAAGTTCTTCAAGCGACCTTCCTTCGTGGTAATAATCTGTCTGATTTATCACCGAAGCCAATCTGATTGTAGCATCAATAATCGGAATGTCAACATTAAATTTGTGTGCCAATTGTGCCACAGGCACCAGCCCATAGGGGACATCTTCAATTATAAACCTGCTTTTCATTGACGAAGGTTCGGTGATATTAGCCACAGTGCCCTCTTTATCAAAAGAAGCCTTAAAGTAGACCGACATAATTGTGCTCTTTGACCAGAATGATTCCTCAGGACATTCAAGTAATTTTATACCAATAGCTTCCCCTATTCTGGCTACCTCTTCATAAACCGCTTTTATCGCCCTGGCTATGGACAGGGTGGTGGCGTGCTTATAAAAGTGAAAGTCCTTACCTAGAGTGTCAATCCAGCCGGCATTAAGAATCGTCCCAACCGGATGCACAATCGGATTTAGATTGTTCAGCGAAGTAGCCAGAACGTTCTCGCCAGGAACTACCGGGTAAATATCCTTTAGCTCATTTATAACCCTACCTGTATTCTTAGCTGGAAACGCCGCTAGTAGTAGCTTCCAAGCGTCAACGAATATCCTTACTCTGGCTGGGGCTTCTAACCGGCACCCCCAGGGGAGGGTGTGGCCCTCGGCTATAGTAATATCTCGCTTTATCCCTCTTTCTCTTAACATATTAGCCAATAATAGCGCTGAGTAGTTTCCTGGCCACATAACTATGGTTTGACCATCCCTCAGGTAAGGTATTATGGAGGTAAAAAAGTGCTTGTGCCCAATGGCTGGAATAACCACCATAATATAATCAACGCCCTTTATTGCCCGCTCAAAATCAGTTGTGACCATACCCAGCTTTACTGCTCGCTCTTTACCCCAGGCATCAATTAAGCATATCTGCTGCCGCTCAAGGGTTGTGCTGAAGCCTTCCTTAAATTCAGGTGCTTCACACATATTTACCTCAAGCCCTTTTAGCGTTAAGTCAGCCGCCATGGCATGAGCCCCACTACCTCCACCTAGGACTGCTACTTTTTTAAGCATTTATGCTTCTTTGCCCTCTTTTCACATGCCAGCTGGTATTCTATTTGTCCTCTTGCTACAATAATAAATAAATATATCATATCTCATACAAGTAAGTAAATTGTTTTTATGATTAACTTAACCCTTTTCCTTTTGAATAGGAATCAAAAAAGGATACAACATGGCAAGGCAAAAAAGACAGCCAGCATTAGAAGCTAAATACGATGTAATTATAATTGGAGCCGGGATAGGTGGCTTGACCTGCGGCGCTGCTTTAGCTAAAGCCGGCAAGAAGGTATTGATTTGCGAGCAGTATACCCAGCCTGGGGGCTACGTAACCTCTTTCCACAGGGACGGCTTCACCTTTGATGGCGGGCTACAATCATTTAGCTCAAATGGTCTGGTGTTCCCCATCTTAAAAGAGCTCGGGCTATATGACAGGGTGCAATTTGTTCGTGCTAACTACCAGATTATCACCCCGGATATAAAGGTTAGGCTGAACTCCCTCCCCCAGGTAAAGGAGGAATTCAAGGGGGCATTTCCCGGAGCTGAAAGCGAGTTTGAGGCATATTTCCAGGAGCTAGACAGACTATTAGTACCGTTTGAGAAGATGTTTGGTGGCGACAAGCCGGCACTACCCCTGCTTTCTGGCTCACAAAAGGCAACAGCTTTGTTTTCCATCCCCTTTACTAACCTCAGCTTTATCAGGAACCTGGTACGATACCAGAAGACAACCTCACAGGATTTGATAAATCGGCACCTCACCAATAATAAACTAAGGCTCATCTTCACCTCTCTAGGCTACCCATTAATGAACGCTATGACTACGGTAGGGATGTGGTACTCATTCATGAAGGACTACTGGTATCCCATCGGTGGGATGCGAAACTTTGTCAACCTATTTGCTGACCTTATTGAGCAGAATGGCGGCACGATAAGCCTAAGAACTCGAGTAGACCGAATCATGATAGACGCTGGCATGGCTACCGGAGTCAAGCTAGCCGATGGTAGAGAGGTGCAGTCTAAATTTGTGGTCTCTAACATCGACTGGAAGCAAACCTTTACTAAGTTGATAGACAGGCAGTACCTTGAGGAGGGATTCGTTAATCAGGTAGAGAAAGCCAAGGTATCTGAATCTGCGTTCTGTGTCTATCTAGGCACTGACCTTACTAGACGCTGCTTTGAGGGACTAGCCCACCACACTCTCTACCTTCCCGCCTATGGTAAGCCCTTCTTGGAAAAGGATGCCAGTGACCCAGACTTCTTCCACGATTGTGGCCTTGGGATAACCCTCCCCTCCCTCTCAGACGATTCTCTGGCGCCTCGGGGCAAGAGTGTAGTCGTCCTGACAACCTATGCCCCTTACCACTACCTTGGCAAGTGGCAGACCAAGGATGGCAGGAGGACTGAGGCCTATCGAAAACTGAAGGAGAAAGTAGCTGGTCAACTAATAACCATCGCCGAGGGGGTCATCCCTGACCTGTCCCAGCATATTATCATCCGTGAAATTGCTACCCCACTGACCTATGAAAGCTATACCTTGAATAGTGAAGGTGCTACGGCAGGGTGGAGCTGGGACCCAAGGCTCACCCTTACTACAAAATACGGTTCATCAGTCGGCTCGCTGGAAACCCCCGTCGGAAACCTTTTCACCTGTGGTCACTGGTGCTTCTCTCCCGGCGGTGTGCCCACAGCTATGCTCACCACTAGAATGGTAGTTGACATAATAAGAAGCAGGGATTAAGGCAGCAAGCCAGGGTTATCTTTCCTCTATAGTTATTCGTATTATGGTATCACCCTGCTCAATCTTTCTCAGGGCATCCATTCCCTCTATTAGCTGACCGAATACCGTGTGCTTACCGTCAAGGTGAGGCTGTGGGGTATAGGTGATGAAAAACTGGCAGCCATTGGTATTGGGACCAGAATTAGCCATTGATAGGGCACCGGCAACATGGATATGCTCGGTGAATTCATCAGCAAAGTAGTAACCGGGTGTACCGGTTCCAGTCCCAGTAGGGTCGCCTCCTTGAACTACAAAGTCGGGGACAACCCGGTGAAATGTAGTCCCATCATAGAATTTTTCACGGGCGAGGAAGACAAAATTGTTGACTGTTACCGGAACATCTTTGGCGAATAGCTCCAGCACCAGGTCCCCTTTTTTGGTTTCAATGGTAGCAGTGTATTGCTTACTGGTATCAATTGTCATCGGTGGTGGCGCTGAGTAAGTTTTAGGCTTCGGCGCTGCCCCAGCGCATGACGCTGAAAGAAGTGCCACCAAAACCAAGATGATGCCAGCTATTCGGAATAGACTCTTATTTGACATAATACTCTCCTTTCTTATGAACTGCGTTAATATGGAAACTTTAAGTAGCCGAGGCACTTTTGTCAAGTCTTAGTCGTAAATTGAGCCTATCTGTTGACAAGAGGCTATTCGTATAGTAGAGTTTTGATATGGAGGAAGGGGCAGAAGCAAAAAATAAAATCGGAGAGTGGTAATGAAAGGTATAAATAAAATAATTTTGAGTGCTTTGCTCATAGCATCAATCGCTATGCCAGTAACTGGGTGCATGGGGGGACTAGTCCCTAGAAATCTGCCACCGGTGGCAGATTTTTTTGGCCCAGGTTCCGACCCTTTCGAGGGTCAAGTTGCTTTTTTTACCGATAGTTCCACAGATGCTGACGGGAATATAGTTTCTTGGACTTGGAGCTTCGGTGATGGGGACACATCAACAGAACAAAACCCATCCCACTCGTTTGGGAGTCCAGGAACCTACACCGTCACTTTAACAGTTACTGATGATGACGGCGCTTCAGATACTCAAACCGCTACCATAACGGTATTATCACCACCAGCGGGAATCGATAAAGATGGAGCTATTGCCATATTAGTCGGTGAAATAATAAAGCCCGCCTCTGCGTATAAAAGAATCTCGGCATTCATGCTGTCTGAGCCTCTTCAAAGTGGAGATGTTGTTACCTCAGAAAGCGGTGAAGACTACCCGATAGATGCCAGTACCTGGTTCGTCTTTGTAGATGATGAACCGCTGGCATTTTTTGCTCATGATACCAGATATGTTTTCATAGATGCGCAAACTGGAAGCTATGACGTCAGCGATGAAACCTGGCCACCTGAAATAAACAATCTATCTATGTGGGATACCCAAAGATTGGGTAGAGGGCACCTCATTGAGCTCTATTCCGTGTTAGACAGTGCTGTTCCTATCACTGGCAGTACCAGTCAAGCTCCTAAAGGCGATTATGGAGATGCCCCGGATGGGCAGGATGCTTACTATGGAGTCTCAGGTCGTTACCCAACTTTATTTAACACCACCAACAGCCAGTTCGGTCGCCCGGGAGGGCATACCCTCAATATCGGCGCAGAGACTCTAGGAGTAAACGTGAGTGCTGAGGTGGATGCCAATGACCCGGCTGACCCAGATGGAGTACCCAATTTGGTAGACGCCGACAGCGATGAAAGAATTTATGTCATTATGGAGGGTACGAACGCCAAATTGGCGTTTACCGTTACCGTTAGTCCCAACGCCCCAGATGTAACCCGGTACGCCAACGCATTGATTGATTTTGACCAAAGCGGCAATTGGAGCGCTGGTACCTACGGAACAGAATGGGTTGTGGTTAATCTGACAGTGGATGTTGACCCTGGCTCCTCGGAAACAGTAATCACTCCTTGGTTCCCTTGGGGGAACCAAGCCATGCTTCCCTCACCGGTATGGATGAGGTTATTACTTGCCAGGGAGGAAGTGAGCCAGAGCCTATTTGCCAATTTGGGCTGGGATGGGAGCGGGCAGTTTGAATATGGGGAGGTTGAGGATTACTTCGCGTTTCTTACCGATAAACCGTCGCTACCCGGTTTTGTCCGTTGGCCCCCAGCGCCAAAGCTGCCACCAGGAGGAGACGGGAAGCCACCACCTGGAGGTGGGGGGCAACCGCCGGGTCCGACAAAGGGTCCTTGTGGCTATGATATAAACTACTACGTCATCATCATTAATGGCGGGGACAGCTCTAAAGACCTGGCTAACGGAACACCTATCGTCCAGGAGTCCGTTGACGCGATGGCAGGCCTTGCTGGTCAACAGGGTTATCAATCAATGGGTAATCTTGGTCCCGGCAACAACTCCTTGAGCGACATTGGTCAGACATTTGACCAGCTGGCAGCGAATGTGAAGTGCGGTGACAAAGTTCTGATATACATCTGCGGGCATGGTAAGCAAGACGGAGGTATTGCCTTAAAGGACGCCAGTGGAAACACGCAAGAGACAATGAAGCCTACAGATGGAGATGGCAAAGATAATAGTTTAGAGGACTTTTTGAACAAAATCCCTCCGTGCCCGGACGAAGACTGTGAGACGCCCGGAAAATGCTGCAGCGTTACGGTGATAATAGAATCGTGTTATGCTGGAAACTTCAACGTCCTAGGGGTAACCGGTGAGGGAAGGACAGTAACCGGGACGTCAACTGACACTCCATCATGGGCAACTTATCCCGGAGGAGGTGTCTATACCCAAGGTTTCGATAAAGACTCAAGAGACTCGGCTTCTGATACCAATCAGGACGGCAATGTAGACTCGGCGGAAGCCAATGAATCAGCTGAGGATGCGGTTGATAATAACAACCAGAAGCAGGGGAAGGGTCAGGCACCTTGGAGCAATAGTCAGGAGTGCGAATGTAAGTGTCCGTGTAAGCCGAGCATAGACGGAGATAAGTGGGTGTGGGATGATGTATCTGATGAGTGGGTGAATGAAATCCAAGCCCTGCCAGGGCAACCGGTAACGTTTAGACTGGAGATTGAAAACGATGGGAAGTGCCGCGATATCGTTGAACCGAAGATGATAGACTTTCTGCCGGGTTGCCTGGACTACGAAGGTGGGGCCACTATCTTCTACAATGGACAGCACAAGTCTAGACCACCTGATGAGATTAATCAAAGCGAAATGGGGCTACAGCTTACTTGGGAGCTAAATGAGATAGAATCACTAGCGCCGGGAGACAAGATAGCCATTGAATACGATGCCAGCGCTATATATCCGGGGGCAAACGTTAATATGCTTGTGGCTAGTGCTCACTGTGCCGTTGATTATAGTGTAGTTGTCTCTGACCAAGACGCGGCAACGGTTATGGTGGTTCCTCTCCAGATTCCACCCGAGGAGGTACTATATGCCTGGGTTAAGGTTTCCGTCGAGTGCACGTGTTACCAGCCGGGATGCGGTTGTATAATGACCGTTGAATTTAAGGGCCAGGACCTCACCGGCGGCGATTACCCGGTAACCAACGTGCTGCTAACCGCGAATGGGTTGGTGTGGCACAATTCAGGAGCTATATCAACAGTGCTGTACCAAGAATCTGTCGAGGGGATGCAGGTTGGCTGTGGAGAACCCTTTAATATTAAGGTGGTAGTCACTAACAATATCGGCCTGCAGGTTACCGCTACTAAGAGCCTTACTACACCTAATCCATGTCTTCAATAAGTGCTTTAAGGGTTATCATAAAGAGGCTGGATAGCTAATAGCTATCCAGCCTCTCCATAATCCTGGTGGTTGCGACGCCAGCTTTAACTCTTCCCTATCCTGAACATCTTAGTCCCGCATACGGGGCATACACCCTGAGTCGCTGGCTTCTTGTTCTTCATGATTATGGGCCTAGCATTCCTCATCTCCCTCTTGGTTCGGCATTTCACACAGTAGGCTAGCATCTATTACCTCCTTTTTTGGTATCAACATAAACTATCCAACCCACAATGTCAATAGCTTGACCCAGTAAAATGAAGAAAAAATATTTGACAAATAGAAAAACATAAGCCCATAATACTTCTATCTGATAACTAAACAGTAAAATATGCCGGTAAATCCCAGAGTGGGAAGGGTTATAGCGCGGTGGATAATGTTCTTTAGAACACATAAGGCGTCACTCCAAGCGGTGGGTAACGCCTTATGCCATTATACGGGGAGAAAGCACTGGTTATATATAACTAGTACCTTTAGGTGAGTGGAGGATGTTATGGTAACTGAACAGGATAAAACCCTGGGGGCACTTCAAATTGCCATCCAGATGGAGATTGATGGCAAGGAATACTATCTGAAAGCTAGCCAGGAAAGTAGTAATGAGCTAGGTAAGAAGCTGCTAAAGTCACTAGCCGCTGAAGAGGATGTCCACCGGCAGAAGTTTGAGGAGATATATAGTGCCCTCCGGAATAAAAAGGCCTGGCCTAAGACCGATTTTCAGCCAGATAGGGGCAAGCGACTGAGAACCATATTCGCTAGTAAGATTGAGGAAATAGGCTCCAAAGTAAAGGCGCCCACTACTGAGCTTGAGGCGGTACAAATAGCTATGGACATGGAAAACAAGACCTACGATTTCTATAAAATCCAAGGCAGAAATGCCACCTATGACGCTGAGAGAAGCTTTTATGATACTGTAGCTGCCGAAGAAAGGGAACACCACCGGGTACTACTTGACTACTACGACTATCTCAGAGACCCGGCAGGTTGGTTTGTCAAAATGGAGCATCCTTCTCTGGACGGCGGCTAAAAAACACTAAAAACTTGGGGGGGGGTAAAATGCTGGAAATTAAGCAACTAGACGTAACCATAGACGGCAAAAAAATCCTGCAGGATGTAAATTTAAAAATAGGAATGGGTGAAACACACGCTCTATTTGGACCTAATGGCAGTGGAAAGACCACCCTCCTCATGGCAATAATGGGTTTCCCTAGGTATCAAGTAACCAAGGGCAAAATTATTTTCCACGGTAAAGATATAACCGGATTACCTCTAGATGAGAGAGCCCGTTTAGGGATTGGCATGTCCTTCCAGCGTCCACCGGTAGTTCGAGGGGTAAAGACACAGGATATGATTAGCGCCTGTCTGAAAGACAGGGGTGATAAGAAAGTCATAGACAGCCTAGCCAGGAGAGCCAATCTGAGCGAATTTCTTGATAGAGACATAAACTATGGTTTTTCAGGGGGTGAGATAAAGCGCTCTGAGCTAATGCAACTACTAGCTCAAAAACCAGAACTAGTTTTACTAGACGAGCCTGAGTCTGGTGTTGACCTAGTAAATATAGCTCTGATTGGTGAACTAATAAACGAGCTGCTGAAAAAGGAATGCCCGATGCGGTTTCGAAAGTGCACGGGGCTTATCATTACCCATACTGGTCATATCCTGGACTATGTTAATGCCCGCACCGGCTATGTTATGCTTGATGGCAGGATAATCTGTGAAGGCGACCCCCATGAGATACTGGTAACTATTAAGGAAAAGGGCTATGAGGAGTGTACCAAATGCGTGAGGTATGCGTGAGGTGAAATCCTCTAAAACGTATAAAGATAGAGCCAAGCGGGCAGCGACTAAACCAGCAGCCCATGGTGAAGATATAGATTTAAGTAATTACATTAGCTCAACCGAGGAGCTACCTTATCAGGCTGACCCGTCACAACTTCCGACTCAAGATAAGAAGCAGATGCTGGAGGCAGGGGTTATGCTAGATGAGGTCAGCCAGAGAGCCGGGACTTACCTCCAGATGGATAACACCGCAGTTCATAGCTCAAAAAGACAGGAAGGCATAGAGGTGATGGCTACCAAGCAAGCCCTAGAAAAGTACGACTGGCTGTCAGATTATTGGTGGAATGCAGTACCTGTAGATACCGATAAATACACGGCTAACGTAGAACTGGGACAGTATAATGGCTACTTCATCCGGGCTTTGCCGGGATATAAAACTATTCTCCCGGTCCAGGCTTGTCTTTATCTGGCAAAAGCACGATTAGCCCAGAATGTGCACAACATCATCATTGCTGAAGAGAACTCAGAACTCCACATTATTACCGGATGCACCACCGCCCACAAAGACGAACCAGGACTGCACATGGGTGTCTCTGAGTTCTATATAAAGAAAGGAGCCAAGGTCACCTTCACCATGATACATAGCTGGAACCCGAAGATAGCAGTTCGCCCCCGCACCGCAGCCATCATAGAAGATAATGGCCTATTTCTTAGCAACTATGTCCTTATGAAGTCGGTCTACTCATTGCAGATGTATCCCACTGCTAGGTGCATAGGTGAAAACGCCGTTGTCAGGTACAACAGTATCATAGTTGCTACCGAGGGGTCATCATTAGATATTGGCTCCCGAGCGCTCCTCAATGCCAAAGGTGCTAGGACAGAAATCGTATCACGGGCGATAACCATAGGGGGTAACATTATTGCCCGGGGCTATATAGAAGGCAATGCCCCTGAGGTCAAAGGGCACCTAGAATGTCGCGGGCTAATTTTGTCGGAAAAAGGCATGATTCACGCCATACCTGAACTTAAGGGTACACTAGCAGGCATTGACCTGTCCCATGAGGCTGCGGTAGGCAAGATTGCCGAGGAAGAAGTAGAGTATCTGATGGCTCGAGGACTAAGCCGAGCCGAGGCTACAGCTACCATAGTCCGGGGCTTCCTTAAGGTGGACATTGAGGGGCTGCCACCAATGCTTAGCACTGAACTGCAGCGGGCTGTAGAAGCCAGCGAAAAAGAACTGATGTAAACGATTGCCCGAGGTGAGAAATGAATCTTAAAGCGTTATATAACTTGGGTTACGGTGTATATGTAGTATGCTCAAGAAAGGGGAAAAAGTTCAACGGGCAAATAGCCAACACCGTTTTTCAGGTAGCTTCTGAGCCGCCGACTATTGCTGTAGCCATCAACAGGAATAACCTGACCCATGAATTTATCACCCAAAGCAAGGTATTTACCGTCTCCATTCTCTTCCAGGATACACCCCTCCCTTTCATCGGTCGCTTTGGCTTTAAGTCAGGGCGAGACACAGATAAACTTGAGGGTATCAATTATAAAATAGGCGAGACTCAAGCCCCGGTGGTTACTGATAATACCCTTGCCTATCTAGAGGCTAAGGTAACTAAACAAGTAGATGTGGGAACCCATACTATTTTTATCGGGGAGCTGGTAGGAGCAGATGTCATTAAAGAAGGTGAGCCTATGACCTATGCCTACTATCATCAGGTTAAACGGGGCACCACACCCAAGACTGCCCCAGTTTATATTGAAGAGAAAAGGAGGTAGCGCCATAGATGGCAAAATATGAATGTACCGTTTGCGGCTATGTCTATGACCCGGAATTGGGAGACCCGGATAATGATATTGCCCCAGGGACACCATTTGAAGAGCTACCCGATGACTGGGTATGTCCCATATGTGGGGCTGGAAAAAGTGATTTTGAAAAAGTAGAAGAATAATGGGCTAACAGTGTTAGAAGGAAAATTGGAAGCAAGATGAAACCGAGAGAGATAATACCCGAGGTCTACTGGGTAGGAGCCATTGACTGGGAGCGGCGCTTGTTTGACGCACTGATACCACTCCCTGATGGCACGAGCTATAACTCATACCTAATTAAAGGGAGTGAGAAGACAGCCCTTATTGATGCAGTAGACCCCACTATGCAGGATGTGCTGATAAATCACCTCAACCAGCTTGGGGTTGGGAATATAGACTATGTGGTTGCCAATCATGCCGAGCAAGACCACTCTGGCACTATCCCTCAACTCCTAGAGAAATACCCTCGGGCAAAAGTCATTACCACACCTAAAGGCAAGGGGATGCTCATCGACCTGCTCAGGATTCCACAGGAGAAATTCATAACCGTCAACGATAAAGAGACCATTTCGCTGGGAGATAAAACCCTGGAGTTTATCCATGCCCCATGGGTTCACTGGCCGGAGACAATGCTTACCTATTTAAGAGAAGATAAGATACTGTTCCCCTGTGATTTGTTCGGTTCCCACCTAGCTACCACCGACCTGTATGTAACTGATGAAGGGCAAGTCTACGAGGCAGCCAAGAGGTATTATGCCGAAATCATGATGCCCTTCCGCACCAATATCCAAACGCACCTGGAGAGGGTAAAAGACTACGAAATTGCTGTCATTGCTCCCAGCCACGGTCCTCTGTATGATAGACCGGAGTTTATCCTAAAAGCCTATTATAGCTGGGTGTTTGATGAGCCCAGAAACATCGTGGTATTACCTTACGTCTCAATGCACGGCAGCACCCGTAAGATGGTTGAATACCTTGTCGGGGCTTTAGTCCAAAGGGGCGTGACCGTGAAACAATTCGACCTCACCGTGACTGACATCGGGAAGCTAGCCATGGCATTGGTAGATGCCGCCACAATTGTCATCGGGACACCTACCATTCTAGCTAGTGCACATCCGAAGGTTATCTATGCTGCCTTCCTAGCCAATGCCCTGAGACCCAAACTGAGGTTTGCCTCTATTATCGGTTCCTATGGCTGGGGAGGTAAGGCTGTGGAGCAACTGGCTGGGATGATTCCTAACTTAAAAGTAGAAATATTGGCACCGGTGCTCACCAAGGGCTTACCCGGAGAAGCCGATTTCACGGCACTGGATAATTTGGCAGATACCATCGCCCAAAAACACAAAGAGCATAACTTGACATAAAGGAGGTGAAAAGGTGACAGCAAGAAAGCAGGTCTATAGATGTAATGTTTGCGGCAACATCGTTGAGGTGCTACATACCGGGAAGGGAGAGCTGGTCTGTTGCGGACAGTCGATGGAGCTACTCCAGGAGAAAACAGCCGATGTTGGCTTGGAAAAGCACGTGCCGGTTATAGAAGCAACGGCTAAAGGAGTAAAAGTCAAGGTCGGCGAAGTTCCTCACCCGATGGAAGAAAAGCACTACATAGAGTGGATTGAGGTAATAACTGACAGCGGTAGTTGCCGGAAGTTCCTCAAGCCAGGAGATAAGCCAGAAGCGGAATTTGAAATCAGGGGACAAAAGGTAGTCGCCAGAGAGTATTGCAATATCCATGGCTTGTGGAAATCGGGCTAAAAGACTAGACTTCTAAAACCAACTCAGCGTAGACAAAATAAAGGAGGTACAAAATGGAAGAGGTTAAAGAGATTAGGCTCCCCCGAATAGGCGAGCCAGCACCAGACTTTGAAGCAGTAACCACGCATGTAAGGGTCAAGCTGGAGGACTTCAAAGGGGGTTGGCTAGTTCTATTCTCCCACCCGGCGGATTTCACGCCGGTGTGCACCACCGAGTTCATCGCCTTTGCTGAAATCTACCCTGAACTGCAAAAGCGGGGTGCGGAGCTGCTGGGGCTGAGTATTGACAGCATCTCCTCACATATTGCCTGGGTGCGCAATATTGAGGAGAAAACCGGGGTGAAGATACCATTCCCCATCATCGCTGACCTCAACAAGGAGGTTTCTACTGCCTACGGCATGATTCATCCGGGGGAAAGTAAGACCGAGACGGTAAGGTGCGTTTTCATAATTGACCCCAAGCAGATTATCAGGGCAATCCTCTATTACCCGCTGACCACAGGCAGGAATATGCAGGAGATACTGAGGATAATAGACGCCCTGCAGACGACCGATGAGTACAAGGTAGCTACCCCGGCTAACTGGAAGCCGGGTGATATGGTAGTGGTGCCACCGCCCAGCACACAGGAAATGGCTGAAGAAAGAGTTAAGCAGAAGGAATACGAGTGCATGGACTGGTACCTGTGTAAGAAGAAGCTCTAAATAGGAGGATAATATGGCATGTATTAGCACAGATGGTACGCTTACCGAGTCAGGCACCATGATGTTCCGTGTCCTTAACTCGGGGCCGGTGTCTCCTGAGGAAATCGCCCAAAAGACTGGACTCCCCATGTATAGGGTAAGAGGTGGTCTGCGTGACCTTGTTCCTGCCGGCTATGTCATACAGAAGGGCGATAAGTATCAGCTCACCGAGAAGGGGGCTGCCCTACTAAAGTAGCACCTCGGACAATGTGAGAGACATATGGACACGGATTAATAAGTTATGCTATATTACAGGAGCTATTTTAATGCACATGAAGGAGGGAGAATTACAATGGCAAAAAAAGAAGAACTGATAAAGATGCTGAACCAGGCTTTGGAACTGGAGCACGCGGCAAGGGTACAGTACCTGTCTCATGCCGAACTGGTAGATGGACTAAATGCTGAACCAATAGTCGCCCGACTAAAAGAGCTGGCTGGTGATGAGAAGGGGCATGAGGACGTATTCAGGGAGTTAATTGGCAGTTACCTAGGTGGTGTGCCCTCTACGGGTATTGCTGAAACCCATCCAGCCAAGACGGTAAACGAGATTTTGAAAGTAAACCTTGCCGACGAAAAACATGCCGTTGACGTCTACATGGGGATATTGAATAAAATAGGTGGAATGAAAGACGAACTAAAGTACGAATACTTTCAATTAGAGCATAGCGTCAGGCATGTAATTCAGGATGAGCAGGAGCACATTGCTGAACTAAAGCTCCTCCTAGGTCAGAAGTAAATAGTGTCTGCTGTGACCATGTTACGAAGAGTACTTTATGGGATAAGGTGCTATGTGATTTATATAGCACCTTATCCGTATTTAATACATGCTTCTGCTTTAAGAAAAGGTGGAGCGGGTGATGGGATTCGAACCCACGACGTCTTGCTTGGGAAGCAAGCACTCTGCCGCTGAGTTACACCCGCCCAAATCATATCTATTTTAACTCCAAAGTCCGTAAGTGTAAAGAGGGAGAATGCCGACAGCCCAATCATTGACAAACGCCTTTTATTTCTGCTAATTTTACAACGGCGAAAGGAGGGAAAATATACGGAAGCTACCGTAACTTGTTTTGGCGCAACGTTATCGCAAATAGCGCTTGATGGGAGTAAAGCAATTGACGAATTGACCGCAGAAGAGAAAGGGGATAGAAAATACTATGGCAATAGCGAAAGAAAAACTAAGAGATATGTATCGGGTGATGGTTCGAATTAGAACCTTTGAGAACAGGGCTTATAAAGAATTTGCTGCCGGGAATATTCCCGGTTTTGTTCACCTGTATGCTGGCGAAGAGGCAATAGCTGCTGGTGCCTGTGCTAATCTTAGGCCTGACGACTATATCACCAGCACTCACCGTGGGCATGGGCATCTAATTGCTAAGGGCGGAAAGACCGACCGAATGATGGCTGAGCTATATGGCAAGAAGACGGGCTATAACAAGGGTAAGGGAGGCTCGATGCACATCGCCGAGGTAGATATTGGCATATTGGGTGCTAATGCCATTGTCGGCGCTGGAATACCAATTGCTGGCGGGGCTGCCCTTTCAGCTAAGCTGAGAGGAACTAATCAGGTTAGTGTCTGTTTTCTTGGTGATGGCGCATGCAATACCAGCCGATTTCACGAGGGGGTAAATCTGGCTTCAATCTGGAAGCTTCCCATAGTCTATGTCATTGAAAACAATGTATATGCCGAGACTACTCCCGTGAGCTATGCTATGAACATACCTAAAATTGCTGGGAGAGCCGCCGCATACGGTATTCCAGGCAAAACTGTTGACGGCAATGATGTGCTAGCGGTATATGAGGTAGTAGGTGAGGCAGTTACCAGAGCCAAAAAGGGCGAGGGTCCAAGTCTTATAGAATGTATAACCTGTCGACACTACGGGCACTTTGAGGGAGATACCCAGACCTACCGAACTAAACGAGAGTTTGAGGAGTGCCATAAGAGGGACCCCATCCCAAGGTTTAGAAAGAAACTGATTGAAATGGGGGTATTGACCGATAAGGAAGCCGATAAAATTCATCAGGAATTGGAGGCGGAAATAGATGAAGCGGTGAAATTTGCCGCAGAAAGCCCG
Source organism: uncultured Dehalococcoidales bacterium (assembly GCA_964354655.1). Classification (GTDB taxonomy): domain Bacteria; phylum Chloroflexota; class Dehalococcoidia; order Dehalococcoidales; family E44-bin46; genus E44-bin46. Next base: position 111,634 of record CAYHAL010000001.1, read on the forward strand.
TTCCCAGACCCTGAGGAAACCCTGGAGGATGTCTACACTTAAGGAGTAAAAAAATGAAAATGAAGGAGATAACCTTTCAAAAGGCGATAAATGAAGCTGTTGATGAAGAAATGGCGAGAGACCCAACCATATTTATCCTCGGTGAGGATATAGGAAAACATTGGGGTGCTTCTCTTGGTGAGTTCGCTGGTTTATTTGATAAGTATGGAGCCGAGAGGGTAAGGGAAACACCTATCTCGGAGACAGCAATCTTGGGGGGAGCAATAGGTGCGGCAGCCACCGGGATGAGACCAATCGCATATTTGTACTTTGATGATTTTTTGGGGGTGTGTGGGGATGAGCTGATAAACCAGCTTCAAATGAAATACATGTATGGCGGAAAGACAAAATTACCGCTGACCATCACTGCCTACATTGGTGCCGGCTTATCGGCTGCTCACCAGCACTCTAAATGCCTCTTCGGATGGCTGATGAATATCTCAGGGCTTAAGATTGTAGCCCCTTCAACTCCCTATGATGCTAAGGGCTTGCTTAAGTCAGCCATCAGAGAGGATAATCCGGTGATATTTCTGGAACACAAGGTGCTGCTTTTAAGCAGGGAAACCAGCCAGATACCGGTGGAAGAATACACCATACCCCTGGGAAAAGCAGATATCAAGAGGGAGGGTAGTGATGTTACCGTGGTGGCAATAGCGCTTATGGTTCACCGGGCACTGGCTGCCGCCGACAAGCTTCAAGAAAAGGACATAAGCATAGAGGTTGTTGACCCCCGAAGCTTAGTGCCTCTTGATAAGCAGGCTATCATTGACTCAGTCAAAAAGACGGGTAGGCTGGTGATTATGGATGAAGAGCCTAAGAGTGCCAGCGCCGCCGCCGAAATTGCTGCCATGGTAGCTGAGGAGGCGTTTGACTTCCTTGATGCGCCAATAAGAAGGGTCTGTGCCCCTAATACACCTATCCCCTTCAGCCCAGTCCTGGAGAAATTCTGGATGCCAAGCGAGGAAGACTTGATCAAGGCGGTAACCGAGGTTATGTAGTTTGTTTTATAATGCTAATATAACATTAAAATGTTTCTGGAGGTAGAAGAATGGCAGTTCAGATATTGATGCCCAAGCTTGGGATGAGCACAGCACCGCTTACACTGGTTGAGTGGAAGGCAAAGGAAGGTGAGCCAGTTGAACAAGGCAACGTCGTCTTAGTGGTAGAGACGGAGAAAATTAGGCATGACATTGAGGCTGAGGTTTCAGGCTTCCTTCACATTTTGGTTAAAGAGGGACTGGAAGTACCGATAGGCACAGTGGTCGGTGTTATCGCTAAAACAAAGGAAGAATTAGCGGCACTTCAAAAGGAAAAACCAAAGGGAGCAACTAAGGCTGCTGAAGTTAAAGAAGCGCCTCCAGCGGAAGCTGCGCAAGCCGAGGCACCACCTGCCGTCGAGGCTGAGGCTAAGGAGCGTATTCTAATATCCCCGGTGGCTCGTAAGCTGGCGGAGGAGCACGTGATAGATATCACCACCATAACTGGCACCGGCCCGGGGGGGAGGATTGTTAGGGAGGATATTGAGAAGGAAATAGAGGCGAAGAAGAAAGCCAAAGTAACCCCTGAAGTAACCCCCGAAGTTTACCAGGGTAGAAGAGTGAAATCAGTAATCCCCCTCAAGGGAATGAGGAAAGTAATCGCCGAACACATGCACCGCAGTCTATCAATCTCAGCCCAGCTTACACTCATGGGTGAGATTGACATGACTGAGATGGTCAAGTTACGCCAAGGCCTGGTTGCCAAGGAAAAGGCTCTGGGTACCAGAATCACCTATACCGACTTATTCGTATTTGTAGCTGCCAGATTACTTAAAGAACTCCCGATAGTTAATGCCAGTCTTATAGATAACGAGATTAAAATCTGGGAGAATATAAATATTGGGGTTGCCACTGCCTTGGAAGAGGGGCTCATTGTCCCGGTAGTAAAGGATGCCGATAAGAAATCGCTGGTGGAGATAAGTAAGACAGTAAGGAGTCTAGTCCAGAAAGCAAGAGAAGGAAAAGTGATGCCTGACGAGGTTACCGGCGGAACCTTCACCATTACCAACCTGGGGGCGCTCGGTGGGGGATACCGCTTTGAGACCGTTATCATAAACCAGCCAGAGGCGGCAATTCTAGGAACCGGAGGCATTACCGACAGGGCTGTAGTCAGAGATGGTAAGATTGTAATCAGACCTATTATGACGTATTACTTTACTTATGACCACCGGGTATTTACCGGTGCCGTGGCAGCCCAGTTTATGACTAGTGCCACCCAATTAATGGAAACCCCCGGGACTTTTGCTAGTCTAGAAAAGAGCAACATTTCATAGAATAGGAAGACAGGCTTAGATATTAGGTCTGTATTAGTCCCTGGGCTACTAGCCTCTTTTGAAATAGAATCGTGGTATGATACTTCGAGCAAGGTAAGATTGGTAGAGGAATGCTTTGTATTGTTTATCAGCTTGGGTTAATAACGTATAGTGAAGCCTATCATCTGCAGAGACAGCTCCTCTGTCAGAGAGTTAACAATGAGATAGCAGATACACTTCTCCTCCTGGAGCACCCCCCCACCATCACCATCGGTAAATCTGGTAAATTGGAAAATGTCCTCGCTTCTCAAGCCCAATTAGCCTCAGCCGGAGTATCTTTATTCTTCATCGACAGGGGGGGTGACGTTACCTACCACGGCCCGGGCCAACTAGTGGCTTATCCCATTATTGACCTCAGACAGCGGGGGATGGATGTTCACCAATATCTTCGTGACCTTGAGGAAGTAATCATAAGAACGCTAAACGACTTTTCTATAACTGCCAGTAGAGATAGCAGCCATGCTGGGGTTTGGGTAAGAGGTGAGGAGATTGCTGCCATGGGGCTCCGTATAAGCAAATGGGTTAGTATGCATGGATTCGCCCTCAATGTAAACATAGACCTTGAGCAATTCTCACTGATAAACCCGTGCGGCTTCAACGATAGGAAAGCCACGTCCATCTCCAGTCTACTTTCTCAGGACGTATCAATAGAAGCGGTAATAGAAAAGCTATTAGCCCGTTTTTCGGAAGTTTTTAACGCCCAAATGGAACCGGGTTCAGATATATTGGCAGGAGCTGCTTATGAAAGGAAGACTGCCGTTTTGGTTTAAACAGAAGCCAGCTGACCCCAAAATTATGTTGACCATGGAACAGCTTTTAGATGGGTTAAGCTTGCATACCATCTGCAAAAGCGCCCATTGTCCCAATGTCGGAGAGTGTTTCTCTCGGAAAACGGCGACATTTCTAATTCTGGGAAACATCTGCACCCGACGCTGTACTTTTTGCGCGGTAGAGAAGGGGCACCCTCTTCCTGTAGATGAGGCAGAGCCCCGCCACTTACTTGAGGCGGCGGAGAAACTGAACCTGAGCTACATCGTCATAACCTCCGTCACCAGAGACGACCTTGTTGATGGTGGCGCTTCCCAGTTTGCCAGGGTAATTAACATACTTCGTGAAAATAGAAGTGGGGCTATAGTTGAGGTTCTCATTCCCGATTTCCGTGGTTCCGCTGAAGCCCTTAAGGCAGTAGTAGAAGCTCATCCTGAAGTAATAAACCATAACGTGGAAACGATCCCCCGCCTCTATCCAGACGTCAGGCCGAGAGCGGACTACAGCCGTTCTTTAGAACTTCTGTTTATGGTGAAAAACCTAAACACGGAAATAATTACCAAATCTGGTCTAATGGTAGGCTTGGGCGAAACCAAGGAAGAGGTAGTGGAGGTTATGAAAGATCTAAGGGAAGCCAACTGTGACTTGCTTACCCTCGGTCAATACCTACAGCCTTCTCCCAAGCATCATCCTGTGGTCAGGTTTGTCCCCCCCGAGGAGTTTTCCCGATATAGAGACATAGGCAAGGAGATAGGATTTATTGAAGTTGCCGCCGCGCCTCTAGTCAGGAGTTCCTTCAAAGCGGCTGAGCTCTACGCTAAAGTAAAAGGCGATGCGCATAGTCTTGATAGCTCATCCTTCACTTGGGTCTAAAGTCCTTGAAGCTATTCTTAAAAGGGAAGAGGTGGTGGCGGTTTTTGCCCTTGGCGCTGACCCTGAGAAGCCAGCACTCCTTAAGGAATTAGCAGATACAAATGGCATTCCTTTCCATCAGCCGAGGCATATGAAGGATGCCAGCGTTTGTGAAAGTATCGCCAGCTACAAGCCAGACCTAGGGGTGATGGCCTTCATCTCTGATATCGTGCCTTTAGCCATACTGGACTGCCCCAAGCTGGGGACAATCATGTATCATCCATCACTGTTGCCCAAGCATAGAGGCGGTAGCGCCTTGAACTGGCCTATAATTCAAGGGGAGACCAAGACCGGCTTAACTATAATCTGGCCCGACCAGGGCATCGATACTGGTCCGATACTACTCCAGAGAAAAGTCGATATCCTCCCCGATGATACCGTGGGTTCCCTGTTCTTCAATAAATTGTACCCTATGGGGGTGGAGGCATTAGTGGAGGCAATCCAGTTAATCAAAGAGGGAAAGGCACCCCGCATTCCACAGGATGATAGCCAGGCAACCTATGAGCCATTATGCCGTGAGCAGCATGGTATCATTGACTGGACTAAGCCTGCCCAAGAGGTCTATAACCTGATTCGGGGCACTAATCCTCAGCCCGGAGCAAGCACAACTTGGCAAGGACAAAAACTGAAAATCTTCGATTCTGAGCTGGTAAAATCTACCCCAGCAGTTACCCCCGGTGAGGTCACCTCTATCAATGAGGAGGGGTTTGTTGTTGCTTGCCGGGATGGCAGTATCATAGTCAAGCGAGTTCAACCCGCCGGCGCTGGCAAAATCAGCGCCGCTGAGTTTATTAAAAATGTCAATCTCAGGAAGGGCAACCGGCTGGGATAACGCCACTTTTTCCCCAGGTCTCCCTAGGCTAGATTCTATTAAAGTAGGCACCTCTCTTTGACAAACGGGGATTTAGAGCTTAAAATAGATACGATTTAGCGGGAGTAACTCAGTTGGCAGAGTCCCTGCCTTCCAAGCAGTCTCCCCACCCTCAAAGCTAGACGACTCGGATTTAGATACGGAATCAGCATCACGAGGCAGGCACCCCTCTGTTCCCCGATATTTATATCTCATTCTTGGACCTCCTTACTTGATTTCTCTTCGCTCTCAAGCTTGTTGATTATTGCTTCTTCTAGCCACCGCCCAAGCGTTTTCTTTTGCATCACAGCCCTAACACGCGCTCTGTGCAAAATGTCAGGGTCTACTCTCACACCAACTGCTGGTTTTGACCTCTTTTTCTTCATATATTAAAACATAGCACTTGTGCACAACTTTGTCAAGTTCGAGCGACGCGGGTCACCATTTATCAATCTGCCATCAGAACTGCCTACATGGGGCTGAAGTGGCTGACGGCTTTGAGGAGTCCACTGCCACCTTTTTATGTCTGAAAGAAAGATGTTTTCGGTGCTGTTGCTCTCCCGTCTTTGACTGATAACTTGGCCGGCACTTTGCTTGTTGCACTGGGGGTACACCAAATATGCGGTCAATGGCACAAAACTGCACGTTCCAGCTATGCAGCTAGTCATGCGGTTTTCTGCACTCCCTTGCTATGCAGGCAGCCTTTTTTGGAGCCGTCTTGGGCTTATTGAGGGGGAGGGGGGAGGGGGCACCTCCCTACATTCGGACCGGCCTTTATTCTGAAGTGCCGTCTTCCACAGGCGAAACCTCTGCGGTATCTGCTGCATAAGAGATGCCAGCGGTTAGCGCTACACCTGTGCCCAACGGCTAGGGGGTATTGTCTGGGTGAAGAGGCCTGGTTTTGCTGGGTAACAATATTCTCTTTTGTTGGGTGATCGCTGTCAGTAAGCGTCTGGACATCTATCGGCAACAATCACACTTTCCGATGAATTGTGTCTCACCTTTCATCGCAGTTGACGCTACCTGTCCATCCCCCTCCAGATTGAAAGATGCTGGCTACTATACTATTTCCTTGCCGGTAAGGCTTGAAATATCAATCCTTACTACTAAGACAGAGGCAAGTGCCGATTCTAAAAAGTCGAAGTTACCTTCACTATAGTGTCGCATAATCAACCTCAAGGCATAGCGTTTCTCTTGATCATCTTCTAGAATAGAGGCTCTTCCTATCCCGACGACACTCTTTCCTTTCATCAACCAATCACAGGGATCCTTAGATTTTTCTAATTTTACATCAATATCCACTTCAAAGCAGACTTTATTGTTCTTCTTGATAAGTTCAGCCTTCCGCCCCTTTAAATTACCGTGGAAGTAAAGGGCACCTCTTTCATAGCCAAAACAGACAGGAATTATATATGGCTCATCATCATCCACTAAACCAAGACGACAGATAGGTGCCTTTTCTATAATCTCTTCAATCCTATCAATGTTAGTAATCTTGGTGACTTTGTATGTCATGCCTTTGCCTCCTCATAGACCGGAATGGAATATTGGCTTACCTTCTCGATGAGCTGATCTGGTCCCTTCTTAGCCACTCGTGTACTCAGAAAAGTGTGACCCTGAGGGCTGCTCAGTTCCACAGACTGGACTACAGTCGTCGCGTATCATTACCATATACAATGTCCTCATAAGCGCCCAAATCCTCGAGCTTGCTATTCAAGGGTAGCGCTACCTCCCGATCGGCGCTATCCAGCGTTTGGGAGAGAAGACTGAGTGCGCTCAAGATTGCAGGCTTGCCAGAGTTGTTTGGCCCAAAGAATAGATTAATTTTGGTTAGTGGAATATCAAGTGCTTCAAATGCCCTATAGTTTCGTTAGACACAATCTCCTTATCATGTCGATTACTGTAAATCATCTTCTAGGATTTTACATGTCGCGTATCATATCTTACCACAGACCGATCAACATATCACACTACTGGTGCTAGTTGGCTGAACAATGTGATGAATTGTGTACGGTGAGCTACAGCCATAGTCACTCTCACTGTGGTCCACGCTACCCCATACCTTGAGTATGCTTGGACAAGCACTTGTTGTAGGGAAATGCTTCGCGGCTCCTTCTCGTGAAGTCCCATATATTGGTTGCCCTTTGTCGCGAGTTCGCCCAACGTGCAGTACGTTGATAATGAAACGGTCGTCCTGTCGCTAGCAAAGTCTGTAGGCATAATCATGCCACTAATCGTAAAAGGCTGCACCAAAGCAAAAAGAACCAAGATCTGTTGAGGTTATTGCTTATGGGCGAATGATGAAAATAATCACTATGTACGAGCTGAGAACAGAGCTCCTCGTCGGTGTAGGAGATTACTGATTTTGCCGATTGCGCTTTCCCGGTGTGTCCATGCGCAATCGACACTCTTACTATCGTCTCTTCTGTTCCTCCCTCAGCAAAGAAACGTTGAGGTTACTAATCAGTTGGCTAGTATCTATTCCCGAGGACTTGCCTTTGATCACGTCCAGGTTGACAAAGGTTTCGCTTCTTAGAATGCTAGGGATGGCGGAGATTTCATTTTCAATAAAGTCGGAAAGCTCCTTGTGTGACCGGGTCACGATTATGGCCATAAGGTCATACCTGCCAGTGACAAAGGCCAGGTAGCATACGTTTGGATTTTTAGCTAGAGCATCCGCTACCTTTCTCAAGTCTGCCATCCTGACCTGGAGCCCGATAATGCTTGTCAACCTGTAGCCCAGCTCGCTCAAATTAGGCAAGGCCACTATCTCTAGGATATTCCTCCGTAGAAGGTGTTTTACCCTCGTCCTTACTGTGCCTTCAACCACTCCCAACTTCCTAGCGAGGTCTGTATAGCTTGTTCTTCCGTCCTTGTGTAGCTCCTCTATGAGCCTGTGATCAAACTCGTCAATCATCTCGCCCTCATAGTAACTTTTTACTTTTAATATTATACCACAGTTTACGATTCCGAGCAGCTCTCAAAAAAAGAGCCGAATAAAACGCAAGCTGAAGCAAATTAAGTTCGCATTTCGCAATCAATTGGCTACTCCAATTCATACGGTTTTCGCAGATTTTTAGACCGTAGACGCCTTGACAAATGATGGCATCCTTGATAAAGTGGTGGTAATTTTTTGGGATTCGTAAAAACTGAGTTACATCTGGCCATTATGATAACCGTGGCAACAAATCAAAGAGAAGCAATGACAATACTAGCAATAAATGCTACGACCAACTTCTTCATCCTTCCCTCCTTTCTTCGGCTCTGCTGGGGGACACTACCGGCGTCCCCCAGCGCCGATGCCGAAATGGTTAATATCTACCTCCTAGAAATACGAGGCCATAAATGATTGTCGGTGTTCTTAAGGAAGTAAAGACTGATGAGTATAGAGTTGCTGCTCTACCTATGTCAGTAGGAGCTCTTACTAAGGCTGGGCACCAAGTGTTGGTGCAAGCCACGGCTGGAAATGGGAGCGGTTTTTCCGATGAAGAGTATGTTGAGGCCGGAGCTACCTTAGTGAGCACGGCTGAGGAGGTCTGGGACCGAGCGGATATGATTTACCATGTCAAAGAACCTATCCCTAGTGAGTACCCATTACTTAAGAAAGACCAAATTCTCTTCGCCTACCTTCACTTGGCCACTAGCAAAGAACTTACACTTGCCCTTATGGATAGGGAAGTGGTTGCAATAGCCTATGAGACAGTAGAGTTACCTGATGGCTCTCTGCCTCTGCTCAGTCCAATGAGTGAGGTTGCTGGAGTACTAGCTACTCAAATAGCAGCTTGTTATCTATGGAGAACGCATCAGGGCTGTGGGAAGTTACTCGGCGGTATTACCGGGGTACCACCTGCCAAGGTGGTCGTTCTCGGCGCTGGTATCGTCGGCAGTAGTGCCACCAGGATCGCTCTCGGCTTAGGGGCTCATGTTATCATTGTTGATAAAGACATGAGGCGTTTGTCTTGCCTAAACGAAGTGTTTCAAGGCCGTCTTGAGACAGTAGCTTCAAATCCATATAATATTGCTAGTGCTGTTAAACAAGCAGATGTAGTCATTGGGGCTGTCTTACAGAAAGGTGCAAGGGCGCCTATTATGGTTACTAGAGACATGGTCAAGACTATGAAACCGGGGGCGGTTATTGTTGATGTTGCCGTAGACCAAGGGGGATGTATCGAAACTACCCATCCTACAACACATAGTGACCCTATCTATATTACTGATGGTGTTATCCACTACTGTGTTACCAATATGCCGGGAATTGTTCCTCGAACCTCCACTATTGCCTTATCCGATGCCACCCTACCTTATGCGTTAAAGTTAGCGAATTTGGGTTATCAAGAAGCTCTAAGGTCTGACGAAGCATTGAGGGGAGGGCTAAATGTGTTTGAAGGCAAAGTCACTAATAGATTCGTTGCTGAATCGCTTGGCTTAGAATATATTCCTTATGAGCCTGGGATTACGGCGAGGCGGTGAGTAAAGTAGAGACGGACAAAACGGCAGGGGGATATCTAGTTAATTCTGTTGCTGGTTGAGTGGCTACCTCTTGAGGGTTGCAAGAAAACAATAGAATAAAAGGGAGGATTAACAATGGTTGGCAAGCGAACACAGGAACTTCTTAAAAGTGATTCAAAGCATGTATTCCATCACTTCGGAGTAGTTGGAGCTGGGATAGAGGTAATTTGGGAAAAGGGCAAAGGTGTCATGCTATGGGACACTGAGGGCAAGGAATACATAGATGTCTGCTCTTCCCAATCAGATTGTGTGAATTTGGGCTATGGTCGCAAGGAGATAATTGATGCTGCAACGGAGCAGATGAACAGGATAGCATATGCTTCAACTATGCCCCCGTTTAGCAATGTAGCGGTGATTGAATGTGCTGAGAAGCTAGCTAAGATTACTCCCGAGAATATAAACCATTTCTTCTTCTGTTCCGGTGGCTCAGAAGCTGTTGAGACAGGCTTTAAAATTGCCAAGAAATACTGGAATTTTATCGGTCAGGCAAATAAGTGTAAAATCATCTGCTTGGCTAATTGTTACCATGGTTCCTTGCTTTTCACCGGGAGCCTTACCTGGGAGTGGCCGATGCGGGAGAAACTTGGTCCCGAGGTTCCTTACATAGTTCGCATACCTTCCTACACTTGCTATCGGTGCTCCTTCGGCCTTAACTACCCTGATTGTGGCATCCGATGTGCTAAATTCCTTGAGACTGCTATTGACCAGGAGGGGGAATTTAGCGTTGCTGTCTTTATTGCCGAGCCAGAGCAAGGTGTTGGCGGTTATATCTCACCACCGCCGGAGTACTTCCCCATGGTAGCCAAGATATGTAAAGACCACAATGTATTACTCATTATAGATGAGGTTATGAGTGGCTTTTGCCGGACAGGCAAGATGCTTGCCCTTGAGCACTGGAATCTTAGGCCCGATATTCTGCTCATGTCAAAGGGGATTAACAGCGCTTACATACCCTTCGGCGCGGTAGGTGTTTCTGACGAAGTGTACAAGCCATTCGTGGGTAATATGTTCCTGCATGGCATGACTCAATCTGGCAATCCTGTCGGCTGCGCTACTTCAAGTGCTGCCATCGATGTCTATATTAAGGAGAAGATAGCTGAGAATGCGGCTAAGGTAGGTCAGCATGTTAAAAAGCGTTTTCAAAAGGAGCTCTTGCCACTTCCCCATGTAGGTGATGATAGTGGATTGGGCTTGATGCTTTCATTAGAGATAGTTGCTGACAAGGCCACCAAGGCTAGATATGGCCTAGGGAAAATGCTTGAGATAAGGCAACGGCTTCTGGACAAGAGCATTTACGCCCGTGTTACCAGTTCTATCTATGGTGACCGGTTGCATTTTGGTCCACCGTGTATAATAACTCAGGCGGAAGCAGATAAAGCAGTTGACCTGATTTATTCTGTGCTAAAAGATATTAAATAAGTTATAGTGGTGTTAGTGATAGTTTTTAGATAATCAAATCATGCCTTGCTCTCGAGGTGGTGGGATTGAAATTGGGTATGGGCTGTAGGTCACAGTAGAGGGTGTTTGTTAATTGACTTTCTAAGACGAGTTATTGGCAACTTAGGGGTGTCGGGCATTTAACTGATTCAAGCTTAGGGGAGGCCAAACAGTATCAGTGTTGGCGAGGAGGGAAAGTTTGGAATGGTCCCCAAAGAACTCAGTGTTGAGGGCAAGCTAGCCATTGTTACCGGAGCCGGACGGGGTATTGGCAAGGCTATCGCTTTAGTGCTGGCTGAGGGTGGGGCAGATATCGTTGTCATCGCCCGCACCGCAAAGCAGATAGAACAAACAGCGGAAGAGATCCGTAAGTTGGGACAAAAAGCTCTGGCCATACCTACGGATGTAACCAAGGAAGATCAGGTAAGAAGAGCCGTAGAGCAGACCATCTCACAATTCAGCAAAATTGATATCCTAGTCAATAACGCTGGCATTGGTCCCCCTGAGAAGCCGGTTGTCTTCATTCCTGGGGCAAAATTCCCCGGATGGGAGCTAACGGATAATTGGGATAAGCAACTAACTCCAGAAGAATGGAATCAGGTTATAGCCACCAACTTGACCAGCGCTCTTCTCTTTGCCCAAGCAGTCGGACCTCACATGTTGCGGCAGAAGAAGGGCAAAGTCATTAATATCAGCTCCGGTAGTGCTGACCTGGGTACCCCCTACTGGGCCCCGTATTGTACTAGCAAAGCAGCGTTGAGCATGTTTACTCGCTGCCTGGCTTCAGAGTGGGCTCCGTTTAACATTTGCGTGAATGCTATTGGCCCCGGTAACACAAGGACTGAAATGATGGAAAAAATTATGAAAGAGGACCCAAAAGCAGCAGCATGGGTTCTCGCTGCAATTCCAATGGGGCGATTGGCTGAGCCACGAGAAATTGCCCTTTTAGCGTTTTACCTCGCTTCTGATGCATCTAATTTTTTGACCGGACAGACTATCTACATAGATGGTGGTCAACTGGGTATGGGGCGAGGTCCATAATTACGAACAGCTACCTAAGGAGGTCTTATTATGTAATAAGTAATATTGAGAAAGGACGTAGAAATTTTAGAGAAGGAGGTTTTTGGGTGAAGAAGAAAGGATTTCTTAAATTAGTGCTGCCCATCTCGTTGATAGCGGCGATGGTAGTAGCGTTTTTCACTGGCTGTCTACCTGGGCAACCAACCGCTGTAACACCACCAGTAACACCTGGAGCTCCAGCAGCCGGAGGGCTTACCGATGATGAACTGACTATATTAGGCCAACTAGTCAATTCCAACGAGCCAGGGGTAGAGTACCCTATAGGACCTACGATTAACGTTGGCTTCTGCGCCCCACTGTCGGGACCGGACGCCGGATGGGGACTCCCCGGAATCTGCGGAATGAACATCTTTATTGATATCGTGAATAAGACCGGTGGTCTCCTCGTTGGTGGGACGAGATATCCGCTGAAGATGTATGAATTCGACGACGAGGCTATTCCCAGTAAGGCGCTTCAGGGTGTCATGAAATTGGTGCTGGACAATAATGTTAAATTTGTCGCGGCCGTTGGCGGCGGCTGCTCCGACGCTGTGCATCCCTACCTCACCGAGCAGAAGGTAGTCTATAGCACCCTTGGTGTCTGCGATATCAACCCCGACAGACCATATTGTATTGCTGGCGGGGATGTTGCCTTGAGACTTGAGATGCTCCGACCGCTCATAGTCAAAAATTTTCTGCCCGGACCTGACGAACTGGGGAGAAAGCTGAGGTATGCGATAACCGCCCAGGATGACTACATCGGCCGCGTCTACCAGGCATTTGAGGTAGGAGGTGCCATTGCCGAGGGCTGGGAGATAGTCTATGACAAGCACTTCTCCCTGGAGACTACCGACTTCGCCCCGGTAGCAACTGCCATGATAGCGAGCAACCCTGACTGCATCAGCCTCGGCCTCTGCTACCCCACATTCCAAACCCTGCTCTGGGAACAGCTTTACCTGCAGGGTTGGGAGGGCCCAATTACGCAGAACTACGTTGACTGGGAAGCCAACCTGCAGAGGGTTCCTCCCGAGTACGCTGCCAAATGCTTGGGTATAGACAGCTACCCCCTTATGTCGGACCCGTGGTGGGGTGAGCCCTCATGGCCGCACGCGTTTACTAGGCTATGGAACGCCAGATATGGTCCGGGAGCTCCTGAGGACGTTAAACGCCACGAGACCGGGATTGACTGGGACCACGTGGTCGATTTTACGCCGTGGTGCTGGGGAGCACAGACGTGGGGACTGACGCACCAGGGCGAAGATTTCCCCAGCAACGATGAGATAATGCAAACCCTGAGAGCAGGAGGGTCATTCCCTACTGTCATCGGTCCAGGCTGTATGTCTGGCAAGGACATACAGGGTATTGATAACATGATTTCAACGACTATTCCACTCTGTAAGTTTGACCTCGCAGCCATGGACAAGCGCATCTTCATCAGCATGGACTACGAGCACTGGTTCGACACTCGCAAGGACATAGTAATCCCAGTCGTTGAAGCCCGCGGGCAGATGTATTACCAGCGCAAGTAAAAACAGCATAATAAGGGGGCGGTATTGTTTGCCGCCCCCTTATTATGTAAGCTGAGGCTGGTAAACGTTATTGAGGTTAAACTAGAGAATGGATTTACAAACTGCGATACAGACAGCGGCTAACGCGGGAGCAGCTAGCTGTATGCTTCTGATGAATCCAAATTCGTTACCGGAGCAGATTTCATAGTAGACGGAGGTATCTCTGCAAAGTAACAATTACATTGGTAGTTTCTCTACTTTGCCTTTCTCCATAGGTGGAGCTGAATGTTGATTCCAAAGTAGTGAAAGGAGGTGATTGCAGTGGGAAAGATATTGCAGCGTTTTGGAGACGGTTATTTGCACGAGATGACCGATGCTGAACTGGAGAGAGATATAGAAGAGGGAACTAAAGATGCTGCTAAAAGAGCTAAAGTTCCTCCTCTCTCTGAAGACGAGATAAAGCACTTGTTTGATATTTACAGTTTCCCTCGAAGGTTTGTCAGCGTGGAGCCGGGAAATGAAGTTGTTCTCAGTCACGATGGTGGCACCCTTAAACTAAATGTAGGAGTATCAGGTGGAGCAGGACATGGGCTAGACATTGGCAGAAGGCTGTGCACTGAGATTTATGAGAGGCTGTTAGGCTCTGATACTATGGATTTCGGCCATGTTGATTACAGTTTTAAGCCAGCAAAAAACATTCTAGCTGACGAGCAAGAAGACATGGAGCAAACTTTATTAAGTACCATTATTCCTATATATTACGGAGCCATGCCGAATTTAGGTGCCTATACTCAGCCTGATGGAGGCTTCCCTAACCCGACAGAACTGTTAACCTCGGGAAAGGTAGAAGAGGCCAGAGCTTCCTGTGAAGAAATTGTTGAGGTTGCTACTAAAGATATGGTTTATATAGCAAGCGGTATGTATGAGGCTGGAGCCGATGGTGTCAATTTTGATACTACGGGAGCATTTGGAGATGCGGACTTTTTAGCCGCATTGCGAGCATCTGAGATCCTGAGGAAAAAGCACCCCGGTATATTCATAGAGATGGGAATGGCCGGAGAATTTATCCTGGGGATACATGGAGGGCTGACCTATGACGGAGTGCGCTTAGCCGGTCTATACCCTCATCAACAGGTTAAATTGGCAGAGAAAGCCGGAGTTAATATCTTCGGGCCGGTAGTGAATACCAATACTCGTAGGTCGTGTGCTTGGAATATGGCTCGTGTCCTTACTTTTGTAAAGCCCTGTGTGGAGAATGCGGAGATACCAGTTCATCCTAATATGGGGATGGGGGTTGGAGGCAGTCCCCTGACCCCGATTATAGCTATAGACGCTGTATCCAGGGGTTCAACAGCCGTGGTGGAGATCGCTCGGGCGGACGGGTTGTAGGTAGGTGTGGGAGACATAGCTGGTATGGCTTGTACTCACTCTCTTGCTTCAGGCATGGGTGGGGTGCGTACCGCTGGAGATCTAGTGGCACGTATGGAAATGTCCCGCAGCATGAAAATCGAAAAGGCAAAAGAGTACGTAGCCAACAAACTGAAGGTTTCCGTTCGCGACCTCTCTGACTCCACAGTGATGACTAGAGTAAGAGAGGAGCTTGGTCTAGGCTGTGTTGTCCAGCTCCCAGGTCGTCCAAAGGGGATCGAGGCTAAGTTCAATATTGCTAAAGTATTGGGAATCGAGATTAACTCTGTGAATAAATTCAAGAAAAAAGCAGGGATGTTTGTTCCCAGCACCGTGTGAATAACACGCCAAGATTAAATAGACCGATGAGATTAATTCAAAAAGGGGGTGTGGGATTCGACCCCACACCCCCGGTGATGTACCTCTAATGATATACTAGAAGTCAAACAGAGCAGGCTGTGCTGCCTTCGTCTTGGCTGCTTCTTTCCTCCCTCTTCTGCCGCCTCTCAGCTCTGTCCCTGTCTAGCCTTATCTGGGTGCGCTTTTGGTAGAGCCAGTGCTTAAGCCGCTGAAGCTCCCTCATTTGTTCATCATTTAACGAGTCCACGGCGATATCCGCTGGCATCTCATTCTTACCCCAACACCTGTAGGTCTGGGTAGCGATGTATAAGTAGATTTGCCCCCAGTCGTGGTCCATCGGCTGAGTCAAGGCAGCCGTATAGAGATAGGCACAGGCTTCAGCATCAGTTGCGGTCATCTCTTTCCCCTTGAGTGCCTTCATGTTCATCGCCAGTCTCTCTAGGGTAATGGCATTCTTTAGCCACTCGGGAAGTGTATCTCCCCAGCCGCCGGGAAAGACGACGATAGGGTCGGAGAAGACACCCACAATATCAGAAATGCCTTTCTCAATGGTGGGCTTATTCAATTGTCACCTCCTTTCCTTAGGTTTCATTACATCGTGAGGGCTGAAAATCTCAGCGTACCAGGTTTCCTCTCCGGTTCGCTTATCCCTCACCACTAATTTGCCACAGTGAAGACACTCGAAGGCTTCTTTAACCTTGTTGTCCATCAGGAAGCTCATCTCGTCCTCACAGCATATCGGCTTTGGCACAATATCACCCCCTTTCTCGGTTTGTTTTTGGTTATAGTTACCCTTTGGGACATGGGACAATATCCTTTAGTCCTTGAATCTGGTTATGGTGAGGCAGGCGTAATGAGACCTGAAGTTGTCTATCGGGTGCTCCCAGAAGCCGTTACGGAAGTCAAGGAGATAGCTCCAGTAGCCTTTACAATGGACGTCTACAGCCATATAATTGAGGGGATGCAAAGCGATGCTATGGCGCTATTGGATGAGGTACTTCCCGCGGGGGTCAATAAAAATTCCGTCGCCAAATTGTCGCCAACTTTCCGTAACTTAGCTTCACATGCCAGCGTAGCTCAGGGGTAGAGCAGCGGTTTCGTAATTCTGGGGCAGGTATGCCGCCCTATGCCGTTAGATACAAATTAGAACTTTTGTGTCAGTTGGCAGAAAGCCGTTTTGAAGCTGATGTACCTTTTGGTGACATCTGGTGTTTTTTAGTTTGTCGCCAATTTGTCGTCAACTTTTGTGCCCCCTTTATCAATCGCCTGTCGTGTGGTAGCCTATACGGGTGTGGGCCGTGCCGGCTATTCCCTGATTAGGAGGTAAAGGCCTGAGACATTGCAACCGTAAAAGTGTGACACCATCACACTTTCCGATGAAATGTGGCCCTATGTAGCTCTTCCCTCGTGGGCTACCAATTATCCCCTTGTCATCCTTCTACTATTGCGCTAGACTGAGAGTAATCGAAAGGTGTTACCATGACCCACCAACAGCGATATAAATCCATCTAGGGGGGAATCTATGGCACGGCTCACATTCTACGGCGGCATCAATGAGATTGGCGGAAACAAGATACTCCTGGAGGATAGAGACCAGAGGCTATTCCTGGATTTCGGTTTTCCCTACAAGAGACATAAGCTGTTTTACGAGGAGTACCTAAAACCTCGTGGCGGTGCCGGGCTACTTGACCCTTTGACGATGGGCTTAATCCCACCCCTTGAGGGGATTTACCGGGATGACCTGGCAACACCAGGGCTCTGGCAGCAGTTTCAAGATGCCACCCTTTATCGCAAGCTTGCCCAGCTAGATGGGGTGCTGCTGTCTCATGCTCATCTTGACCACTCGGGGCACATTTCTTTCCTAAGAGATAATGTCCCAGTATACACAACTGTGACGACAGCATTTATCGCCAAAGCAATGCAGGATTCAGGAAAATCTGACTTTGACCAACAGGTGTGTTATTTCAACCCTACTATGCGCGAATGCCCTACCGACTGGAAACAGGCAGCCTTCCTTGCCAGTAGCTCGGCAAAACAGCAGCGGCAATTTTGCATTGCCAACACCGACCGGGAAGTCCTGAGTCCGGAGGCAATTCAATTCTGGAACCGGGGTTTCTGGGAGAAAACGGCTAAACAGAAAGAGCTTGTCTCCTGTCCCCTATCTGGTCATAGTAGCTGTAGTTTTAATCTGGGCTGCTTTCCTGTTGACCACTCTATCCCCGGTGCCTGCGCCTGGGGTATTGAGACCAACTCGGGTTGGTTCATTTATAGTGGTGACCTGCGGCTACATGGCAAACGGGCTGAGCTTACCCAGAGATTCATCGAGGAAGCGGCGCGGCTTCACCCCAAGGTGCTTGTCTTAGAGGGAACCAATGTCCTCCGTAAGGCAAATGTTGCCGAGCATGAAGTATATGAAAACGGGCTAAAGGCTATCGTTAACTCAAGCGGTCTCGTTATTGCTGACTTTTCTCCCCGAGATGTAGACCGCTTACTTACCTTTCTACAGATTGCTAAGGATACGGGTAGGAAACTGGCGATACTGCCCAAGGATGCATACCTTCTAAAGACTATGCGTCTCCTTGAACCGGAAACACCAGACATCGCGTGGGAAGACAGCCTCTTCATTTACCAGGAAACAACCGCTAGTAGGAGCCCGGCTCACTGGCTACGAAACATCTTTAAGGAATATGACGGCAAGACTGTCTTGGCTGACGATGTAAAATCAGCGCAAGACCAATTTATTCTTTGCTTTAGTTTCTTTGATCTAAATGAATTGCCCAGCATTTGCCCTAAACCGGGCGGCCTCTACGTTTACAGCTCCAGCGAGCCTCACGATGAAGAGCAAGAGATTGACTTCCGCCGTCTGCATAACTGGCTTAAGCACTACGGGCTCAGGGGTTTTGGCCTACCGGTAGAAAGTAACGGTGAATGGCAAATACCTGATGGTGAGAAGGGGCTACATGCCTCGGGCCATGCCTGCGGCCCAGACCTGCTAAGGATTGCTCAGGAGATAAGGCCTGAGGTTCTCATCCCTGTCCACAGTGAATATCCGAGCTTCTATATTGAGCACCTAAGTGGCAGTGGAGTCAATGTCACCCTTCCGGCTTTGGGTGGGACAATAGAGGTTTGACTCTCTAAAACATGGCCAATATTCTGGCTGATTGTGCAATGATGAGCGCTACTTCTGTATTACTCTTATGATATCACTCCCCTCAAAGCTAATCCCAGCGACCTTCCCGGTTATTGTTACTATTACCTGACTACCAGCAGTCAACTTGCTACGCACGGCATCCCCATTGAACTTCACCATCAGGTCTGGCACCCCATCCTTGTCATAGTCACCTACTTGTGTGGGCTTAGTTAGAGCCGGAACTGAGCCGTTTAGCCTGATGCTGGCGATGTCAATCTGCTTTACATCGTAGCCCTTGGGAAGCTCAATGTAGGCAGTAACCACCTGGCCTTTGCTCTTCAGGTTCAGGGTATCCGGATCGAAGTCTACGGTAGCCAGAAGAGCAAGCAGCAACTGGTTTGCTGGGTGAGCAACTGGGGACAGGAGCTAACAAATACGCTATCGTAATTGGCATTTCTGACTACCCCGGCTCAAACAGCGACCTTGAGTATGCAGACGATGATGCCCAGGACATGTATAACGCCCTAACAAATGTCTACGGGTACGAGTCGGGTAATGTTTACCTTCTCCAAAACATGGAAGCAAGCTTCACTGCAATTCGGGATGCTTTTACTGATATTAGGGGCAGAGAAGTTGCAGGCGATGAGGTCATTTTCTTCTTTAGCGGGCATGGCGCTAGGGGTCAGGCTGACGATGGTGACAGAGAGAAGATTGACGAGGCAATCGTTACCCATGATGGTAGCCCGACTGGTAACTTCATTTACATTTGGGACGGGCAACTAAAAGAGTGGTTCAGTGACTTTGACACCAAGCGAATTATATTTGTATTTGATAGCTGCCTGTCTGGCGGAATGACAGACCTTGAGACACTGGGACGGGTCATTAACATGGCAACTACTGAAGGTGGCACTGCATATGAGGGTCTGTGGGGAAACAACGGGCAGTTTACATACTACTTTGTTGAGCAAGGGATGATAGCAAGC
The DNA here is from genome assembly GCA_964354655.1 of uncultured Dehalococcoidales bacterium. GTDB lineage: Bacteria > Chloroflexota > Dehalococcoidia > Dehalococcoidales > E44-bin46 > E44-bin46. The sequence continues at coordinate 130,946 of CAYHAL010000001.1, forward strand.
AAAGCTGATACCTACGATAATCTTCCAAGTGTCGCCGATGTAACCATTGAAGAGGCTTTTGACTACGCCAAGGCTAACTGCCAGATGCAGAAGCCGACAATAAGCGACTCGTTTGATAATGACTTACTATTGTAGTTGGAGGCAAACCAAGAACTAGGAAGTGGTAGCTAATTAGTGCCAAGATGAGAGCCGAAGAAGCGGACTGCACGCCTATGATTGGACAGGCAGAATGTCTGAATTGGAAATCTCGGTAGTATAGAAAAAGACGACGCCACACCGAAGAGACAAGCCAGCCTGAGGGTACCCAGGTTATTGTGCGGTATTCCACGGTATGGGATAATGAAGCGCTTGACCGGAAGGGCCGATTTGATAGTTTTCGCGCTGTTCTTCGTATTCGCTACTTGACAAGTGCCGGTTTTGTGGTATAGTAGTTATGTGCTTATCGCCATTTGGCGAACCAACCCTTGACAAGCATGGTATTATAGTATATAACTTCACAGGAAAAGGAGGTGATGCCATGGTAAAGTCCCGGAGGGATTAGTCCCGAAGGGGAAGCTCAATAAGAGCCCACGGAAAAAATCGCAATCTTATCTCCACAAAAAGGGATGATATTGTTCTTTTACTTGTGGAGAAATACAATTTCTTAAAGGAGAATAAAAAGGTCGATGAAAAGTAAAATATCTAAGATAATGGGTGTAGCCGTAACCCTGGCGATGGTGCTGAGCCTGACTGCTGGCTTTGCCGCTGCTCCCGCTGCCGCCAGCCCGGACGAGACTCTCAACGAATGGTACACCTTTGACTACCCGGTTGAGGGCGCTGATGGCGACTGGTTCTACAGCCCTGATATACAGCGAGTCGGCGAGATAACCGAAGCCATCAATGGCGACCTCTATGTCTACGCCTACATCGGCGGCGCCTCGGATGAGATACTCAAGTCCGAGGACGGCGGTCGCACCTGGGCGCTGACCAAATACTCCGACCCGGATGATGGCGTTCAAGGCGGAAGAATCTTTGACATGGTCTGCTCCAGCATTGACGAGGACGTCGTCTATGCTACTGACGGCTGCTACGTCTATAAGACCGATGACGGCGGCGACACCTGGACTTTCCTCGCCCAGGACTCCCTGGAGACAATGTTACAGGGACTATGCGGGTGTGATATTTGTGATTGGCCGGGTCCCGGTCTCCGTCGGGTCATCACCAGCCTTGATGTCACCTACGATGCCGACGACAACCCGTTTGTCTTCATCGGCACCTGGGCACACCCGGGTGATCTTCCCCCTGCTCAACCTAGCTGCTACTACAGTGATACGATTCCTGGCGATGTCTACTACATCGGTGAAGCCGGATACCCGGCTAACTGGACCAGCCTGAACCTGTCCTGCTACGGCACTGGCTACAACGTCATATCCGTAGGCTGTGCCCCTGACTGGGCTGACAGCAAGGAGACCTATGTCGTTGTTACCAACGGAGAACCTGACGATGAGACCCATGTTATTTACACCAAGGGTACCGTCTGCGGCTGGACTGAGTTTGCTGAGCTGAAGTGGAACTGCCAGAATTCTTTCGGCAGCTGGGCGGCTTCCAGGATTGCCTTCCCCGATGACTGGGCGGACTCTGAGACCCTGTTTGTCGGCATAACTGGTGACGACCCCTGTACGGAGGATGGAACAGGATGCTACACGGGCGATGAGGGTGGCGATGTCTACATGGCAACTGATGGCTCGGCTATTGACATGAATGTTGCCGGCATTACCACCGGCTGTGTTGGCGAAACGCCGGTAGACATCATCAGCCTTGATGTGATGGGTGACACCGACGAGGCGTCACTTATTGCTGGGGCTTATTGCACTACCGATGTCTACTACAGCACCGATGGCGGCTGGAGCTGGGATGCCAGCGAGAAAGACCCCACCGGTGAATATTTGACCTATGTCATCTTCTACGAGGACACCGCTCTGGCGGCAACCACCGGCGATGAATGCGCCGTGTCCATGTCCTGCGGCGAGGAGGTCGGTCAATACTGGAACCAGATTTCCCTGATTTCCACCTGTATAGAGTGCGTAATCTGGGGCGACCACTCACCGGGATACCTGTCGGATGACTCCCACACCATGTACCTGCTGACCGAGTGTGGCGATGAAGCCGATGTTCGGTGTCCGGCCACTAAATTTTCCAGTACCCAGAGCCTGTTCCGCTATGACGGCACCTACTGGGAGAGGGTCTTCTGCAGCACCATAGCCGGTTCTGACGGTTCGGTATCTGCCGACGACATTTTCGAGTGGGTGGAGGTGTCCCCCGATTTCCTGACCACCAACTGTGTAGTTGTCGGCAACAGCCATTTTGAAATCTGGAGGACGACCGATGCCGGCTGTAGCTGGGACAAGCTGACCTTCCCCTGCTCACCAAGACCATACATTTCAGCCGCGGTAATCATAGACGAGGATACCGGCATTGCCGGCGGCCTTAGTCCTGTCGGATACGTCTATAAGACGACCAGGCATGGCGCCCGACCGTGGGATGATTACGAGGTAGACACCGCTGCCCCTGCCAGCTCCTTTGCCCTGGAGCCGGGCTATGAAGACCCGGGAAGCGTCCTGCTCGGTACCTTTGGGTCTGAGGTGTTCATCTCCGAGGACGGCGGTGAGACCTGGGACCTGGTCGGCGACCCTTCGGATGTGTTTGACGCAAGCGAAGAGACCTTCGTTATCTTTGACCCCGACTATGCCACCAACCACACCATCTACGCTGCTGCCGGAGATACGATTGCCCGCTGCATTATTGACCCTGATGAGGACTGGGCAGACCAGGAGTGGAAGGATATTGGCTTTGACTATTGCGGGGACTCTATTGACCTAGTTGATGCTTCGGGCATAGCCGTTGCCGGCGACACCGCCCTGTATGTCGCTGACAATGAAGAGGTAGGTGCCCTCCCGGTATGTGGTGCGTTCCGCTCACTCAACCCGCTGGAGGAAGACGAAGCTGATGTCGTCTTTGAGAACCTGGTTGAGGGGCTTACTGAGTATGACCCGTCACCTCTTACTTACGGCACAGAGCTAGATGGTCTGCTGCTTACCGTTGACGTCAGCGATGACGGCTGCGCCGAGAATGTCCTCTGGTCTCTTGACTCAGAATACTGTGAGAATGTATGGGTCTATGAGGACACCCTGGCTCAACCGGTCATCCTGACTATGCCAGTTGAAGGTCAGAAGATAGGCACCACCGGCAAGGCAACCTTAAGCTGGACGGCGCTCTGTGACGCTGACTGCTACGAGGTCTCCCTCTACGCCTACTGCCCTGAGTGCCCTGACCAGAAGCTTGAGTGGGATGTACCTTGCACCAGCCCCTGCTGTCTCATGGAAATCACGCCGGGCTGCTACCCCGAGTGCACCACTGAGGAGACATGCATCGTCGTTGACGACCTGGACCCGGGCACTACCTATTACTGGCAGGTAAGGGTATGCCATGGCTCACCGAGGCTGAGCAAGTGGTCAGAGGAAAGGTCATTCATCACCGCCCTACCCGCGGTAGACTTTTCAATGCTCTGCTCTCCAGAGTGCGGAGGTCAAGCTGTTATCCTTGCCCCCAACTTCTCCTGGCACCCGGTTGAAGAGGCTACTGGCTACGAGGTTGAGCTAGCCCCAACCGAGACCTTCACCGCCGGCGTCATCAAGGGCAAGACCACAGTCAATGCCTGGGCATGCACTGCCACCCTTGAGTACTCCACCACCTACTACTGGAGGGTAAGAGCCGAGAAGGACGGCATCTACTCTGACTGGTCGACGTGCCTGTTCACCACTATGGAGGAACCAGTACCACCAGCGCCACCGGTAGAGATTACCGTACCACCACCAACTCCAGCACCAGTAATCCAGATACCACCAGCAAAGATGATTACCCCGACCTGGATTTACGCCATAATCGGTGTTGGCGGGGCACTGGCGATAGTGGTTATTGTCCTGATCGTCAGGACCAGAAGACCACCAGCTTAACCCCCGGTTAGATACCTCAGAGAGCCCCCCGAGATTTCGGGGGGCTCTCTTTTTTTGGTTAAGGAGGCCGAGAGCTAACGTTGTCGTTGTCAATGCTCAATTGAACAAGATAAGCTGAAGCTTTCTGAGTTGACCATTAGATTACTAGTCATATATAATGCTATCAAGAACGAGGCAAGAGGCGTTGGATTTTCTGCTTTGAACGCTGAGAAAAGACCTCTTGCTTTGGTGGATTTTCGACGGGGTTTGGGGACAAGTTAGCTGCGATTTCGGGCGATTAGCTCAGTGGTTAGAGCGCTTGCTTCACACGCAAGAGGTCACTGGTTCAAGTCCAGTATCGCCCACTTGAGATAAGAAGAGACCATAAGTAAGCTAAACCCGCTAAGATATTAGTCTTCTGAAGCTGACACTGGCTAATCCTACCAGCACTGCGGTGGCTATGCCGATGGCTAACATGTCGATGGGAAGATGGGACAAATCACCGGTGACAAGTAGTGCTCTCATGGCATCAACTACGTAGCTTAGAGGATTGATAATGGCGATGCTCCTGAGCCAAGCTGGCATTAAGGAAATAGGATAGATGGCATTACTGGCGAAGAAGAGCGGCATGGTAATAGCCTGCCCGATGCCCATCATTCTTTCTCTGGTTCGAAAAATAGGGGCAAGACTCATGCTCAGGCTGGAAAAGCACATACCAAACAGGATTATTATGCCAAACACACCAAGTATAGCTATGGGACTTAGAGAGAGGTTAACCCTGATTATTAAAGCTAGCGCAAGGACTGCTATAGCCTGGAAGATGCTCCTGACCCCAGCAGATAAGGCTTTACCTAGAACGATAGCGGAGCGTGGTGCTGGGGATGACAGGAGCTTGTTCAGCAGCCCCAGATCGCGTTCCCAGACAACGGTGATTCCATAGAAGATAGCTACGAACATCACCGATTGAGCCAGAATGCCAGGCGTCATGAACTGGAGATAAGAAAATCCGCCCGTGGGAATAGCTTTTAACTGGCTAAAAACGGTCCCGAATACCATAAGCCACAGAGCCGGCTGCACCGACCTCAGCCAGATTTGCGAGGAATCATGCCTCAGTTTCCTCAGTTCAAACTCGGTGAGTGTAAAAACATTTGACCAGTACCTCTTCCAGCTCATCTTGCTAACCTCCGAAAGGTTCTACGTGTTCGGCGGGTTTCTATCCAGCTTTCGCCGCTATCTATCCTGGCACCTGTATATTTGAGGAAAACGTCATCCAGGGTAGGTTTCTTCAGTGATACCGCTTCTACCTCCACACCACTGCCTCTGAGGGCTTCAAGAAGATGGGGTATCAGCTTCTCACCCTCAGAAACCAGCAAATCAATGTGACCTTCTGTAGACTCAGATAAGACAGTATAACCGAGCTCTTTGAGCTTTGCCGAGCAACTCGGTGTTTTTGAACCGATGGTGAGTACATCACCACCCATATTAGATTTCAGTTGCGAGGGTTGACCGAGGGTAACCAATTTGCCCTTATCCATGATACCTATCCTGTCACACAGTATGTCCGCCTCAGTCATATCGTGTGTGCTCAGGAGAATAGTGGTAGCAGACTCATCGCGTAGCTTCCGGACAAGCTCCCAGATAATCCTCTTGGCGTTTGGGTCAAGGCCGATGCTCAGCTCATCGAGGAATAATATCCCTGGCCGATTCACCAGCGCCTGGGCTATCTCTAGTTTCCTCATCATGCCACCGGAATAGGTACTGACCATATCGCCCGCCCTGTCCTGGAGGTCCAGGTATTCCAGAGTCTCCTTTATACGCTGACTCCTTATCCCGGCAGGTACTCCATACAATTTGGAATACATCAGGATGTTCTCATAGCCAGTGAGCTCCCCATCTACTGACACATCCTGGGGAACATATCCCGCTACTTGTCTTACCTTTTGAGGGTGAGCTATCGCATCAATGCCGAAGACATTTATCGTACCTGCGGTGGGCTTTATGAGGGTCAGTAGCATACGTAGAGTTGTCGTCTTGCCCGCCCCGTTGGGTCCCAGGAGCCCGAAAATCTCACCCTCATTTACGGTGAATGATATTCCATCCACGGCTCTTACCCGGGGATAAACCTTAGTAAGGTCTTGAATAGTAATTACTTTATCCGACAAAATCCGGTCCTTAATATCGCCGCTAGCGCACTCTGCTTTGAGACATAACACGGGCTCAAATGCTCAATTATTGACATTTTAATTAATATACCTTAAAATGTCAATGTAACCTTAATGAAATGGGACGGAGTAGAGGTGGAGAAGGCGCAACTAATCCAGCAGGTTGTTGAACTCCAGCGCAAGGTAAACCGCGTGCTGAGGCGTCAGACACCGGATGCGTGGATGGAGCTTAGCCTGACTCTTGCCCAGCTCAAGAGCTTGTTTTTCATTTCCAATGAGGGGAACACCAATGTCAGGAAGCTGGCGGCAGCGCTCAGCGTTACATCAGCTAATGTGACCGGTATTGTTGACCGCCTGGTGGAGCAAGGTCTGGTAAGCCGCGCTGAGAACCCGGAAGACCGCCGCATGCTGCTCTTGCAGGTTACTGATAAAGCGCAGGCGCTTATCACTGACCTGCGGGAGCGGCAAACAAGCCGGCTTTCTGAAATCCTTGATTACATGAGTCCGGATGAGCTATCTATGCTGGCTCAAGGGCTCTCATCATTGCTCAAAGCCTGTGAGCTTTATCAGAAGGGGACTCAGCAATGAATATGATTGAAGTAGAAGGACTGGCTAGGCGTTTCGGTCAGTTTACCGCATTAGCCAGGGTAGTCAGGGTTCAACAAGGAGCAAGACAGAAATGAACATAATAGAAGTCGAGGAGCTATCGAGAAATTTCGGGAAACTGGTGGCTGTGGACAAGGTTTCCTTTTGTGTAGTTGAAGGTGAGATATTCGGTTTTCTTGGACCAAACGGGGCAGGTAAAACGACCACTATCAATATGCTCTGCACCCTACTCAAACCCACTGGAGGCAAGGCAACGCTCTGCGGACTCGATGTCGTAAAACAGCGCAGTGAGGTGCGACGCTGTATCGGCCTTGTCTTTCAGGACCCTACTCTCGATGAGTATCTGACCGCCGAGCAAAACCTGCGCTTCCATGCCTATGCCTATAAGGTTCCCAGGGAGGTAAGGGAGAAGCGAATTGGCGAACTTCTGGAATTGGTCGAGTTGTCAGACCGCCGCAAGAGTAAGGTCCGCATCTTCTCTGGCGGCATGAAAAGAAGGCTGGAGATCGCTCGGGGTTTACTGCATAGCCCGCGTGTCCTGTTTCTGGATGAGCCTACTCTGGGTTTGGATCCCCAGACCCGCCGCAGTATCTGGAACCACATCCTGGCCTTACGCAAACAACATAACCTGACCATCTTTCTGACCACTCACTATATGGATGAGGCTGAGAATTGTGACCGCATAAGCATTATTGATAACGGACGTATCATTGCCCTGGACACACCGGATAAGCTTAAGGATTCTCTGGGCGGCGATATCGTGACGCTAAGAGCCGTGGATAATAATGCCGCAGCGCTTGAGCTCAAGGAAAAGTACAATTTATCAGCCAGTATTCAGAATGGGATGATCACCTTAAGTATCCCTCAAGGTGATAAGTTCCTGCCCAAACTGATTGGCAATTTCCAGAACCCTCTTATTTCAATTTCGGTGCGCAGGCCCACTCTTGACGATGTATTTCTAACACTAACCGGTCACGCTATTCGTGAGGAAGGGGCAGGCTCAAAGGAACAGATGAGGGCAGGGGCAATGAGAAGGGGGCACGGGAGGTAATCTATGGAGGAAGTTTTTCGAGGAATGTGGGTTGTAGCATACCGGGAATTACTCCGGTTCGTTCAGGAACGGTCCCGTATCTTTTCTTCCTTTGCCATGCCGCTACTGTTCTTGGTAATCTTTGGCGCCGGTTTTAGTCGACTGATTGGGTCGATGATGCCGGGGGTCAACTTTATCCAGTTCATGTATCCCGGCATCATCGCTATGACCGTGCTGACGAACTCAGTAATGTCAGGATTATCGGTAGTCTGGGACCGGGAGTTTGGATTCTTAAAAGAGATTCTGGTAGCCCCGATTGGGCGCAGTGGCATTGTACTGGGTAAGGCAGCCGGTAGTGCTGTGGTGGCGGTCATGCAGGGAGCTATTATGCTGGTGCTGGCACCAATACTTGGCGTTTCTCTCACCCCGATGATGGTAGGCAAGTTGATACCGATGTTAATTGTGATCTCTCTCTCCCTCTCCGGCCTGGGTGTGTTAATAGCTTCACGGATGCGGTCCCAGCAGGGATTTGGGATGATTATTCAGCTTATCATCTTCCCGCTCATATTTCTGTCCGGGGTATTCTTCCCAGTGAACAATGTACCCTCGTGGCTGGCAGGCATTTCAAAGGTTAACCCGCTGACTTACGGCGTTAACGCCATCCGTCAGCTCTTTCTGAGTAACGAAATAGCCGCTGCGGGTGGGGCGACGGGGCAGGGTTACACCTTTAGCCTGACGGTTTTTGGGCATACAATGACTATGCTTGAGAATATACTGGTGGTGTTAGTCTTTGGCGTTGCGTTGCTATCAATCGCAGCCTGGGTTTTCGGCAAACAGGAATAGCAACTTAAGAGGTGGAAGAACGCTCTAACGTTGATATGTGCCTACTAGCTGACCTTGAGCGAGGATGTGACCTTGCATAGCATCATAGCCTCGTTATCAATGCCTCTAAAAAAATTTTTATACTTAGGCATCATTGATGTTCTGGCTTAACGAAGCAAACAATCCATCGCGTTGTTGAGTCGGGACGAGGCCATCTGGGACTAACCTCCCAACCTAGCTATTACCCCTGTTTTAGTTTCATTTGTTATAATTGAGGCAGGTAGCGAAAGGCAGACATGGCTAGTAAAGTTGACGTAGCATACCCTTCGCAATATGAGACTGAGGTTCTGCTGAAGGATATAGCCGTCAGGTTACACCCGCTCACCGATTTGGACGCCAAAGGGCTGGTAGGCTCAATCAAGCTGGCGAAGCTGTTTGAAGGGTTCAGAGGCTCGCCACCTAGTGACACCCCAGCTCTAGAGGAGCTGCTGCTCAGACTCTCAGCCATGGTTGAGGATATACCCCAGATTGCCGAGTTGGACTTCAACCCGGTGAAGGTGATGCCGCGAGGGGAAGGTTACCGGGTGATTGACGCCAGGATTATGCTAAGGTAATCTCTAAAGCCTATCTTTGAGGTCGAACTCTCATTTTGCCGAAGACATGCACCCTTTTCACCACCTAAAGCCCGGTTGCTTTATGGTCGATCTCTCGCTTAATGAGATCTGATACTATACTGGCTGGGCTAAAGGCGATGTCGACGCCACGCTGAGGGGTGAAAAGCCATTCGTTGTCGGGATGGTTGACGCGAGCCAGCACATGGGGAACACGAAATACGCGGCGAGCAAGTTCGGCCACTATCAGGTTGTCTTCGTCATCTCCAGTGAGCGCGATAACAGCTTGTGTGCGTGCGATGCCGGCATGCTCCAACACCTTTGGGTCACAGCCGTCGCCTTGAATGACCTGTTCACCAAAAGTGTCCTTGGCATCCTGAGCGGTGTGGTAGTCCTTCTCGATTAGGGTTACGGAGTGCCCGGCATTGATTAGTCGCTGAGCGCTTTCCCTTCCTAGCTTTCCAGCTCCGACAATGAGTATGCGTAATGATTGCATGGGAACCCTCCTACTTCTAGAACTAGCTTGGTAGCCCAAGCATAGACCGCAGCTTGGGGATAGACCTCGTGTCGACAGCAACAAGAACCCTGTCGCCTGGTTCAAAACTGGTGGCAAGCACTGGGACGAAGCTCGCGCCTCGACGGGTGATGGCGACTACGGATATCTCGCCAGTTACCGTCAGGTCAGTCACCTTTCGGCCGACGATCAGATTTGGCACATCAAACTCGTAGAGCTGAACACCAGCACTCCCCACACTCAATACGTTGTGTAGTTCCGGCGATACAACAATTTCGTAGATACATGCTGAGGTCCAAAGGGTGGCGGATACGGTGGTTATGCCTAACTTTGCGAATATCCCAGCTCGTATCGGGTCAGCAATACGCGCCACCACTCGAGGCACATGGAATTCATCTATTGCGATAGACGCTGCCACAATATTTGAGTTGTCGCCGTTGGTCACTGCGATAAGTGCATCAGCCCTCTCAATGCCCGCCTGGACTAGCAACTTGCGGTCGAAACCAATTCCGACCAAGCGAGTTCCTTTGAACGAGGGTTCCAGCCGCTCGAAAGCCTGAGCATTCTTATCAATCACTACCACAGAGTGTCCAGCGCTACCAAATAGTGAAGCAAGTCGTGCACCAACTCGCCCACAGCCGATAATGATTATGTGCATAATACACCTCCTCAGGGCGCATGTCGTCGGCGACGCGCCCGCAAGAATGCCTTACGAATTTCTTCTGCGACAAACAAAAGCGCACCGAATCCAGTCACAATTGCCCAGTCTCGGGGAGTCAAGGGCGCAGTGTTTAAGATGCTCTGGAATGGTGGTGCATAGCTGATAAGAGCCATGATAGTGAGAGCAACAGCCTGAGCTACCAACAACCGCCGATTAGAGAAAAGCCCTCTCTTGAAAACCGACTGGAGTGTCGTGCGCATAGAGAAACTGTTAAAAACCTGGGAGACAACAATTGCCGCCTGCGTGGCGGTGATGGCATGGCGGTAGAGCGGGTCATTCATTGGTAAGGCGGTGCCCCATATCCAACCCCCGGCGAGGAGTACAGAAATAAAGGCAACGATGGCTCCCGTCGCTTGGATACTTCCCAGAAATAGGAACCGGCTGACGGTAGTCCGATCCATCAAGTGGGACTTTCTGCTCCGGGGCGGGCGCTGCATTACATCTGGCTCCGGCTCTTCGGCACCTAGAGCCAGGCCTGGCAGCACGTCCGAGCCGAGGTCAATGGCGAGAACCTGAAGTGCACTGAGGGGCACCAGTGGAATACCAGCCAGCGTGGCAAACAAGAAAGGTATAAGCTCTCCCATGTTGTGCGTGAAAATGTAGGTGACAACACGTCTGATGTTGTCGTACACAGCTCGTCCCCGGCGGATGGCATGCACAATGGAGGCAAAGGAGTCATCCAGAAGCACCATCTCTGCGGCTTCCCGCGCCACGTCTGTTCCGGTCAAGCCCATGGCTATGCCAATGTCTGCCTGCTTTAAGGCTACCGCGTCGTTCACGCCATCGCCGGTTACCGCGACCACTTCTCCCATCGACTGGAGAGCGGATACGACACGCAGTTTGTGTTCAGGGGCAACACGAGCGAATATAATCTCGTGGTGTTCCTTAAGTTTGTGCTCGAACTCTGCGTCGGCCATCTTGCCGAGTTCAAAACCTGTGATAACATGTGTGAGGGGCCGCTCGGATATGCCAACACTGTGAGCAATTCCATCGGCGGTGAGCCCATAGTCACCGGTTACCATGATGATACGGACACCAGCGTTCTTGGCAGTTCTCACCGCCTCAGCGACATCAGGTCTCGGTGGATCCATGAAGCCTACCAAACCGAGGAAACAGAGATTCTGCTCCAGCTTATCGTATTCTTCTGTTATTGACTCTGGTGGAATATGCTTACGGGCCAGCGCGAGCACGCGTAAAGTACGCTCGGCCATCAGGTTATTCTCATCTATTACCGCCTGGCGTTCTCTATCGCTCAAGGCACGCTCCTTGTCATCCTCGAAAATTTGGGTACAACGCTCTATGACTGCACTGGGGGCACCTTTTACATATGCGATATGATCTCCGTCAATTCTATGAATTGAAGACATGAGCATGCGTGCCGAATCGAATGGGAATAGAGCCACCCGGGGACAGCACCCGGCAAGTACATCTGTAGTCAGGCCAGCTTTGGTTGCCATAGTCAGAAGCGCGCCTTCGGTTGGGTCACCGAGGACGTGCCATTCTTTACTAGACTCGTCAGGAGGTAAAAGGCGAGCCGTAGTGCACAGGGCGGCACAACGTAACGCCTCGAGTAGTGCCCCCGGCAGCTCTTGGATCGCGTTCCCATTGGTGTCCTCAATGTGTCCGAGAGGCTCATAGCCGATCCCGGTAACACGGAACTCCCGCCCGCCCACACGAACTTCCACTGCTGTCATCTGGCCTCGAGTTAGAGTGCCTGTCTTATCAGTGCAGATTACGGTTGTTGCGCCTAAGGTTTCCAATGTGGATAGCCGTTTGATAAGCGCCTTTTCCTTTGCCATGCGCCCAACACCGAGGGCCAGCGATACCGTCAATGTGGCTGGCATGCCCTCGGGTACCAGGGCAACACACACCCCGAGCGCAAACAAGAAATCCTCTATTAAGCTGAGACCCAGGAAACGGCCGACGACGAACATCACGACGCCAATGCCCAGTGCCACTCGTGTCACCAGTGCTGCCATTGAAGATATCTCAATCTGCAGAGGACTGGGGCGATCCATCACCTGGGCGGTTAAGCGGTACACATGTCCGAACTGGGTGTGAAGTCCTGTCCCGTACACCAAGGCAATACCCGAACCCCGAGCAACCGTCGTGCCCATGAAGACCAAGTTAGGTAGCTCTGTGTCTGCCAAGTTCTCTTCGATGACGGGGTCTGCTGTCTTGTGGACCGGGGCGCTTTCACCGGTTAGGCTGACTTCGTTGGTTGAAAGTTCATAGGCACGCGCTAAGCGGGCATCCGCTGGTACATCATCGCCTTCTTCAAGCAGGATGACGTCGCCCGGCACTAGGTCAATGGTCGAAATAGACGCCTCCTCGCCGTCACGCAGAACCCGCGCTTTATGTGGAATAAACCGTTGCAGCATTCTGGTAGCGCGTTCAGCCATATAGCCCTGTACGAAGCCAATGACGGCATTTATTAAAACCACAGCCAGAATAGCTATGCTGACCCGCAGGGCGTAAGGGTCATAGTTATTTAGACGGTAGGTCACGAATGAGATGGCGGAGGCAACGAGGAGGAGGATGGCGAATAAGTCGCGAAACTGCCGAAAGAATTTCTTCCATATAGGAGGGAGTGGTAGGGAAGGTAAGAGATTAGCACCAAAGTGGGCACTCCGACTCCACGCCTCTGCTGTCGTCAGACCACTCTTGTTGCTGCCAAGTTCTTTGTATACGTCTTCACGGGCAAGGCGAGCTACCTCACGTGGCCCTCTGGTCGCTAATGTTGACATCGCCGTCTTCAAATCTTTTGAATATTAGCATTTCCTTAGGCTTCGTTCAAATTGTTTAATCTATGGAAAAACAGGACCGAGAGCCAAGCGTGGCTCTTGATAAAAAACCGATAGTCATTTATAGTCATGTTAAGAAATAAACAAAAAGCCTTAGACGGAGGTTAGATGAATCAAAAAACAGTAAGAGATGTTGATATCAGAGGTAAGCGGGTTTTAGTTAGGGTTGATTTCAATGTCCCTATCGACCCCGAAACTGGTGCTATTGTCGATGACACTCGTATTCGGGGCGTTTTGCCTACTCTCAACTATTTGCTAGACAGAAGAGCGAGGCCTATTTTGTGTTCGCATCTAGGGCGCCCAAAAGGTAAGGAGTCAAGGCTAAGTTTGGCACCAGTAGCCAAGAGCCTTTCTCAGCTCCTTAACCTACCGGTAAAGATGGCTGAGGATTGTATTGGACTAAAGGTTGAGGAGGCGGCCCAAAGCTTAGCTGAAGGCGAGGTTTTACTACTGGAGAATGTCCGTTTTCACCCTGAGGAGGAAAGGAATGAGCCAGCGTTTGCTCAGACTTTGGCAAGATTGGCTGATATCTTTGTTAACGATGCCTTCAGTGTGTGTCATCGCTCTCATGTCTCCACTGTAGGTATCACCAAATATCTTCCCTCGGTAGCCGGCTTCCTGTTGGAAAAGGAACTAGACACTATAACTCGGGCATTAGATAATCCCCATCGCCCGTTTACTGCTGTTATCGGCGGGAAGAAAGTAAGCGATAAGATGGGGATTATAGAGAATATCCTTGATAAGGTTGATTCTTTGCTCATTGGTGGTGGGATGGGCGCTACGTTCTTGAAGTCTTTAAAGTATAACATGGGCCAATTTACGGTAGAAATGGTAGAAAAGGAAACGGTTGGGTTCGCGCAGAAGCTAGTAGATGACGCAGGACGAAAGGGGGTCCACCTTCTTCTTCCCATTGATGTAGTAGTTGCTGATAGTTTTGAGCCTCAAGGTAAATCCAAAACCGTTTCGATAGCTGATGTACCTAAAGGTTGGTATGTTATGGACATCGGACCGAGAACAACTGAAGTGTTTGTACCGAAGTTACGCAAATCACAAACGGTTATTTGGAATGGTCCGGTGGGTGTATTTGAGCTTCCTAAATTTCAGAAGGGGACCAGGGCAATAGCTACAGCCCTGGCTAACCTGGGCGCTACCGCAACTACAATTGTTAGTGGTGGTTCCACCGCTGAAGCAGTGCAAGAGATGGGCTTGGCGGACAAGTTGACCCATGTTTCTATCGCCGGTGGTGCCTCCCTTAGGCTTCTTGAGGGCAAAGCCCTTCCCGGGGTAGCTTCACTGATGGCTAAAGACTGAGATTCCGCACTTCTTTTCTAACTAAATAATCAGATATGTCTTTTGTGACGCAGTCTTTGAAGCAAGGTCTTCGGCTATGTTATAATGCTCTTATAATCTGGGGAAGGGTAAAGGTGGTAATGAGGGGAGCAAAAGCCCACCATGTTTTGGAGAGGTTTGACGGGAACCCTATCCTTGAGCCGGAACCCAAACATTGGTGGGAATCAAAAGCGGTCTTCAATCCCGGTGCCCTCTATGAGGCTGGGAAAGTACATCTTGTGTACCGGGCAATTGGAGACTTGGATATATCGGTTCTTGGATATGCTTCGAGTGTTGATGGATTCCGCATAGAAGAGCGGCTGGATGAGCCAATATATGTCCCAAGAGAGCCATTTGAAGGCGCTAGCTTAATCCATCCCACACCAAGTTATCATCACGATATACCCACTGAGTATGAAGAGTATTATGAAGAGTATTATGTGTCGGGAGGGGGATTGGGTGGCTGCGAAGACCAGAGATTGACAAAGATTGAGGACAGGGTATTTATGACCTATGTTGCCTTTGACGGGTACAGCCCACCCCGGGTAGCACTGACCTCAATATATATTAATGATTTCCTTGCCAAAAATTGGCAATGGAAGAAATCGGTGCTTATCTCTCCTCCTGGGGTTGTCGATAAGAACGCCTGTATTCTACCGGAGAAAATAAACTCCAAATATGTTATATTCCACCGAATTTATCCTGATATCTTGATTGATTTTGTTGATGACCTGGATTTTGACGGCACCACCAGGTGGTTGAAGGGGGAATTCAAGATACGACCGAGAGCCTCTTACTGGGACAGCCGAAAGGTTGGTGCCGGTGCTCCTCCTATTAAGACAAAGGATGGATGGCTACTCATCTACCAAGCTGTTGGTGAGCAAGACCCCTGTCGTTATAAAATAGGGGCTATGCTTCTTGATTTGAAAGACCCGGCAAGAGTCGTAGCCCGCTCTGAAGAGCCAATTTTGGAGCCTCAGGTATGGTATGAAAATGAGGGGTGGAAATCCGGTGTTGTTTATCCCTGCGGAGGTGTGGTGATTAAAGACCGTTTGCTCGTCTACTATGGAGGAGCAGATAAAGTGGTGTGCGTTGCTTCGGCAAAACTGGATGAGCTTCTTGACCAGCTTGTTGGTGCCCAGAAACCAGTGCCAAGTCCCATCTGTGCACTACCAACAGAGGTTGGCATTACACCGGTTACCGCTATACGAATAAGGGCATACTGCATGAAGTGTCGGGCTAAAAGAGAGATGGAAAACCCCCAAGCAATAACCATGAAAAATGGTAGGCCAGCAGTTCAGGGAGTGTGCCCGGTATGCGGGACCAAGATGTTCCGGATAGGCAGGTTTGATAAATAGGCACTGCATGCTCTAAAGTCTATGAGTGACATTAGGCGTTCTGAAGAGAATCCCATTCTGATACCAATCAGTGAGAATGATTGGGAAGCAGAGGCAGTATTTAACGGCTGCCCTGTGGTCAGCGGTAGCCGGATTCATTTCCTCTACCGGGCGGTTTCCTCGCCACAGGTAGTTTGTGGCGTACAAATGCGAGTTT
>CAYHAL010000001.1:147169-185430 GCA_964354655.1 uncultured Dehalococcoidales bacterium
CTCTACCGGGCGGTTTCCTCGCCACAGGTAGTTTGTGGCGTACAAATGCGAGTTTCGTCCATCGGTCATGCCTTAAGTACTGACGGTATACATTTCAGGCACCGAAGGCAATTCATAAAACCTGAGTATGATTGGGAACGGTTCGGTTGTGAAGACCCCAGGGTGACCAAACTCGGTGGCAAATATTATATTTTCTACACTGCGCTCTCTACCTATCCTTTCCGAGCTGAAGGCATCAGAATTGGTTTAGCCATGACCAAGGATTTTAGGCGGATTGAGGCCAAATATCCCGTCACTCCATTCAATTCTAAAGCGATGGCACTCTTCCCAGGGAAATTCGATGGTAGGTTGGCGGCGGTACTCACCGTCAACACGGATAATCCTCCAGCCAAGATTGGGCTTGCCTTCTTTGACCGTGAAGAGCAAATCTGGTCTCCTGAGTACTGGGAAGGCTGGTACTCTTTCTTGGAAGACCACATCCTACCATTGCAGCGAACCCCAAAAGACCATATTGAAGTCGGTGCACCACCGATAAGGACACAGTGGGGGTGGCTTCTAACTTATTCGTATATACAGAACTATTTCTCGCCCCCGCCAATTTACGGTATTGAAGCGGTTCTGTTTGATTTAGAAAATCCGGCAAAGATTGTGGCACGTACTGAAAAGCCTTGGTTGGTTTCGCAAGAGGTATACGAGACATATGGCCGAGTGCCTAACGTTATTTTCCCCTCTGGAGCTTTTGTCAGGGGTGGACTACTGTACATTTACTACGGCGCTGCCGATACTACGTGTGCTGTAGCCACCGGTAGGTTGGGCAATCTTGTCGAGGGAATGCTGGTGAGAGAGGCAGAAAAGGCAAAATTGGAGCGCTTCAGTGGGAACCCTGTTATCCAGCCGGAGCCCAGGCATTACTGGGAATCAAAAGCGGTCTTCAATCCCGGTGCCCTCTATGAGGAGGCAAAGGTTCACCTTGTGTATCGTGCCATGTCAGAAGATAACACCTCGGTACTTGGGTATGCTTCCAGTAATGATGGTTTTGTCTTTGATGAGAGACTTGACGAGCCAATCTACGTACCCCGTGAGGATTTTGAAAAGAAGCAGGTACCCGGCGGGGGTTCGGGGTGCGAAGACCCCAGGCTCACCAAGCTCAACGATACTGTATATATGTGTTACACTGCGTTCGATGGCAAGAACCAGCCGCGGGTAGCGTTAACCTCTATTGCCCTAAGCGATTTCTTGGCAAAGCGCTGGAATTGGACAAGGCCGGTATTGATTTCGCCTCCAGGCATAGCTGACAAAGACGCGGCTATTTTCTCCCAAAAAATCAAAGGCAAGTATGCCATCCTCCACCGCGTTGGTACGAGTATCTGGCTAGACCTTGTGGACACTCTCGGCTTTGAGGAAGGAAAGTGGATAAAGGGAAACGTCATAATGAGCTCATGCCAAGAACAGCCATCGGCGGAGAAAATCGGCATCGTGGCACCACCAATCAAGATAAAATGGGGGTGGTTATTGCTTTATCATGCCGTCTCAAAAAAAGACGATAAACGCTACTATTACGTGAGTGCTGCTCTCCTAGATATTGACGACCCAACGCGGGTTATTGCCCGAAGGAAAACTCCGCTTCTTGAGCCGGAGGCACCTTATGAAAAGGAAGGGCAAGTAGCTAATGTCGTTTTCCCGTGTGGCAGCGTGGTTATCAATGACCAACTGTTTGTTTATTATGGAGCGGCTGATAAGGTGATTGGGGTAGCTACAGTAAAGCTATCTGAGCTTATGGGAGGTTTGCTGCTTCTAGCCGGAGTAGGAGGAAAACGTATCATTTCGTGAGCTGTGTTCCTGAGCACTGCCTGATAGAGCTCAAATCCCTGAAGTATTACCTCAACTCATATCGGAATGTCGGCATTTTACCGGAGCACACTGTCAGCCACATTCGCTAAGCTTTAGTCACCGAGGTATATCTTAAGTAGGGGTATGGTTTGGCTGATAGTACGGATGTCGGCGTCGAAGTCTGGCTTGACTTCTTCAATGTAAGCTTTGAGGGCTTGGAGCGTGAAAAGAGCAGCCTCTCTTAAGTCTTCGGGGCTCATGTTATCGAACCTTTTTCTCTCCAGACGGTCTCTCAGAGCTTTGTCCACTCTATCCCTCCTCATCATCGGTAGCTTCATAGTCTTTCTCGGCTAAAACTCAACTGCATTAGAGGCTAGCTTAAGTAGCGTCGCAATGCCTACTCATATCTTAGAGCTTCAATGGGATTGAGGCGGGCAGCACGCCGGGCAGGTAAGAATCCAAAGGCTAAACCAATGCCGATAGACACTGAAACAGCAAGGATAATAATATCAGGAGAAACCAGGGTTGCCGTCCCTCGACTGGAGACAATCCGCGAAGCTACCCATCCAACGGCAACACCAATAAGGCCACCGCTGAGTGATAGGAATGCCGACTCGGTAAGGAATTGACTCCATATATTCCGCTCTCTGGCTCCCAGCGCCTTGCGGATGCCTATTTCTCTGGTCCTCTCAACGACCGAAACCAGCATTATATTCATCACCCCAATACCACCCACCAGCAATGAAATGCCGGCAATGGCACCCAGGAGGGTTGTCATCGTGCCTGACATTTCAGTGACTGTGCCGACTAGTTCCTCCATAGAGCTTATGTTGAAATCATCATCCTCTCCAGAAGCAAGCTGGTGCCGGGAGCGAAGCAGCGAAGTGATTTCGTTAACAACGGCGTCCGACTGCTTCTGGTCGCTAACCGTTATCGCTATCGACCTGACCCCATGCTCGCCAGTGCTGGTTCGTTGCTGAGTGATTGTCTGCTGCAGAGTGGTCAACGGAATTAGAATGGCATCATCAGTTGAGCCCATCATGGATGCCCCTTTGCTTTCCAGGACACCCATAACGCTGACAACACTATTACCCATCCTTATCTGCTGCCCTACGGGGTCAACACCGCTGAAAAGCTCATCTTTCACGTTGGCACCAATGACGGCTACGTTCGCCCCATCCTGATAATTAGACGGGGAGATAAAAGCACCGTCTGCGGTCTTTAAATTGTACACCTGCTGATACTCAGGGGTTACCCCAAGAACCTGGGCATTCATGTTCTCACTCCCAAAGACTAACTGCTGATTCGTGGAAGAATAAGGAGCCACTGAAGTCACATAAGGGACCTGCTCTGATATTGCCGCCGCATCTTCCAAGGTGAGGGTGGTGGCACTACCGATAGGCCCCATAACCCCTCTCTCGAAAGTCATCCCGGGCGTGATAACAATCAGGTTTGAGCCAAGGGACTCAATGCGGGATAGGATTGCTGCCGAGCTGCCTCTACCGATGGACATCAAGGTAATTACGGCGGCAACACCAATGACGATGCCGAGGATAGTTAATGAGCTGCGGAGCTTATGTGTCCTCACCCCTTCCCAGGCGTTAGACAAAGGTTCAAACCACTTCTTCATAATGTTTCCTCCGCCACTATCTGGCCGTCCTTCAGATGTATGAGGCGCTGGCAGTGGTGAGCAATGTCAGCGTCGTGGGTAACCATGACCAAGGTATTGTTCTGCTCACTCTGCAAAGTCATCAGGACGGAAACTATGTCTTCGCTGGAGCGGCTATCCAGGTTACCGGTAGGCTCGTCAGCCAGTATCAGGGGTGGTCTTTTCACCAGAGCTCGGGCGATGGCAACCCGCTGTTGCTCTCCCCCGGAAAGCTCAGTGGGACGGTGGCGAGCACGGTCGGAAAGTCCCACCCAAGCTAGTGCCTCCATAGCTCGGCGGGGGTCAGCAATACCGGCATACCTCATACCAAGCTCCACATTAGCCAGTGCCGAGAGCTGGGGCAGCAGGTTAAAAGTCTGGAAGATAAAGCCAATTTTCTGAGCCCTAACCTGCGCCAGTTCACCCCGGCTCAGGCGGTTGACTTCCCTACCATCTAGGTAGTAGCTACCAGACGTTGGTACATCAAGGCAACCAATAAGATTAAGTAAAGTTGTCTTTCCCGAGCCTGAAGGACCCATAATCGCCACCATCTCGCCCTGTCTAATGTTCAGGTTTACCCCCCTCAGCACCTCCAGCTCTCTTTTGCCCATGGGATAGACTTTAGTTATATCTTGTAAGCGAATCATTTAGTCTCACTCTTCTCTCGTAGTAGGTCCTTCTCCCGGTGGTGGTCCCCCTTGTTCGAAAAACATGAACCCTCCCGGCCCTTGTTGCGAGGTTGTCGATGGCGTAGTGGTCGTCTGAGGAATAACCACCTGTTCGCCCTCGCTGAGTCCGCTGGTTACCTCAGTATTTTGCGAATCGCTAATGCCGGTCTGTATCAAGCGTGCTTCAATGGTGCCATCCGGTGATACCACCTGGACATATGCTTCTCTACCCCGATAAGTAATCGCCCCGTTGGGCACCATTAGCACATCGTTCTTCTCCTCAACCAAGATGCTCACGGTTACGGTTAGGCCTTCTTTAAGCTGAAAGTCTTCCGGTATAATCGGTATCAGTTCTGGCTGTCCTCCCTGTGGCTCTTGCATCGCCGCTTGCTGTTGCTGTCGGATAGTTTCTAGTGACTCTAGTTCGACTGTCACTTCATAGTTCACTACACCTGACTGAATAGTGGCTGTCGGTGAGATGTAGGTGACGCTAGCCGGAAGGTCAAGCGCTGGCATGACATCTAGTTGCACCCGGGCTTCTCCCTTCAGCTTTACCTTAAATATGTTCGTCTCACTGACTAAAAGTTCGGCTTCAAATCTGGTAGGGTCAGCGACTTGCATAGCTATCGTGCCTTTTGTTACCTCATCACCACCCTCAACATTTAGTTGGGTAATAAAGCCATCAAAGGGGGCGGTAATCTCCGGGCTGGCGGCGGCTTCTTCTAATACTTTTTTGTAATTCTCCAGCCGCCCTTCGGCAATTTGCACCTGCATTTGCTTTATTGCAATATCATCCTCGTCACGCTCATAAAGCATGTCGTGTAGCTTATCCTTAGCATCATCCAGATTCGTCTCGGCAGCATCTAGTTGCATCTGCAGTTCACGAACATCCCCGCTATCACCATGTTTGAAAGCATCGGCTAGCCAGTCTCCAATCTTATCCACCTGGTCCTCGGCGTTATCTACGGCGTCCTCGGCTTCTTCTATTTCCTCCTCGGTATATGGGTTTTCAGCTTTATCCAGGGCGATTTGAGCCTGCTTAAGATTAATCTCCGCCTGAGTCACATCTAATTCCTTCGTCGTTAGTTGTTCCTCCAATTGTGAAGTATCTAGCTTCGCCAGCAACTGTCCCTCTTCCACTGAATCACCCACTTCCACCAGAACCTCTTCGACCGTCCCGGCCATATCAAAAGCGAGGTCTTTCTTGAGGGAATACGATAGGTTGCCAGCAGCCGGGATATCAATGGTGATATCTCCGCGCTCTACTGATGCTACCTGATTTTCTACTCCCGTTGACGCCTTCGACCTAAAAGCACAGCCTGACAGGGGGACAGCGAACCCCACTGTCATAGCGGTAATCAGCATTACTGCGATTAACTTCGTCTTATTCATCAGTACCCCTCCCAGAAGGATTTATCTCCTCCCTAATTAAGACTACTCTAACACTTTCACTTTCCATTTTCCCTATTCTGTACTCCTCCAAACTTACTTTAGCCTGAATATGTAACTAAAAAGACCAAACCAACAGCAAGTGCTGCAATACCAATCCCTAGTAGGATGTATAGGATGCGACGCCTTTGAGTATTCATAATATCCCTATCTTTTAGACCCACCCCCTCTTCAATAACTTTGCAATCCAGCTCAAGCTTAGCATAACAACATGAACCTAACATGAATTGAAACTGAACGTTATATAAATAGTGGGAGCCTAATTTTTCATCTTCTATTCATCTCGGTGTGATATAATTAATATTGTAATTTTTGGATACCTGTGGGGGAGGTAACAATGCGCATTCTGGTCGTTGAGGATGACAGGCGATTAAATGGTATTATCAAAAGAGGTCTAATAGAAGAGACGTATGCCGTTGATGCTGCTTACGATGGTGAGGATGGGCAATACCTTGCCGAGATTAATCCCTATGACCTTATCATCCTGGATATAATGCTGCCCAAGAAAGATGGATTTGAAGTATGCCGCCAGCTCCGGGTGAAGGGTGTAAATACGCCAATCCTTGTCTTGACGGCAAAAGATGCTGTGGAAGACAGGGTCAAAGGGCTAGATACTGGAGCCGATGACTATCTGGTCAAACCATTTGCCTTCAGAGAGCTCTTAGCCCGAGTTAGAGCGCTTCTACGCCGGGAGAGCACATCGAAATCGCCCGAGCTTAAGGTCGGGGACCTGAAACTCAATACACTGACACGGGAGGTCTGGAGAGGGGATAAGGCGATAGAACTAACAAATAAGGAATATGTCATACTTGAGTATTTCATGCGCCATCCTAACATTGTAATTACCCGCACAATGCTTGAGGAACACGCCTGGGATTATGACTTTGATAGTCTGTCCAATCTCATAGATGTCTACATTCGTCGGTTGCGCCGCAAGATTGACCACGAAGAAAGTGAAAGTATCATTCAAACAGTGCGAGGAGCCGGTTACCGGCTGAAATTTTCATGAGGTTAATTCATAGTATCAAATTCAGATTTACCCTTTGGTACCTAGTAGTACTGGGCATTCTTTTGGGGTCACTCAGTGTCGGGCTATATTTCTACCTCTCGCGTAATCTCCGCCAGAATCTTGACGACTCTCTCAGATTACGCGCAGAACAACTCTCGCACATTAGGGATATCCTGATGACAGTTAGGGAGGGACGATTTGAGGAGCAGATTGGGGAAGTAATTTCTCTCTATTTCCTCTCGGATGGTGATTTGCTTCGTCTATCTCCTGAAGCACTTGACCTTCCGGTAAGTAATGAAACGATCGAGCAAGCAATTAACGGGCAGAGTTCATTTGCTACAATTGAGATGACCGAGGGTCGTGAATTACGCGTTTACATTAGCCCCATTTTCCCTGATATACTTCGCTTTTTGCCAGGTAGCCCTGAGAACCCGGCTCCTTCTTCTCCAGTGCCACCGCCGCCGGTAATCACCAGCCAATCAGCAGCGCTGGTTGTCGGTCGGTCAACAGAGCCTATCAAGGAAGCACTCGGTGGCCTCATACGCACACTAGGGATTGCCATACCCTTAACCCTAGCCTTTGCCGCCGGGGGCGGCTTTTTCTTGGCTAGGCGGGCACTCAAGCCTGTAGACCAGATAGCACAGCAGGCGCAAACCATTGAAGAGACCGACCTTAGCCAGCGGATTGAGATTAAGGCCAAGGATGAATTGGGAAGGCTCGCCTCTACGCTTAATGAAATGATTGACCGATTAGAGAAGGCATTTAAACGCCAGCAACAATTCACCAGCGACGCTTCTCACGAACTGCGTACCCCCTTATCTATTATCGAGGCGGAATCGACCTTAATGCTACAAAAGGACAGGACTAATAGTGAATATCGGCAATCTCTGGAAGCAATTTCCCAAGAGGCACACCGCATCGCTCACCTCGTTGACCAGCTGCTTACTCTAGCTAGGGCTGATGCTGGAAAGGAAAAGCTTTCCCTTAAGGAAGTCAACCTGAACGAATTAATAAGCGAATTGAGCTCAGACGTAGAAATACTCTGCCGAGACAAGGGGCTTGAGTTTAAGTTAAATCAAGCAGAGGACCTCGTGGTGAATGGTGACGACGCAAAGCTGAGACAACTTTTTCTTAACCTTTTAGACAACGCCATAAGATATACGCCGAGTGGTGGAAGTATATCTGTATCGGTCTACCGGGAAGGGCAAATGGCAGTTGTGTCCATTTCTGACACCGGGGTCGGGATCTCCCAAGAAGACCTGCCCCACATCTTCGATCGGTTCTATCGGGTCGACAAGGTCCGTTCCCCGGGTGAAGGAGGCAGTGGTCTTGGGCTAGCTATTTGCAAGCAAATCGTTGAGGGTCACCGGGGCAGGATAGAAGTTCAAAGTGAACTCGGCAGGGGAAGCACCTTCTCCGTGTTTTTACCTTTCTATGAGTGAACCTAACTCTTCATCGGTTTGCTACTTGACATAATAAGTGAGTCATGTGCTACAGCCGGAGTCGACCTAGACCATCCTCAAAGTCAAATCTGCCATTATTAAGGAATGGCCATTGTGTTCCCGCATCAGTGCATTGGCTACTTTCGGCGGTGTTAAGAATTGGGGCAAGTTTGATAATCTCGTTATAGATGCTGGGAACTGCAGGGTAGTCCATTGGATAGCCCAGGGAGGTAGATAAAGCTGAGATAATCTCCCAATTCTTCTTGCCAGCTGGTGGTGAGATAGCCGGGTGCAGGTGCTGAATTCGGCGCTCGCAATTAATGTAGGTGCCCTCGCTTTCAGCGAAATTGGCTCCGGGAAGAATTACATCGGGATAAGGCGGTTTTTCTGGGCGTGCAGTATCTATAAGCACCGAGAAAACCGGCACTTCAAAAAATATGGCATTGCCTATTTTCCCAGCGTCGCCACCTAAAACAAGGATGCCTTGGATGTTACCTTTCTCTATTCCTTGGGCAATGGCACTTTTTCCCCTCTCAGTAGGTATAGGCTTACCCCAGGCAGTTTCAAACTTCTGTCTGATAGCTGGATTAGTGATGGTTTGCTGTCCGGGGAGGTAGTCCGGGTTCACCCCCATGTCAATCAATCCTTGAGCGTTGCCAGTAGTGTGGAGGGCTATTATCCCGGCACCACTTCGCCCTACGTTGCCGGTGATTAATGCCAGGTCGTTGATTAAGACGAGCTCGGCGGGGGTGATGGTATCAGCATTTACTATTATTACTGGTCTTTGGGCTTGAATATAAAGGTGTATGGCTTCAATGATTCTTGCCGGTTTTATCCAAAGTGTGTCGGCAATCTTCTCTAGCGGGTATTTTTTCACCCCATTGGCAAGTCGTTCAAAGCCGGTGGTTCGGAGGCGGACAAAATCATAATTAACCAGACCATAAGACAGGATGTAATTCAGCATGGCTCTAAGCAGCCCTGTGCTTGTTCTTGGACTAACCTTCACCGTGATGTTGGCTAGGGGGTCTATCCTGGTGGCTCGGTGATTAAATGTAACCAGTTTGCTTCCTTTGGCTACTGCCTCCCTGACTTTGAGAGCGATTATCGGATAGTCCTCGGTGAGGTCACAGCCGAAGACGATGATGAGGTCACTGGCTAGAATGTCGTTATAAGAGCAGGTGGAAGCATTCTTCCCCAGACTCTTGGCTAATTCTTCACTCACTGTAGGGACGCTTAGGCTGCCTATATTATTGGTGCCTAAGGCGACTCGAGCCAGCTTTTGGGCTAGGTAGTTCTCTTCATTAGTCAATAGGGGGGATGACAAGACAGCCAGCCTGTCGCCACCGCTTCGCTCCCTGATTTGTCTCAGACCGCCACTGGCCAAGGCTATGGCTTCCTCCCAACTGGCTTCAATTAGGTTGCCATTTCGTTTAATAAGTGGCGTTGTCAGCCGGTTTAAGTCGTGGAGAGAGCAGGGGTTAAAGGCACCCTTCTTACACAGGTTGCCATTATTTACCGGGCTGCTAATCGGGGAGGTAACTTTTACTATTCTATCTTCGATGATATTCAATCCTAGGTTGCAGCCAATACCACAGTAGGGACAAATAGTGGGCACAGTATCAAGTTTCCAGGGTCCTGACTTAGGCAAGTGAATTTTAGGGGTTATAGCGCCGGTAGGGCAGGTAGAAATACACTGCCCGCAGGATATACAGTTCGTTTCTCGTAGAGGCAAACCCATGGCTGGCTCAACCCTGGTGACAAAGCCGCGGTTAGTAAAGCCCAGGGCATTGATACCCAAAACCTCGTCGCATATTCTGACACAACGACCACATAAAATACATTTATTTTGGTCTATCAGGATGTGGGGGTGCTCGTCCTCATTTATCGGCAGGTGGCGCTTACCGCCGGCATAGTGGGAATCGTTTACCTGATACTCGGTGGCCAGCTCTCGCAACCGGCAATCAAATACATCTTGACAGCCACAGGCTAGGCAGCGCTCTGCCTCACGTTTAGCCATTTCCTCGGTGAACCCGAGCTCAATCTCAGCAAAGTTCCCCTTTCGATCTTCCGGGTCCAGGACGGGCATTTCAGTCCTTGGGATACGCTCTACCTGCTGATAGTCGGTGATGTCAATCTCGTCTAATTCACCCTTACTGCAATTATAAGGTTTTGTCTCTGGCACAATTGGTTGGCTGTTCAGGTACTGGTTGATGGAAACTGCCACCCTTCGTCCAGCAGCTACCGCTTCGATGACAGTGGCCGGGCCTGAGGTACAGTCGCCACCAGCGAATACCCCTTCCACTGAGGTTTCCATTGTTTCCTTGGTGTTGATGTATCCTTTTCGGTTGAGCTTTATCCCACTATCTTGGTCAAAGCCGGAAGGGTCAAGGGTCTGGCCAATAGCCGCAATTACGGTATTTACTTTCATGGTGAATTCTGAGCCAGCAACTGGCTCTGGTCTTCGCCTACCTGAGCTGTCAGGTTCTCCCAGCACCATTCTGATGCATTCCATGGAGTCAACCTTACCGTTCCGGGCACTTACCCTTACCGGTGCGGCTAGGAATTGAATTCTGATTCCTTCTTGCTCCGCCTGCTCTACTTCCTCCTTGTTAGCTGGCATTTCATCCCTTGACCGGCGGTAAACAATGGTCACTTCCTTGGCTCCTAGCCGTAGGGCAGTCCGGGCAACATCCACCGCCGTATTGCCGCCACCGATGACTGCTACCCTCTTTCCTAATGTTACCTGCTTCCCCAGGGCTACATCTTTAAGGAATTCAATCCCGGAAAGAACGCCGAGCAAGTCTTCCCCCTTGATTTTCATCTTCTGGTCGGTTTGAGCACCAAGGGCAACAAAGATGGCTTCATAACCCCTGGTTTTAAGGCTGTCAATGGTAAAATCTTTGCTCAAAGACACGTTATAGCGAATTTCATGGCATAGATTGGCGATGGCAGCTATTTCCTTATCCAGGATTGCTTTGGGGAGGCGGTATTCGGGGATGCCATATCTCAGCATTCCCCCGAGCTGTGGATTAGCTTCAAAGATGGTTACCTCATGCCCCTCAAGGGCAAGGTAATAGGCGGCTGATAAGCCGGCTGGGCCTCCGCCGACAATAGCCACTCTGTGTCCGGTGGCTGGCTTGGGCTGAGGTATATAGGAGGCTCCATTATTCTGGTCATAATCAGCCACAAACCGCTTCAGGGCATTTATGGCTACCGCTTCATCTACCAGATTCCGGCGGCACTTAGTCTCGCAGAAGCGGGGGCATACCCGCCCACAGACAAGAGGGAGGGGATTTGACTGCTTAATTAGTTTTATCGCTTCTTGGTATTGACCATTGGCGGTAAGGGCAATATGTCCCTGAATATCTATTCCTGCCGGGCAGGCAAGCTTACACGGGGCAATACAATCACCATAGTGGTCGGAGAGGAGCAGTTCCAGAGCCATCCGGCGCATATTGATAAGGTCGTCGCTTTCCGTCCTTACCACCATACCTTCGGTTACTGGTGTGATACACGCTGGCGTGATTTCACGACTACCTTCTACTTCTACCAAGCAGAGCCGGCAGGCAGCTGTAGGTTTCAGACGAGGGTCATGGCATAAGGTAGGTATCTTGACCCCATTCCGCTCAGCCACCTCCAAAATGGTGGTCCCGGCTTCTACTTCCACTCTTTCCCCATTTAATGTAAATGAGACCTTAGGCATTACCTCTCCTTAGTGAACAGATATGGCATCAAGTCGGCACACCTTCATGCATAATCCGCAGCGAATACACTTTTCATTATCAATAACGTAAGGCTTCTTTTTCTCTCCCGAGATGGCTCCAGTGGGGCAATATTTAACACAAAGCCCGCACCCGGGGCATTTCTCCGGGATAATTTCATAGGTAATTAGGGCGTGGCATTTCTTGGCTGGGCATTTCTTTTCATGGATATGGGCTTCATATTCATCGCGGAAGTACTTAATCGTGGTTAACACCGGATTGGGCGCCGTCTGTCCTAGCCCACACAGCGAAGCCCTCTTTACATTGCGAGCTAATTCCTCAAGGAGCTCTATATCTCCCTCTTTGCCGTTACCCTCGGTAATCCGTTGCAAGACCTCCAGCATACGCAAGGTTCCGATTCGACAGAAGGTGCACTTGCCGCAGGATTCAGCTTGAGTGAAATTGAGGAAGAATTTGGCTATGTCTATCATGCAGCTACTTGTATCCATGACTATTAATCCGCCCGAGCCCATGATGGCACCGGTATTAGTTACCGACTCATAATCTATCGGGGTATCGGCTAGACTGGCGGGGATGACGCCGCCTGACGGACCGCCAATCTGGATGGCTTTGAATCCCAGCCCAGTTGAGGTTCCACCACCGATGTCAAAGACAATCTCCCTTATGGTTATACCCATAGGCACCTCTATTAGCCCGCCGCGGGCTATCTTACCAGCCAGGGCGAAAACCTTTGTCCCCTTGCTCTTCTCGGTGCCATATTTACTATAGGTTTCAGCACCGTGGAGGATAATCCAGGGTATGTTAGCTAGAGTCTCTACATTATTAATGGTGGTGGGTTTGCCCCATAAGCCTGACTGGGCAGGAAAGGGAGGGCGGAATCTAGGCATTCCCCGTCGCCCCTCTAGGGACATAATGAGGGCCGTTTCCTCTCCGCAGACAAAAGCCCCGGCACCTTGTCTAATTTTTATATTGAAGTCAAAATCATAGCCCAGGATGCTATTACCTATAAACCCTGCCTCCCTCGCCCGAGCTAGGGCTACCTCTAATCGCTGCACTGCGAACGGGTACTCGGCTCTTACATAAATATAGCCCTCTGAGGCGCCGACGGCGTAGCCAGCTATCAGCATGCCTTCAATAACACTGTGAGGGTCGCTTTCTAGAACGCTTCTATCCATGAACGCCCCAGGGTCACCTTCATCGGCGTTACAAATTATGTATTTTTGTGCCCCCGGGGACTTTCTGGCAAAGCCCCATTTGATACCGGTAGGGAAGCCGGCTCCGCCCCTCCCCCTCAAGCCGGAATTAGTGACCTCACTAATTACCTCTTGGGGTGACATGCTGCGCAATACCTTATCTATTGCCTTGTAGCCATCGGCGGCTAAATAATCATCAATAGATTCGGGGTCAATTACGCCACAGTTTCGGAGAACAATCCTCTTCTGTTTAGCTAGAAGGCTGTTTATTTCCTTGTCCGGTATAATCCACTCGGTAACCGGCTTGCCTCCAATAAGGTGTTCATTGATTATCCGGTCAACCTTCTCGGGGGTAACCCTGCCGTAGAATGTGCGTCCGTTTTGGGGGGATGAAACCTCAACCAATACCTCGTTGTAGCACATACCCATACACCCAGTTCGCTTCAGCTTCACATCCAGCCCCTTATTCTGAAGCTGGGTGCTTAGAGCCTCGTATACCTTTCTGCCGCCAGCGGCTATGCCACAGGCGGCAAGCCCTATCTTTATTAGCCAACTTTTATCTCTTTCCAAGGTTGTAAATCTCTCCTTTTTATGTGTGTTTACCGGCTTACCCTGCTGAAGTGGGCACGTCCTTCTTCCGAATTTGGGTCACAATCTTGTCAACGGCTTCAGGGGTGAGTCGCCCGTAAGCTTCACTATTGAGCATTATGCAGGGAGCTAAGCTGCAGCAGCCGAGGCAAGCCACTCGCTCTACGGTGAATACGTTGTCTTGGCTAGTTTCTCCTTCTTTGGCACCTGTAACCTGGGCTAGTCTTTCAGACACCATTTCGGCACCACCCAAGTGGCAGGCGGTGCCGTGGCAAACCTTAATTAGATTCTTACCTTGAGGCTGGAGCCTGAACTGGGCGTAGAAGGTGACTATGCCAAATATCTCACTAGCCGGGGTATTTATGTTGTTGGCTATGCGTTGTATCGCTACCGGAGGTATATAGCCGAAGGTGTCCTGAATCTCTTGGAGGATGGATATCACCGCCCCGGGTTCCACATTGTGTTTGTGGACTATGGCATCAATCCCGGCAAAGCTGGGCTTCTCCTTGGCGTTAGCTTCAATAACCATGTTATCTCCTTTGGCTTGGTCTTCTTCGTAGCCTTGTAGGTTTAGGAGGCGCATGAGACTACACACCACTGTGGCGTAAGGTTTTGAGAAGCTACCGCTTGGAGGCCTGGTGGCGCTCAAACATGCTGACGATTCTCAGAATCTCCAAATCCTTGACCCATTTCTTGGCTCGAATCTTGCTAACTGTTGCCTCCACAGTCACCGGTGCATCTACTATAATCACTATATCGTGGGAGCCAATGACAGGGTCAACAAAATCCACCCCGGGTATCTCCTCCAGTTCTCTTAGCGCGGTGATAAACTCCTGCTGCTCCAGGTCATCGGCAACATCAACTAGTAGATACGCTCTCACCCCCATTTTAGTTCCTCCTTGCCAAGAATCGTGTGCTTTAAAGCCTTCTATCTCATTTTCTTTTCGCAATCCCGGCAGGCTACAATCGGCGGGAAGAATCTAGTTAGAAGCCCCATCTCCTCAAGCGGCTTAGAGCTTCCACAAAATTGGCACCTGAAGGTTATCTCCTTGGTTACCTTTGCCTCTGATTTCTTTTTCTTTACTACTTCCGTTGTATATATCCTTCTATTACCAGCTATGAGTATTTTCAATTTGGGTAGCCTTCCTATGGCTGGAAGTGACCACCCCGCTGATAACCTGCTCACTGGTCTCTATCTTGGTATTAGTGCCAACGATACACTGTTTAACACTGACGCCGGCACCAATATTAACGCCTGCCCATAGTACCGCTGCCTCTAGACTGACACTGTCTCCAATATAGCAATCTGGACCAATAACCACCGGTCCCTTAATATATGCTTTTTGGTCTATTTGGCATTTGCTGCCAATTATTGCTGGTCCAGCTATCTTGGCTGAAGGATGGATAATAACACCCTTGTCGCAGCATACTCCGTCCCTGCTTAAACCATTAATCAGGGCGCTTTTTGCTTTTAATAACAAAAGGTCGCAATTCAGGCGGAGGTATTTCTCTGGTGTCCCCATATCAAGCCAGTAGCCGCTAAATGGATAGCTGTAGACTGGCTCACCAAGCTCGAGAAGGAGTGGAAACAGCCCCTTCTCAAACGTGTAATAGGCATTTGTTGGCACATGCTTCAAAACCCCTGGCTCAAGGAGATAGATGCCAGCGTTTATCCAGTTGGTAGTTACCTGGCTAGGGCTAGGTTTTTCCACAAAGCGCCTGACCCTGTTATCACTATCGGTTTCAACTATCCCGAAGGCACAGGGGTTATCCACCCAGGTCAGGGCTATGGTTGCCTTTGCCCCTTTGCTGCGATGAAAGGCAAGCATATCGGCGATATCGAGTTCGGTGAAGACGTCCCCATTAAGGACGACAAAGGTGCTGTCTAAGTACTGCTCAGCATTCTTTACCGCCCCGGCGGTGCCCAGTGGATTATCTTCCACAGTATAGTGCAGTTGTATCCCTAAGTTACTGCCGTCCCCAAAATAATTCCGAATTACCTCTGGGAGATAGCTCAGTGCCAGAATGACATCGTTAACCCTATAGTTCCTAAGGTAGGCGATGATATGTTCTAAAAAGGGGCGATTTAGCACCGGCACCATGGACTTGGGTGTCCAGTAGGTGAGGGGGCGTAACCTTGTGCCCTCGCCACCAGCCAGGATAACTGCTTTCAGCGGTGGGCTTGGTCTTTCTATCCGACTCAAATTATTAGCTTGGTTTGAAATTGCCAATTATTTTAACCCCAAGACGAGCTTGTAGTCAAGCTTATTTCCCTTATAGGACTGAACGCTTCGCTCAGCGAATAATGCTAAGGGGTGGCTCAGTTCTACTTTAGCAATTCCGCATCCAGGGCACCTGTGTCGGGGCTGCCGGCATATGTGTATGACCTGGAACGTTATATGGGAGCCAAAGAAGTAGGCTGGCTCTGGTTACTACTTTTTTGAAGACCACCCCGCCTTTTTCAACATCTCGCGTGCCATCAGTGTACTCGGCACATCACCCCTGGCGACGGTTATGGCGACTTCCCGGCCGACTGCTTTTGCCACCTTGGCTACTGCTTCATGGGAGAAGCCAGGGCAAAGAGCGAGAGACTGAACCCCAGCATTTTGAACCAGTTCCTTGCATACATCAACGACTTGGTCAAAATTCCCCGAGTCAGCGACTACCGTGGTAATTTCAAGCTTAGGGGTCTTGATTGAAGCCCTGTGCTTCTTGGGGTCAGCCTTAGGCGCCATGACGACCATTGCCATTTTGAAAGCCATAACCCGCCTCCTTTCATTTATTTTATATTTTGGTGAGCCAAATCACACCAGTCCCCAGTCTCTACACCCCTGCTGAATGATGGATAGATACTCCGGGGAAGGCGGGGTTTCTTCTGATTGCCTCGCCTTGATATAGGTTATAGCTTCTACCGGCTCACCCTTTTCCTTAAATACTGTAACCTTTAACCTATTGTAGTTATCGGGATAACCCTCTTTGCTGTCCAACTGCCTCAGGTCTCTGTCTGAGATGTCATAAATAGCCCCCAGCACCTTCTCCCCTCTAAACGGCTTGATGCTAGTCACCCCACCTCGCCGCTGCCGAGACCAGCCAACAAAGACCAGCTTGTAATTAGGCAGGGTGGCGATAAACCTGGGCTTGCTGTCAGGGCAGCGCTCCAGCATCTGCTTTTGATTTAGATTACTGCCGTAGGCAAAGTAGTACATCCTGACCAATCCTAGCCTCAATCCTAGCCGTTGTCAATATAACCACTGTTAGCCCAGGGTTAGGGATTGTTTATTAACCCACCTTTATCCCCCTCCCTTATAAAGGGAGGGGGAAATTGGTTATATAAGGGAGGCTTCGCCTCCCTTTGACTCTCCGTAACATGGATATATATTCCTATCATGGGGAAGAGACTTTAGAGAGGGGCTTTGCCCCTCTCTTACTTATACTCCCCCTTCCCTGAAAGAGGTAGGTGAAGTCCTTGCATGAGGGGGCTAGGGGATAGGTTTATAAACAATCTCTAGGTATTGACAAGTCAAACCGACCTAAGCAATGAAGCCCGTTAGCTTTGACAGGGCTTCATCTTTTATTATACTATTCAGACGATTTGGTATTGGGGGAGTGCCGGAACTGGCAGACGGGCGCGGCTTAGGACCGCGTGCCTTAGGGCGTGTGGGTTCGAGTCCCACCTTCCCCAGTAGATATTATTCCCCTTCTTGATAAAGTGTCATGTTATTCCTGATTCAGAGCATCCTTAATTCTTTGCGGAAGCGATTATCTGGAAAAGCACTGGGCAGACTTAGGCAAAGCGGTAATCAGGCGATTTCAGGACTTTCTCCTTATAAACTGCCCATTCCTCATCCGATATCATCCCCTTCTTGCGGTAATATTCCCTTGCCTCGTTCAATATACTCTTTATGTCCTCCTCCTGGCTTGGGGTCAGAGGTATTGATACCCTGTGGGTAGCCAGTATCTCCTTCATCCTCTCCTTGGCATAATCAAGGCAATCCTTTTTACCCGACTTTATCCATTCAGGATAGGTTAGTTCGTCAGCAACCTTTGGTACAAACTGTTCCTTCTTCCACCACTCTCTGGTGTGTGCTGTATTGAGGTAGTGACCTGGGATTGGTCCAACCTGTTCTATTAGCTCTAAAGCGATTGTCTCATCGGTTACGGTGACACCCTCAATAAATCTTCCTATCATACCGGCTATATCATCGTCTAATATAGCCTGGAGGGGATGAGCTGTAATCTCGCCATACAAACTGCCATGCAATGCTAAAAGATGTGACCCGGTTAAAGCGCCGGCCAGAGCATTAAGCGCCTTCTGGTACCCGGTTTGGAAGTCTGGTTTCTTTGAGCTGACCGGTCCACCGGCTGAATCCCTGGTAGGGATTCCATAACTTCGGGCAATTTGGTTTTCTACTGCCTTGACTAAAGCACATCCTATCCGCCCGAAGCCGGGAACCCCGGTTCTCATGTTCTGGGGATAGGTGTCAGTGGCAATATGCACCCTTAATCCTGGCTTTAATAATTGTACCAGCACTATCATAGATAGGTGCGCGGCAAAATTAAGTACCACCGTCCCAGCAGTCGTTGCCGGCCCGGTGGCTCCGGGTATTGTTCCTTGCAATATATACATAGGAAATCCAGATTCAATGGCTCGATAAGTGGCCCTGATTTGGTCGTCATACCACGTCAATGGTGCTGAACCATCTGCCACCAGAATTGCCTCGCCTCCGGTGGCTTTGACCATTTCTATACCGAATTGGTCACAGTCACTGGCATTAGCTATGTGTTGGATCTTAGTCGAGGTGCTTATATTAATAGCTATACCCTCTGTGATACGCATAACCGGAGGAATGCCCTCATATCCATAGTATGGATAGGGGCTTATAGCGTGCAAATTAGGCAAGGCATCATAAATTGTTATCAGGTCATTATATTCCTGTCGGGTGGCGTCTCTTGGCTCCCAGGTATCCAAATCAACAGTTTGCATTCCAGGGAAATTGCGGAAATAAACGGTATCTCCGCCAACTACCAAATCGTACTTAGGGTCTCTGGCTTTGATACGGTAACTACTGGGGCACCGGCGAATAGCTTCCTCGACCAGATATTCCGGGAAGCGCACCCTTTTCTCTTTATAATCCACCATGCAGCCATTCTTCTCTAAGTCCTGTAACGCCTGGTCACTGTGAAAGGTTACTCCTGTCTCCCTGAGAACATCCAGGATTGCTTTATGAATAGCTCTAACCTGTTCCTCGGTCAATAATTCTAGAGGCTTGAACCTGCGGGTAAAACCTTTTAACATTTCTGCTCTCCTTTACTTTGCGACTAGTCTCTGGCAACTAATATCCTATACGGCTCGCCAAGTTGTACTTAACTTAAAACAGCGGGGGAGAGTTGTCAATATTACCTGTTGGTATATTATTAGTGGTGCGTTAACTCATCGCATCGACGGGCTTGACAGATAAAAGGAAATAATGTTAAAATATATGTTTTTTAAGGAACAGGGAAATCTGGTGCTACATAAGATTATTCGAGATAAAAGAGGTTAGAATTCCTGAGGAGGAAAGCGAAGGATGAAAAAGTTCGTCATACCTTTACTAATAATCAGTATGTTGGCTGTCTTGCTTATTACCGGTTGTAGGCCAAAGGTACCAGAACGACCGGCGTATCCCGCAGAAATGCCTTGCGGCATGGTCGTCGATTTAAGCGGTCCTCATGCCGATATGGGCAAAAAGCTAAGCACTGGGGCAGAAGTAGGCGTTTATCAAATGAATGAGTGGGGTGGCATCAGGAACATGTATTCTATGGAACTAAGGCTTATCGTGGCTGACGACGGTGGTTCACCGGAGCGGGCGGCTGCTGAGGCTGAGCGGTTGATTACCGAGGAAAAGGTCATTTTTATAATTGGTGCCTGGCCAACGGCTATGGCGGTTAGCGAGGTTTGTGAGGAACATGAGACTCCTTTCATCTGCCCGCTGAGCCTAGACCCGCTTCTTACCGAGCGTGGCTACTACTATACCTTCCGCACCGTCGGTAGCCCCACGGATGTGGCTGGTCAGATGGTATATGCCATGACCAAATCGGCTGAGGAGGCTGGACTGCCTCCGCCCAAGACTTGCTTCATGGAGTACATCTCTGATGACCCTAGTGTGGCTGTAGCCGAGGCATTTAAGCCCCTGGCCGAGGAGGCTGGCATAGAGATAGTCGGTGAGGAGGTCGTTGACGCTACGGTGACGACCTTTGTTCCCCTGCTCGAAAAAATAGAGGCGGCTAAGCCAGATGTATTGTTCAGCTGCCACTATACCGATGATGCCATAATTCTGTACCAGGAAATGATGGACAGGCAGACCTATTTCCCCTACGGGGTATTTTCCTGGGGAGGTGGTCTGGAAGACCCGCGCTTTTATGAGGCGCTACCCCAGGCAGCCTATGAGTATGGCTTCACTTACGAAACCGGTGACCCCTTGCCCCAAAGAAGGCATTACTATCATTGGGTTAACGATGAGGTTAAGGCTAGAATGGGTCAGGACTGGGAGGATTACTCCGTAGGGACTGCATATGCCGCAATCTGGATTATTAAAGAGGGCCTGGAGCGAATGGTGCCACCTGGGCTGACATCCGAGCCTGGGAAGGGTGGGAAAGTTGAGTTTAGCCTTGACCTAGTTGCCTTTCGCAGCCATCTCCAACATTCATTGGCTACCATGGTCGTAACCCGTGGCGATACCGTGAAGATTGAGCTACCCGATGCCACGGTGCTTCTGCCGGCTCTGCAGATAATGCGTGCTAGCCGGATTGAGTTTGGTGAGGGAGGGCAAAATCTCTACGGTGTTGGCGCGGTTAGTCAGAACATCGGTGGCACACGCTGGTCGCTATACCCGGCGACAAGTAAGGAGCTAGACTCCCCATCGGTTGTCCTGCCGATACCACCTTGGGGCGAGCGTTAGAGCTAGATAGCGCCAGTGCCGGTTTAACCGGCACCGACAGTCGGAATCTAGGGAGGGGGAGCCTAAAAAATGGATAAGCCTCCCCCCTTGGTTAAGAAGGGTGAAACAAAAAGCATAGGTTTATGATGGATTTTTTGTTGATGTTTAACAGCACCCCCGGCTTTTATGGCATCATTGTGGCATTAAATTACCTTAGCCTATTGACAAAAAACAAAAACTGAGTTATAACCAAATTACTTTAGCCTATTGACAAACGGCAAAAACTGGGTTATATTACTGGGTTATATTAACCTAATCTGGTCAGGGTATAAACTATGGCTGAAGTCATAGAAAGACCAAAACCGCTTACCGCTCGACAAGTCGCTAGACGTGTTTTAGCCTACGAAAATACTGTCCTCGGTATTGTTCTAGTTTCAATAATAGCCATAGTGGGCGGCGTGTCTAGGGGAGCAACACTCACCACCAGAACTATGGGCGATGTGCTGGTACAGAGCTCGGTTCGCGGGGTGACAGCAGTAGGTCAGGCATTTTGTATCTTAACCGCTAATTTTGACCTCTCGGTTTCTGGCGTGGGTGTTGTGGCTATGATGCTGGGTAGCTCTATGATGACCACGCAGTGGCAGAATATCCTCGGCTACCCGGCTTCCCCATTTATGGCAATACCAGCCATGTTGGTGGTGGGGCTGGCTTGGGGGGCGCTCAATGGCATATTAGTCTCACGCCTCGGCATTCCATCGTTGATGGCAACATTTGGTGTGTGGCAAATAGGCTACGGGGTCGCTTTCTTCATAACCAGAGGCACGGCTATAATGGAGCTACCAGAGAGTTTCCATCCCTACGGGGAATTGCCGCTGGCGCCTATCATCTTCTTCGTGGTCGCAGGAGTGGCTTATTTTGTCCTTACCTATACCGGCTTTGGTCGCCGTGTCTATGCCGCTGGTGGCAATCCAGTAAGTGCCTACCTTTCCGGCGTAAACGTGAGGAATATGCATCTTGCCGTCTTTATGATCTCGGGATTGCTTGCTGCGCTAGCCGGTGTGCTGATGACATCACGTGGTATGGCAGGTTCAATCGAAGCCTTGCGGGGTCTTGAGATGGACAGCATAGCTGCGGTTGCTATTGGCGGCATCAGTCTATTTGGGGGCCGGGGGAACATGATTGGGGTGGTATTGGGCTCTCTAATAATTGGCGTGGCTAATAACGCTATAAGCGCGCTGGAAATGGGTATGGGTTACAGGTATCTCGTAAAGGGGATAATAATAATTTCGGCGGTAGCGGCTGACATTTTGCGTTGGCGGGGTCGCTGAAGCTGCTATTACCATCAGTAAGGGTATAAACTATGGCTGAAGTTACAGAAAGACGGGAACGAGGTACTGCCCGGGGGGCTGTCAGACGTGCCATCAGGTACGAAAACACTGTTCTGGGTATCGTTCTGGCAGCAATCGTAGCCGGTTTTGCAGTTGCCACTGGTGGGAAAAGCATCGCCCTGCAAAATATGAAGATGGTGCTGGTAGCAGGCTCCACCACCGGGATTTGTGCCATAGGTCAGATGTTTGTTATTCTAACCGCTGGCATTGATTTATCCCCTGCTGGCGTAGCTTTTGCGACTTCAGCCCTAGGGTCGACAATGATGACTACCGAGCTGTGGAGAAATATTATGGTCTCCCATAATATTCTCGGCTATACAGGGCCAGCTTCTATATGGGTAGGAATACCGGCTATGCTGGCACTCGGAGCCGCTCTCGGAGCAATAAGCGGCCTCATTGTCTCGCGTATCGGGGTACCACCGTTGATAGTAACCCTGGGTATGTGGCAAGTAGCCTGGGGAATCGGCTTCTTCTTTACCGGAGGGTTTACCATTCCTCACATGATAAAGCCTCTGGCTTTCTTCGGGCAGGGGTTTCTGGCTAAGGGGTTTTTCGGCGGTTTCCCAGTGGCAGGTATTATTTGGATAGTGGTAGGTATACTTGCCTATTTTGTGCTGCACCACACTAGTTATGGTAGAGCAGTCTATGCCACTGGTGGCAATCCAGTAATGGCTTGGCTCTCTGGTGTAAATGTGAGAGCGATACGATTTTCGGTCTATATTGTCGCGGCAATGCTGGTTACACTTGGTGGTTTGACACGGACAGCCCGGGTTATGTCGGTTTCCGATTCCAGCTACGGGGGTCTTGAGCTGCAGAGCATAGCTTCGGCGGTTATCGGCGGTACCAGCCTATTTGGTGGTAAAGGGACCGTGGTTGGGGTGGTACTCGGAGGTCTAATAGTTGCTGTTATTTGGAATGCTATGGCAATACTGGGCGCTGACCCCTTTACCGAGAGTATGGTATTGGGAATACTAGTGATTCTGACCGTGGGTATTGACTACCGGCGTAGAGGAGGGCGTTGAAGCCAGTATTAATTTTAGCCACTTGACAAATGGCATATATTTTAATACTATAGTTTTAGTGTAGAATTCTTTACAAATCGTATTTGGCTACTATAATGTTAACCACCAAGAGCTAAGGAAAAAGGAGGTAAGCCTATGTGAAAAGTGAAGGAATGGTGAGAATAGCTAAAAATCTTAAAAATCTAGAACAAAGGAGGAAAGGTTGAAAAAGATTTTTGTACCCCTAATAGTGGTAGCTGCAGTAGCTGCCATACTTTTGACTGGATGTATGCCAGGTGCAGCGCCGGTAACTCCACCGCCAGTAACTCCACCGCCAGTAACTCCGCCGGTAACACCGCCAGTAACTCCGCCGGTAACTCCGCCAGTAACTCCACCGGCTGAGAAAACCGCTGCCGACATACCCGAGCTAGCTGAGATGGTGGCTAGAGGGCAGGTCGATGGGAGCCTCTTGTGGAATCCTTTTAAGGATTTGCTGGTCAAGCCTGATGGCACTTCCTTTAAGGTTGCCTACGCCGTCTCCACTTTGGAGGTCGAGCCTTGTGCTCAGTCAACAAAGATGATGGAAGACTACCTCCCAAGGTTTGGTTTAGGACCGAAAGGTGGAAACTGGACTACCTTCGGCGCTGGTTTTGTCCTTGAAGCCCAGATAAGCTGGATGGAGGACATGGCAGCAACGATGCAGCCAGACTGGTTTCAGATCCACTCAGTTAGTGCCGAGCTGCAGGTTCCGGTGACTGAGAAGATAGTCAACGAGTACGGCATCCCCGTCTTCACCCAGGACTGTGGTATTGAGAGCGACGCTGTTACCTCGTTTATCGCTCACAAGTTTGAGGGACCAGGGGGGACAGATATCCTCGGAGCGTGGCTGATAAACGACCTTGAGGAAAGGGGTTACGGTCCAGACAACCCCTGCGTCATTGCTGAACTGTGGGGTATGCGCGAAATGTTAACCGCTCAGCTACGTCATGAGGGATTCCACAAGGCGATTGACCCGGTAACCTGGATTACAGTGATAGAGTCTGAGGACACTAACTGGGCTGAGGAGACGACAGCGACCATCACCGCCGACATGGTAATGGCCCATCCTGAGATTGTGGCACTCTTCCATCACGGTTGTGGTGGACAGGGGATGGTCCCAGGGCTTGAGTCAATTGGCAAGCTCCTGCCACTGGATGACCCGGGCCACATCATAATTGCTTCTAACGATGCTGAGAATGCCATGTGGGATGCGGTACTAGACGGCAGAGCTGACACCTTCTCCACCCATGGCATGGTCGAGCCCAGTGACATCTGCTTCCAGGTAGCTGTTACCAATGTCGTCCTGGGACAGCCGGTAGAAAAGTTCTACCAGTGCCCGTTCCTTATGGTTGATGCCAGCAACATTAATACCGTTCAAATTGGTGGGATACCACCTTCCTGCGGTATGCCAAGAGGGCGGTGGGACTTATGGGTGCCTATGAACCCATTGCCTGAGTACGGATTCCCGCAGCCTAGCCTTGCGCTGCGAATGCAGTATATGGGCTACTAATGCTTGTCAGGGTTAGGTAGGATTGGTATAAGCTAAGGCTACTGAGGGCTGGCACTAAGGATAAGTTAGCTCTCGGTAGCCTTCCGTGTTAAAAATAAGCGTAACTTGGACATGGCTGAAAGGTAATGGCAAATATAAGGAGGCAAAAATGGGCAGACTAGATGGCAAGGTAGTAATTATAACCGGGGCTGGCATGGGGATGGGACAGGCAGCGGCGCTTTTATTTGCCAAGGAAGGGGCAAAGGTAGCTGTCGTTGACTGGAAGGCTGAGGCTGGAGAAGAGACGGTCAGGACGATTAAGAAGGCGGGTGGTGAGGCAATATTTATCAAGGCTGATGTCTCCAAAGGCGAAGACGCCAAGAATATGGTCAAGACAACGGTTAAGACCTATGGGAAATTAGATGTTATCTACAATAATGCGGCTATCCTTGGTCGGGCGACCTTCACTGAGGATATCACTGAGGAAGAGTGGGACAAGATTATGGCGATTAATCTCAAGGGTGTCTGGCTGGGGATGAAGTATGCTATCCCGGAGATGCTCAAGAAGGGGAAGGGGTCAATAATCAATACTGCTTCCCAGTGTGGAGACAGGGGCACCCGTAATCTAGGTGCCTATTGCGCTTCTAAAGGGGGGATACTAGCCTTGACCAGGGTGACGGCAATGGAGCTGGCTAAGAAGAACATTCGGGTTAATGCTCTTAACCCTGGGATTATTGCTACGCCGATGGCGCAGAGTGCGTCTGAAGAAGATTTGAAGGGTTTTGCCGCGATAATACCTCAGGGGCGGCTTGGTAGGCCAGAGGAAGTTGCCTATGCTGCCTTGTTTTTAGCCTCTGATGAATCTTCCCATGTAACCGGTCATACCTTGGTAGTTGACGGTGGTCTTGAGGTTGATAACAAACAAATGATAAAGCCTAGTCCTTGATGCTGATAGCCATGGTAATTGGCAAATATAAGGAGGCAAAATGGGTAGACTAGATGGTAAGGTAGTAATTATAACCGGGGCTGGCATGGGGATGGGACAGGCAGCG
The DNA here is from genome assembly GCA_964354655.1 of uncultured Dehalococcoidales bacterium. GTDB lineage: Bacteria > Chloroflexota > Dehalococcoidia > Dehalococcoidales > E44-bin46 > E44-bin46. The sequence goes on from CAYHAL010000001.1 coordinate 172,605, forward strand.
GCGCTTTTATTTGCCAAGGAAGGGGCAAAGGTAGCTGTCGTTGACTGGAAGGCTGAGGCTGGAGAAGAGACGGTCAGGACGATTAAGAAGGCGGGTGGTGAGGCAATATTTATCAAGGCTGATGTCTCCAAAGGCGAAGACGCCAAGAATATGGTCAAGACAACGGTTAAGACCTATGGGAAATTAGATGTTATCTACAATAATGCGGCTATCCTTGGTCGGGCGACCTTCACTGAGGATATCACTGAGGAAGAGTGGGACAAGATTATGGCGATTAATCTCAAGGGTGTCTGGCTGGGGATGAAGTATGCTATCCCGGAGATGCTCAAGAAGGGGAAGGGGTCAATAATCAATACTGCTTCCCAGTGTGGAGACAGGGGCACCCGTAATCTAGGTGCCTATTGCGCTTCTAAAGGGGGGATACTAGCCTTGACCAGGGTGACGGCAATGGAGCTGGCTAAGAAGAACATTCGGGTTAATGCTCTTAACCCTGGGATTATTGCTACGCCGATGGCGCAGAGTGCGTCTGAAGAAGATTTGAAGGGTTTTGCCGCGATAATACCTCAGGGGCGGCTTGGTAGGCCAGAGGAAGTTGCCTATGCTGCCTTGTTTTTAGCCTCTGATGAATCTTCCCATGTAACCGGTCATACCTTGGTAGTTGATGGTGGTATTGAGGTTGATAACAAACAGATGATAAAGCCTAGCCCCAAACCGTAAGGTAAACTCAATTAACAAGCAACAAAGGGAGGAGAGTGGAAACTCTCTTCCCTTTTATTGTTTTTTGCTCTCTTGTTAGTATCTAGGTTTTCTGCAACTCCTGGAGGAGGTCAGGGCATAGGCTATCCGGGATGGAGGGTGAAGACTTATTAAGGAGGTCAGTGTGTAACGGGGTGATGGAGATGTTTCCTTGCTCTATTGCCCAGATATCTGTTTTCCTGTCGGTATCAGTGTTTATCCTTTGACGCACCACCCAATAGTATTCCCGTTTCCCGTCAAATCCTTTCTCAACCGTGTTGGTATAACCTCCGCTGGCTAATCGGGTAATCTTTACCCCCTTGATCTTTGCCAGGGGTAAGTTAGGCAGATTTACATTGAGAAAAATATCGCTTGGCAGGGAATTAGAGTCGATCCTTTTGGCTAACAATCCGGCTAATTTAGCAGCATCATCGAGGTGGAGGCTATCCACTGCAGCTACTGAGATGGCAATGGCTGGTAAACCACGCAGGTAGCCTTGCAAAGCAGCCCCTACTGTTCCTGAGATAAACACGTCATCGCCCAGATTTGGTCCCTGATTTAAGCCAGAAATGACCAAGTCTACCTTGTTTTTAATTAGTTTACCTAAAGCCAGGATAACACTATCAGCCGGAGTACCTTCCACCGAGTAGGTCTCTACTTCAGGCACTATGGTTCTTACTGTTTGTGCCCGCAGTGGCTGGCGCAGAGTCACCGCAGTACCTATAGCGCTTTGTTCTCTATCTGGGGCTACGACTACTACCTGAGCGATGTTTTTTAGCTCCTTGACCAGTGTCCACAGCCCTGGAGCAAATATTCCGTCATCATTAGTTATTAGTATTCTCATAGAGCGCCTTTATTTTACCCAGTTTATCATAGCTGGATAATGACGGCAAATAGAGGGGGTAGCTTGACTTCGGTTTGCCTTTTTGCTATGCTGTAACCAAAATTAAATAAGGAATTGTAGAGGTGCCCGAGCGCAAGCGAGGGCTTAAATGGAAGGCAAGACCGGTGAAAATCCGGCACAGTTCCGCCTACTGTAACTGAGGGTATTCCTCAGAAGTCAGAACGCCAGCCCTATTCTTTATTACCTCCGCGGAGATGGGGGAACAGGTTATAGATTTAAAAATCCCCTTGTTCTTCAGACGAGGGGATTTTTAATTGGTTATTTAGGGATATCACTTTGATTATAAAGCTAGGTTTAGAAGAATGCTTGGTAAGCTAAGGGGCAGAAATCGGCTAGTTTTGGTTTTACTGCTATTAGGTGGCGGTTTGGTGGCATCACTGTTTTTGGCTAATGCCTTTGGTGCGGTGAATATCCCTTTACCCGATATATTAAAGATGGCTCTTAATAAGATGGCTGTTTTCAAATTCCCCTCTACTTGGAGGGCAGCGGATGAAACGATTATTTTTCAGATTAGACTACCCCGAGCAATAGGCAGTGCTTTGGTTGGTGCTGCTCTGGCTACCGCCGGGGTGCTGTTTCAGGGGTTACTACGTAATCCTATGGCTGACCCCTATATCATTGGAACGTCAGCCGGCGCCGCTTTAGGGGCGACTATAGCCATGATGCTGCCCGTAAATCTAGTTTTTCTTGGTTTTGGCTTGGTGGCGGGGGCTGCTTTTTGTGGTGCCTTGGTTACTGTGATTTTGGTCTACAACCTAGCCCGGGTAGGTGGTAAGACGCCTATTATAAGCATGCTCCTAGCCGGATTTGTGGTCAGTTCTCTGCTGGCGGCAGTTATGATGTTTCTGATGTCAATAGGCAACAGACTGAACCTAAACCTTCACTCAGTTTATTCCTTTCTTATGGGTAACGTCTCGGTAACTGGTTGGGGACAGCTGGCTATTGTCGCCCCACTGGTCATTGGGGGTATCATTGGCGCCCGATTTTTTGCTTTCCATCTGAATGCCTTTTCTCTGGGGGAGGAGGGGGCTGCCTATCTAGGCATTGAGGTGGAGAAGGACAAAATTCGCATCCTGGCTTTGGGTTCTTTGCTCACGGCGACAGCAGTCTCTATAAGCGGGCTGGTTGGTTTTGTCGGACTGGTGGTGCCGCATGCGGTGCGTTTAAGTTTGGGACCAGACCATCGGCTGCTGTTACCAGCTTCGGCGTTAGCCGGTGCTGGCTTTTTAATTATCGCTGACCTTGTTGCCCGTATTGTCCTAGCCCCGGTGGAAATTCCGGTGGGGGTTGTTACCGCTATTATTGGTGCTCCATTCTTTATCTATCTGCTAAGACGTACTAGAAGGGAGTATGCTTTCTAATGGTTAGCTTGCAAGTTCAGCGAGTCTCCTTTTCATATTTCAATGGCTTGGTTTTACATAACGTTGACCTTTTGGTTAGTGCCGGTGAGATAGTAGGCTTAATTGGTCCCAATGGCTCGGGCAAGACCACCCTGATTAAGCTAGCCAGTGGCATTCTTAAGCCTAAGGAGGGGGAGATTAGGCTGGATGGCTCTAGTTTAAGCCAGTTGAGCCGGAAGTCTATAGCCTGTAGTGTAGCGGTAGTGCCACAGCAGTTCCACATCCCCTTTGCTTTTACCGTCAATGAGGTAGTAACCCTAGGCAGAATCCCTTTCCTCAGAGCCTTTGCCGGGGAAAGTACGGTTGATAAGCAATTGGTGGCTGATGCCTTAGAGCTAGTCAACATCACTGAGCTCAAGGAACGACGTTTTGATGAACTAAGTAGCGGGGAGCGGCAGAAGGTTATCCTGGCTATGGCGCTGGCTCAGCAGCCCAAACTGCTACTCCTTGATGAGCCAATAGTGCACTTGGACATCGCCCATCAGATAGAAATCTTGGAGCTGATAAAAAGGCTTAATGTTGAACGAGGGCTTACGGTTATTGGGGCTATGCATGACCTCAACTTGGCGGCGCTTTACTTTAACCGCTTAATTCTGCTCAAGGAGGGTATGGTTTCGGCTGATGGGACTCCAGCTCAGGTCTTAACCGAGGCTAGAATAAAGGAGGTCTTCTCGGCATCGGTTAGAGTGGAGTTACATCAGTTAACTGGCGTCCCCCATATAATCGTTATGCCTAGGGGAGACATTATGAAAAAGCAGTAGGTAAGGTGACCAAAAGGGAGTCAGAGCATCCGATATATTAGGACAGACCCCTCTGGCTCACACAATTTGGCTTAATGTTGGATGTTCGGCTAGAACCTGTCATGAAGGTGAATGCACATTTTGTGGGATGAAGACAGAATAGATGTAATACAATTAGAGCTCGCTCAACTCTTCTATTATTCAAGCGACGATATTGCTTAGGTCTACCACCAGTTTTTCAGCTAACATTTTTTGAGGATTTCTCTCTGCCCTGATTTGGTTATGGTGTCTGATAGTCTTTCTCGGCTTACTTTTGGGCTTCCTTACGGATTTTGTCGGCTTCCTTTAAGGCCTCCCCATGGGCTTTATCAGTTTCCTTTTTAGCCGCTTTATCAACGGCCAGTTTCCTAGCCTCTTCATGGACCATGTCGACTTGCTTCTTAGACTCTTCATAGGCCTTTTCTGCTCGATCAATGCGTTCCTCTGATTTGGTTACAGCCTTCGCAAGGTCTTCAGCTCTTTGGTCCCAAGAAGCATGCCAGACCGCCCAGACTTCATTTTTAATCGCTTCACGGACTTTCTCGGCTTCCTTCAAGGCCTCCTTATGGGTTTTATCAGCTTCCTTTTTAGCCGCTTTATCAACGGCCAGTTTCTTAGCCTCTTTGTAGACTATGTCAGCTTGCTTCTTAACTTCTTTACAGACTTTGTCTGCTCGTTTCAAACTCTCAAGTAGTACTTTATTAGCTTGCTTCTTGGCCTCTTCCCCACCGCGTCGTTGAGTTTCTAGCTCTTTTGTCTCCATTTCATACCTCCTCTACTATTATATTCATTCTGGCATGTAAGGAATCAGTTGGTCTTAATTCGCCCCATGATAGTAGTGTAATCTACACTTGAGGACCTGTCAACAATTTCATACGTGGCAAGGACTAGGCACGCGTATGGGAAAGCCTAGAAATATTACAGAGGTATACAAGGTCAGTTACTTTTTATGATAGCTTGAAGTTTTATGGGGCACCGTTATCTCTGGCGCTGGGCTCACTTTTATTGCCCGGTTTCTAATCTCAATGTCGAAATCGAGGAGAGGCCGAAGCCATAGATGATAGGGTATAGGGTAACTCTGCTTTCAGAATACCAGTCGTTTATTGGACCAACAAGTCTATCACGCAGGTGGCACTCAGGAGATATCTACTGTTAGCCGGTGCATCAGCCATGGGCATGCTCTTCTTCCTGGGTCCTGTGCATATGCTCACTGAGGCTAGAATAAAGGAGGTCTTCTCGGCATCGGTTAGAGTGGAGTTACATCAGTTAACTGGCGTCCCCCATATAATCGTTATGCCTAGGGGAGACATTATGAAAAAGCAGTAGGTAAGGTGACCAAAAGGGAGTCAGAGCATCCGATATATTAGGACAGACCCCTCTGGCTCACACAATTTGGCTTAATGTTGGATATATTGTTAACTGCCCAGCAACATGCTATGCTATCAACAACCGTGAAATTGATTCCATACCCTCAAAAGCGGTGAGGATTAGAAATTAACTGTCAGGAGGTGTGAAATGCCGAGGAAACTAAAAATCACACTCTGGGTAGCGATAGGTCTGCTTGCCGTAGCATTACCTGTAATCGGGTCAATGACCCTGGTAGGAATTGCGCTTAGCATGTTTTTGATGATTATGTTTGGCTCAATTTTTGCTTGCGGAATACTAATCGTTTATTGGACCCAAAAGAATATCACGCAGGCGGTACTTAAGAGGTATCTACTGTTAGCCGGTGCATCAGCCATGGGCATATTCTTCTTCCAGAACGTTGTGCATCCGTTCAGTGAGGTTGTTGGTTTTCTTATGGTTCTAATGGTCTGCCCAATTGCCCTAGTTGTCGGTGCGGCTCTGGCATTGAGATTCAAAGTGTCTCCGCAAGCTAGCTAGTGAACAGTCTCCACAACATTAGAAATCGCAGCAAATCAGCTGTCAGGAGGTAATCAAATGCCGAGGAAACTAAAAATCACACTCTGGGTAGCGATAGGTCTACTTGCGGCAATGCCAGCTATAATCATGGGTGGATATTGGACAGCGATGCGTGCACCTGCGGGCGCAGCAATATCGAACCCTTTTATAGTGATCGTAAAAGGAACTCCAGTGCCCGCGTTTATGATTATATTTGGCTTAATTTTTGCTTGCGGAATACCAATCGTTTATTGGACCAACAAGACTATCACGCAGGTGGCACTCAAGAGGTATCTACTATTAGCCGGTGCGTCAGCCATGGGCATTCTCTTCTTCGGAGTTCCTGTGCATATGCTCACTGAGGCTGGTTTTGTCCTGTCTCTATTTGTCTGCCCAATTGCTCTAGTTGTGGGCGCGGCTCTGGCATTGAGATTCAAGAGCGCCCCCGCCAGCTAGGTGGTGAAGAACTTCAGCAAATAAGGACAAGATGGGAATTGATGAAAAGTGTTTTGCTATCTATTATGGTGCTGATAGACGATACTAAGATATCATTTCCGTTTTCTCTTCAGCCAAGAGAATCTTACCTTCTTACCGTTACGCTTTCTGTCCTTCTTGTTTACGTTCTCGATAAACGTTTTTAGATCTGTACGAGATTTATCGTTCATTGCGATTCATTTCTTTCCTTTTTGGATATTAGAAAACCAAGATTTATTGTATCATCTATTTGCGATACGAGCAATTACCTGTCCCCAAAATACCAGAGTTGATACAAGGAGAGGTGAAAAACAAGGTCATTCCCCTATCTTGGGAGTGGTAGAGAAAGGATGGCCATCTCGTTCAAAGTCGGGAACGTAGTTTTCTGATGCCCCCACTTCCTGTACCCAACCATTTTCCATTCCTAGGTCAGAAAGTAAGCTAACAACCGTTTCATACTCGGCCGTTGAAATGTTTCTAGAGAGCAAAGGTATTTTGGGGGCCCGATGTGCTGGTAAGTATTGAGACATTATGCTAACCGTCACCGTGGGAGAAAGCTCCCGAGCTAGCCAGATTAATGATTCCTCACTACCTGCCAGCCCATTGGGCAGAATAAGATGGCGCACAATGAGTCCCCGTTGCGTTAATCCAAAATCATCTACTGTCAAGTCCCCAACCTGCCGATACATTTCTTTAATAGCCTGGCGAGCTCGTACTACATAATCTGGAGTGTGTGAGAACTTTCTAGCCGAATCATCGGAGGCATATCTTAAATCAGGCAGGTAAATATTTATTATACCGTCAAGCTCTTTTAGAGAAGTAACAGAATCATAGCCACTAGTGTTGTAGACCAGTGGTAACCGAAGCCCCATAGGCACAGCTTCCAGGACTGCCCGAACCAGTTGGGGAACAAAGTGAGAGGGAGAAACAAAATTAATATTGTGGCAACCCAGTTCATCCTGAAGATAGAGCATACTCTCAGCTAGGGTATGATAATCCGTCTCCTTTGATTTTTGCTTTTTCCAATTCTGACTTATCTGGTAGTTCTGACAATAAGCACACCTCATATTGCAATTGCCAAAGAACACCGTTCCTGACCCTCTTGTTCCCGAAATAGCGGGTTCTTCTCCCTGATGAGCACAGACCGTTGAGACTATTGGCAGATGACCCGAATGGCAAAAACCCAGTTCCCCTTCTAACCGATTAACTTGGCATTCCCTGGGGCAGATATCACAGGAGGCTAGCCGGGCTTCGAGTGCGTAAGCACGCCGCTCCAATTCACCGGAGTGGTATAGAGCAATATAGCCTGGTTCTATGTATGCCATATGCGTCCCCAGTAATCAAACACTTTAAGTTCATTATAAGCGTTTGTCAACCTAGCATGGGTCACCCTTTATTGCACATTATGACGGATTGTTCAGCTACTGAAGACCCTCGTCGCTGCCTAGCTCGGCTGGACAGGATTGGAGACAAAGGCTATAATCTCAGATAGCCATGAATTATCAACCTAAACCCCATATCCTCTTTGCCAGGGAAAAGGTGGTAGCTACCGTGAAGCGGCTGGCGGCTGAAATTAGCCAGGATTATCACGGCAAAAATCCCCTTCTTATAGGCATTCTTAAGGGTTCCTTTGTCTTTATGGCTGACCTGATTCGGCTCCTTGACTTTCCGCTGGAAGTGGAGTTTATCACCCTATCTAGCTATGGCAGGGGCAGGGAGAGTTCGGGGAAGATTAGGGTAGTCAAGGGGCTTCGTGCTGAAGTTAAAGGCAGGGATGTATTGGTAATTGAGGACATCGTGGACACCGGACGGACTATTTCCTTCCTTCTTGATTACCTGCGGAAGAAAAAACCCGCCTCCTTAAAGCTTTGTGCCCTGACTGATAAGCCTTCTCGGCGGCAGATTCCAGTTAATATTGACTATCTGGGTCTCACCGTTCCCAATAAGTTCATTGTTGGCTATGGCATTGATTGGGACGAGAAGTTTCGTTATCTCCCTGATATATGTTTTGTTGAGACTGAGGACTAGTTTTGTTTAATCTCAGTCGTTTACCAGGGGGTAGTTTTAAGGGGCGAAGCCCCTTAAAAAGTAATCCTTCTCTCTTCCCTATTAAAAAAGGGGAAGCCCGAAGGGGCGTTAGCCCCTTGGAAAACTATAGTTCCCCTTCCCCTTATCAAGGGGAAGGGGATAAAGGGGATAGGGTTTCCAAATAAAAACCTAAGGGGGTGAGGTTGATAGATAATCGCTTAATCTCAGTGGCTAAAGGGGGACTCCCCGCTGACCTTATCCTGGCTAATGCCAGGGTGGTAAATGTATTTAATTGCGAGGTTGAGCCAGGCAATGTAGCTATTTGCGGGGATACCATCGCTGGAGTAGGCGACTACCACCAGGCAAGGCAGGTAATAGACTTAGGCGACAGATACCTTGCCCCAGGTCTTATTAATGGGCATACCCACTTAGAGAGCTCCATGCTTGATATTGGTCAATATGCTCGGGCAGTGGTGCCCCGGGGCACTCTGGCAGTGATAACTGACCTCCACGAAATAGCCAATGTTTGTGGGCTGGACGGTATAAGGTATGTCTTGGGCTATGCCCGCCGTTTGCCCCTTGCCCCTTTTCTAATGGCTCCCTCCTGCGTCCCAGCTACCACTCTAGAGACCTCAGGGGCTAGCCTTGACCCCCAAACTATTCGTCGGCTTCTCAGACTGAAGGGCTGTATTGGTCTAGGGGAGGTAATGAATTTCCCCGGTGTGCTCAGTGGTGATGAAAGTGTCCTGAATAAGATTAACCTTGCCCGGGGTAAGGTTATTGATGGGCATGCCCCAAGCATTAGAGGCAAAGAGCTTAATGCCTACATTGCCGCTGGCATCCTCTCTGACCATGAGTCTACCTCTCTGGAAGAGGCTAGGGAGAAGTTAAGGCGGGGCATGTATATCATGATTAGAGAGGGCTCGTCAGAGAAGAATCTGGATGCCTTGCTTCCCTTGGTTACCGATAAGACCTATAAGCGGTGTATGTTTGTGGTTGATGACCGCAGTTGTGTTGACCTGCTTAGGGATGGGGATATTGATGCCGTAGTGCGCAAGGCGATAAAGCGAGGTCTTGACCCGGTGCGGGCAATCCAGCTGGCAACGATTAATCCCGCCGAGTATTTCAGGCTGAACAGGCTTGGCGCTATTGCCCCCGGCTATCTGGCTAACCTAATTGTCATTGATGACCTTTCTAACCTGTCAATAGACATGGTCTTCTACCGGGGTCGCTTGGTAGCCAGACAGGGGAAGCCCTTATTCCCCTTATATCAGGCGGCTGCTGGACTAACCAATATGAACATCAAGCCCTTCGGTATAGAGGCGTTGAAGTTTTTGGCTTCGGGGGAGACTGAGCCGGTTATTGAGATTGTCCCCGGTCAGATAATCACTAAGAAAAGAATGGAAAGGGTCAAGGTTTCAGACGGTGTTATTGTGTCTGATACCAGCCGGGATATTCTGAAGCTGGCGGTTGTGGAGAGGCACAGGGCGACGGGTAATATTGGCTTGGGGCTAGTTAGGGGATTTGGTTTGAAGAAGGGGGCTTTGGCTTCCTCAGTTGCCCACGATTGTCATAATATTATTGCTGTCGGGACTAATGATAAGGACATATTTGTGGCGATTAAGGAGATTGAGAGACTAAAGGGTGGTCTGGTAGCCGCTGCCGAAGGCAAGGTATTAGCCAGCCTAGCTTTGCCTATCGCTGGATTGTTATCCGACGAGCCATTAGAGGTGGTGGTAGATAAGCTGGAGAAGCTGGAGCAAATAGCTAGGGACTTAGGCACAGCCCTAAAATCCCCCTTCTCCACCCTTTCCTTTTTAGCCCTCCCGGTAATCCCCGAACTCCGCCTCACCGACCTCGGTCTGGTAGATGTTAATGAGTTTAGGTTGATTAAATAGTCGGGGGGATAGTTATGTTTTCTGCTGGAGCACGGGCTATGTTTGAGAACAGACATGATGCCGGTAGACGGCTAGCCGTGGAGCTGTGCGGGTATAGTAGTGAGTTTGTTGTGGTACTTGCTATCCCTAACGGGGGTGTGCCAGTAGCGTTGGAAGTAGCCAGCGCGCTCAAAGCTGACCTTGACCTGATTGTTTGCCGTAAAGTTCCCATGCTTCTTAACCCTGAAGGGAGCTTGGGAGCCGCAACTGATGATGGAACAGTTATCCTCAATGAGGAAGCAGTAAGGAAAATCGGCTTGAGTCGTCAACAGCTAGAGCAGGACATTAGCAGAATAAGAGCTGACATTAAACAGCGGAGCCTGCTTTACAAAGGAGAGCGACCGCCGGTTAGAGTAAATGGCAGGACAGTGATAATTATAGATGACGGGCTCGCCTCCGGGTTTACTATGATGGCTGCGGTGGAATCGGTGCGCCATCGTCAGCCGAAGGAAGTAGTTGTTGCTGTTCCGGTGGCCTCGGCAATGGCAGTGAAGCATGTAGAAAAGGTTGCCGACAAGGTAGTGACTTGTTATACGAGTTTCATGCCCAAGTTCTACGTGTCTGATTTCTATCGCTACTGGTACGATCTCAGCGACGAGGATGTAGTCCGCTACCTTAACCAGTGGTGGACACGGCATCTTCGCCAAAGTTAATTCCACCGCAGAATAGGCAGTGAGTCTGGCTACAGCTTGCCTAGCTCTTCCAGTAGCTTGATTACTCTGAGCGATTCACCAATCCCTGTGGTGCCACTCGAGACCACTTCCACTGAAAGAGTTTCCAATAACTCATCTTTAGTGGCTCCAGAGTTTAATGCGTGTATAGTTTGGGCTAGGATACAGTTGGTGCATCCAACCCTGAGTGCTATGGCTAGGGCGATTAACCGTTTGACCTTGGTAGTAAGTGCCCCATCTTTATAGACCACGTTACCTACGCCAGTTTGGGCATCCATTAATTCAGGTAGTGCTTGCTTAAACTTTTCCAGTAGCTGCTTACTGGCATTATTGAGTTCTAATTGGCTTTCCATAAACGCAACCTCCTTATTTGCTATTTCTTTTTGACCACATACCTGATGATGGTCTTGGGGACTTTGGCGTCGGGGGTGGTGAGGTATTCTTCTTCGTGGGCACCGGCTATTTCATAGCCGCTTTCTTCAATGAATTGGTGCAGGCGCTCTATAGTTGGATACTCCTGGTCATAGGCTCCGAGGTGAAGAATCTGGGCTACGGTGCCGTATTGCCAGGTCTCAAGCTTGACCTCAACCCCAGGGACCTTCTGGGGTAGGGAGGTGGTGTCCTCAGGGATGGGCAGACCGATAATGTGAGTCCACTCCTCTTTGGGGAGGAGGTGGGCATCAGGGTAGCGGGTGCGGAGTCCGCAGACCTTGAAAGTGGGCAATCCCTTCTTCTTGAGATCGAACTTTAGCGTGTAGACTGAACCGTAGAGGGCGGGCATAAGCTCGGAGAAGACCTTATCCGGTGTGCCTTTGCCGTAGACCACCGCCATCTTTTGCGGTGGCATCTCCAGGATTTGGGGCTCTTTCTTGGATGATTTTGGTGTCATATGATTGCCTCCTTTGTTAAACGGCTAACTTCATACTTGTTTCGTCATCTGCTCTTGGATGAGTTTCTCGCCGTATTGCAGAAGAATTTTGGTTCGTTCTGGGGAAACCTTCTTTGATTCCAGGTAGGTTTTTAAGGCGTCAAGGGGGGTTATTTCTTCAGCCGCCCATTCTCCCAGTCTAAGGCGTGTCTCCCGCTCTACCTCCTTGGCAATGGTAAAGTAGTGTGCTTCCTTTAACGCATTCCTAATATCATTATCCCTGAGCTGACCCTCAACCTCGGCTGGCAGGCTAATGTTTAGTCTTACTACAGCATCCCTGATATTGCCTTGCTCGCTAATTGCCTTGAGCACGGTTGATGTTGGGTTGATGTCCTGTGGCTTGATAGCAGCGCTAATGGTCAGAAAGCGGCGTCCGATTACCGGGTGAAAGCTAAAAGAGACCTGCCTTTTGCTTTCTTTATTCGGCTCAATTTCTACCAAATAGAACCCCTTGTCGTCCTTCTCCTCGCTGAAATCCAGGCGCTCCAGGCTACCGGAGTAAACTACTGGCGGGTTCTGAGATAGGACCTGGTGTCTATGGATATGACCCAGGGCAATATAATCAAAAGCCGGGTTGGCAACATTGCTTAGTAGTAACGCATGCTCCTGCCCGATGGTCATTAACCGTTCTGAGCCTACTTGGGCGCCAGAGACCCAGACATGGGCAGCTAGTATAGATGGCAGTCTAGGGTCAAGTTTTGGGATGCTAGCTGCAATGATATTGGTTAACACCTCCTGTAGTCTCTGGTTAATCTGGTCGAAGTTAAGATTTTTGCTTTCCTCTTTGGTCAATAAAGCGCTTCGCCTCAACCAGGGCAGGGAGGCTATTTGAACCGTGCCGCTGTTAGTTGGGATGCGGTAAACATCGGGGCGGTTAGAGACGTAGACGTTTTTAATGGTTAAAGTGTCAAAAATCTCAGTGGTGGTCGCCCGCCCTATAGCGTTAGGCAGGTCGTGGTTGCCAATGAGGAGGAAGATAGGGACGCCATTAGTGGACAGGCGATTAATTCGTTTGGCAAATTCCCGTTGCTGGGTCTGGGTAGGCTCACGGCTCTTGTAGGCATCGCC
>CAYHAL010000002.1:0-70674 GCA_964354655.1 uncultured Dehalococcoidales bacterium
TTTATCAGGGTGTTTAAGAGGGGCTGTCGCCCCTCTTGATTCAATCCTCCCCCTCTCCTTTGAAGGAGAGGGGGATAAAGGGGGTGAGATAGATAGTTACTTCCTTAACCTTAAATCAATCTGTAAGTTATCAGCTATTCGGCTAATTGCCGCTCTGACGAGCTTGGCTTTCCCTTTAATATCACTAGCTTCGGTTATTTTGATTTCTACTTCGACTAACGCTTCTCTGAGCTTGTCTAGTGGTATTAGTTGACAGCTTGTGCAGTAGAAACTCTTGGAACGGCCCTCGTTATAGTTATCAATAAGGTGCCTGAGGAACTTTTGCTTTTCCATTTCCAGTCGAGCAAATTCCTCAATGCCATTCTTTTGGATGAAAGTATAGTTGGCAGCCAGTGGCCTATAAGAAATAAAGGAATCCTGGTACTTAGCCGAATCCAAGAGCTTGGCTATCCTCTCGCACTCCTCCCAGTCACCACATTGAGCGCATGTCTCAAGGTTTCTCTGCTTAACACAGCAGGTAATGAAAGCGCACCCCGGATGTTTCTGCCAGAAATCAGGACCACAGCAGCCAGGACATCTTGACATCCCTTCAGTATAGTATCTCGGGCATAGACCACAATTAAGACCACAGGCACCAACTATCGGGTATTTCTTTAGAGGGTACTTATCCATCGTAAAGTAAGCTAAGTCTTCAGCTTTTTAACCAAAAAGGCAATGTTCTTGCCAAAGTTCCAGGCTGTTTTAAGCCCCTCTTCATCCTTCTCAACTTCGCCTTTTTCCTCGCCGAAGGCAATATTCCAGTAGGTTGAACCGGGGACAAAACAGCCCATAATGTAAAACCAATAAGCTAGCTGGGCTAAGGTAAAATTCTGCCCCGCCCGGCGGGCTACCACCAAGGGTCCGCCCACCTTCCGCTCAAACACCCGCCTACCGCTCCAATGGGCAATATAACCCGCCCTATCCATCAGGGCTTTTATTAATGGTGTCGCCGAACCAAAGTATACCGGCGAGGCAAGTATTATGGCATCAGCCTCTTTCATCTTGATATATATCGGCCAGAAGTCATCATCAATAGGACAACTCTCCTCCTTTTCGCACACCTTGCAGGCGGTACACGGCTTGATGTCTAAATCAGCTAAACTTATAAGTTCGGTTTCCAACCCTTCCTCTTCTATTGCCTTAAGGGTGTGTCTCGTCAGAATTTCGGTATTTCCTCCCTTCCTCGGACTGCCAACAATAGCTAAAGCCTTCACTATAGTCCTCCTTTATACAGCCTATCTAGTGCTTCCCCAATTCGTCTCAAGCACCGCTCCTTACCCAAGACTGACATGGTTTGAAATAGGGGCGGCGCCGCCGTCCGCCCGGTAACGGCTACCCTCAGCACCCCAAAAAACTGCCCTGTCTTCAGCCCCAGCTCCCCAGCTAGTGGCCTAAGCACAGCCTCCAGAGACTCGGCATCAAACACCTCTAATCGCTCAAGCCTCTGCCTTGCCGTTTCCAATGCTTGAGTAGCTGACTCCTGGCTCATACCTTTACCTATTAACAAACCAAGAGCGTAATCAAGCTCCTCAATAAAGAAAAACTGCGCCAGCTCAGCTACCTCAGTCAGGGTTCGGGCTCGCTCCTGGATAAGAGGCATAACCTGCCTGACATATTCAGTAGATAGCGGGCGTTTCACCTCGGGCGGTAAGCCACTATCCAGAAAGGGAAGTGCCCGCTGGGTAAAATCCTCCACGCTCAAGCTGCGAATATACACCCCGTTCATCCAGTCGAGCTTATCCCGATTGAACACCGCCGCCGTCCGGCTGACCCGCTCCAGGGAAAAGCTGTTAATAAGCTCCTGCCGGGGTATAATCTCGGTCTTATCATCCAGAGACCAGCCCAGCAGAGCCAGAAAGTTGACCATCGCCTCAGGCAGATAGCCTTGCTTCCAGTACTCAGTTATCGACACCGCCCCATGTCTTTTGCTCAATTTAGCCCGGTCAGCCCCCAGTATCATCGGCAGGTGAGCAAACTGCGGTGGCTCAAAGCCCAGAGCCTGATACAAAAGCCAGTGGCGGGGGGTGCTGGATAGCCACTCCTCAGCCCTGAGTACATGGGTTATTTCCATCAGGTGGTCATCAACTATATTGGCTAGATGATAGGTAGGGTAGCCATCCGACTTCAGCAAGACAAAGTCATCAATGGTGTCATTCTGAAAGACCACCTCCCCCCAGATTAAATCGTTAAACCTGGTCTGCCCGCTAAGCGGGGTCTTGAAACGAACCACCGGGGTAATGCCCTCAGCTTCCTTTTCCACCCGCTCCTTCTCACTTAAATCACGACAGCGTCGGTCATAGCCCGGCGGCTGCTTACGCCTGACCTGCTCCGCCCTCATCTCCTCCAGCCGCTGGGGGGAGCAATAGCAATAATAGGCATCCCCCTGTGAAACCAGACGCTTGGCTGCCTCGTGGTATAGTTCCAAGCGCTGCGACTGAAAACAGGGACCCTCGTCCCAATCCAGCCCCAGCCACCTGAGACCATCAAGGATAGCCTCCACCGCACCCTCAACCTTGCGGGTGACATCGGTATCCTCAATACGGACAATAAAGCTGCCACCATAATGTCGGGCAAAGAGCCAGTTAAACAGGGCAGTCCTGATATTACCCACATGAGGATAGCCGGTGGGGCTGGGGGCGAAACGTACTCTGACTTGGTTAGTCATAGATGATATGCCTTATAGATCAATCAAATCCTTAACAATCCGGTCAAGTTCGCTAACTTTTTCTTCCTTTATCTTTCCATTTCGGTAATGCCACATTACATTTAAGGGTTTTTCGTATTTATTGCTTACTTTAGGAATATCCAAGAAATCTTCGAACTCGTCTGGGAACGAATAAATTCTCATGGTAAATTGGTTCTTATTATTTTCTATGAATCTGTTGATTTCCTGATGTTTTTGTGTGTTGCTATCGCGATCAAATAAGACAGAATGCCTTATACCCAGTCTACCAAATAAATTCATATACCGGTGGATATCATATTTCCCAGCAGCGTTTAAAAAATACACTTTGCTGTTCTTAAGTTTTATACTCCTATTCTTCACAAGAGTATCTATTAAAGCTTTTTCGCTTAAACCTTCACAAATAAGTACAGTATCAGCAAAGAAGGCACAACATCTATCTGGGTCTAGAAATAAACAATAACGTATGGCTTCCCGCTCAATGTCCTTAGCAACTATTTCTTCCCCTAGAATCCTCTTTAATTCTTTGTTTTCTTTCAGAATATCTTGTAAACCATCATCATCTATTTGATAAACCTTAGTTACAGGACCCTCTTTTGCAAGCTTTAAAATAGATGGCACATCATCAATGTTCTTACTCACGAAATGACTAGAGTGTGTAGTTACAAGGACTTGCTGAAAATTCTCTTGCGAAAGTTCTCTTAGGTTCGCATTTAGAACCTCTTGCTGAGCAGGATGTAGAAATACCTCAGGCTCTTCGAAGAGGAACAGGGTAAAGTCTGGTGCAAATTCCTTTCTCTCTTTTTTTTCAGAGATGTCTTTATATTTGGTAACTAGCTTTATGAGAACATAAATCAGGTGCCTTTGGAGGCCCTGACCAAAGGAACTTATATCCATCTTATCTTTCAGATTTCTGTCTTTGAAGTAATGGGATACTAAATTTTTTATTATTTCTTGCGGCTGGATTTGATTAATATCAATCCCAAAAGCTGTATCCCAATCTCTAATCTCTTCATTAATATCTTTAATCAAATTCTCTAATGAAAAACCGTCTTTCGAAGCTTCTTCCCTAAATTCTGTGTTAAAGTCTTCAAATGACTTACCTAAATTTTTAAAAGCAGTGCTATCCTTTACAACCTTTTTCATAACGAATTCCAATATATTTCTAAAAGCGGAAGGCCCGCTCAATTTAGTATATTCATCTACCTTAGTAACCTCTGGGATATAAATAATATCTCCTAATTTAGCCTCTGATATATTTCTGGCCCCATAGAATAGGTTGCTTGAAAGGTCCCCACCTTCGTATCCATAAATGTTACTTTGATTAGATTTCACTCTATTCGGTGTCGATGATTGGAGATATTTTCTAACCCGTAAAGTGTTATTCAGTTCCTTATATTCCTCTCTTAAGTTCGCAAACTCGTCGTCTGGCAGATTAAACTCTATCTCAATCCAACTTTCTTGGTCTTGACTCTCAAATTTAGGGAAGTCTCTCTCACGGCTAAATTTCAAATCCTCCTCATAAAATATGCGCATGGCATCTATTATGTTTGTTTTCCCTGAATTATTCGCGCCAACCAATAAGGAATAATCCTTTAAATGAAATGTTTGCTCCCCAACAGACCTAAAATTATGGATTGTGACTTTCTTGAGCTTCATGTTCTGCCACCGATTGCTTCAATCTCGCCTTACCCCCATTCTACCACCTATCACTATTCTAGGCTATATCTTTTAGCGCCTGCTCTAAATCTGAGGGGAGCTTGGAGGTGAATTCTACATATTCAGTGGTGGAGGGTAACTTGAAACCAAGGCGGCAGGCATGAAGAAAGGGACGGGAGAGGTAGGGTGATTTTACTCCATACACGCTATCTCCTACCACCGGATAGCCAATGGCTGAGAGGTGAACCCGAATTTGGTGGGTGCGACCGGTCTCAGGTCTGACCTCAACCAGGGTATAGTCGCCGATATGCTTAATGACAGAATATTGAGTTCGTGCCTCTTTGCCTTCAGCCACCACCGCCATTCGCTTTCGGTGGCGGGGGTCACGCCCAATAGATGCCTCAATAACCCCCTCATCTGGAGTAAGATGTCCTTTAACCAATGCCAGATAGGCTTTTACCACTGTGCGGGACTTGAACTGATTAATCAGATTAGCCTGAGCCACGCTATTCTTAGCCACCACCATCACCCCTGAGGCGCCCTTATCCAGACGATGGA
Organism: uncultured Dehalococcoidales bacterium; assembly: GCA_964354655.1. GTDB lineage: Bacteria > Chloroflexota > Dehalococcoidia > Dehalococcoidales > E44-bin46 > E44-bin46. Next base: position 4,940 of record CAYHAL010000002.1, read on the forward strand.
CAATCCCCGGTCGCAGTGATTCATCACTCTCAGGCAGGCTGGGCAAGTAGGCAAGAATAGCATTTACCAGGGTATGGCTGTAGTGTCCCGGTGCCGGGTGAATAGTCAGCCCGGCTGGTTTGTCTATGACTAGAAGGTCATTGTCCTCATAGATAATATTTAATGGAATCGCCTCGGGAGACAATGGGCTGGGCGGAGGGGGAGGTAGAAGAATATTTACCCTATCGCCAACATGAAGTTTAACTCCGGCTTTAGCCACATGGTCGTTAACCGTGATATTGCCATCGGCAACAAGCTTCTGAGCCTGGGTTCGGGAGAGTTCTAGACACTTCTCAGCCACATACCTATCAAGACGAACCCCCGGCTCCTCAACCACCAAGCTAAATACCTTGGGAGCTGGTATTGACCTCACCCCCTTTAAGCTGTTTTATCTCTCTTCGCCTCTTGCCTCTGGCTAAACAGTAGATAAATTAGCGAGCCGGCAAATACAACAACACCCACAGTTATTGACGAATCAGCCACATTAAATGGCGGCCAGATACCAACACCAATAAAGTCAGTCACATATCCAAAGCGCAGCCGGTCAATTAGGTTACCTATCGCGCCGCCAAGGATCGAACCCAGGGCTGCCTTGCTCAGCCCATTATTCAACAAAGGGAAGCGACGACAAACATAAAAGGCATAGACAAAAACAATAGCAATGCCGACAAAGCCAACTATAGTTAGAGGGAATGAATAGTCACGAAACAAGCCAAAAGCAGCTCCAGTATTGTGGATATGGGTTAAACGAAAGAACCCCTCCTCTGGTAACGACTGCCCTATAGCTAAATTTGACCTTATCCACGACTTACTAAGCTGGTCACCAACCACCACCAATACTGCAACTAGGAAAAAGACCGCATTCCACCACCGCTTACCGGGGAGACTATTTAACTTTTGCATCCTTTGCCTGACTAGCCTTACAACTCAAGCACAGGTTTGCCTGGGGGAGGGCTTCTAATCGGGCAGGGTCTATAGGTTGACCACAAATATCACATAAGCCATAGGTTCCGTTTTCAAATTTAGATAAAGCGTGCTCAATCTCAGCCAGTTGGACTCTAATACGCTTTTCTAAAGCCAGCCGCGTTTCTAACTCAAGGGTCTCGGTAGCTTCCTCCTCCCTCTTGCCAAAGGGACTACCCTCTCGCCGCTCATCTGCCGGACGAGCGCTAGCCTTTAATTGCTCTAATTCACTAATTAACCGCTTTTGCTCGCTCTCCAAATGAGAGCGAAGTAAATTGAACTGTGTAGCCACACCTTCCTCCTCATGCTCACCTGCCATAATAGTTGAGATAGCCAGTTTCGGCTCTTTTTATACTGACAAGTAAGCCATTATACTTAATGCTATCTAAGAGAACAATTTTAAGCGAGGCAAATTAATCCAGCATTACCCGTAATTGGCGGATAGTACTAACCGCCTGCCCACGCCAGTGATTGTTGGCGAAGATAAAGGTCTTTTCAGCTATACTATTCAGCTTTTGAATCTTAGGCAGCCATTCGCTGAGCTCCTGGGGTGTATAGCTATAATCATACCTTTCATAAGCCTGCTCGTGCTGCCACCACTTAGCACTATTACGCCCATGAAAGCGGACATAGCCTATCTTACTCGTTGCCTCAGCCAGGGGTGGCAAGAGATTAGGTAGCCGGGGTTCATCAACGCAACAAAAGCCTAGCTCATGGTCACGCAGCCAGTCAAACACCTCGCTTCTCAGCCACCGGGCATTACGGAATTCAACCACTACCGGTAGTTCACCCAACCTTTCCTTAAACAGGCTGAGGTAGTCCCAGTTACCGCGATTAAAACCAAAGCTATACGGAAACTGAGCTAGGATACAACCCAGCTTCCCAGCAGTAATGATAGGCTGTAACACCTGACAAAAAGCCTCAAAAACATGGACATTATCATCCCGCTGATGAGTCATTTCCTGGTTAGCCTTAAAACAAAATATGAAATCATCGCCGGTTTTAGCTGCCATTGCTTTTAAGTTGGAGGGCTTAGGTAAGGCATAAAAGGTTGAATTTACCTCGCAGACATTAAATTCACGAGCATAATAGGTAAGCCACTCCCCCTTAGGCATTCCCACCGGGTAAAAGTTCCCCACCCAATCGTCATAACTGAACCCCGAAGTACCCAAGTACATCATTATTTCTAGTGTATCCTATTTAGCCTATTTTGGCAACTCACCCTTTAGTCTCTCCCCCAATAAACGAACCGACAATCGTGACACTATTTATTAACCCACCCCCTTTATCCCCCTCCCTTATGAAGGGAGGGGGAATTGGTTATATATAAGAGAGGCTTCGCCTCCCTTTGACTCTCCTTGAAAAGAAGAGAGGGAAGAGACTTTTAGAGGGGCTTTGCCCCTCTTTGACCCTCCTTGAAAAGGAGAGGGGGAGGTTTTTTAAGAAAGGCGGAGCCTCTCTAACTCTCCTATCCCACCTCCTTTTAAGAAGGTTAATTCCTTCAATCCTCCAACCGAGGAGAGATTTTAGAGAGGGGCTTCACCCCTCTTTAATCCACCTTAAAAGGAGCCTGAGAGGGGCTTTGCCCCTCTCTTACTTATACTCCCCCTTCCCTTAATAAGGGAAGGGGGTCAGGGGGATAGGTTGCTAGACACCCTCAATAATCGTGAATATATGCAAAACCCACCTATTTAAGCTATAATTAAATTTATCCATTAATTATATAATGGGGAAAATAAATGACAGGGCTACTTTTTGGCACCGGTGGCACTCCTCACAGTGCCAAAACACCGTCCACAATAGACGGAATTAAGCGCATTGCTGAGCTTGGGCTTGGCTGTATGGAGCTAGAGTTTGTCCAAGGGGTAAAAATGGGTGAGGCAGGGGCTCGCCTGGTTGCCGATATAGCCACCAGGGAAGGGGTTAAACTATCGGCTCATGGTCCTTACTTCATTAACCTAAATGCCCGGGAACCGGAGAAGATAACTGCCAGTCAGGGCAGGATACTTCAGACAGCCCGCATTGCCTCAATATGTGGCGCTGAAAGCATTACTTTCCACGCTGCCTACTACCTCGGTGATTCCCCGGAAAAGGCCTACAATACGGTAAAGAAATACCTGGCTGAGGTGATAAACCAGCTTAAGCGGGAAAATAATCGGGTGTGGATTAGACCAGAGCTCGTCGGCAAGCCCAGCGAGTTCGGAACGCTAGACGAAATCCTTAACCTGAGTGTCGAGCTAGAGAGAGTAGCCCCCTGCATCGACTTCTCCCATTGGCATGCTCGGAGTGGGGATTCCAATTCTTACCAAGAATTTGCCTCTGTCCTGCAACAGATTGAAAAGCGGTTAGGCAGAGCCGCCATAGATAATATGCACATTCATGTCTCTGGCATTGCCTATGGACCGAAGGGAGAAATAAAACATCTAAACCTAGAAGAGTCGGATTTACAGTATGCTGAACTTCTCCAAGCATTAAAGGATTACCAGGTCAAAGGTCTTATTATCTGTGAAAGCCCTAACCTGGAGGAGGACGCCCTGCTCCTGCAATCAACCTATAATAACTTGCCAAAATCAAAATAAGACCATCGGGAATCTATTTTTAACTTGCTACTATTTTTGGTATAATATAAATGCTATTAAGCGCTAAGTTGAGGACAATCTGGGAATAAAAGATGAGAATGGGTTGGAGTCGTAATCTCATAATATTTATCGCTATTGCCATTGCCTGTATAGCCCTTTTTGCTTATTTCACACCGGCAACCAAGAAGCCCGAGGAAATCCCTCTAGCTAAAGCTATAACCATGTCACAAAATGGTGAAATAGCGCAGATTAAAGATGAAGGCGATACCCTGCTTATTACTACGACCGATGGCACGGAAATGAAGACAATCAAAGGTAATCTTACCTTGCTTGACCTCACCGACCTTGGGTTTGTCCTTCCTGAAGGGGGCTATGAAATAAAGCCGTCGGGCGGGCTTGACTGGAGCCTGGTGCTAAACTTCCTGCCGCTTATAGTCTTTGGCGGTCTGCTGTTCTTCCTGTTCCGCAGGGCTCAAGGGGCTAATACCCAAGCGATGAATTTTGGCCGCAGCCGAGCTCGTTTGTTCCCAGCCCACACCCCAACGGTAACCTTTGATGACGTCGCCGGGGTAGAGGAAGCTAAGCAAGAAGTCCAGGAAGTAGTAGAGTTCCTCAGGGCACGGGAGAAGTTTCAGCGACTAGGCGCCCGTATCCCAAAGGGGTTGCTGCTAATAGGTCCGCCAGGCACGGGAAAGACGTTACTAGCTCGGGCAATAGCCGGGGAAGCTGGGGTACCTTTCTTCTCGATTAGCGGTAGCGAATTCGTAGAGATGTTTGTTGGCGTTGGTGCCTCTAGGGTACGAGACCTCTTTGACCAAGCCAAACGCAATGCCCCATGCATTGTCTTCATTGATGAGATTGATGCTGTAGGTCGTCACCGTGGTGCCGGGCTCGGTGGTGGTCATGATGAGAGAGAACAAACCCTTAATCAGATCTTGACTGAGATGGACGGCTTTGACACCAATACCAACGTGATTGTCCTTGCCGCTACCAACCGCCCTGATATACTCGACCCGGCTTTACTCCGCCCCGGGCGCTTCGACCGCCGGGTAGTCCTAGACCGACCAGACATCAACGGTCGGGTAGCCATCCTTAAAGTCCATACTAACGGTAAGCCACTGGCTCAATCGGTTAATCTGGAGGTTCTAGCTAGACAGACAGCCGGCTTTAGTGGTGCTGACCTAGCCAATCTGGTCAATGAGGCAGCTATTCTGGCTGCCAGGCGGGGCGGGCAGACTATTGATATGCAGGAGTTTGAGGAATCCATAGACCGGGTGATTGCCGGCCCGGAGAGGAAGAGCCGGCGGATAAGCCCTAAAGAAAAGGAAATCACCGCCTATCACGAGGCTGGACATGCCCTCGTCGCCAAAATGCTGCCTAACGCTGACCCGGTGCATAAAATCTCAATCGTGGCTCGGGGAATATCCCTCGGTCATACTCGGCAACTACCCACTGAAGACCGATATCTGATGACGCGCTCTCAATTTAATGATATGTTAGCCACCTTCCTAGCCGGTCATACCGCTGAGAAGCTAATCTTCAATGAATCAACAACCGGGGCTTACGATGATATTGAGCGGGCAACCACCATGGCCCGCAGGATGGTGACTGAGTACGGAATGAGTGATAAACTAGGACCACGAACCTTCGGGCATAGGGAAGAACTAATCTTCCTCGGTCGTGAAATCACTGAGCAGAGGAACTATAGCGAGAAGATAGCCCAGGAGATTGATGAGGAAGTCCATAATATCATCCAGCACGCTTCCGAGGTAGCCGAAAAGATTCTAACTGAAAACAAGCCAAAATTAATCCATGTCGCTGAAACACTTATTGCTCGCGAGACCCTGGAGGGTGAAGAACTAGACTCATTACTTGCCCAGTCGGTACCAGCACCTCAGCCTAAAGCCACAATAACACCCACCCCAGCGCCAGCAGAGACCACCACCAAAACTAAGCCCATGCCCAAGGAGACACCAATCGTCCCTCAACCCCTCCCCAAACAAGCCCCGGCTACGCCGGAGATAGCATGATAGAAATTACCCAAAAGCCTATCTCCCCTGAGCTTATGGTTAATAAAGTCAAGACCGATAGCAGTGGTTGTGTGGTCGCTTACATCGGGCTGATTCGCCAATATTCCCATGGTAAACAGACCCTTTCCGTAGAATATAGCGATACCGAGGGCAAGGCAGAAAAAAGGCTCCAGGAAATAGCCAGTGAAGCTAGGCAAAAATGGCAACTGAATAATATAGCTATATGCCATAGAATAGGCAGACTAAAAGTAGGGGATATTAATATCGTTATTGCTGTCGCTGCTGCCCATCGAGAGGAGGGCTTTGCCGCCTGTCAGTATGTTATTGACCGGTTCAAGCAAACATTACCTACCCAGAAAAAGGAAACCTCCCAAGACGGTAGCATCTGCGTCGAGGGTGAATAGAGGAGCCCCCTATTTTCTTCGTTTTACCACATACTCAGCTAATTGTATTAACGAGCGGCGACAAGCATTATCCGGCAATAGACTAAGATTTTGGCAAGCCTTGGCACAATAATCTGAGGCAACAGCATAGCACTCCTGAGGGATTGACGAGTTACGAACCAGCTCCATTGCCAGTTCTATATTTTCCTGCCTATCCTCATTCTGAAACAATCTTCTTACTGGATTATCCTCAGGGTAGCGCTCCAAAAGAAGCATTGCCGGCAGGGTAAGGGTGCCTTGAGCCAGGTCTGAGCCGGTGGGCTTGCCCATTTCCTCCTCGGTGCCAATAAAGTCCAGAATATCGTCCACAATCTGAAAGGCGATGCCAAGATTATGACCGTATTGTTTCAGTACCTCGACTGACCTTTCCGGAGCTTGGCTTAAAATTGCCCCCGACTCGGTAGCCAGAGAAATCAGAGACGCAGTCTTAGCCGAAATCCGTTGCAGGTATTGCTGACGAGTCTGCTCTAAATTAAAGGCGTTAAAGGCTTGGTTCAGCTCTCCGCCAGAAAGGGTCATATAGGTTTGGGCAAAGAGCCTTATCACCTGCAGATTTTGAGTTTCAGCGACCAGCTCTTGTGACTTAGCCAGCAGGTAGTCCCCAAACAGAATTGCTTTGTCTTCACCCCACACCTTATTAACCGTGGGATAACCACGGCGAACCAAGGAATTATCAATAACATCATCATGAACCAGGGTAGCGGTATGCAGAACCTCAACCGCCGTAGCCATAGGCAAAAGGCAACCAAGGTCGTAGTGATAAAACTTGCCCGATAGAAGAACCAGAGCCGGGCGAATCCTCTTACCACTGTTCTTCAGGGTATAATCCAACAGCTTAGACAGTTGGGGAGAACCAACCTTGCAGACTGACCTCAGCCTATCCTCTACCCTGACTAAGTCCCCCTGAATCGGTTCATAAATTGTGCTCAACATGCCCCAACCGGCTAACCTCCTCTTCTATCAACCCTTCATCCAATTTGGAGAATAGGGGCTCAGGGGGGAGTAATTTCTGCCCCGGTGATGGGAAACGTGGCTGCCAGCTGTCATCCTCCACGCTACCCTCAAAGCCAAGATACTGGTGCAGCTTCTGAGAGCTAAAGGGCAGGAAGGGATACAGCACCATCCTGAGGCACGAAATAACTGAAATGGCGACATATAATGCAGTGGCGGCAGCTTGCCTATCCTCGTTAATTACCTTCCACGGTGATTTCTCTTCCAAGTAGCGATTAGCCTCCTGAGCTAAGGACATAGCCGACCTCATTGCTTCCCTAAAATGGCATTGGTAAAGAAGCTTATCTACGGTATTAACGGTCTCCTTAGCCGCATCAATAACCACCTGACTACGGCTATCAAATCCCCCGGGTACTGGGACACAGCCGTCAAAGCTACGATAGACAAAAGCGAGCACCCGGTGAACCAAGTTTCCGTAGGTAGCTACCAGCTCATCGTTATTCCGTCGAAAAAACTCACGCCACGAAAAATCGGTATCCGCTGTCTCTGGCATGCTTATGGATAACAGGTAACGCAATGGGTCAGGCTCATAGTGTGAGAGATAATCAGGTAACCACACTGCCCAGTTTCGACTGGTAGAAAGCTTCTTGCCCTCAATAGTTAAGAACTCGTTAGCCGGCACATCACAGGGGAGATTAAGCCCACCGTAGCCCATCAGCATCGCTGGCCAGACGAGAGTATGAAACGGAATATTATCCTTACCAATAAAATAGTAGCTTTTCGCCTCATTACCCTGCCAGTAAGAGCGCCACTTCCCCTCATCCCCGCTGGACTTAGCCCACTCCTTAGTCGCCGAAAGGTAGCCAATGACCGCCTCAAACCACACATAAAGGCGCTTGCCCTCAAAGCCATCCAGCGGCACGGTTACCCCCCAATTTATATCCCGAGTGATAGCCCTGTCCTTCAGCCCCTCTTTTAGATAGCGATTGGTAAGATTATAAACGTCCGGTCGCCATTGATTCTGCTCGCTCACCCAGGCGGAAAGTCTGTCCTGAAAAGCACTCAATCTAAAAAAGAAATGCTCTGAATCCCTAAACCGGGGGGTGGCAGCACATAGTTTACAGCGGGGGTCAATCAGTTCAGCCGGAGTTATGGGCTTACCACATCCATCGCACTGGTCACCCCTGGCTCCAGAAGAGTGGCAGTATGGACAGGTGCCCTCAACATAGCGGTCGCTCAAGAAACGCTGGCAATGAGGACAAAAGGGCTGGGACACAGTAGCCTTATAAATATAGCCTTTATTCAACAGGGTGAGAAAAAAGTCATGTGATACCTCAGCATGATTAGCCGTGCCGGTCCGGGTAAATAAATCGAAGGAAATGCCTAACTTCTGCCACGAATCAAGAAACTGCTGATGATACTGACTGACTATTTCTTCGGGCTTCTTCCCCTCTTGCTCAGCCTTGATAGTTATTGGTGTGCCATGCTGGTCTGAACCCGATACCATTAATACCTCGTCACCCTTAATGCGATGGTAGCGGGCAAATATATCTGATGGCAAATATGCCCCAGCAATATGACCCAGATGCAATGGCCCATCGGCATAAGGCCAAGCCACCCCAATAAAAATTCTCTCGCCCATAATCTTCTTTCTAACTAATCTCATTCAGGGAAGAAGGTCAGTATCCGCTCACCCTTCTCCTCTTTATAATAAGCGTAACCCCTTTTCAGGCTACAATCCACGCATAAGCGTAACTCCTCACCTTCCTCCTCAATAACCAAATAACGCTCGGCATGCGGCATAATTCGGTGACAGTCATCGCACCGCACATCCCCTAAAGATATACAACCTCGGCGCATGTAATAACCCCCCAGACTTTAATTTTTACACCTAAAAATCTCAAGGTAGCTTAAGCCAGGCGCGATAAAGCTCCCTCTTTGATAACCCGGTTTCCCCAGCTACCTTGGCTATCGCTTCCTTAGCCGCTACCCCAGACAGTCGCAGACTTTGTAACTGCCCCTCAATAGCCTCGGTCAATTGTGGCTTCTCCTTCTCCCCCTTGCCATCAATAACTAGGGTAAACTCTCCCCTGGGCTGGGTAAAGTGTTCTATAGCCTGGCTTATTGTCCCCCGGAAGACCTCTTCATGAATCTTGGTAAGTTCACGACAAACGGCTACTTTTCTATCTCCAAGAACCAGCAATATATCATTTAAGGCAGCCCGTAGCCGATGGGGAGACTCCAGGACAACTATAGTACCATATTCATCAGCCACCGTTTCTAGTAGCCGCCGTCGACTACCAGCCTTGTGGGGCAGAAAATCAATGCAGGTAAATCTCTCCGTGGGCAGCCCGGAGATTGCCAGCGCAGTGATAACCACCGAAGGTCCAGGAACGGGAACCACCGGGATACCCCGGCGATTAGCTGCCAAAATCAATTCGTAGCCAGGGTCAGATATGCCTGGCATACCAGCGTCACAAACCAGCGCCACATCCCCACCTTCAAGGCAATCTAAAATATAGTCCAGCTTAGTCCATTTATTGTTCTCGTGGTAGCTTGTCACCGGTGTCTTAATCTCATACTTGGCAAGAAGCTGCTTCGTCCTCCGGGTGTCCTCAGCGGCAATAAGCTTCACCTCCCGCAGGGTGCGTAAAGCACGCAACGAGATGTCCTCCAGATTACCAATAGGCGTCGCCACAACATAAAGGGATGGCATGACTTATCCTTCCCAGCTTAGCTATTATAACCTATACTTTATCACTCATCTATACTGATTGACAAAATGTTTATTATCGCCTAGCATTACTTATATCTTCTCTATTATATTAGGAAAAGGGGAGGTTAATAATGAAAGAGGTAATGGTTATTACTGATAGCTTATCTTCCATATCCCCGGAGTTATCCGAGGAATATGATGTTATAGTGGTACCCTACCATCTCATCTTGGATGGCAAGGATTACCTGGATAACACCTTTGATAGAGAGCAGCTATTCGCCCGACTTGAGTCCTACCAGAACCTGCCTACTCACTCAGCTTGCAGTACAGGTGAGATACTGAAAGCCTACAGGAAGGCTAGTGAAAAAGCAAAGGGCATCCTATTTATTTCATTATCCTCAAGAGTGTCCGCAGACTATAATGCGGCGCTACAAGCTAAAGAGACGGCAAAGCGGGAATTGCCCGACACCGCCATTGAAGTGGCCGATTCCCTCGCCGTTGGCGGCGGGGAGCTGCTTGTTGTTCTGGCTGCTGCCAGAGCCGCCAATGAAGGCAAAAGCCTATCAGAGGTGGCTGAGATTGCTCGCCGACTAGCTCAGCAGGTAACCTTTATAATTGTGCCACAGACTCTATTCTTCCTTGAAAGGGCGGGGAGGTCAGGTGGAGAACCGGGCATAGCCAAAGCTCCAATCCCGATATACCCCCTTTTGGCAATGGATGCCGCCTCTGGTGAAGCCGGGAGGAAATTCATGTCCAAGCATAGAACTAAAGCCAAGGCAATAGAAGCGCTGCTGGAGATGGTGAAGGAAAAATGCGGAAACAAGAAGCTACACGCCGCCATCAACTATACCAACAACCCTGAAGAAGCCAAGGCATTGAAGAAGCTCCTCTCCCAGTTTGAAGTAAGCGAACTCCATATCACGCCGTGGTCATTAGTAGGCTCTGTGGTATGTGGACCACGCAGTGTATCACTGGGATTTTATAGCGAAGATTAAAAGGCACCCCTCCGTCTATAACCATAACCTGCCTCTTGATATAATGGCTTGGTCACTAGATAAGAAAGCTATCACTGGGTTGCGTCTTTGGCTATTTTGTTATTGCTAGCCCGCTTCACAAAAACCTATTGTCAAACTAAAGTTCCTGATTGACAAAGCCTCTATCATTATTTACAATCAAACTACTCGTATTATAAAAGCTATATCAACAAAGGAGGTTGATAATGAAAAAAGTAGCTATTATAGTTGACAGTATTGCCGTAATACCACCAGAGGTAACAGAAAAATATGACATCACAGTATTACCTTTCCATATTGCTATGGAGGGCAAGGATTACCTAGACACCACCATAGATAAGGAGCAGCTCTATTCCCGAATTATGAGCAAGCAACTGCCTACCGTTGCACCCCCCTCCCCAGGGGAGATGTCAGAAGCCTTTAGGCAGGTAAGCCAAAGGGCAAAGGCTATTATATATATCACCATGACCTCCGGCTTCTCCGGGGAATATGAAAGGGCAAAGGGAGTTAGAAGTAGCGTTGAGAAGGAATTGCCTGGCATCGCCATTGAGGTGATTGATTCCCTCACCACCACCTGCGCTGAGGCGCTTATCACCATTGAGGCGGCAAAAGCGGCAAGTCAAGGCAAGAGCTTCCCTGAGGTGGTAGAGATTGCTCGTCAGATGGTGAAGCGGGTGACCGCACTCTCAGTGCGAGATTCCCTTTATTATTTTGATAAGTCCGGAAGATTGGGTAAGGAACGCCCCCTAGCTGGCTCCCCGATTCCTCTAGCACCAGTCTTGGAGATAGATGCTTCCACTGGTGGAGTGACGCAGGCTGTGTCAAAGCATAGAACTGTAGCTAAAGCTGTAGAAAATACGCTTGCCATAATGAAGAAGAGAAGCGCAAACAAGAAATTGCATGCTTTACTAGGGCACGCCTATAAGCCCGATACGGCAGAGGAACTGAAAGAGAAGGTATTGTCCGAATTCCAACTTGCTGAATTCTATCTCACTGAAGTTTCGCCTGTAGCCGCTATCATAAATGGACCATACATTGATTTGGGGTTCTTTACCGAAGATTGAAAGCCCCCTCATCCGCCATAATAACCTAAATTACTAGCTTGGTCGCTAGAGAAGAAAGCTATTTCTGGGTTATGTCTTTGGCTATTTTGTTATTGCTCGCCCGGCTTCTCCAAAACCTATCATTAAACTAAAGAGGTTGTATTAACCTCACCCCCTTTAGATTTTTATTGGTAACCCTATCCCCTTTGTCCCCTTCCCCTTGATAAGGGGAAGGGGAATCAATTGTATAAGGGAGGCTTCGCCTCTCTTTGACTCTCCGTAATTATGAATATATATTCCTATCAAGGGGGAAGAGACTTTAGAGAGAAGCCTTGCCTCTTTTTGACTCTCCCAGCTTCAAGAAGTGTTAGCTCTCCCACCCCCAATAACCGGGTGTTTAAGAGGGGCAAAGCCCCTCTCTTACCTACACTCCCCCTTCCCTTATTAAGGGAAGGGGGACAGGGGGATAGGTTGCTAAATAATCTCAACTAGAGTTCCTTGACTTTGAACTACTGCCTCTGATATAGTTGCTGTTTAAGAAAGGACGGCAAAATGGCTACCCCCCAGTTTAAGCAGCTACGCCATGCCTATGGATTTGACGACGTAGCTATAGTGCCTGGAGATGTGACCATCAACCCAGACCAGACAAACATCGATTTTAAGGTAGAGGGCTTTACCTTCTCTATCCCCATTATCGCTTCAGCTATGGATGCGGTGACCGATGTCAACTTCGCCATCCTGATGAGCAAGTTGGGTGGGCTCGCCGTTCTCAACCTAGAAGGACTGCAGACCCGGTACGATAACCCCCGAGAAATATTATCCCGAATCGCCCAAGCATCTGACGCCGAGATTACCCCTTTGCTGCAAAAGGCCTATTCTCAACCGATTAACGAGAACCTTATTGGCGAGCGAATCCAAGCCATTAAGAAGGCAGGGGCGGTTTGTGCTGTTTCGGTAGCCCCAGCCAACGCCAAACGCTTTGCCCCGATAGCTGCTGAAGCTAAAACTGATATTTTTATAGTTCAATCTACAGTTACCAGTGCCCGGCATATATCCAAAAGCTACCGCGGGCTAATCTTCTCCGAGCTTTGTAAGTCCATACCCATGCCTATAATCATTGGTAACTGTGTCAGCTATAGTGCCAGCCTAGAGCTTATGAGAACCGGGATCTCCGGGGTCTTGGTCGGTGTTGGACCCGGTGCTGCCTGCACCACCAGGGAAGTCCTCGGCGTCGGCGTCCCCCAGATAACCGCCACTATGGATTGCGCTGCGGCTAGAGATAAATACCAGCGTGAGTCTGGCAGGTATGTGCCGATAATTACCGACGGCGGTTTTCGCAAGGGCGGAGATTTGTGCAAAGCCTTTGCCGCCGGGGCTGATGTGGTAATGATAGGCTCCATTTTGGCTCAAGCTAAAGAGGCACCAGGGCTGGGTTATCACTGGGGTATGTCCCACTCCCACCCGGCACTCCCCAGAGGAACTAGAATAAAAGTGGGTACTACTGGCTCGCTAGAGCAAATTCTCTTCGGCCCGGCTTCAGTCACTGATGGTAGTCAAAACCTCGTCGGGGCTGTCCGCACCGCACTTGGCATCTGCGGGGTGCGAACCATCAAAGAAATGCATAAGGTTGAAATGGTAGTCGCACCATCTATTACCACCGAAGGCAAATGGTGGCAGTTATCACCCCATTAGAAGGCAGATTGTAACTGCTTGCGAGCCCCTAATTTGTCTCAGTCTTCACTCCACCAGCTAAGGATGAGACTCCCCGGTCCGACATGCCTACCTACTAAAGGTAAGGTTTCAGTAACATAAAGCTCAACGCACTGGAGCTTGGAGGAGACCCGTTTCTTTAGCTTCTCAGCTTCATCAGGCGCGTTGATGTGTTCTATCACCACATGAAGCTTCTTGCCCCGGCACCTCTCCTTCATTATCTCCAGCAAGCCTTCCACTGCCTTCTTCTTGGTTCCATACCTGGCTAGAGGGGCATGGACTGTTCCTTTGGCAGCATCCGTCTCCAGAAGTGCCTTGGTGCTAACTTTAGCCTCCGCCCAGGCACGACCATCAAGTATCCTGCCCCCGCTGGCTAGGTACTCAAGATTATCAACTACGATAATATACTTGACCTTGGGTATCATATTGTTAGCCACTTCAACTACCTCGGCAAAGCTCTTGCCAGCGGCGGCAGCCCTGGCGGCTTCCAGGGCAATAAGCATCTGGGCGCCACAAGCGGTGCCAGGATCAATTACCTCAATCTTGATATTGGGTAGCTCTTCCTGAAGCCTCTGTTTAGCTTGCAACGCTGCCTTTGATGACGCACCAAGCCTTACGCTGTGACTAATGTATACAATACCCTCCGCCTTCTGGCTCAGCTCTCGGCATGCTTCCAGGAACTCGCCTGCGGAGATAGATGAAGATGTAGGCAGCTTCTCTTGCTCCGTTATTTGAAGCAATTTCTGGTAATACTCAGGCAGATTTACCTCGTTTTCACGATAGAGCTTGCCGTCGATAACAATGCCCATGGGGACTATTTTGATATCGTATTTATCGGCCACCTCTTGAGGCATCGCGGTGATGGTATCAGTTATAACAGCTACTTTTTTCACTATTACCTCCTTAAAATATTCTAATTGAGTAGTGCTTTATCCTTGATAGCAGCTCAGCCCGACGACACCGGGACCGACGATTAACGAGGAGATTGGGCTATACTCACACAGCAGGACTTCAGCACAATTAAACTGGTCCTGGACTATCCCCTTAAGCCTTTCCGCTTCCTCGGCGGCGCATACATGCTCCACCAAAACGTGCAGTGGACCGTCTGTTTTTACCCTATCTCTTACCATCTCCAGTAGAACTTGGAGCGCCTTCTTTTTAGTCCTCGGTCTCGCCACCACTACTGCCCTGCCCAAGGAGGTGGGCATCTCGGTAATGGGTTTCATACTGAGTATGTTGCCAGCCATAGCCGCTGCTTTACTGATACGCCCGCTCCTTGCCAGATAGGAGAGGGTATCAAAAACATATAGATGATTTATCTTTGACCTTACATCTTCAGCTGCTTTAATGACCGCCGGCATATTTTGACCCGAAGCTGCTGCCCGGGTGGCGGCTAGCACCATTAATCCCAAGCCACCTGTGGTTGACCTGGAGTCAAATACCTCTATATTAATATCTGGCAATCCGCTTTTAACCACTTCCCTGGCCTGGGTTGCTGAACCGAAAGTCAGACTTAAAACTGACGACATAGCCAAGGTGAGAATATTTTTCACTTTTCTGCCTAGCTGACGATAGACCTCAACAAATTCACCGGGCGGCGGCGCTGAGGTAGTGGGGAACTCACTCGATTTTTTAACCAGCTCAAATAGCTCAGCCGGGGTCTTTATATCTATCCTGTCCTTATAGGTCTCACCCTCTAGGTGAAGTAGCAGGGGAAGCACCTTAATGTCATATTGCTTAATCAATTCTGGAGGAAGAGAAGCGGAACTATCAGTAACGATGGCTACTTTATTCACCCCAACCCCTCCACTTTTAAAATTTGCTTCCCTTCATAATGGTAGCTAACTCTGATTTGACAGCACCTACCAGGCCGGCTTCAATCGCCAGCTTGGTATGCCGAATTTTTACCACCACGTGAGGGGCTCGGCTAGCCCCGTG
The DNA here is from genome assembly GCA_964354655.1 of uncultured Dehalococcoidales bacterium. Classification (GTDB taxonomy): domain Bacteria; phylum Chloroflexota; class Dehalococcoidia; order Dehalococcoidales; family E44-bin46; genus E44-bin46. The sequence goes on from CAYHAL010000002.1 coordinate 20,365, forward strand.
TATCTTCCGCACAATACCATTAACCCCCCAGATGAGACCCCCACCCAGGATATTCTTATCATCCCTATCCGGTGAATCCTTAAACAAACCTAACTTTTCACCGAACTTAAACACCACATTACCGACAAAAGCGTCGCAGACAATGACATTAGCCCGCCCGCTCATGAGTTCGTTGCCCTCTATATTGCCAATAAAATTCAAACCGCTGCTTTTAAGGAGGTGGTAGCTTTCCCGCGCCAGTTGATTGCCCTTACTTTCCTCAGCGCCGATGTTTAATAGACCTACGGTAGGATTAGCGATATCGAGTAGCTTCTGACAGAAGACAGAGCCTATGATGGCAAAGGTCAACAGGTGGTATGGCTTACAGTCAACATTGACCCCACAATCAAACACCACTGTATTTGGAGCCAGGTCAAAGATAGCCCCACCGATTACCGGACGCTCTATCCCTTCTATCATACCCATATACTGGATAGCCGCCGAGACCATGGCTCCGATAGGACCAGCACTAATTAAACCATCCGCCTCCCCCGCCTTCACCATCTTGGCGGCTACGGCTATAGAGGCATTAGGTTTGCGGCGCACAGCTAGGGCTGGATTTTCGTCCTCTTTGATGAATTCATCAGCCCTAACACAGCGAATGGGCAAACGAGAGACACCATACCTGGCTAGCTCGGCTTCCACAATGTCGGTAGGGCCAACTAAGGCGATGTCAACATCGCCTTTCTCCGCAGCCAGGACTGCACCCTTAACTATGTCACCGGGGGCATAGTCACCACCCATAACATCCACCGCCACCCTTATCCTGTGACCGGGTATCACCATGGGATATTCCTTTTATCCGGTTAATTTCGCCTAATCAAGCCCAACTGAAAAGGTATAGTCAATAAGCCCTTTACCATTGTGAACGGCTACACTTGCCCCCTCTTCAACCACATAAAGCCAGTCGAATTCAAGCTCAGAGAGGAGCATATCCCTCAACTTCTCAGCTCGGTCAGCAGCTCCTCTGGTGTAGCCGATAGCACCGTGTAACTTGTTGCTATCGCTTCTTTCCTTGGTTATCTCAACCAGCCTATCCATTATCTGGGCTACGGTTTTAGCCCTGGCTATGGACTTCACTGTCCCTCCCGTGGAGGCGTCGACTTCAACGATAGACCTAAAGCTGCTGGCTGACTCAGCTTCAGCCCAGGTGCGAGCCTCAAATATCCTCCCCCCTTTGTCGTAATAGAAAAGGGTATCCCGGGCAGCCAGAACAGTCACCCGTGGTATCAGACGATGAACCCGTCCCAAGACCTCATCTATATTCTTGCCCTGGGCTACTGCTTTGGCTGCCACTATGGCAAGAAAGTGAACCCCCATCCCTATCGCCCGTGAATCAACCACCTCAATCCTAGCCCCCGGCAGCTTTTCCCCAGCCACCTCCTTAGCTTTCAAAGCATTATGATATTGCGGGCTAAAGACTGAGGACATGCAGATATGCAAGGCAGCCTCTGCCCCCTGGCTGAGTTCAGTAAAAAACCGCAAAAATTCCTCCACGTTAGCGGTGGAGGTTTTAGGCAGGTGTTCCTTGGTATCCAATCGGGTATAAAGCTTATCTATATCTATCTCGGTATCCAGATACTGCTTACCATCCATGATAATAGGGCAGGGAATCAAGGTAAAACCATACTCCCTTGCCTTTTCCTGGGTTAGGGAGACAGAATCAGCGCTGATAGCTACTTTACCTATTAATGACACCTCCCTTTTAGCACGAATTTTTAGCGAGGTATAGGTTCACCAAAGCAGTCCACGAAATTAGCCAAACCACGGTAACATAAAACCAAGCACCTATAACAACTTTGAGCCTCTAAATCTTGTCTAGTCCTCACCCCACCAGCTGAAGCTACGAGCCCCTATCCCGGTATGATGAGTAATCAGAAGGTAAAGTGGGGTAAAAACTTAAATGACTATGTCCTAGTCCTGCGCACCACTACTGGCTTCATCCGCCGTGCCTCACCCAGCACATTCATAATAAAATCCACAGGTACTTTGCATATTTCGGCTAGCTTCATCACTGCTTCCTGAAGCAGACCAGTCAGATGCCATGCTTGCTTAGTGTGGGCAAGAAGGGTAGCAAAAGCACTCTGCAGCTCACCAATTGATGCCTCTTCTTCATGCAGTTCAAAGCACTCCTCACAACCAGCAGCCACCTCAATAAGGTCTCGCAGGCTGTCCTGAAGTGCTGCACCCTCCCGGGCAAAAAACCTCTTGGCACGCTCAAGCCGTTCTTTCTCAACCTTAAAACTATAGACAATCAGCTTACCCATATTCTCCTCCACTAGGTCTACGAAAAATAATACCAAAAGTCAACCCTTTTGTCAAGCCCTGACCAAAAAAGCTATTAAACAGCGAGATTATCCTACGATTTTAAGGGAGGGTTTACCAAATCCAATACAGAAGGTCTACCTTGAGTCAAAGGGGGGAGCACAAAAGCTACTCTTCTTCAATGGCTGCGCCGGGCTCGGCACTAATATAAGGCAGCAAAGCCTCTACCTTTCTCCGTCTACGTTGTGGGGGCAAGGTTAACCCATCAACCACCTGTCGCAACTCCTTTAATCCACCAGCCCCTGCCTCCACTACCACTCCATCCACCCCGGCTTCCCATAACACCCGAAGCTCGTTAGCCACTACTCTTGATGGTACCGAGACCAACACCGGTTTAGCCAAAGAATTGGCAAAGCGCCCAAAAAGCATTAGATGGTGGCAAGTAAGAAAATAATCCTCTTTCTGTTCACCAGCGATAAGCACTGCATCCACCGGCAACCCATCAATCGTCCTCAACAAACCTTCGTCAAGCGATGCCTCTACCTCTAATATCTTACCTACTTCGTCATTTTGAAGTATCGCCAACGAGGTATTAGCTGCCGGGAAGACGACAAAGTCACAATCAATCCTTTTCACCTGCTTCATTTCTCTCTGGCTAATATCCCTTAGCCAGCCTCCCCAGGGGATATCAGGCACAGCTTCAGAATACCCCTGAAGGACTTTAATATCAGCCCCCAATCTGGAAATACGTAACAGCCCGGCATCAGCCCCAGCCACATAATCAGCCACGCTGTCAACACTAGCCTGCGCCAAACTGGCAACGAGCAGCATTTTGGACTTGGGTGACACCGGTTGCCCCGCCTTAAACCCTATAGGCTGGGGACCACCTTGCGAAGCCCGACTTAACTTACGTATAAACTCACTCATCTACCTTGGCTTAAGTATAGCATAAATCGTTACGCCTCAAGAAATCCATGAAATCCCGCTTTAACTCAGGATACAGTACTGCCCCCTTAAAATTCCTCGGAATCTTGACAAAACGCAGGCGGTCAGGCCTGGCACCTTTGGAAACCGATTTTCTGGCATCTTTAAGGAAATTAGATTCCAATAGCTGTCTATTGGCACCGCTGACATCATTGAAAAGTTCAATCGTCACACAGCAAAAATCCTCATGCTCGCTCTCCAGTCGAATGCCAACAACGGCTAACTGGAAGGCTTCGGGCGATAACCGGTATGAATCAATTATGAACCGGGTAAGTTCCTCAGCCACCTGGGCATAAGCATAATTGGCGCCGCCACGGATAAGAAGCTCAGACTCTCTGGACATCCAATAGTAGTCTAGATTTCCGTCGTCATTTTTCAAGGCAAATACGATGTCCCCTAGACCGGTATACCAGCCGTCTTTGAATACATTATTGGTCGCCTCTTTATCTCCTACATAATAGCTAAAGAGGTTGCCACCTTGGGTAAGCAGATAGCCAGGTTCTCCTATTTGGCACGGGCTCATGTAGTCGGCACTCTCCGGGTCAGTGGACTTTACTATTCTGACCCTAGTGAAGGGAAAGTGTTCTCTACCAATATAATAACCCGCTATTTGCTCATTGTTATATCGGTGTGACCAGCCGGCTCTAAGCGCCTCCATAACAGCATTTTCCGGCATCGTTGTCGGGATAGCGGTTACTTGAAGACAGGCCTCGGTAGACCCAAAACGGACATGGGGGACGCGCCCGGCAAACTTTCTTATGCGTTCAATGGTTTTTGGACCTACCGGTGCCGAGCCAATCAGGATGTCGGTTTGTTTTAACGCCTGGCTAAGTTTGTCTTCGGCAACAGGTAATTTCCCTTGCTCACAAAGGTTGTCAAGAAAGTCAATGTGGCGGGGGACTAAGGAGGCAATAAACAAGCCCCGTTTATGCTCTACCGCCTCAGTCAGAACCTTCCAGTAGGGAGTGGTATAGGATTCCAACAAGTGCAGAACTGCCCCTTTGTGGCGAAGAGCCCAATCAGACAAGGCGGTGGAATTGGCATGGTGCAACGGATTTACCAGAAATAAATCTACCGGGGTCGCTTCACACAGCCCAAAGTACTGTTCATAGGTAAGTCTATTGGTCAAATAACTGCGGTGGGAGAGGCTAACCCCTTTGGGTCTAGCTGTTGTTCCAGAGGTAAAGACAACGATCCGCTCATCATTATAATGAACAGCGGCATAGGACTCATCAAAAGGAAGTAGGGACTTTTCTAATTCACCTGCCTCAAAGAAAACCACCCCCGGCAGGCTAACCTTGAGCTCTGCCACCCGTGAGGCAAAACCCCGGTCATAAATACAGATTTTGGCCTCGGTGAGCCTCGCTTTGTAACTAATGCGAGCATTATCATCCGCCTGCCAATTGATAGTCACTGGCGAAGCTCCTACCAGAACCGATGCTAGGCGAAATATTAAATCGTAGGGGCTATTAGCCGAAAAACAGTGGGCAATCCGATCCCCTTTAGATATTCCGAGATTCCTAAGATGCGCTGCCGCCGAACAAGTAAGCTCCCAGAATTCACCTCTGGTTAGACTACGTTTCTGGACCGAACCGTGTTTGAAGGTGTAAAAATGGAGAAAGGGAAAATCTCGATTGGCAAAGGCAGCACAATACTCCTCGGTAGGCGAAGAAAAAGGGGTCAGAGAGGTTACCGGCTTCCCGGTGGTCAAAAGAGATGACTGCAAGGCATAATGCTCAGTCTCACCCATACGATTAATCCTGTCTCCCCACAAGAGACGAGCTTACAGTTTACCTAAGCGCCATTATAATTCGGAAGAGAGACAGCTTCAAGCTTGCCGGAAATGAAAACCTTTATTCTATTTGCCTTGCTATAACTTTTCTAAACTCCATCATACTTGATGACTCTACTTGACAGTCACCGTCAAATTAAATGTCCACACTCCCTTTTCACCGCCCTCCCAAGGACGGCTATACTCCATGGATACCGTGCTTGTGCCCTTTTTCAGCGCTTTGAAGGTCCATACTTCTTGACCCGGGGCACCAACTAGAGGAGGTGTCTTACTTTCCGGCGTCACTAATTTGTGGTCTGTCTGCTGCAAAACGCTTTGGTCGCTAATCTGTGCCGTTTCTGACCATATGAAGCCTGTTGTCGGGTTAGAGCACAAGGTTACCGTCACTGTGCCACCGGCAGCGACTTCGACTTGCTTGCTGATGTGTTCCTGGGAAAAGTCATCGCAGGAAACCTCAACCGAGGCTTGCTTTGCCACTGGGGTACAGGCAAATAAGAAGAAGGAGAGGACACCAACTGCACATACTAAGATTAGCTTTGCTCTCACTCTTGTACCTCCTTATCTTGAATTGCTAAACTCATAATCCTATATATTTATTAAGTACTAGTCAAATAAGTTACTGCATGACAAAACTCGTGGTCATATCGTTCACCTTGACTATATAAGTCTCGCCTGAAGTAAAATCGCTACCCAAGTTCACATTTTGCTCAAAGAAGCCATAAACCTGAGTACAGATTGCCCCCTTTGGTCGTTGTGTAGCTACCTCAATATAAATGGTATTGCCTCTGCGCTCCGTAGTCAGTTGGCGAAAAGTAGTGCAACCATCGCTAAGACCCCCCTTGATATAGACGAAGACCTGCGGCGGATACGATTCAGCTATGTTTACCTTAACCTCGTGAATAGGCGCCAGACGAATTTCCAGCCCCTCAACCCTAACACACGAACCCACTAGAAGACCTAATAGGCACAAAACTACAACCCCAAAATATAACTTAGCTTTAAGCATCTCTTACTCCAGACAAACCTTCCCTGATTGCTACCCTAATACTATAACGAAAAGAAGACCAACTGGTTAGTGGATTATCAGGCAAATGCCATAGCACTATGATTTGCCTATTACTTCAAAGTCAATTATTTGCGTATGAAGTGCAAGATGGCATTAATGGTGAGGGTCAACCCTACACTCAGTAACAGAGTGGTAACGATGGGGAAGTAAAAAGAAACACCGCCCTTCTTAATGAGAATGTCGCCAGGCAGTTTGCCGATAAAAGGGACGTGCCCCCCAAAGATTAAGAACAACCCAGCCCCGATTAAAACAGCGCCTACGATAAGCAGTATTTTCCCGAACCCATCAAAACCTAGCATAGCTAAATATTAACCCCATGGTTAGACAAATAAAGACCAAAAATTTATGTATTACTTCTTTTTCCCCTGAATATCGGGATAGGCTACTTTAAACCCCCATGACTGTACCTTTTTATCAGCCTGCTGCTCAATGAACCAACCCTCAAGAGCACTAGGCGCATGGAGCAAGGCGTGGGCAAATTCATGGGCAACAATCGACTCAACCCGCCTTTGACTAAAACGTTCGATTGCCGGGGATAGGTAGACCAAAACTCGCTGTTGGTTCTCTGCGTGTTGGCTGGTAGAGGCAGACACTCGGCAAGAAAATACCTGGCCAACGATTCCCGGAGCCGGAGCGAGGATGATTGATACCTTGTCTTTCAGGAATTTTAGCTCATCGGCAGACATCTTCTCCATGACTCGCTGTATGGCCTTCAGCGTTTTGGGTCTTCCCGCCGAGGCAAAAAAGCCAGTCTCAACAAAATTGTGACTATTGTTTTCCATTCCATTTTGTGTAAGCAACCCTCTCCTCACCCTGAATTGTAAAACTGACTTAACTAAGTGTCAAACACCTCGCCTCTCACGGCTTATAGGTGAGATTATCTACCTCACCCCCTTAGATATTTATTAACCCACCCCCTTTATCCCCCTCCCTTATAAAGGGAGGGGGAAGAATTTGAAAGAGGGACTTCGTCCCTCTTTAACGCCCTATAGGATAGAGGCTTCGCCTCTCTTTGACTCTCCTTAAGAAGAGAGGGGAAGAGATTTTAAGAGAGGGGCTTCGCCCCTCTCTTACCCCCACTCCCCCTTCCCTTATTAAGGGAAGGGGGTCAGGGGGATAGGTTGCTAAACAACCTCTTATAGGGTTTTATTTGCATTTGGTGGAAAACCAGTTGCAGCCCATTTTTTCAAAAGAGGAGGTAATTATGTTTACTTTACTTCAAACATTGATAGTGTTATTGATTTGTAGCTCATGCTTAAATGGTTTTCTATTCTACAGGAGAAAAATATTCCGTAAAAAGCTGGCGCAATTTGCTTTGGACATTACTAGAGCGAGAGCTACTTTACCTATCCAAGCTTATGACCACTGGTTATCTGAGAAAGTAAAAGAACTATGGACTGGAGACATCTTTGCGTCTGTCTGATTTCTATTTCTAGACTACATAATACCTTATATTCATCAGAGCCAGGCCCAAAATGCATTTTGGGAAATTCCAGACCTAGGATATCAGGGCACATGTTAGTGATATGTCCAAATTGTGAGCAAATTTTCAAAGCTGGGCAGGGTGTCGGCTTAGATATGTTTTCCATATTATTCTCCTTGCATCAATTTAAGGTTAAGTATAGGAGGTGTTGATAAAGGTGTCAACCAAATGCAAACAGAACCTCTTATAGCTACGACTTGACAAAGATGGCTCAGCCATTAAAATTGTGGCATCACCGACTTAAACAAAAAGGAGGACACAAAACATGGCACAGGTAAGTCCCGCCAAAATTAAGGCTAAAAGTATAACTCAGGTAGCTATTGCTGTTCGTGACGTGCCGAAGGTGGCTGAGAACTACTGGAATATCTTAGGCATTGGCCCGTGGGAGATTTATGACTGGGAGTATCCTTTAGTCCGTGACCGCCAATACTATGGTAAACCGGCTTTGGCCAGAGAAAGGATAGGCTTTGCTCAGGTAGGTGCGACGCAGCTGGAGTTAATCCAACCTGTTGATGGGCCGTCCATCTATGGAGATTTTCTGGAGGAGCACGGAGAGGGAATCCACCACCTACAATTCAAAGTTGAAGACGTGGATGGGGTTGCCGAAATGCTGGCTAAACAAGGTTTCCCCGACATGCAGAGCGGACATTCCGGAGATACCGGAGCCTACCATTACATTGATTTTAAGCCCCTCCATACTATCTGGGAACTGGCTCGTGAGCCTAAAAAGAAGGTGGGTAAAGTTAGTCGCTATCCAGAATCAGCGGCGACCAGCCCAGCCAAGATTAGGATCAAAAATATAGACCAGGTAGCTATCGTGGTTCGTGACGTGCCGAAGGTGGCTGAGAACCACTGGAATATCTTAGGCATTGGCCCATGGGAGATTTATGAAGTGAAACCACCAACGCTTTATGACCGAGCCTACCGGGGTAAAGCCGGTAACTTCACCTATTGGCTTGCCTTGACCATGGTAGGACCAGTACAACTAGAGCTGGCTCAACCTATATCCGGGGGCAATGTCTATAGCGATTTTATGGCTGAACACGGCGAAGGACTCCACCACATTGCCTTCACCGTGGATGATATTAACCAGACTACAAAGATAATGAACCAGGAAGGCTTCCCCACTCTGATGGGCGGGGGGTTCTCTGACGGTAGCTTCGCCTATTATGATACACGCCGACCGTTGAAGATTATCTTGGAAGCGTTTCAGGTGCCCAAGGCTATGCCACCATCTGCCACTCGCTATCCCTGAATTGGATGGTTATACACCAGACTTCGTGAGTCTATTTATTATATTTATTAGTTATGTTAAAATTATATAAAACCGAGGCAGATGTGGTGAAACAGGACGTTGACAGTTTTCTAACCTATCTAACTGTAGAAAAGGGCTTCTCCGAAAATACAATCGCTGCCTATCGCAATGACCTCTATCAGTTAGCCAATTTTGTTGAGGAAGAAGCTGCCAAGGGTGGTGCTCCTGCTTCTTGGGCTAACTTCAACCGGCAAGGGATGCTAAGCTACCTGCTTAATCTTAAAGAGAGAAACTATGCGGCGACCACAGTAGCCCGTAAAATAGCGGCTGCTAGGTCATTCTTTGGCTTCATGGTGGCTGAAGGCAACATAAAAGACAACCCTTCACAGAATGTTGACTCGCCTAAAGTGGGGAGGGCACTGCCTAAACCTATCTCAATTAGCCAGGTTCGCCGCTTGCTGGAACAGCCAACTAAGTTATCCACCCCAGAAGCCAAAAGAGATAAGGCAATGCTGGAATTATTATATGCCAGTGGCATGAGGGTAAGCGAGTTGGTATCTTTGAACCTAGGTGATATAGACCTAGACGGTGGCTTTGTCCGCTGCTTTGGTAAAGGGCATAAGGAGCGGCTTATCCCCATCTACCGACAAGCCGCTTTGGCAGTAGAAGAATATATCAAAGAAGCTCGCCCTCAACTGACCCGTAATGATGCTGAGCGGGCTTTGTTTCTTAATCGGCGTGGCGAGAGACTGACCAGGCAGGGACTTTGGCAAATACTAAAGGGTTATGCTAAAGCAGCCGAGCTAGATACAGAGGTTACCCCCCATACCCTGAGACATAGCTTTGCTACTCATATGCTGAGTGGTGGGGCTGACTTGAGGTCGGTCCAGGAATTATTGGGGCACGCTAACATCTCTACCACGCAAGTTTATACCCACCTTACTACTGAACATATTCGTCGCACCTATGAGAAATCACACCCCAGGGCTAAGTAACTGGAGGTTCTAAATGGGTAGTAAATCACGGCGCAAAAGAAAGCATCTGCAAAGCAAAAAAGGGAAACGAAAGCAAATCTCCACTTTAATGGCTAGGCAACAGCCAGCAGTGGCTCAAACCTATAAGCCTACTGCCCCGCCCAAGGTGGTCGCTCCCTCGGTAAAGGAACCAACCCCAACCGTGGCTCAAACCTATAAGCCTACTGCCCCTCCCAGGGTGGCTGCTCCCTCGGTAAAGGAACCAACCCCAACGGTAGCTCGCTACCCTCAAACATCTAATGAGCTGCGAAGAATTGGTATGCTAGCCGGGATATTACTGGTTACACTGGTAATTCTGGCTTTGGTTTTACACTAATCTTGACCAGGAGCGGATGTCCACCATGGACTTCGAAGCAGTGCGAGCCGAGTTGATTAGCCACCTTAGGACTGAAATCAGAGATGAGCGGGTATTAGCCGCCATGGCTCGCATTCCCCGAGAATGCTTCGTGCCTCCAGAAGAGCAATACCTAGCCTATGAAGACAGACCATTGCCTATCGGCTATGACCAGACAATCTCACAGCCGTTCATTATTGCCATGATGACCGAGGCTTTAGCGCTTACCGGCAATGAAAAGGTGCTGGAGGTAGGGACAGGCAGTGGATATCAGGCTGCCATTCTAGCCGAATTAGCCCGAAAAGTGATTACCACCGAGCGCCTGACACCCCTGGCTGAATCGGCTAAGAAGGTATTGGATAGTCTGGGCTATACCAATGTTGAAGTCCACCTGGCTGAGGAGACCTTAGGCTGGCCAAAGGGGGCACCTTATAACGCTATAATGGTTACTGCTGGCGCCCCCAGGGTTCCGGCTGACCTCTTGGCTCAACTAGCCATTGGTGGACGAATGGTGATCCCAGTAGGCTCTCGCTATGTCCAAGAGCTATACAAAATCACCAAGCAGAGAAAGAAGACCATAGTCCAGAATCTGGGCGGCTGCCGCTTTGTCTCCCTCATCGGTAAGGATGCCTGGGAGGAGGAAGAATAAAAACCCCCAAAGCCTTGCCTTGGTCAAGCGACTCGGTTTTATCTGGCTTATCTCCCTGTTCCGACGAAGAAGACGCACCTACTACCGCCGCTAACACTTCGTCATAAAGTTAACTGCGAAGGGACCTGTCCGCTACAGAAGGCAGCTATTTCTACTCGAAGGCTTGTACTGGTTGTTGCAAACAGCGCCTCTTCTGTGTATAATTAAAGGGTAGTTTTAGTTCAGGGCATTACATACTGTTTATATTACCTCAGGTTTACTCAAGTATTGGATGACCCGGACTCTAGCTAGAATTTTAAAGAGAGGAGGTCATCCGATGAGTTTTCAAGACAAATCGCTCCAGTGTTCCGATTGTGGGGCTACCTTCACCTTCAGCGCTGAGGAGCAAGAGCTCTTCCAATCTAGGGGCTATACTAATGAGCCCAAGCGCTGCCCTTCATGCCGCCAGGCAAGAAAGTCAGAACGATACGGAAGTGGCAGCTACGGCCGCAGTACCCAACGCCAAATGTTTCCTGCAGTATGTGCTGAGTGCGGCAAAGATACCGAAGTACCCTTTGAACCTCGCGGTGATAAGCCGGTTTACTGTAGCGAGTGCTACCGTAAAGTAAGACCGAGTAGATAGTGCTGTCTCTAATCTTAAGAGCATACATAGGCTCGGTTATCGAGCCTATGTATGCTCCAGCTAGAATGGGTTGGTGTGTCGTGTCATTAGAAGTTTCGATACATGAAGGTGAATCTCAGGATTCTTTGTTGCGGCGCTTTCAAAGGATGGTACAGGTGAGTGGAATCATGCGAGAAGCGAAGGCTCATTGTCGGTTCATGTCCAAGAGAGACGCTGCTCGTATAAAGGCCAAGAATAGCGCCCGAAGAAGACGAAAACAGCTGACAAGCAACTGATTAGTAATAGCCATAACCTAATGAAAGGAGCATTAATATGAAGATATATGTTGGCAACTTATCTTATGACGTCACTGAGGAGGAATTACGCCAAGAATTCAAGGCTTTTGGAGAGGTTGAATCGGTAAATGTCATAACCGACAAGTATAGTGGACGGCCAAAAGGATTTGCGTTTGTCGAAATGCCCACGGTGTCTGAGGGGCAGGCCGCAATCACGGCTCTCAACGGGAAGACTCTAAAAGACCGGACGCTCACTGTAAATGCAGCACGGCCTCGCACTGACGACAGAGGTGGCGGGAGAGGCGGCGGGTTTGGCGGGGGAAGACAGAGAAGATATTAAACCTTTAGTCATAATCTATATGCCTAAGATGCACAACAATCAGCCACTTTGTGTATAAACCACATTTACCGCTGATTCTTAGCCTCGCCATAAAAGGGGATGTTAGCCCGACATTCCCTCCTCAAAACAAAGGAAGGCTAAATGGGTAGTTGATAGATATCCCTGTGTTACTTGCTGTATCTGCAAACTATTATTATAATATCCCTGAAATAAACTAGAGGGAGTAGGTGATTAGATGACGCAATACGGACTGGAGAACATTCGCAACCTTGTTTTACTATCCCACAGCGGAGCCGGTAAGACATCACTGTCAGAAGCCATCCTATTTTCTGCCGGGGCAATTACCCGTCTGGGCAAGGTTGAGGACGGGACGACTACCTCAGATTATGACCCGGCTGAAATAAAGCGCAAGATTAGCATTAGCCTGTCTATGCTTCCCTGCCAGTGGAAGGAGACTAAGATTAACCTTATTGATACCCCCGGTTATTCCGACTTTGTCGGTGAGGTCAAAGCCGCCATAAGGGTTTGCGAGGGAGCAATAATTGTGATATGTGCTGCCTCTGGGGTTGAAGTTGGCTCGGAACAAGTATGGGGGTACTGTGAGGAAGCTAGTCTTCCTCGCCTTATCTTTGTTAATAAGATGGACCGTGAGAATGCCGACTTCTACCGAACCTTGAAGCAGCTTCAGTCAAAGTTTGGCGCTAGATGCCTTCCCCTCCAGTTGCCTATAGGTGCCCAAGCCGATTTTCAAGGGATAGTCGACCTGCTGACAATGAAAAGCTATACCGGTTTCCCGGTAAAGGAGGGTGATATCCCTTCATCTCTAACCGACCAAGCCAATTCTTTTCGGGAGAAGCTGGTAGAAGCAGTAGCCGAAATTGATGATAGGCTTATCGAGAAGTATCTAAATGGTGAGGAACTCACTCTGGAGGAGCTAAATAACGGCTTACGCCAGGCGGTGACAACTGGCAAGATTGCGCCGGTTCTGGCTTGTTCAGCGTTAAAGAATATAGGCATTGCTCCGCTCCTAGACACTATGTATAGTTATCTGCCATCACCCAAAAAACGTGAGGTAGTTATTGTTGGCGATTCAGCTAAGCAGGTACAGAAGATTGAGCCATCTCAGGATGCTTCGCTAGCCGCTCTGGTGTTCAAAACCAGTGCCGACCCATATGTTGGTAAGCTTACCTACTTTCGGGTTTATATGGGCACCATTGAGAGCAATTCCCAGGTGTGGAACGCTACCCAAAATGAGGCAGAGCGCATCGGTCAGTTATTTACTTTGAGGGGTAAGACCCAAGAACCAGTATCTCGGCTTAACGCTGGAGACATCGGAACGGTAGCCAAATTGAATGTAACCAATACCGGAGACACATTGTGCCGGCGCGATAAGCCAATGACCATTGCCCCAGTTCTATTCCCCGAACCAGCCTTCAGCGAGGCAGTGCATCCCAAGACAAAAACCGACCTAGATAAGCTGGGGGTAGCCTTATCCCGACTGTCTGAGGAAGACCCTACCCTTAGGGTACATCGGGAGGCTGATACTAATGAGACTATTCTATCCGGGCTTGGTGAGACTCATATTGAAGTAGCTACCGAGAAGATGTCACGTAAATTCGGTGTTAGTGTACAACTAGAAACCCCCAAGGTTCCTTATAAAGAGACTATCACCATACCAGCTAAGGCTGAGTATAAGCACAAGAAACAGACCGGGGGGCACGGTCAATACGGGCACGTCTTCCTGGAGCTGGAGCCTTTACCTCGTGGCAGTGGTCGTGAGTTTGTTGATAAGGTGGTGGGTGGCGCCATACCTAAGAACTATATCCCAGCCGTAGAGAAGGGGGTTAACGAAGCCGCTCAGGAAGGGGTCTTGGCTGGCTATCCCGTCGTTGACGTAAAGACGACGGTATACGATGGCACCTTTCACCCGGTTGATTCCTCGGATATATGCTTCAAGATTGCCGGGGCACAGGCGCTGAAGAAGGGGCTATCCCAAGGGCAACCTATCCTCATAGAACCGATAATGAATATTAAAGTTAGATTCCCTGAGGAGTTCACCGGCGACATTATTGGTGACCTTAACACCAAACGAGCCCGGGTGCTGGGGATGAGTCCCGAGCCTGGGACGAACGTTATTGAAGCCAAAGTGCCCCAGGCTGAGGTCCTGCGCTATGCTATAGACCTAAAGTCAATAACCCAGGGGAGGGGAACCTTCACCGTTGACTTCAGCCACTATGAAGAAGTCCCGCCCCAAACCACCCAAAAGATTATCGCCGAAAAACAAGCCAAGAAGGCTTAAAAGACCCCCCTAACCTTAGGCTCAAGGTTAGCTCGCAGGGTAAGGGTTAGACGTACCACCCGGTCTATGCCTCTCAAATCTGATATAACTTCTATCTTAGCCGACGGGAAGAGACTAGACAATTGGGTGGTTACTGTCCCGGTTTGCCCTTGTCCCATCTCCACAAGTAGAGAGCCGCCAGGGCAGAGCCTATCACCAACCTGCTGACATAACTGGCGTATCTTTTCCAGACCGTCTGAACCTCCGCTTAGCGCCAGCAGCGGCTCAAAACCGGCTGAATTTATGTGCGGCAATTCTACTTCCTTAACGTAGGGCAGGTTAGCTATTATCAGGTCAACAGGCCCGGGTAGGGGGTCAAGCATATCGCCTTGGAGGAGGCAGACTCTTTCTACCACCCCATGCTTCTGGCAGTTAACTAGGGCAACTTTAAGGGCAGAAGCCGATATATCGGTGGCATAGATTCTTGCCTGTGGTAGATTTAGTGCCAGGCTAATGGCAATAGCACCACACCCAGTGCCAATTTCGGCAATGCTAGACACTGCGCCATTTTGAGCCAGTTTAAGCGCTTTCTCCACCAGTAACTCGCTTTCTGGTCGGGGAATGAAAACGCTAGGCTCAACGTAGAAATCAAGCCCATAGAACTCACGATGCCCTATTATATAGGCTATAGGCTCGCCGCTCAGGCGGCGCTTAATTAGGTGCCAGAAATCCTCTTCTTCCTTAGCGCTTAATTCACGGTCAAGGTCTAGATATAACTGAACTCGGCTTAGTCTTAGGGCATGCCGTAGCAATAGCTCGCACTCAAGACAAGCCTCTTCAATGCTATTAGCCACCAGAATCCCGCTGGCACAATTAAGAGCCTGCTTCAGGGTCACGCCAGTTGCTTCTCCAGCCGTTCCATCTGGTCATTAGCGGCTAGGGCATCGATAAGCTCATCAAGCTCACCGGCTAGGATTCGGGGCAGGTTGTGGAGGGTAAGACTAATACGGTGGTCGGTAACACGGTCCTGAGGGAAATTATAGGTTCGTATCTTCTCAGCCCGGTCGCCGGTGCCTACCTGGGAGCGGCGCTCTCTAGTCATTGCCTCCTCCTGTTTGCGCTGCTCCATATCTAGCAGTCGGGCCCGGAGCACTGCCATCGCTCTCATTCTGTTTCTTAGCTGTGAGCGCTCATCCTGACAAGTGGCGACTACCCCGGTAGGCAAGTGGGTGATGCGAACAGCGGTGGCTACCTTATTTACATTCTGCCCCCCAGCCCCCCGGCTATGGAAGATGTCAACCTTCAGGTCATCGGGATTGATAGACACCTCTACCTCATCCGCCTCAGGGAGAACAACTACCGTAGCCGTTGAGGTGTGGATTCTGCTCGAAGATTCAGTGACCGGCACCCGTTGCACCCGGTGCACCCCCCTCTCATACCTCAGCCGACTGAAAGCACCTTTGCCTTTTATTTCAAATATGATTTCTTTGAAACTACCAATGTCGGTCTCGTTGACATTAATAATATCAACCCCCCAACCCTTAGACTGAGCATACCGACTATACATGCGGAAGAGGCCAGCAGCAAACAGCCCGGCTTCCTCACCACCAGCCCCAGCCCGAATCTCCATAATGATGTCTCGTTCATCGCTAGCATCCTTAGGCAAGAGGGCAAATTTTAGCTCCTGAAGCAGATGGTCTAGCTTTGACTCAAGGCTCTCTATCTCCTGCTTGACCAAAGCCACCATGTCGGCATCTAGCTCGCCTTTTAGCATCGCCTTGGTCTCTTCTAGCGACCTAGAGGTGGCTTTGTACTGCCTATACTTGGTTACCAAATCTTCGATGCCGGCTCTCTCCTGAGCCAGTGCCTGCAACCGCTTCAGGTCAGATGCCACCTCAGGCATAGCTATCTCTCGCTCTAGCTCTTGGTATCGCTTCTCTATCCTGTCTAGTTGGTCTAACATGATTATGTTGCCTCGCTAGACTATTATATCACAGCCCCAGATAGCACTCAAAAGTTGCCACCCCAGCCCACATAGCCTATAATAGCCCAGACAACTTTATAAGGAGATAGCTACGAATCTTTCAGTTCAATTAGCACCCAAACACCAGTCGGGTTTACTACTAGCCAACCCGGTGATGACCGCCTCAGGCACTTTTGGCTACGGGACGGAATATAGCCACCTGTTTGATATTCAAAGGCTTGGAGCTATCATATCTAAAGCAACTACCCTTGAACCTAGAAACGGCAATCCGCAACCTAGGCTTGCCGAAACCGCCTGTGGCGTACTCAATTCAATTGGACTACAGAATATTGGCGTTGACGCCGTAATTAAACAAAAAGCGCCAATCTGGGCAAGCTGGCGAGTGCCGGTTATAGTTAACATTGCCGGTGAAACTATTGACGATTACGCCCGACTGGCTGGCAAGCTGAATGGGGTAGCTGGAATTAGTGCCATTGAAGTAAACATCAGTTGCCCTAATATCAAAGCCGGTGGCGCTGAGTTTGGCGCCGATCCCAAATCAGCCGCCGAAGTAACCGCCGCCGTCAAGGCAGCTACCTCTCTGCCAGTCCTGGTCAAACTAACCCCAAACACCAGCAATATAGCTAAGATTGCAATCGCTGTGGCTGAAGCTGGAGCTGACGCCATATCCTTAATCAACACCATAAAGGGCATGGTCATTGATATCACCCAGCGTCGACCTCTATTAGGCAATATAACTGGAGGGCTATCCGGACCGGCCATCAAACCCGTGGCGTTATATATGGTATATGAGGTGGCTGGGGCAGTGGGGGTACCGGTTATTGGCTGCGGTGGCATCGCTACCGCCAGCGATGCCATTGAGTTTATTATGGCTGGAGCCAGTGCCATTCAGGTAGGCACGGCTAGCTTTACCAACCCCCGCGCCCCACTAGAGGTGTTAGAGGGAATGGAGCAATTCGTGCAACAACAGGGGATAGAGGATATAACTGAGCTTATCGGTGCCGCCCGGCGCTAGGGCTTGACTTTTAGCAATTATTTGTTAATAATAAATCGGCTAAATATGGAACTTGTTAGAAGGGAGGGGTAACATGCCAGAAGTTGCATTACAAATGACCGGGGTTAGCAAGTCCTTTAGCGGTGTCAGGGTGCTAAAAGGCGTGGACTTTGAAGTATATAAAGGCGAAGTCCACGGTCTGGTAGGCGAAAATGGTGCCGGTAAAAGCGTCCTGATGAAAACCCTGATGGGTGTCCACCGCCCTGACAGCGGCAGGTATATTGTAGGTGGTCAAGAGGTTAAATTTGCCAATCCTGCCGAAGCCCAGCGCCAACGCGTCTCCATGGTTTATCAGGAGTTTGGGCTGGTACAGTTTCTCAGCGTAGCTGAAAACATCCTTATGGGCAGGTTACCTTCACGGCGGGGCTTTATACAACGGGGTAAGGCGTATGAGGAATCTAGAAGACTGCTGAAGATGTTAGGCAGCGGCATCTCCCCTCAAACTATAATATCCGACCTTAAGGTAGCTGACCAGCAGGAAGTCGAAATTGCCAGGGCACTTTCATATGACCCGGTGGTCTTTATCATGGACGAGCCAACATCCGCCCTATCATTTGACGAAATCCGAGACTTATTTAGCCTCATCAGAAGCCTGCGCGATAAGGGCATTGCAATCGTATATATAAGCCACAAATTGGACGAGGTCTTCGAGATTACCGACCGGGTCACAGTTATACGAGACGGAGTCATAGTGTCCACCGACAACACCGGCGAAATAACACCCGGCACCCTTATGGAAAGGATGACCGGAAAGAAAATCGCTGTCGAGATTCACCGAGAAGCCAGCAAGTATGCCAAGCCGCCAGAAAATATACTTGAACTTCATGACTTTGAGGCGAAAGGCTTGTTCTCTGACATTAACCTGACGGTCGGGAAAAAGGAAATCGTTGGCATAGCTGGGCTTTTGGGCGCCGGCAAGACTGAGCTGGGCAAAGCCATCTTTGGTGCTTTACCCAAGACCATCCCCGTAACCGGAAAATACCTATTTGAAGGTAAAGAGGTGGACATGAAAACCCTTACCCCTGGCAAAGCCAAGAAAATGGGTATTGGCCTTGTCACCGAGGACCGTCACTCCGAAGGTATGATATCCGAGCAATCTGTCTCCTTCAACGTAACCTTACCAGCGTTAAACAGGGTAACCAGGCGGGCTGTGGTAATAGGTAGAAGAGTATTAGAGTTGGTCCAGGGCATTATTAAGGCTGTGGTTCTCCGTCCACCTGAACCCGGCAGGTTGGTCAAGCTCCTTAGTGGTGGTAACCAGCAGAAAGTGGTAATTGGTAAGTGGCTTGCCGCTCAAGCCCGACTCTTAATGCTAGATGAACCAACTCGTGGCGTTGATGTCGGGGCACGTGAGGAAATCTACGATGTAGTGACCCAACTGGCTAGGGGCGGAATTGGCGTGTTGCTTCTCTCGTCAGACTTGAGGGAAATTATGAAGGCCTCCGACCGAATCCTAGTCATGCGCCACGGGCGGATTATCACCGAACTTTTACCCCATGAAACCTCCGAGGCAAAACTCCTGGCACTTGTACTGGGAGAGAAAGTAGCCAATAAGTAACCCAATCCGATTTACCGGTATAGCATAGCTTATACTAATTTTTGCCCGGCGATGAAAGCCTGACGCAAGGCATCAGGATGTTTCTTTATCGCCCCTTTCTCATCCACCCCGGGGAATACTAATTCACCAATATAAGTAATATCCAGGACCTTGAACAAGCTCTTTACTGTAGCCAGCGCTGACTCAAACCCATTGGCTGCACTTCTGCCACCAACAGAAACAAATAATCCCTTCCTCTCTCGCCTATTGCCCAGCGGTGGCAATTTAAGCCTGTATTTCCTTGCCCACAGTGCCTGGCAACGGTCAATCATTGCCTTCGCCTGAGCAGTTACCCCCATAAAATGTATCGGCGAAGCCAGAACCAACCGGTCTGCCTGCTCCAGCTCTCTATAAACTACCTGCATATCATCCTCTACCTTACACCTACCCATCTTTAGACAAGCATCGCAGTGCTGGCAGGCAGCAATATTAAGGTCATTAAGGATGATAGTTTTGACCTCAGCCCCTCGGCTAGCGGCACCCCTCATAACCTCACTCAATAATATGTCGGTGTTACCACCCCGCCGCGGGCTACCAGCAAGACCAAGAACCTTCAATCTAATCCTCCACTAAATAATGCTGCTTAATGCCTGAAACGTCTTCCTCTCTATTTGAAAGCATCTTACAATACTTTGCTGCACATCAGATAGAAACTCAGGAGTTTTCTCCAAATCTTTTACCGCCGACATCATCAAGCTATCTAACTCTACATTAATCTGCTTCATGGCTACTAAGGCACTTGGACCCTGCTCTTCAAATAGGCGGTTCTTTTCCCACATTAGCTCTCTCATCTTTTTTAGATTGGGCCAGGAATCGGGCATTAACCCCGAGGCAATCTTACTCCAGACAGCTGCCGATTCCCTCAGCATTTCGGCTACTTCTTTTAGCGCTGGCTGGTTTATAATTAAGCTGGCTTCTTCCAGAAACTGGGCATACATAGAGCGAAAGGCACTGCCACCAGTACCGCCTGTTTCTATATAGATAAAACCGTTCATCAACGCCCCCAATAGATTAACCCCCTTAAACTGTTCAGGCCATCTCACCACCAGCTTTGACCACTTTTCCATCCCGGCAAGTCCAATGTTTTTCATTGGCGGCTTCAGCATATTCTGGCAGCATTCCCGAATGCTCTTTCTAATGCCTTGTTCCAAGTTGGCTACTTTCGAAGGATAACTTATCTTAACCAGCCTATGTTTAGGCGGGAAGGGAGGAAATTTTGACCCTCGTGCCTTGGCTAAATCATCTATACTTACGGTTACCGGGTTTCTTCCCCGGTCATAGATATAAACCTCACCCCTTGCCTCATCCAGACCAAAGACAACAAAAACATGCCCGCCGAAGTGAGCCACCTCAGGCATAGCGAAATAAGGCAGGTAAGCCATATCGCCATAAACAACCGCCGGCTCACCAGCACCAAGTAGTGCCTTTAATTCCTCATATCCCCTTTTGGAACTAGAAGTCTCGCTAATGGTCGCATCAGCACCAATTCGGCGGCAGATATTGGTGGAGAAATCAGTACTTTCCCCAGAACGTCCGCCGACAAACGGGCTCGGCATCTTCCTCACATACCAGTAGATAAAACCAACTCCCCCACCTAACCCCAAAAGCATTTCCTCTGATAGACAGAGCCCATGATAATCCAGCACCCTCTTTAATGCCGTGGTCTCACAATGCTTCCCGATAAATGGCCTGAACCCTTCAACCATTAAACTCTCTGCCATGATTATTTCTCAAGTGTAGTTTCAATATAGCTCAGGATTTCCTCCTCCCTAGCTGCCATGAGAAGCTTTAGCTCAGGCTTTTCATCCTCATATCCCAGGACATGAAGCACACCATGAATGATAAGAATGGCTATTTCCCGTTTTATTGGATGTCCATGCTCCTCAGCCTGTATCACGGCTTGAGGAAAGGAAATGACCACCTCACCAAGGTGTAACACCCCATCAGGAGGCGCAACAAAAGGAGGAGCCCCTCCAGTAGGTAGCATAGAAAAGGCTAGCACATCTGTAGGCTCATCCCTGCCTAAGTAGCTTCGATTTAGCTGCTGCACCCTTTCCTGAGTGGCAATAACCAGACCCAGCTCCACATTAGAGCTAACACCATGAGCCATGAGAACCTGCTCGGCTACGCCCTGCAGCCAGCTCACCTCAGGGCACCCCTCAAATTCACCGTCAATTAGAACACTTATTTCCACAATCGCTTCGTGCCACCCATCATAGCACACCATAAAACAGCCCTCAACGAGGTTGTCTATAAACCTCACCCTACTAATCCCCTCCCCACGGTCATAATACGCCGCCCTTACTATGCTTAAAAGGGGAAATTTTGTATAATAAGAGGGACAAAGCAAAAAGGAGGAAAATATGGAAGAAAAAGCGAAAGAGAGACATGCCATTTTGAGTAAGCCCCTTCCCGTTATTTTGGATGAGATTGAGGAGGCGGCTGAAGATGCCAGAAAAGCCGCCGATGAAGCCAGGTTGGCTGGAGAGAAGGCGGCTCAGGATGTTATGAGGAGATTGAGGGTGTTATTTCTAAAAATGGCTAAGGATATTACCGAGGAGTTGGGCGAGACAAAGAAGTAAAATATAATTTAACAATAGAATCACTCGGCAGGATTAAAGGAGGGATCGCATAGTGGCCTAGTGCGGGCGCCTGCTAAGCGCTTGCCCTGGGAAACCGGGGTCGTGGGTTCGAATCCCACTCCCTCCGCCAAAGGTGAAAATTTAATCTTGAGAAAGAGAAATGGCATATCAAATTTTTGTCTCTCATACAAAAGAGGACGTAGAATTTTGTGATATGTTCGATAGAGCATGTGCAAGGGTAGGACTCAAGGCTTTCCGCTCAGAGTTCGAAACTATACAGTTACCGCAGTGGAAAACCATTAAAGAAGCTATGGACAAATCTATAGCTATGTTCCTACTTGTAGGGAAACAGCTTGTGGCCCACCAAGCGTCTCCGACTCCCGATTGGAAATACACACAGAATTGGATCGCTTATGAAACGGGCCTAGCATGTGAAAGAGGCATTGATGTGTGGGTTTATTGTGATAATGTCGATATAAATTTCCCCGTCCCATATTTCAATAATTATGCACTTTATGGAATGCGGGAAAGGGAAAACTTTGAAGTTCTAAAGGGAATACTCACGAGATATAATAGCGGAGAAACTTTCCCTGCGCCAACTTGGGGTAGAGGTACATATTGTTCTCATAAAGAGTGCGGAATCAAGTTTAATCTACATTCCGCGCTACCCGCAGGGACGACTATAAAATGTCCTCAGTGCTTAAGAGATAATATCTATTAAGGAGGGTTTTCTCGTCAAATGGCTTAAGTAGAAAGTTACGCCAAATATGAAGTAGTATGCCCCTGAAGAAGGGGCTTATTTTATCACACTAAGAGTAAGAAACCATGCCTAAATATTATATCTGGACTATTGGCTGTCAGATGAATAAGGCTGAATCGGAGCGCCTTGGTAGCTACCTTGAGCTACTAGGACTTCAGGCTACAGCTACCACCGAGGAAGCTGATTTAATCGTGCTTAATAGTTGCGTGGTGCGGCAGAGTGCCGAGAGCCGAGTCATTAACAAGCTCGGTGCCCTTAAACCACTAAAAAGGTTACGCCCAAACTTAACCATTGCTGTTACCGGTTGCTTGGTAAACTCTAAGGTTGACCAGCTTAGCCAAAGCTTCCCTCACGTTGACTATTTTTTCAAGCCGGGGGAATATCCACCATGGCTAGAAAAACAAGGTAATCTTCATACCGTAGTCCCCTTACACCCTTCACCAAGCACCTTCGTGCCCATTATCCAGGGTTGTAATAACTTCTGCTCCTATTGCATTGTCCCCTACCGTCGTGGCAGAGAAAGAAGCCGCCCGGTAGCTGAAATAGTCTGCGAGGTTAAACAGCTGGTGCACCGTGGAGTAAAAGAGGTAACCTTACTGGGACAAAATGTGGACTCATATGGGCACGACCTGCCCTACCAACCAAACCTAGCCGACCTACTAACTGAGCTAAATACCATAGATGGATTAGCCCGCATACGCTTCCTGACCAACCACCCCAAGGACATGAGCCCCAGGCTCATTGAAGCCGCAGCCCATCTGGATAAAGTCTGTGAGCACATAAGTCTCCCCGTTCAGTCAGGTAGCAATGAAACCCTGAAGGCAATGAGACGGGGCTATACGGTAGAAGATTACCGTTACCTGGTCGCACAAATACGCAGTAAGATACCAGGGGTAGCCCTGAGCACCGATGTCATTGTCGGCTTCCCAACAGAAACCGAAGAGCAGTTCCAACAAACCTTTGACCTGCTCTCTGAACTCAGACCGGATACCGTTCATGTCGCCGCCTATTCACCAAGACCCGGGACTATTGCCGCCAGAAGATTTGCCAATAATATCCCTCCGACTGAGAAAAAGCAGCGACTAAATAAGATTGAGCAGCTTCAGCAGAGCATCGCCGCTGAAATTAACCGCCAGCTATTAGGCAAGACGGTTGAGGTTCTAGTAGAAGACCAAAAAAAAGGCAAGTGGTACGGTCGAACCAGAACCGGTAAACTGGTATTCTTTACTGACACCAATGACTGCCTGGGACAACTGGTAAAAGTCAAGATTGAGCACACCAGTCCCTGGTCACTACAGGGTAAAATTAAGACTGGTAGTTAGCAATGAGCGACTTAGAAGAAATTAAAGAAAAGATAGCCGCACTGAAAAGGGAGCTAGGGGCAGTTATCGTTGCCCACAATTATCAGCGACCCGAGATTCAGGATATAGCTGACTTTGTCGGCGACTCCCTAGAGTTAGCCCGTCAATGCGTTGAGGTAGAAGCCCAGACCATTGTCTTCTGCGGCGTGCATTTTATGGCTGAAACCGCCGCCATCCTTAACCCCGAGCGCACCGTTATGCTGGCAGAAGGTAGTGCCGGCTGCCCGTTAGCCGATATGATTGATATTGAAGGGTTAAGACAATGGAAGCAAAGATACCCTAAGGCAGCAGTCATCAGCTATGTCAATTCATCAGCCGAGGTCAAGGCTGAAAGCGATATTTGCTGCACCTCGGCTAATGGGGTCAAGGTGGTGGAATCGGTAGCTAATGATGACATACTCTTTGTCCCTGACCAGAACCTCGGGCACTACATTTCAACCCAAACCAAAAAGAATATCATCCTTTACCCCGGATTTTGCTATGTTCACCACCGCATTACGCCTAAGCAACTAAAACTGGCAAAAAGGCTACACCCTGACGCCCAAGTATTAGTTCACCCTGAGTGCCGACCTGAAGTAATAGCTTTGGCTGACGCTGCCCTCAGCACCTCACAGATGCTCCACTATGCCAAGGCATCGCCAAATAACAGCTTCATTATTGGCACCGAGGCAGGCATACTTCACGGCTTACGCCAGCAGAACCCGGGAAAGTCCTTCTACCTAATCTCAAGGGGGCAAATCTGCGCCGATATGAAAAAGACAACCCTAGAAACACTGGCACGGACCATGGAGCTAAGACAGAATATAGTAACTGTCCCCGAAGAGATAAGACTAAAGGCAAAACAAGCCATCGACCGCATGCTGACTATTAGTTAGAGAAAGTCAAAGAGAGGCTAAGCCTTTCTTATATAACTAGTTTCCCCTCTCCTTACTCAAAATAGTAGTCAAGGGGAGTTTAAGAGGGGCTTCGCCCCTCTAAATAAATTTTCTCCCCCTTCCCCTTATCAAGGGGAAGGGGAAAAAGGGGATAGGGTTTTCTAAACAAGAACTACAGGGGGTGAGGTTGATAAATAAATTCCAAATACCTCAAGAACAGATTGACAGCATTATAGACCTTGCTTTAGCTGAGGATATAAGCCACGGTGATATCACCAGCGAGGGGCTAATACCACCTGAGCTCCAGGGGAAGGCGTCCATACTGGCTAAGGCAGAAGGTATAATCGCTGGTGGTGAGGTAACCAAAAGGGTGTTTCTGAAGGTTGACCCGTCACTCAAGGTTGAACTGCTGATTAAAGACGGAGCCAGGGTTAAACCTGGAGACATAGTCGCCACCATCTTCGGTAATGTAATAAGCATCCTCAAAGCCGAGCGGGTAGCCCTCAATTTCCTGCAGAGGCTCAGTGGCATCGCTTCACTGACAGCCAAATTCATAGCCAAAACAAAAGGGCTCAAGGTAAAAATTACCGATACCCGCAAGACCACCCCCGGTCTCAGGTTATTGGAAAAGTATGCCGTTCGCATCGGCGGCGGACAAAACCACCGCTTCCACCTTGGTGATGGTATCCTGATTAAGGATAATCACCTCGCCGCACTTCGCGCCCTGGGCATGAATATAAAAGATATTGTAGCTAAGGCTAAACAGAATGCCCCCCAGGGGGTGAAGGTTGAGGTTGAAGCCAGCACTATTCAGGAAGCCCTTGATGCCACTGAAGCCGGGGCTGATATCATTATGCTGGATAACATGAGCCCTGATGAAATGCGCCGGGTAGTAAGCTTAATCCCAAGTGGGGTTAAGATTGAAGCCTCGGGAGGTATTAACCTAGATAATGTCCGCGCTGCGGCTATGGCTGGGGTTGATTTTATCTCTATCGGTGCCCTCACTCACTCCGCCAAGGCTCTAGACATCAGCCTTGAGCTTGAACCCCAGACCCTTAAGCTAATCTAGGCTTCCTAGCACTACAAAGATAACCCTCACTGCTATCGTCTATCTTGATATCAGTAAATCCAGCCCACGACAGCAGAAATTGCATCTCCGGCTCGTCAGGAATGGCATCGTTTTCCACGGCTGGGATTTGGCGGTGAAACTGGTTAATCATAGCCCGACTTGAGGTATGACAGATTAGTAGTCTACCACCGCTTTTGGTTACCCGGTTGATTTCGGCAAGGGCTTGCAGTTTATCCTGAAAGTGGGGAAAGCTGGAGTAGCACACTACGACGTCAAATATTTCATCACCGACGGGAATACTGGTTACATCGGCATGAAGGTATCCAATATCCTTATAGCCTTTAGCCTGGGCTCGCTTTAACATTTCTTCAGCAAAATCAAGAGCCACTAATCGCCCCTCCCTGCCAATCCGGCTTAATAGAAAGGGGATTAATACACCGGTCCCGCTCCCGACATCAAGCAGTGTGGACCCGGGCTTAATATTAAGGCGCTTCGCCATCAGCTCCAGCTTGGTCACATCCGTTTCCGAGCTGGTTTCATCCCAGACGGTCGCCCTCTGGTTGAAATATGTCCTAATCACCGTTTCTCCTCCACTAGCGGTTTCTTCTGCCACGGCTTTACCTTCCTCTTCGGCGACAGAATAGTCGCTATGCCAAAGATTGCTGAGGAGACAATCACTATGGTCGCCCCACTGGGAATGTTTAACAGGTAGGACATAACTAGACCTATCCAGCCGGAAAGAACAGCAAAACCGGCAGAAAGGAGAAACATCCGCTTCATGCTGTAGGTAAGCTGGTAGGCAGCCGCCGCTGGATTCAGAATGAGGCTGAAGATAAGCAGCCCGCCAATGGAGCGCAGCGATACCGTTATGGTCGCCCCGGTCAAAAACAGGATGCCATATAAAATGAGCGTCGCCGGGATACCGACCGAGCGGGCCATATCACGATGAAAAATAGTGGCCTGAAACTCCTTGTAAAAGGCAAAGACCAATCCTACTACCACCGCAGCTATTATCCCCAGTAGTATGACATCGCTTCGGGTATTGGTCAGAATGCTACCCCATAGCAATTCCAGGGCTGCTGATTTAGTACCTGGCATCAGCCCCATAAACAGGAAGGCAAGCCCGAGCATGAGGGAAAAGATGACCCCTACCGAGGTCTCAGGACTAAGCTCTCCCCGGTCAGCCAGAGGACCAATGATAGCTGCCGAGGCAAGACTGACGCCAAAAGCACCTATCAGCGGGTTAAAGCCAAGCCACAGCCCGAGCAAGGCTCCAGCGAAGGCAGCGTGTGCCATGCACACCCCGATAAAGGGCATACGCATTATCACCACAAAGACGCCGATAGTACCACAGGCAATGCCACCGAGAACGGCGGAAAGGATGGCATTCTGCATGAACTGGTAACCAAAGATAGACAGATCCAAGCCCGAGACCCCCTTAGTCTTAAATCAAAATGGCTTCTTTTCGCCTCTCCCTTACTACCGAGATAGGCATATCATATAACTGGCTGAGGTTATCATCGGTAAGCGCTTGCTTAGGAGAACCCTCACCCCAGATAAGCCCCTGTTTCATCAGCACCAGTCGATCACAGGCGAGCGGTAGACAGCTTAGGTCGTGGGTCACAAATAGGGTAGTCAGACACCGTGAATCGTGAATCAGCTTTACCAGCCTTATGATATCCGTTTTCGCCCTCCAGTCCAACGAAGCGGTTGGCTCATCAAGCAAGAATAACTCCGGCTCCTGAGCCAGACAGCGGGCTATGGCTACCCGCTGTTGCTCACCCCCCGACAGGTGCCCAATAGGTCGCCGGGCGAGATGGGTCATACCCACCAGCTCTATCATCTCGTCCACGATTTTCCAGTCGTGCTTGCCCGGTCTCCGAAGCAAGCCCAAAAGCCCGTAGCGCCCGAGCATCACTACCTCACGAACACCCATTGGCATCCTCGGGTCTATGTTCTCCACCTGAGGGACATAACCAACCTTCTTTCTCAGAAAATGACCGCTACCCGGGGTGAGGAGGTGCCCCAGCACCTCTACCCGCCCATGGACTAGTTTGCCCAGTCCATTAATTATGGTGAGGAGTGTGGTCTTCCCGGCTCCATTGGGACCAACTATACCAACAAACTCCCCCGACTTTACCCTAAGCGATACCCCCCGAAGGGCAACATCTTCCCGATAAGAAACCACAGCGTTCTCAATATTTATTATGGTATTGCTCATCTATTGAACTATCGCCCCCAGTATCAGTTCAATATTCCGGTCTATGGCTTTTCCCCAGGTCTCAGTGTCATCAAAACCGCCGGGGAAATTGGAAAGTATTATCCTGTTACAATCAAGCTCCTCGGCAATTCCCTTCCCGGCATCCTCTCCGCTCTGGAGATTATCAATAACCAGGGTTACCCCCGCCTCCCTACCCGTGTCCACCAGCTCTCTTACCACTTGAGGAGTAAGCGAATCGGGTTGGCCGTAGGTGGCAACAATATTAAGCCCGACCCATTCCATAAATCCAGCCAGCTGGTCAGCACACATAGCATTTACCCCGGAGAGGTCTGCCTGAGCCAGCTTGGCTTTTATCTCCGCCTCCTTAGCCCCAATCTTGTCCTTATATTCTATAGCTAACCGCTGATAAACGGAACTGTTTTTGGCATCCACCTGGCACAGAGCAGAAACAATCTTGTCGGTTGCCTCTAGCTGAACCGGGGGCGTCATCCAGTTATCATTTTCGCCAACCTTAACATCAATCTTGACTACGGTTAGCTTGGGATTATTGGCTGAGGTAATTAACTCCTGAGAAAACATCTCCCCCTGCCAGCCATGGAGGAGAAAAAGGTCAGCATCAGCTAACCTCTGAATATCCCCAGGCTTAACATCAAAGTGACTTGGGCACTGGGCCGGGGGAATAATGTTGACCACCTCAACCCCATCGCCTCCCACCCGCTCCACTATTTGAGCCATGAGGGAAGTGCTGGTAATCACCTTGAACTTTGACGTGCCCGCTGGCGAGCAACCGCCCAGAAGCAAAGCCACAAAAGCTAACAATAGAATAGCGGTAACTAAAATGATAGGTCTTTTCACTAAACAGTCCCAAATTATTGCAATTTAGTGCACCTGCAACTAATTGCTCCAACCAGCAAATTTTTTATTCCCGGCACTTGGCACACAGACCAAAGAAAGCCAGGTGTTTCATATCAACCTCAAAATCATACCTCTGCCCAATTTCATCCCATAGCCGGTTCAGCATTGATTCCTCCACATCAATAATCTCCCCGCACCTCTGACAGACAAGATGATGGTGATGCCCTTTCACGATACTGTGATACCGCACCCGCCCATCACCCATAACCGTCTCCGTCACCAGACCCAGTTCACTTAATAGTTCCAGAGTACGATAAACCGTTGAGATATTCACATGGGGATAGCGGGCACGAACCTGGGCGTATATTTCCTCAGCACTAATATGACCGTCACTTTTTTCAATAGCCGACAGAATCATTATTCGTTGCGGTGTCAGCCGATAGCCTAACTCGCTTAATCTATGAGCTATATCTCTAGGTCGCCCCACTTAACTTTCACCTAACTTGAAGATTTTACAACAGACATTAAATAATTGCAACCATTTGTATTTGCAATTAGTTTCAGCAAAACTTCTCTCTGCTGTCTAAGAGTATTGTTACCGGACCATCGTTATGGATTTCCACCTGCATGTATTCTTGAAAACGCCCGGTTTCCACCTTTAACCCCGTGGCTCGAGCCTGCTCCACAAACCGCTCAAATAGCTGTTCAGCCTCTGCCGGCGGCGCTGCCTCAACAAAACTAGGCCGACGCCCCTTCCTGGTATCAGCCAAGAGGGTGAACTGGCTCACCATCAATAGTTCACCTTTAATATCCAGAGCCGAAAGGTTAAACCTACCCTTATCGTCAGGGAAAATGCGCAGGTTGACAATCTTCGGCACTAAATACTGTATATCCTTTTCGGTATCGCCGCTGGCTATGCCCACCAAAATTACCAGCCCCCGACCAATCCTGCCTACCACCTCAACACCAACGCTAACCGACGCCTCGGTGACTCTCTGTAGCAGTGCCTTCACCCTTCTCCTCCTTTGCCCAAACATTCTATAGTAATAGCTCGACCAAGACAAATTTACCCAGCTACCTCAGCCCTTTTCTAGACTTATAACCAAAAAAGGAGTAAAATTAAATAAATAGTTGAAGATTTAAGGGAACTTGATGATATGCGCTTAGTAATTATTGTCATATTATCGACAAAAAGAAGCACTGAGCCGAAATTAGCCAGTGCTTCTTAAGTTAAAAGGAGGTTAGTGATGCAGTCAAGTCTAATCGGGAAAATTGAAAAAGCCAAGCGCTACGCTCAAGAGACAGACCGGATTACCTTCTCTGAGCTATCAGTGAAATTCCGAGGAGACAACGACACCTACACTACCGAATATAAAAATGGGAAATGGCATTGCACCTGTCACTTTTTCTCAAGCTGGGGGCTTTGCAGCCATACTATGGCACTAGAGAAAATCCTGGGTAATATGCTACCCGAAGAGGCGCTGATTACGCCACAGGTCATCCCCTGAATTCACGTATTAACCTATTCTGTCTCCTTCCCCAAATAGGCGACCTTGTATTTTTGCCTGCTCAATTGCCTCACCAACTACAAACAGAGACCCGGCAACGCAGACGAGGTCTCGAGCCCCAGCCATATTTAGAGCCAGAGATAACGCTTCAGAAACCGCCCCTACTGCTTGAACTTCCACTCCGCACCGTCTAAATGTAGCTATGAGTTGTTCCAATGACATCGCCCGAGGATGACGAGAGCGGGTGACAATCACCTTATCAAATAAAGGCACCAATTCTGAAATTATGCCAGCTACATCCTTATCCGACGATACGCCTATAACCAAGATGGCTCGGTCAAAGGCAAAGTATTGGACCAGAGACTGCTTTAGCTTCCGGGCTGAGTCAGGGTTATGCGCCCCATCAACTACCAGTAGCGGGCGATGGCTCAGAATCTGGAACCGACCTGGCCAGCTTACCTTCGCCAGACCATTAATGATACTATCCCTGGAAATATTAAACCCCCTCCCAGCCAAGACCTCCAGGGCAGCCACCGCGGTAGCTGCGTTCTCCAGTTGGTAGTGACCAAGCAATGGGATGGATAGCTCATAACTACCCAGCTTTCCCTTCACTTGAAGTAATTGCCTCTCAGCGTCAAAACTAAGGCTCTGCCAGACGACATCGCTGCCTACCCTGACCAGCCCGGCGTTACAATTGAGGCAGGTCTTTTCTATTACCTGAGCCACTTCATCCGGCTGTGGCGACATCACCACCATAGAGCCGGACTTGATAATCCCTGCCTTCTCGCCAGCAATTTCAGCTAAAGAGCTACCCAATACATCAGTATGGTCAAAGCTAATCGAGGTAATAATGCAAACCTCGGGCTGGATTACATTGGTGGCATCAAGCCTACCCCCCAACCCTACCTCCACCACCTGAAAATCAACCCCTTCTAGCTTGAAGTGGGCAAAGCCCAACGCCGTCAACAGCTCAAAGGTGGTCAACTGACCATAGGTAGCTTTCTCATTTACCGCCTCAACCTCAGGCTTGAGCTTCTCCACCAGAGCCATAAGCTCCTCTTCGGTGATTAATTCACCATTAACTCTAATGCGCTCCCTTAGGTCGTTAAGGTGGGGCGAGGTATACAGCCCGGTAGTATAACCAGAAGCGATAAGAACTGCCGTCACCATAGCCGCCACGCTCCCCTTGCCCTTGGTGCCGGCAATGTGGACCGACTTGGCTGCCAGGTGGGGATTGCCTAAGCGAAACAGCAGTTCCTCCACCCGCCTCAGGTCATAATTAACCGCACTGCGCGGCAGGTGCATGGTTTCATAGTCAATGAAACTATAGAGGTAATCTAGAGCCTGCTGGTAGGAATTGCTTAACAACCCTACTCCCCTGCCAAATATCTAGAGCCAATTATATCACCGCTGATTGGAGGCCAACAATTAAAACTGCATAAATTGTTTAGCAACCTATCCCCTCTAGATATTTATTAACCCACCCCCTTTATCCCCCTCCCTTATGAAGGGAGGGGGAATTTGGTTATATAAGAGAGGCGAAGCCTCTCTTTGACTCTCCTTAAAAGGAGTTTGAGAGGAGCCTTGCCTCTTTTTTACTCTTAAAAGGGTGAGGTCAATAAATAATTCCAGCTAGTTACACTTGACGCCAATCCATATCGACTGATAACCTTATTACAGGGGATATAAAGTGGACTTTATCGAAAAGCTAACCAATGCCACTCGTAAGAATAACAGCTTACTCTGTGTCGGGCTTGACCCTGACCCAAAGCTGATGCCTGATAAAATAGGCATCTTTGATTTCAACAAGGCAATTATTGATGCTACCTCTGATTTGGTGTGCGCCTACAAACTCAACCTTGCCTTTTATGAAGCCCTAGACGATGAAGGACTGGACGCCCTGAAGCGGACTATTAAATACATATCAAACGACATCCCGGTTATCGGTGACGCCAAGCGGGGGGATATCGGTAACACGGCTAAAGCCTACGCTAAGGCTATTTTCTCCATCTTTAACTTTGATGCCACCACCGTGAATCCATACCTTGGCTTTGACTCAATAGAGCCCTTCATCCAGTATAAAGACAGAGGGGTGTTCATCCTGTGCCGGACGTCAAACGCTGGTGCTCTGGACTTCCAGTCTCTTCGCTGTGAGGCAGAGCCTGACTACCGCCCGCTATTTGAGCTGGTAGCCATCAAGGCTAGCCAATGGAACATATATGGCAACATCGGGCTAGTTGTTGGCGCTACCTACCCCAAGGAGCTAAAGCTGATTCGGCAGAGTCACCCCGATATGCCAATTCTGATACCGGGCATTGGTGCCCAGAGGGGAGACCTAGCCTCAGCGGTTCGCTATGGGGTTAATGCTCAAGGGGAGAAGGCGATTATCAGCTCATCACGGCAAATTATATACGCCTCACGAGAAGCGGACTTCGCCCAGGCAGCACGGCAGGCAGCTTCATCACTGCGAGAACAGATTAACCATCATCTCTCTACCCGCAAATCAGGGTGATGTAATTAGAATGGCTAGACTGGGAGGGCAGGTGGTAAAAAGCTTTATCATTGCTCAGGGAAACGAGGAGAGGCTGGAACTAAAGGTTGTGGCTCAGCTTAAAGGTAAAGGGCTGGAAGACGAGGGCTTTACCTTTGGACTTTGGCTCCTGGAGAATGCGTCAAGCCCCTTTCTGAAAGGACTGGCTGAGGCAATGGATGAGGCGGAGATAAGGAAAAAGGTGGGGCTGGGGTATTAAAATGGTCATGCCAATAAAGCTGGGCGATGTGGTTCGCCTCAAGAAGAAGCACCCCTGTGGTAGCTATGA
Organism: uncultured Dehalococcoidales bacterium; assembly: GCA_964354655.1. Taxonomy (GTDB): domain Bacteria; phylum Chloroflexota; class Dehalococcoidia; order Dehalococcoidales; family E44-bin46; genus E44-bin46. Next base: position 53,466 of record CAYHAL010000002.1, read on the forward strand.
GTGGCAGGTAGTAAGGCTGGGCGCTGATATCGGGATTAAATGCCTTAAATGCCAGCGCCGTGTCCTCCTCGACCGCAGCGTCTTTGAGCATAGAATTATAACCTTTGTTTCCCGGGGAGAATAATGGCTCGCCAGATTATGCACATTGACCTTGATGCCTTCTTTGTCTCAGTGGAGCAGGTAGAAAATCCTGAGCTTAAAGGTAAACCGGTAGTGGTCGGCGGTAGACCTGACCAGCGAGGTGTAGTTGCCTCCGCCTCATATGAAGCCCGGGCTTTTGGTTTACGTGCCGGTATGCCCCTTACCACCGCCTCCCGCCTCTGCCCCCAAGCCATCTTCATACAGGGCAGCTTCTCCAAATATCAGGTTGCCTCACAAAGGTTTATGGCTATCCTGGCTGATTTTTCACCCTACCTTGAGCCGGTAAGCCTTGACGAAGCCTACCTGGATGTAACCGGTTTTGAATCCCTTTATGGCTCTATTCATCAAATGGCGGTAGCTATAAAAAAACGAATTAAGGACGAGTTAGGGCTTTGCGCCTCGATAGGCATCGCTAGCTGCAAGGTAGTAGCCAAGGTTGCCTCTGAATTATCAAAGCCGGACGGACTAATGGAGGTAGCTGTGGGAGAGGAGCGCTCCTTCCTGTCACCGCTGCCCATAACCAAACTGCCCGGAATCGGTAAGAAGACTGAGCGAATACTAAATGGCTTAGGCATCAATACTATAGCTCATCTATCTATTATGCCGTTAAGCGCCCTTAAAAGCCATTTTGGTGCGTTTGGTGAAATTCTATGGCGCTACTCTAGGGGCATTGATGATAGAAAAGTGGAACCCCCGGCTGAGGCTAAGTCCATCAGCCGAGAGACCACTTTCGGCAAGGACACCAGAGACCATTCCCTGCTCAAGGCAACGCTACGTTATCTCAGTGAACGGGTTGGTAGCCAGCTACGCCAGCGAGGTAAGCAAGCCAGGTGCGTAACCCTAAAACTTAGATATGCCAACTTCACCACTATTACCCGTCGTCACACCCTGAGACAAGGCAGCGATAGCGACCAGACCATCTTTGATACCGGGGTAGGGCTATTAAACCAGGCGCTTTCTCAACAAAAGCCAAAAGTCCGCCTTATCGGCATCAGGGTATCAAACCTGACCGAGCCAGGAAGACAGCTGGACATGCTGGACTTGTCAGCCCGAAGGCTGGAGCAACTAAATAGAGCCATTGACCGCATCCGCAAAAAGTACGGCTTCACCGCCATCCAAACCGGCCGCACATTGCTACTAAAAGACATCTTCCCCCCAACCGACGAAGGCTACACCCTCCACACCCCGAGCCTTTCACGGTAAAGATTAACAAGCGAGGCTACACCGTTTTGGGTGTAGCCTCCAGCAGTCGCCCCCTATCTGTCAGCCGACGTAAAAGATGATTCAAAGATTGGTAATAATTTGCTCTTATGCTACCTGAACTACTTTTTGGCAGGGAACATTTGCTCTGCCGTCTTGTAAGCCTCAATGATGGCTTTCATAGATTGGTTGAAATCAGCCAGCGGATAGACCTCAAAATTCAAGAATCCGCCCATCGGCGCTCCAGCAAGCGTTTGAGCCACGTCTTCAGCGGACGGATGCTCACAAATAGCTACGATGCGCCCCCAGCCAGAGGTAGAGTAAATTTCCAGCACTTTGCCCGCCTTCTTTAGCTGATTTATCCAGGCAACACTTGCTTCAAAAAGCTGCCTGCTTATGGCTGATGGAACCATGGAAAACGTGTCCTTAACCGTACATATGATTAGGAATTTCATCTTTCCCCCTCCTTTCGGCTCTCAATGTTCGGGGCGACCAAATTAGCAATGATATATTGCTCCCATTCATAGCCAATGTCAAGCCCAAATCCAGCCCACTTGAATCTGTCAGGGTCAGAAAAGCCAACTCGCCCTCCGATTAGGGGAAAATCCTCCCTATTTCTCTCATTTCAGCCCAATTTGAGTCCAGCCTCTTGGTAAAAAGATTGTTTAGAAACCTATCCCCCTGCCCCCTTCCCTTATTAAGGGAAGGGGGGAATTGAGGTAAGAGAGGGGCTTCGCCCCTCTAAAACTCCTTTTAAGAGTTAAAAAAGAGGCAAGGCTCCTCTCAAACTCCTTTTAAGGAGAGTCAAAGAGAGGCTTCGCCTCTCTTATATAACCAATTTCCCCCTCCCTTATGAAGGGAGGGGGATAAAGGGGGTGGGTTAATAAATATCTAAAGGGGTGAGGTTGATAACCAATCTCTTGGTAAGTCCTTGTTTTCTAGCCTATTTACACCTATAATAGACTTCGTAGTAAGAGAGGAGATTTAAGATGCCATTATATGCCTATTTCCGTAAACAGTTCGTATCGCTATCCGAAGCCAAGTTAGGAATTATGACCCATTGCCTTCACTACGGTACCGCTGCTTTTGAGGGTATCCGGGGTAACTGGAATAGCCAAAAAAAGCAGCTCTACCTCTTCCGTCATAAAGAGCATTATCAACGACTGCTTAACGGCTGCCAGATATTGAAGATTGACCTACCCCACACTATTGATGAGCTGTGTCAGATAACAGTTGAACTGGTAAAGAGGTGCCGTTTTCAGGAAGACATATATGTCCGCCCTATCGCCTATAAGAGTTCTGAGGCGCTGGGTGTCCGTCTTCATGACCTAGATGTTGATTTCTCAGCCTTTGCTATCCCCTGGGGTCCGTATTTGGATATGGATGGAGTAAGATGCTGCGTCTCTTCCTGGCGGCGCCCTAGTGACACACCACAGGCTAAGATTACCGGCCTCTATGTCAATAACGCCCTGGCTAAGACCGAAGCCATTGAAAATGGCTTTGATGAGGCGATTATGCTTACCTCGGATGGCTATGTCTCCGAAGGGAGTGGTGAGAATATCTTCGTGGTTATAGGCGGCAAGCTAGTAACCCCGCCCCCCTATGACCTTATGCTAGTGGGGATTACCCGCGATACGGTAATAAAGCTAGCACGAAACGAACTGGCTATAGAGACGATAGAACGGCAGATTGACCGCAGTGAGCTTTATACCGCTGAAGAATGTTTTTTAACCGGCACTGCCGCCAATGTTACCCCAGTAGCTGAGATAGATCGTCGCAAGATAGGTAGCGGTCAAGCCGGTGAAATAACCAAGAGGTTACAACAAATCTACCTTGAGGTAATACAAGGTAACAATCCCAAATACCTTGAGTGGTGCACCCCAGTCTATAAGCAATAAGCTATTCTTTATCTTGACCTACCTGTAATGACTTCAACAGGCAAATGACCTGGCAGCTTTCCTCTAGGGTAGTGGTACAGCTATAGGCCTCTTCAAGCAGTTGCCCAATGGCGAAACTACCATGCCCATGAACCATAACAATCCGGTGTTTCCTTAATGCCTGGGCAATTATATCAGCCAGACCCCCTGGTTTTACCTCCATATGCCAACCAAGGACTGGGACTCGACCCATCATGGTCAAACCTTCGGCAACATTGGGCACAATCTCAGTTTCAACTAATGACAGGGCAACGGCGTGAGGCGGGTGAGCGTGAACAATGGCTAATGCCGGAGTCTCCTGATAAATAGCCCGATGGACAGCTAATTCAATTGAAGCCAGTGGTGTACACCGGTCGTTTTTACATATCCCAGTCTCAATCAAATCAGGCTCCTGTAAGCAACTGAGACTACAGCCGCGGCGGGTAATAATTAAATGGTCTCCCAGTCTAACACTCAGATTCCCACTATGGGAACAGACAAGCCCCCGGGTGAAAAGCTCGCGACCTACGGTCTGAAACTGAGATAAGAGCATAATCCTCTCTTTCTATAACCGATTTATCCCCCGAGAGGTCAACTACACCAACTGCCTGATAACGGCAATAACCCTGCCCTGAATCTCAACATTATCCGGGTCAACATATATCGGCTCCATCTGGCTATTTGCCGGCTGAAGTCGAACCCGACCCGGCTCGGCATAAAATTTCTTCAGCGTAGCCTCTTTTTCAGCCTTAAGCCATATGGCTGCCATCTCCCCATTCTCCACTGAATTCACATACTCCATCAATACAAAATCACCATCATTAACCAAGGCATCAACCATTGATGACCCCCTCACCTTCAGAGCATAAACCCCCTCCCTCCCCTGCGTCAAATCTTTAGTCACCTCCAGAGTCTCTGAAGAAGCAGTAACATCCCAGGTATCGGCAGTGGGCACTGGTATCGGCTGACCAGCCGCTATTTGACCAATAATAGGTACTTGAAGCCGAGCCCCTGGGGCAGAAGACCGGGCAACCAACTCAATTCCCCGTGACACCTCACGATGGCGGCGAATATATCCCTTCTTTTCCAATATATTCAGGTTATAATTCACCACCGATGTCGAGCTAATCCCACACCCGGCAACTATATCCCTGATGGTAGGCGGATAACCCCTGTCCTCCCAAAAACGATAGATAAAATTAGCTATTTTCTGCTGCTTGGGTGACAATTTCTCCACCGGTCACCCCTCTAAACTGACTCAGTTTGGCGAACATCCGTTCTATAAATGCTAAAACAAAATAAGCCCCCCTGTCAACCCCAAAACAAATTTATTTAGCCGGAGCTGAAGCCTGAGCCTCATTTAGCTTCTTCATTAATCGTGATTTGCGCCGGGCAGCGTTATTGGGATGGATAACCCCCTTCTCCGCCGCTTTATCTAGAGAACCGATAGCAACTATTACCGCCTTCTGTGCCAACTCAAGCTCACCTGAGAAGATAAGCCTCTCCGCTTTGGTTATATCGGTTTTACACCGACTACGAATAGACTTATTCCTCAGCCGCCTTCTTTCAGCTACACGCACCTGTTTTTGAACCGATTTAGTCGCTGGCAATATCTTCCTCCTTCCTCAGGTTCAAGGGTTATTTTTTACTGTCGCCTCATCCCCTACCCTGGTTACACCTATCACCCCTCTGACCGCCTCAATTCTCCCTAAGAGCCGTAATAACTGAGCCAAGCCCTTGGTCTCTAAAGTAAGATGTTCAGTAACAGTATGGTCATCATGCTGAACGAAGCTCATTGCCGCTATATTAACCTTCTCCTCAGCCACAACGGTGGTGATGTCACGAATCAGCCCTACCCTGTCCCAGGCTTCAACCTGAATACTGACCGGATACAGGGCATCAGTCTGCCCCCATTCCACTGGAATCAGCCTCTCCTTCTCATCCTCATGAATTATATTATAACAATCCCGACGATGGACAGACACGCCCCGGCTGCGAGTAACATAACCAATAATCTTATCGCCAGGCAATGGGTGACAACACTCGGCTAATCGGGTAAGCATATCCCCAACACCTAACACCTGAACCGCTAATACCGCTGGCTTGGGTGGTGGAACTCCGACTATTTCTCTAGGTTGCTCTTGCTGGGCAGCTAGTTTCAAGGCAACCTGATGGGTAGTAATACCACCATAACCAATAGCTGCCAAAAAATCATCCAAGCTATCATATTTAAATAGCTTGGCTAACTCTTCCCGCCCGCTGAGTTTTATACCCAGCCGCCGCATCTCTTTATCCAAAAGCTCCCGACCGCGCTCAACATTTTCTACCCGCTCCTGCTTCCTAAACCACTGCCTTATCTTCTCCCTAGCGTGAGAGGTCTCGACATAGCCCAACTCAGGGTTAAGCCAATCTCGACTCGGTCCCTTTTCCCCTTTAGTGGCGATGATTTCAACCACATCGCCATTTTTAAGCTGATAACAACTCAGCGGCACCAGCCTACCGTTGACCTTAGCCCCTATACACCGATGCCCCAGCTCAGTATGAACCCGATAGGCAAAATCAAGCGGGGTAGAACCCTTGGGCAAATCCTTTATCTCCCCCTTAGGCGTGAAAACAAAAACCTGGTCAATAAATATATCAGTCTTAATCGATTCCAAGAACTCAGCCCCGCTGAGCTCCCGGTGCCACTCAATCAACTGGCGTAGCCAGCTTATCCTTTCCTCAAAGCGTATATCCTTCTCTTCACCCTCTTTATATCGCCAGTGAGCCGCTACCCCATATTCAGCAATATGATGCATCTCACGAGTGCGAATCTGTATTTCCAGCGGGATTGCGCCATACATTACCACAGTATGTAACGCCTGATACCCATTCGGCTTGGGGTTGGCAATAAAATCATCAAACTCCCCGGGCAAAGGATGCCACAGACTATGGATAACACCTACCGCCGCATAACAATCAGGCACAGTACTAACCAATACCCGAAGCGCCAGCAGGTCATGGATATCATCAAAGTCCCTGCCCAAGGCAGAATATTTCTCCATTTTCTGGTATATGCTATAAATATGCTTGGGTCTACCCGAGATTTCAGCTTCTAGACCTACCTTTTTAAACTCGTCCCCCAAAATCTGAATTATCCGGGCAACAAATTCCTCACGCTGGGTGCGCCGGGCAGCTATCAGCTTAGCAATCCGGCGATACTTCTTTAGCTCCAGAGAGCGAAACGATAAATCCTCTAATTGCCACTTCAGTTCCCATATCCCCAGGCGATGAGCTAAGGGGGCATAAATCTCTAGGGTCTCCTGAGCAATGCTACGCCGTTTTTCCGGTGGCAGAGCATCCAAGGTGCGCAGATTATGCAGCCTATCAGCCAGCTTAATAAACACCACCCGCAGGTCCTCAGCCATAGCCACCAGCATCTTTCTCAGGTTCTCCACCTGTAGTTCGCTGGCTGCCACACCTTCTCCTGACCAGGAGAGCTGGCTCAGTTTAGTGGTGCCATCAACTAACTTGGCTACCTCCGAACCAAACTTGGCTTCAATCTCCGAAATAGGTATGCCGCAGTTTTCCGGAACATCATGCAGTAAGGCTGCGGCTAGAGAGCTGGCATCAAGCTGAAGTTCAGCCAGGGTCAAAGCCACCTGTAACGGGTGCTCCAAATAGGGCTTGCCCGATTTACGCACCTGACCTCGATGTGCCTGGGAGGCAAACTTATAGGCCTCTTCAACCAAAGCTAGCTTCTCCGGCTGAAGATACCCTTGAGCCTTATCTCTAAGTTGCCTAAAACTCTTCACCCGCCTCACCAATAGCTAATATTATATTTCAAGTATAACCCAACCGCATTGCTGGGGGCAAATTTGGCGGTACCTTGACAAATTATGGATTGACCTCACCCCCTTTAGATATTTATTAACCCACCCCCTTTATCCCCCTCCCTTATGAAGGGAGGCTTCGCCTCTCTTTGACTCTCCTTAAAAGGAGCTTGAGAGGAGCTTCGCTCCCTTTGACCCTCCTTAAAAGGAGCCTTGCCTTTTTTACTCTTCTTAAAAGGAGTTATTAAGCAGAACTTTTAAGAAATCATCCCTCTCAAGGGAGAGGTTTTAGAGAGGGGGCTTAAGCCCCCTCTTTTTAAAATCCCTCCCCTTCCCCTTGGCAAGGGGAAGGGGATAAAGGGGATAGGGTTACCAGATAATCTCCCTTTACAAAGTCGGTGCTAATACTGTATTCTAGCTTAAAAAGAGAGGGACAGCTTGTATCAGGCACCACGCGGAACTTCAGATATACTACCCAAGGAACAACCATACTGGCGCTACATAGAGCAAAAGGTGGTTAATATCTGCCAGCTCTACGGCTATGAGCGCATTGATGTTCCTGCCTTTGAGGACACCGGGCTTTTCTCCCGCAGTATCGGCGAAGAGACCGATATTGTACAAAAGGAAATGTATACCTTTAAGGATAGAGGGGGAAACAAACTAACCCTGAGACCAGAGGGCACGGCGCCAGTATGCCGAGCCTATCTGGAACACGGAATGCATAATTTGCCCCAACCGGTAAAGCTGTATTATATTGGCTCCATTTTCAGATATGAAAGACCCCAGGCAGGCAGATATCGGCAACACTACCAGTTTGGCTATGAGGCTATCGGGGATGACGACCCCGCCCTTGATGCTGAAGTCATTGATATGGCATGGCAGTTCTTTTCCTGCCTAAACCTGCGCCACCTATCACTAGTCCTTAATAGTATCGGTTGTAAACAATGTCGACCCGAATATCTAGCTGCCCTGAAGAGCTACTACACCAACTATATTCACGACCTGTGTCCAGATTGCAAAACAAGGTTTAAGAGAAACCCCCTCCGCCTCCTTGACTGTAAAAAGCCGGTATGTCAGCAGATAGCTATTTCCGCCCCGAAAAGCACCGACTACCTTTGCCCCCAGTGTGATGAGCACTTTAAACAGGTAAAGAGGTACCTGGGGTTACTACAAATCCCCTTTAAACTAGACCATTGCCTGGTTCGGGGCTTGGACTACTATACCAGGACAGTATTTGAGGTTCAGCCTGAAGCCGAAGGCGCCCAGAGCACCCTCGGCGGTGGCGGACGATACGATGACCTGATTGAAGAACTGGGTGGCAGACCTACCCCGGCAATCGGTTTCGCCTCTGGTATAGAGCGCATAATCCTCAACCTGAAGAAACAGGGGATTTCCATCCCAGCCCTGCCCCGACCCAAGGTTTTCATTGCCTATATCGGCGATGACGCCAGGGACGAGGCAATAAAGCTGTCAGCTAGGCTTAGAAAGGACAGCATCGGCGTAATAGAAACCGTGGGCAATAAGAGCCTGAAGGCTCAACTAAGACTGGCAAATAACCTTGGCGCCAGTCACACCGTCATTATCGGCGACCAAGAAGTAAAAACCGGCACCGTCATACTACGAGATATGACCACCTCGGAACAAAAAACTATCCCCCTCCCCCAGCTACAAGGGCAGTTACGCTAACCACCCCCAGCTTCACCTTATAGTTAAATTGTGCTATAATATTCAAGTGCGTACGTTATCTGATTTAACCTCTTCTATTGTAGCTAGAAGCTATTTCGGTATCACTATCTCCTTAATATTCCCACTTCACTCTTTGTCCCTACATCAATAAGACGGTAAAGGCTAACTATGACCCAGAATAATGAGCGAGTAAATAACGAGTATACTGCCGAGGCTATCCAGGTGCTGGGCGGGCGGGAAGCAGTACGCCGACGCCCAAGTATGTATATTGGCAGCACTGACCAGCGCGGACTGCACCACCTAGTCTATGAAATTATCTATAACAGCATTGATGAAGCCATGGCTGGCTGCTGCACCAAAATTAAGGCTGTCATTCAACAGGACAATACCGTCAAGGTTGAAGATAACGGGCGTGGCATTCCGGTAGAGATTCACCCCGCCACCAATGTATCAGCCCTGGAGACAGTAATGACTACCCTGCACGCTGGGGCAAAATTTGGCGGTAAGACCTACCAGGTATCAGGCGGGCTACATGGGGTAGGGGCTTCGGCAGTAAATGCCCTTTGCTCCTGGCTCAGGGTTAATGTCATGCGCGACGGCAAGCTCTATCAACAGGAGTACAGACAGGGCATACCCCAAGGGGAGGTAACACAAATAGGTGAAGCCAGTGGCACCGGCACTACCGTTACCTTCCTCGCTGACGAGGAAATATTCGGCAAGGTCAGCTATGATTTTAATACCCTCAGCCAGCGAGTGCGCGAAATGGCCTACCTTAACAAGGAGCTAGAAATATACCTCAAGGATGAAAGGAAAGACTTAGAGAAGACCTTCTACTTTGAGGGTGGAATCACTAGCTTCGTCGGTTACCTTAACCGAAATCGGGAAGTCTGCCACCACCAGCCTATCTATATCTCTAAACAGGTAAATAGCACTATAATCGAGACAGCCCTCCAGTATAATGAAGGCTTTACCGAGTCCATCTATAGCTTCGCTAACTGTGTTAATACTGTGGATGGGGGCACCCATCTTACCGGCTTCCGCTCAGCACTAACCCGAGTACTTAATGACTACGCCCGAAAGAACAAGCTTGTCAAAGAAGAGGAGCCCAACCTGATAGGTGATGACGTCAGAGAGGGGCTTACTGCCGTGGTTAGCGTTAAGCTTGCCGAACCGCAGTTTGAAGGACAGACCAAAGCTAGGCTGGGCAATCTTGAGATCAAAAGCCTGGTAGAGGGCATCGTCGGCGAGGGGCTATCCCTCTACCTAGAGGAACACCCTGATGATGCTAAAAGGATTATAGATAAGTGCCTCACCTCTTCCAGAGCCAGGGAAGCCGCCAGAAAGGCTCGCGATTTAATTATCAAAAAGAGCACCCTGGATACCACCCTGCCCGGGAAACTGGCTGATTGCTCCGAGAAAGACCCGACTTACTGTGAACTATACCTGGTCGAGGGCGACTCAGCCGGTGGTTCTGCCAAGCAGGGACGCAATCGCCGCTTTCAGGCTATCCTGCCACTGCGGGGCAAAATCCTCAATGTGGAAAAGGCACGCTTAGATAAGATGCTAGCCCATGAAGAAATCCGTGCCCTCATTACTGCCATTGGCGCTGGCATAGACGATGATTTTGACCTATCAAAGCTCCGTTATCACCGGGTCATTATAATGACCGACGCCGATGTTGATGGCTCTCACATCCGCACCCTGCTGCTAACCTTCTTCTTCCGCCATATGGTAGAGCTGATTAACCATCGGCACCTGTTCATTGCCCAGCCACCGCTATTCCGAATCAAAACCAGCAAGCTTGAGCACTGGGTTTACTCTGAACAAGAAAAGGGGGAGGTTCTGAAAAAGCTAAAGGAGACTCAGAAGGCGGAGGTTCAACGGTATAAGGGTCTGGGGGAGATGAGCGCCGAGCAACTGTGGGAAACCACCATGAACCCGGCTACCCGCACCCTGCTTGCTGTCACTCTAGAAGACTCCGCCAAGGCTGACCACACCTTCCATATATTAATGGGAGGCGAAGTCCCACCCCGCAAAGCCTTCATCCAAGCCCACGCCAAGAGCGTCCGAAACTTGGATATTTAATGGACTACGCTCAACAGAGCGGTAAAATCGTAGCCCTCTTTCTTCAGTTTATCGCTTCCACCTTCACCGCGGTCAACCAGCACGATAACCTTCACTACCTTGCATTTGGCTGCTTCCACTGCCTCTATTGCCTTAAGTACTGAGCCCCCGGTGGTAAGAACATCATCAACTATGGCTACTCTTGACCCTTCTTTAAGATGCCCTTCAATCTGCCTCATGGTGCCGTGCTCCTTGGCTACCTCCCTGACTATGAAAGCTGGCATTGGCTTCCCCTCCAGGTAGCTAACCAAAGCAACCGAAGTTACAATAGGGTAAGCCCCGGTTGCCACCCCACCAACAGCGTCAACCCCGGTCTTAACCAGCTCATCAAATATCGCCTTCCCCACCAGGTAAGCCCCCTCCGGAGATAGGGTCATCCTTTTGCCATCAATGTAATAATTACTCTTCCTCCCCGAGGTAAGGGTAAACTCGCCGGTCAAGAACGCTCCAACCTCGGTGGCAATCTCCTTGATTCTCCTGGTAACCTCGGTATCCAACCCCAACTCTAGACTAGGATATGTCTCCATAATGCAACCTCCTACCTAAGGTCTAGGCTTTAGTGTATAGCCCCTGCTCCCGAATATATCTGTCTACCAGCTCAGGGACAAGGTGACCGATGGATAGTCCCTGGGCAACCCACTGCCTGATTACCGAGCCACTAATATCCACCTCAGGTATATCCAGCAAAATAACCCTCTGGGCTAGTCCAGGGATGGTAGCCTCCAGGGATTTTATGTCGGGCTGAAGATAGCCCGGTCGGGGGACTGCCAGTAGATAACACATCTTAATCAGCCGCTCTGGCTCCCGCCACTTGGGCAGCTCAGCTAAACTGTCCCAACCTAAAATGAAAAATAGCTCATCCCCAGCCCCAAGCCGGCCCTTTAGCTCGGCAATGGTATCAACAGTATACGACGGTCCAGCCCGCTCTACCTCTATGGTTGACAGTTTGAAATAAGGCTTATTACCAATAGCCAGGCGCACCATCTGGATACGATGTTCCGCAGCTGAAATAGGACTGTCCATCCTCAGCCACGGCAGACCAGCCGGCACAAAAAGAACCTCAGCCAAATTCAGCCGGGCTCTTACCTCCTCGGCAACAATAAGGTGCCCATTATGGATTGGGTCAAAGGTCCCCCCCAGCACGCCTATTTTCATCCTACCACTCCCACTCTAGACTCCCACAGCGAACCTTATCACCTGGCTTAACCCCAGCCTTCCCCAAAGCCTTGCTCACCCCCAGCCTAGTGAATTGCCGTCTAATCTGCCCCAGTACCTCAGGGCTAGACACACCTGACTTAGCCACAATGCGCTCCAGTTCAGGAGCAACAATAACAAAGGTATCACCTTCCTTATGCACACTAGGGCTAGCCACTCGGGGCTGGGGATGAAAAATCTTCTTAACCATCTTCTCCTCCGCCCCTCTCTCAACGGTAACCTGACTCACCATCTCCATGGCTTCAGCCATAAGCTCAGAAACGCCCTCCCCGGTGGCTGCTGAAATGAAAAGGGGGGAGAGCCCAGCAACATGAAAGGCATCCCTAATCTCAGCTAACCGAGCCCGAACCTCAGGCAGGTCAATCTTATTGACTGCCACCAGTTGGAACTTCTGCGCCAAGGCTGAATCATATAAACTGAGCTCATTATTTACCCGTATCATGTCGTCCACCGGAGACGCTGAGCTACCATCTATCAAGTGGATAAGCATCTTGGTTCGGGCAACATGGCGTAGGAAATCATGACCCAGACCTCGACCGAGGTGGGCACCGTCTATTAACCCTGGAATCTCAGCCAATACAAAGCTTCGTTGGTCAACTTCAACCACACCCAGAATAGGCTCACGGGTAGTGAAAGGATAACTGGCTATTTTAGGCTTGGCTGCTGAACAGGCGGCTAGCAGGGTAGACTTGCCCACATTGGGATAGCCAATAATCCCAACATCGGCGATAAGCCTCAATTCTAATATTACCGAATTCTCCTCCCCAGCCTCCCCTTTCTGGGCAATTTGTGGGGCTTGATTAGTCGCCGAAACAAAGCGAACATTGCCCCACCCCCCTTTCCCACCCTTGGCTATGATTACCTGCTGCCCAGCCTGCTCCAAATCGGCTATAAGCGAATTGCCACCTACCTGCGCCTTCAATAATACCACCGTCCCAGTAGGGACGGTTAATATCAGGGTTTTCCCTTTCTTACCGTGCCTCTTTTTACCCTTACCATTCTCGCCATCACCTGCTTTGTAGAATCGCCGGCGCTCAAATGCCCGCAGGCTGCTAACACTACCTTCAGCTTTAATTATAACATCGCCGCCGTCACCACCATCCCCGCCATCAGGACCGCCAAAAGGAACAAATTTCTCCTGCCTGAAGCTCACTACCCCATCTCCCCCGTTACCTGCCCTTACCCTTATTTCTACCTGGTCATACATACTTGGCTACCTGTGCTTTTTATTAATTATTATAGATTATGTTTCTCTGAAAATATATGGATTATCTAAATAATAATCTTAATAACAGTTATAGTAGATGAGGAATCTTAGGGAGGATAGAGGTTGGGTTACTGGGATTATCACGGCTACTTTGTTTATAGTTTACTTATAGATTATCTATTGGCTATAGACTTTGTTGAATATCTAGGATTTTTTGGCGCAGATAGGCATCGTTGTTGATGATATTAGCTATTTTTTTACATGCCAAGGTAGCAGTTATTGGTTCTCTCCCCCCCAGCTCTTTACCAATTTGGGTTAGTGAAATATTGGTTTCCTGCCGGATAAGATACATTGCTACCTGACGAGCTAAAGTCGTTTCTTTGTCCCTTTTCCGGCTCTTTAAGCCTAAAGGCGTGAGCTGGAAGCTGTTGGCTACAGCATCTATTACTTGAGCCGGGGTGATATAAGCTGCTTTGGGACGTTTAGTGGCTATATTCTCCAGGGCTTGGGCGGCTAACTCTGGGGTAATTAAAGCCCTAAGCAGTTTGGCATAAGCAATAACCCGATTTAGACTCCCTTCCAGTTCCCTTATGTTTTGCTGCATCCGCTGAGCAATAAACTCCAGCACATCTAAAGCCACATCCTGCTCCCGCTGCTTAGCCTTAGTCTGTAGAATAGCTAGGCGTGTTTCAAAGTCAGGAGCTTGGATATCAACAATTAAACCCCACTCAAAACGGGAACATAGCCTCTCCTCTACCGGAACATAGCCTCTCTTTGTTTTGCCCATAGACATAGCTTTGGGTGAGCGGTCACTGGTGATTACCATCTGGCGGTTATTGTTATGCAGCTCATTAAAGGTATGGAAGAAGCACTCTTCCGTCTGTTCCTTGCCGGTGATGAAGTGGATGTCATCAATCAACAGCATATCCACGCTTCTATATTTATTGCGGAACTCCTCGGTTTCTCTCTCTTGAATCGCTGTGATAAACTCATTGGTAAACTGCTCACTGCTAACATAAAGCACTTTAATATGCTTGGCTAGAGCGGCATGCCCAATAGCGTGTAGCAAGTGTGTCTTGCCTAAACCAGGGCCTCCGTATATAAATAGCGGATTATGGTAGCATTCTGGGCTTTCAGCTACCCCCAGAGCAGCGGCATAGGCTAAGCGATTACAGCTACCGATAACAAAGGAATCAAAGGTGTATTTTGGATTGAACATTGGCCCGGGTTCTTTCCTGAAACTATAGCTACCTGATGAATCTCGCTGCCTGGAATCTACTTGGAAGACGACTTTGATATCACGACCGGTAAGACCAATAAGTGTTTTCTCAATCAAAGACCGCTGGTTCTTATCTAAATATTCAGCGACGAAGGTATTGGGTACACCGACAACAAACTGATTATCGTGATAACTTAAACCTGCAGTTTTTTCCAGCCAAGTCAGGTAGTTTGGCTTATTGACTTGGATTTGTAGTTCACCCAAGGCAGTTTCCCAGATTTGTTGCGCCAACCCTGCGTCCATTAGACTCCTTTAGTTAACTTTGAGCACCCTTTGTTGTTAGCTGACCGGGGAGCTTGAATGGGGCAAGGGGGAGGTAAATTAAAAATAAATTAAAAATGGGGACAATGAAATATTAGCAAAGGTTTTCGCCAAATGGCAAGGGTTCTGTTGTTGGTTGCTGGGCATTGTTGGTACCCACTTTCCCTTGCCAGGTCTGTCAGACTTTTTTGTTTGGTCAATATTTCTGTCACAGGCAGAAAACGGCTAGTTGTTACAAAATTTTTTTGATGTTAAGATTTAGCCATAGGAGGTTTAACTTGCGACTTATCTTTATGGGTAGCCCTGAGTTTGCCGTTCCCCCTTTGGAGCACCTTATTCTTAACCATTACCAGGTGGTGGCTGTTTATACTCAACCAGATAAACCAGCCGGCAGGGGGCGTTCTCTGGTTTTTACCCCGGTGAAAAGGGCAGCAATGGCCCACAAGCTACCAGTAATACAGCCAGCCAGCTTGAAAGATGCCGAGGTTGTAGCCGAGCTGGCTGGTTTTCACCCTGACGTTATAGTGGTGGCTGCCTTTGGTCAAATCCTGCCCCAGTCGGTTTTAGACCTCCCTAGCTACGGATGTATCAATCTTCACCCATCCCTGTTACCTAGATTTAGAGGCGCCTCGCCGGTAGCCTCAGCTATTCTAGCCGGCGATGACTTTACCGGGGTTAGTGTTATGCTGATGGACCGGGGGCTAGATACCGGTCCTATATTAGCCAGGGCGCAGATTCCTATTTCGGCGCCGGATACCACCGGCTCGCTAACTGATAAGCTGTCCTTGATAGCCGCTCAGTTGCTCCTGGAGGTCTTGCCTCACCGGTTAAGGGGTGAGCTTACTCCGCAACCTCAGAACGAAGCCGAAGCCACCTGTTCTGCCTCAACCTCCAAGAAGGAGGGTGAAATTGATTGGTATCTGCCAGCTATTGACCTATGGCGGCGGGTGCGTGCCTTTCATCCCTGGCCAGGGTGTTACACCAGATGGCAGGGAAGGCAGCTTAGGATTATTGAAGCGGTACCTCTACCCGGGGAAGGCACCGTGGAGATAGGGCAGGTAGTAGCTTTGGAGGGGGCAAAGGCTGCCTTTGGCGTTGGCACTGGTAGTGGTGTTTTAGGGGTGATAACGGTTCAAATGGCGGGGAAGCGGGCTATGTCGGCTGCCGAATTTTTGCGGGGACAGCGGCAGTTCATTGGTGCCATACTAAAATAAGTTAAGGAGGTTAATTTGTCTTTACCTGAGAACTTAAGCCAGTTTACTACCCTGGTAGATATTATTGCCCGGTTGCGTGCCCCTGACGGTTGTCCCTGGGATAGAAAACAGACCCACGCCTCGCTGCGGAAAAACCTATTGCAGGAATGCTATGAGGTGTTAGAGGCTCTGGATAAGGGGGATTCGGCTAAGCTTTGTGATGAGTTGGGCGACCTGCTGATGCAGATTGTCCTCCATGCCCAGATTGCCACTGAAGCCGGGGAATTTGAGCTAGCGGACGTATTAAAGAGCATCAATACCAAGCTAGTCCATCGCCACCCCCACATCTTTGGCTCGGTGAAGGTAAAGGACGCTGAGGAGGTGGCAGTTAACTGGGAGGCACTAAAGCAAGAGGAGAGGGAGGCTGATATCTCTATCTTGGCGAGTGTACCCAAGCCAATGCCGGCATTAAGTTATAGCCAGGAGATTCAGCGGCGGGCGGCACAGGTTGGCTTTGACTGGAAAGATATTCATGGTGTAATTGATAAGCTGGCTGAGGAGGTTAAGGAATTTGAGCAAGCCACTAGCCAGGAGAAAGCCCGTGAGTTTGGCGATGTGCTATTTACCCTGGCTAACATTGCCTTGCGGTTAGGCATTGATGTAGAGGCAGCGCTCAGGCAGGCAAACCAGCGCTTCTATCAGCGCTTTAATTATATGGAAGAGGTCTGCCGCCAGCGCGGGTTAAACTTTAGCCAGCTATCCTTTGACCAGCAAAACGCCCTGTGGGAGGAAGCCAAGAGAAAGGTAGAAGAGTAAAATGTCGGGGCGAGTGGACTTGAACCACCGACCTCAGCGTCCCGAACGCTGCGCGCTACCAAACTGCGCTACGCCCCGCAAGCATTATTATAGGCGGATTTGACCTCTTCAGCAAGAATATGAGCTAAAAAATTATGTTCCCCCTCTCCTTTGGAGGAGAAATTTGAGGGAGAAAATATTAAGATATTAAAGGGAGTTAAAGAGGGGCTTTGCCCCTACCCTACAATTATAGAGCGTCAAAGAGGGACGAAGTCCCTCTTAAAAAATCCTCCCCTTGATAAGGGGAAGGGGATAAAGGGGATAGGGTTACCAAAAGATGAAGTATTGTATTTTGATAATTGACGGTGCTTCCGGTTGGC
>CAYHAL010000002.1:70774-107312 GCA_964354655.1 uncultured Dehalococcoidales bacterium
ACCCTCGGTAGCGATAAAATACACTTTTACCCCGGCGTCAGCTACCGACATATCTGCCTATTAAAAGGGAGAGATGATACTCTCCTGGCTACTTGCACTCCGCCTCATGATATCCACGATAAGCCCATTGACCAGTTTCTGCCCAAAGGTCCGGGAAGCGACCTATTGCTGGACTTGATGAAACGCTCAGAAGCTGTCCTCCGAGACCATCCGGTGAATATAGAGAGGCGGTCTCGCGGTGATATCCCAGCGACCATGATATGGCTCTTTTGGGGTAGTGGCAAGATACCTGACATGCCGCCATTTAAGCAGACTTACCGTCTTAGTGCCGCCATGACATCTGGGGTTGACCTCCTCCGGGGCTTAGCCCGAATGGTAGGCATGAAGATATTAGATATACCCGGGGTAACTGATGGTCTGGACAACGACTATACTGCTCAGGTGGCTGGTGCCCTAAACGCCCTTGATGACCATGATTTGGTGGTTATTCATGTTGAGGCGCCGGATGAGGCGGCTCATGCTGGCTCCATTGATGATAAGATAGAGGCTATCCAGAGGATAGACGGAGAGGTCTTAAGCCAGCTCCGCTCCTGGCAGCCAGGCTCCCTTCGTCTACTAGTCATGCCCGACCACTCCACCCCGCTCCAGACCCAGACCCATGTTGCCGACCCGGTGCCATTTATGCTCTGGGGACCAGGTTTTACGGCTAATGGGGCAAAAAGATTCACCGAATCCGAAGCCAAAAAAGTAGGTTTTTTTATTGACAACGGGTATAATATTATGAATATGTTGATAAGGGTGTAGTAAAATATCTGTCTTTTGAGGTAAAAAGTGGCACTAATTGTCCAAAAGTATGGCGGGACTTCGGTGGCTAATGCTGAGCGGATTAAGAATGTAGCTCGGCGGATAGCCCAGGCTAAGGATAAGGGCGACCAGGTAGTGGTTGTCGTCTCAGCCATGGGAGATACCACCGACGAGCTCATTGAGCTAGCCCACCAGGTTACCACGCAACCCAGTGAGAGGGAGCTTGACGTTCTCCTGTCCACCGGTGAGATTGTCTCCAGCACCTTGCTGGCAATGACGCTGCGGGATATGGGTTACGAGGCTATCAGCCTAAGCGGGGCTCAGGCAGGGATACAGACCGATTCAGCCTATAGCCGGGCTCGAATCCTGAAGGTTGAATCCAAAAGGGTGGTTAAGGAGCTGGAGGAGGGGAAGATTGTCATCGTTGCCGGCTTTCAGGGTATTACCGGTGACATGGATATAACCACCCTGGGGCGGGGTGGCTCGGATACTACAGCGGTGGCTCTGGCTGCCAGCCTCGGGGCTGAGGTGTGTCAGATATATACCGACGTTGACGGAGTCTATACTGCTGACCCGCGACTTGTCCCCGAGGCTCGCCGCTTGGACGAGATTGGCTATGAGGAGATGCTGGAGCTGGCAACCTATGGAGCCAAGGTGATGCACCCACGGGCAGTTGAGCTGGGGGAGCTGTTTAATATTCCGATTCTGGTAGCCTCTAGCTTCACCCAAAATCCAGGTACATTAATTCATGGAGGAGTGTCTATGGAAGTCAGAAATAAGGTGAGGAGTATAGCTTATGACCTTGATGTGGCTAAGATAACAGTGGTTGGTGTTCCTGACCAACCAGGTATTGCTGCTTCCATCTTCCAGCCCTTAGCCAGGGCTGGCATCAGTATTGATACCATCGTCCAGAACGCCGGTATTAATAAAATCACTGATTTGACCTTTACCGTGGCTAAAAGCGATTTGGCTGGGGCAATGCGTGTGATGGAGCCTATAGCCAAGTCAATTGGGGCTAGGGAATGTGTCGGTGATTCCAAATTGGGCAAGGTTAGCATTATTGGCACTGGGATGCAGAATACCCCCGGCTTTGCGGCTGGAATGTTTGACACCCTTAGTCGGCAGAACATAAATATCCAGCTCATCACTACTTCAGAGATAAGAATAACCTGCATTATTGATGAGACTAGGGTTAAGGATGCGGTTCGTGCCTTGCACCAGGCATTTGAGGTAGAAATGGAGGCATAAGAGGTAGAGGATGACGTATCAGGAAGAGGAACAGGCAGGACTAAGACGGCGGCGCAGTAAACAAGCAATCGCCCTAGCCATGCAAGGTCGGTGGCGGGAGGCGATAGTGGCTAACCAGAGCCTGATAGAAAGCTTCCCCAACGATGTCAATGCTTATAACCGACTGGGTAGAGCCCATATGGAACTAGGTGAGTATTCTCAGGCGAAGGAAGCCTACCGCCGGGCTTTAGAGCTTGACCCTTATAATACGATTGCCAGGAAGAACCTTGAGCGTTTATCCCGTTTGGGGGAAGCCGTGGTCGGTTTACAGGAGGATTCTCACCACGTCGAGCCGCAACATTTCGTTGAGGAAACCGGTAAGGCTGGGGTGGTTAACCTTTATCGCCTCGGCTCCTGGGAAGTGCTAGCCAAGATGGTGGCTGGCGATAAGGCATATTTGAAGATAGATGGGTCTAGTTTGATTGTGGGAAATGCTCAAGGTGAGTATCTGGGGCAGGTCGAACCTAAGCATGAGCAGCGACTTATGAAATTGATGGAGGGTGGGAATAAGTATAGCGCGGCTATTATCAGCTCGACGGAAGGGATAGTAACCGTCATCGTCAGAGAGGTCTATCAGGACCCCAGTCAAGCGGGGAAGCTTTCCTTTCCTGCCAAGGATTTTAAGAGCCCCCGGCCGTATATTAGCGATAGAATAGTTAGGCGGGAGTTAGAAGAATTTGGGGAGGTAGAGGAAGAGGAGGCAGTGGAAGAGGCGCCTGGCTATACTATAGTCGGCGGCGAGGAAGAAGTGGAATTATCGCCTGAGGAGTCCCTTGACAAGGAGGATGATAGTGAGGCTTAGGAGGTTCAACCAATATGGTTTTAGGCAAGACTAAACCGGTAAACATTGAGGACGAGGTAAAAAGCTCTTATCTTGACTATGCGATGAGTGTTATCATTTCCCGTGCCTTGCCTGATGTGCGGGATGGGCTAAAGCCGGTTCACCGACGTATCCTTTATGCTATGGATGGTCTGGGGCTAAGTCACACCAGCCCCTATAAAAAGAGCGCCCGTGTTGTTGGTGAGGTATTGGGTAAATACCATCCTCACGGTGATGCCTCGGTTTATGATGCCATGGTGCGTATGGCGCAGGATTTCTCTATGCGATATGTCCTGGTTGATGGGCAGGGCAATTTCGGCAGTATGGATAATGACCCCCCAGCCGCTATGCGTTATACCGAGGTACGCTTGGCTCCCATTTCTGAGCAGATGTTGGTTGACATTGAAAAGGATACCGTTGACTTTATGCCCAACTTTGACGATAGCCTTAAGGAGCCGGTGGTCTTGCCCACTCGCTTGCCCAATCTACTGGTTAATGGCAGCGCCGGGATTGCGGTCGGGATGGCTACCAATATCCCCCCGCATAATCTAGGTGAGGTCTGTGATGCCATCTCTTATCTCATTGACCACCCCGACGCCATGGTTAACGAGCTTATGCAATTTATTAAAGGCCCTGATTTCCCCACCGCTGGTATTATCCTGGGGCAGGAGGGGATTAAGAGTGCCTATGCCACCGGGCATGGCAGGGTGGTAGTTCAGGCTAAGGCTAGTATAGGCGATGCTTCGGAGGCCGGACGTTGCCAAATAGTGGTTGCCGAACTTCCGTATCAGACGAATAAGGCTGCCCTGGTAGAGAGGATAGCCGAGCTGGTCAAGGATAAGAAAATCAGGGGCATTAGCGAGCTGCGTGATGAGTCAGACCGTCAGGGTATGCGTATTGTCATTGAGCTGAGGAAGGATGCCCAGCCGAAGCAAGTGCTTAATAACCTCTATAAATATACCGCAATGCAGTCGGCTTTCTTTGTTAACATGCTGGCTCTGGTTGATGGTCAGCCCAGGGTGATTAGCCTTAAAGAGGTGCTTCAGCACTATATAGATTTTCGCCGTGAGGTTATCACTCGGCGCTCTCGGTTTGAACTAAAACAGGCTAAGGAGAGAGCTCATATCTTGGAAGGGTTTAGAATCGCTTTGGACCAAATAGATAGGGTGGTTACTACTATCCGAAAATCGGAAACGGCTGATATGGCTCGCCAGAAGCTTATGGCTGACTTTGGCTTATCTCAGGCTCAGGCGCAAGCTATCCTTGATATGCAGTTACGCCGACTGGCTAATTTGGAACGGCGCAAGATACTTGATGAGTATGCCGAGGTAGTAAGAAATATTGCTTATTTGGAAGACCTTCTAGCTAACCCAAGGCGAATACTCATCTTGATACAGGAAGAGGTGAATGAATTAAAGTCTAAATATGGTGACCCACGGCAGACTCAGATAACGGAGCAGGAGGTGGTGGAATTTCGTGATGAAGACCTCATCCCCCACCAAAGAGTGGTAATAACGCTCAGCAATCGGGGGTTTATCAAATGGCTGCCGTCTCGTGCCTATGAGCCTCAGCAGCGGGGTGGCAAGGGCGTTATTGGCATGGTAACCAGGGAGGAAGACACGGTGAGGCTCTTGGCGGTGACTGATACCCACGCTCAGCTCCTTTTCTTTACCAACCTGGGCAAGGTGTTTCGGATTAAGTGCTATGAAATCCCACCCGATAGCTCCCGGATGGCTAAAGGGATGGCGATAGTTAATCTTTTCCCTATCACTGAGGGTGAGAGGGTTACGGCTATGGTTGCGGTGACTGATTTTAAGCCTGACGCCTACCTGGTGATGGCTACAGGCCAGGGCGAGGTTAAAAAGACAGCTATGGGAAATTTCACTTCGGTTCGGAGTAGCGGGCTTATCGCGATGGATTTGGCTGAAGGCGATGAGCTGGTGGCAGCCAGTATGGCTACCGACCAGGATGATGTGGTATTGGTAACCCAGAAGGGGCGGGCAATAAGATTTTCTGTATCCGAGTTAAGGGCTAGCTCCAGAACTAGTGGTGGGGTATGTGGCATCCGTTTGCTGCCTGGTGACCGGGTAATTGGTATGGATGTCGTTTATCCTGATTCCTTTCTTTTAGCTGTTACCACCGGCGGCTTCGGTAAACTTACCTCAATTGGCGAGTATCCACGACAACATCGTGCTGGCAGCGGAGTAAGGACTTTTAAGCTTACCGGAAAAACGGGTGAGGTAGCTGCTGCCAGATTGGTTTCCCAGTCTCAACAGCTAATGATTATATCAGCCGATGGCATTGTCATCCGCACCCCGGTGAAGGGAAAAGACCCAAGGTCAAGCATTCCTATCCAGAAAAGGGGCACCCAGGGGGCAAGGCTGATGAGGCTTGGCCAAGGTGATAAGGTGGTGGCTACCGCCTGCTTTGATCAGTCCTTGAGCCCCAGTTAGGAGAAGGTCCGTAGATGAAGTTGCTTTTTATCCCCGGTGCCGGGTGTGGAAAACAGGCATGGATATGTCAAACTGAGTATTTTAATGGTTCGGAAGCTATTGCCCTTCCCGGCCATCCTGAAGGCAGACCCTGCTCCAGCCTAGACGATTATGTGGAATGGCTTCATGATTACATTCATCAACAGCAGTATCAAGATGTCGTACTGGCTGGTCATTCTATGGGGGGTGCTGTGGCTCAGCTTTATGGGTTAAAGTATAGTGGTGAGGTAAAAGCCCTGGTCTTAATTGGCACCGGGGCTAGTTTGAGAGTACCCCCTGACTTCCTCAAAGCAATTGAGGAGATGGTCACCGATGAGGCTGCCTGGATAAAATACCTGGAGGGGCGTCATCGGGGAGCCGCCCCTGAAATCGGGCGGGTTATAATTGAAGAGAGGACACGGATAGGCCCAGCGGTGACGTTGAACGATTTACTCTGCTGCGATAAATTTGACATTATGGCTAGGGTTCACAATATCAAGCTGCCAACATTGGTTATCTGTGGCAGTGAGGACGAAGTGGTGCCGGTAAAATATACTCATTATCTAGCGCGTAAGATTAAGGACGCCCGGGGGGTTATAGTTAACGGGGCGGGTCACTGGGTGCAGGCGGAGAAACCGAAACCGGTTAACCAAGCCATAGACAGTTTCTTGGCTAGTCTTGACTAAGCCGTTGGTATTTTTGCTGGCAGGTTAATTGCCAGCTCTGGAGTCCGCAGACGTTACAGGCGTGATAGCGGCAGTCAGGGGTTGGTTTGCCCTCTATAGCCAGCTGGTATTCTCGTTTCAGGAAGGCTGGAGTTACTCCAACATCAATATGGGCCCAGGGTAATGGTTCATCTAGAGGGCGTTCCCGCTGGGCATAGAAGCCGGGCTCAAGTCCAGCCTCCTCAAAGGCGCTAAGCCAATTCTGATAATTAAGGTGTTCACCCCAGCCATCAAATATTGAGCCCAGTTGCCAGGCACGATAGATAACTTTACCCAGTCGTCTATCTCCTCGTGATAATACCGCCTCAAGCAGGCTGACCTTCGGGTCTTGCCACGATAGCCTGATTCCCTTCCGGCGTAAGCCCGACTTAAGAATTTCATGCTTACAGTTTAGCTGCTGTTCATTTTCCTGAGCCACCCACTGAAAGGGCGTGTGGGGCTTGGGCACGAAAGTGGCTAGGCTGATTCTTACTTGAGCCCTTTGCCCTTTAGCCCTCCTGCCCAGTGAGCTGATCTTGTTTACTAGCTGAATGATGCCTTCAATGTCATCGGTGGTTTCTGTGGGTAAGCCAAGCATAAAATACAGCTTAAGGCTTGTCCAGCCTCGGTCAAAGACAGCGGCTGCCGTTTTCAAGATTTCATCTTCCGGGATATTCTTATTGATTGTTCTTCGTAACCTTTCGCTTCCTGCTTCAGGGGCAAAGGTGAGCCCCGGCTTTTTATGGGCAACTAGAGAGTCCATTAATCTTACCGAGAAGCTATCAATGGACAGACTGGGTAGTGACAGGCTAAGATTATGGCTATCATAGCGGTGATAAAGGCTAGCTACCAGCTCATCAATGTTGGGGTAGTCACTGGTGTTTAGTGAGAGTAGGGAGACCTCGTTATAGCCGCAGTTGGCAATAAGCTCGCCTACTGCTTGGAGCACCTCCTCCTGGGGGCGCTCCCGCACTGGGCGATAAATACTTCCGGCTTGGCAGAAGCGGCAGCCCCGACTGCAACCCCGCTGAATTTCTATCGCCCCTCGGTCATGGATTACCTCAATGTAAGGGACTACCGGTTTGGTCACCGGGGGAGGGAGTTTGGCTACTATCCGCCGCTGGATCGTCGGTTTAGCCTCAGCTACAATCGGGGTAATGCTTTTAAATAGACCATCAGCCTGGTATTCCACTTGGTACAGGCTGGGCACATAGATGCCAGGGATGTTTGCCACTTGGCGAAATAGCTGCTCTCTCGGCGTTGCCTTGCCCTGTCGCTTCCAATCCCGGAAGCTATTAACCAACTCAAACAATACCTCCTCACCCTCCCCAATTACAAAGAAGTCAATAAAGTCAGCCATCGGCTCTGGGTTAACGGCACAGCTACCGCCGGCGATTACTATCGGATGGGAGCCCCTCTCTGAGGTTAGGACTGGTATCCGGGCTAGGTCAAGTATATTTAGTACATTGGTATAGGTAAGTTCGTAGCCAAGTGAAAAACCAATAATATCAAAATCGGCTAGCGGGTGCTTAGATTCAAGGCTAAGCAAAGGGATACCTCGGGCGCGCATTATTGCTGCCATATCTGACCATGGGGCATAGACCCTCTCCGCCAGGACATCTGGCTGACTGTTGAGTAGGTCATAGAGGATAGGCAAAGCCAGATTGGACATGCCGACTTCATATAAGTCCGGGTAGGAGAGGGCAATCTTGATACTGGTTTTGTCCCAGTCCTTGACTACGCTGTTCCACTCCCCACCGGTATAGCGGGCTGGCTTGGTAACCTGATATAGAATATTATCGGGATAGCTCAATCTGTCTCCTCCGGACTATCCAATTGTGACAAATCAAACCTCATGCCATCTCTGGCGCTAATCACCTTAATTCCCGTCTCCTCAGACAGCCTCTGGGCTATCTCCCACGGCTTGGCTCGCCACATGGTCATGCCAAAGTGGGTCAAAATGGCTACCTTGGGCTTTAGTTCGGTGATAATGTGCCTAGCATCGGGCACCGACAGGTGGTCAAAGGGGCGATTAGGCTCCAGCATGACCACATTCATAATCAGTAACTCACCCCCATATTGCTGACACAAGCCGTCAAAGTAGCGGCTATCAGCAATATAAGAGAAGGTATGCTCAGCCACTCTGAACATCATACCATAGGTTTCTACCGCGTGTATGTGCCGAATTGGGGTGGTAAAGGAGATGCTGCCTACCGAGTAGGACTTGCCCTCTTGTAAAACCTCAATCCCCTCAAGGTAGCCTTTCAGGTAGGAAAAGATAACCGGCTCAGTCTCCAGGGCATCAGCCGGGGCAAAAAGCCAGCCGCGCGGTTTTAATCCACCCTGAGTCATCGCTTCAACCATAATATTAACATCTGCCGAGTGGTCAAGGTGGCGGTGGGATAGGATAATAGCCCTGAGCTTCTCAGCTCTAAGCTTCCTTTTGGTAGCCTGGACGATACAACCTGGACCGGGGTCCACCAGTATTTCAGTGCCACCCAGATTCAGCCACAAGCCACCCGAAGCCAGAATCTGGGTAGCCACCATTATTCTGGCACCAGCCGTCCCCAAAAAGGTTATAACATCACCTGAGCTCTTGCCTTCCATGGCTAAGCTAACTATAAGATATGGCTGTATTTTTTACAATCAGTTTATGAAATTGTTTAGCAACCTATCCCCTGACCCCTTCCCTTATTAAGGGAAGGGGAGTATAAGTAAGAGAGGGGCGAAGCCCCTCTTAATAAATTTTCTTCCCCTTCCCCTTATCAAGGGGAAGGGGATAAAGGGGATAGGGTTTTCTAAACAAGAACTACAGGGGGGTGAGGTTGATAATTTCATTTAAAAACTTTGACGCCTGAGAGGTAGCTGGTTAAAATAGCACTAGGTATTGGTAAAGGAGAGCGAAATGGAGCAAATCTGGGCACCGTGGC
The DNA here is from genome assembly GCA_964354655.1 of uncultured Dehalococcoidales bacterium. Lineage (GTDB taxonomy): Bacteria > Chloroflexota > Dehalococcoidia > Dehalococcoidales > E44-bin46 > E44-bin46. The sequence goes on from CAYHAL010000002.1 coordinate 79,791, forward strand.
GGATAGAATATATCCAGATGGAAAAACCGGAGGGGTGCATCTTATGTGAAAAACCTAGGCAAAATAATGATGTGCAAAACTACATCCTGTACCGGGGGGATAAGAACTTCGTCATTATGAATAGCTATCCCTATAACCCTGGGCATCTGATGATAGCCCCCTACCGGCACCTAGCCGGTCTGGAAGAACTAACTAGTGAAGAGCTTCACGAGCACTTTGACATAGTTAGTCGCAGTATAAAGCTCCTGAGGCGAGTATTTAACCCCTCTGGCTTCAATATAGGCATAAACATAGGCAAAGCCGCCGGCGCCGGCATATATGGGCATGTCCATACCCATATCGTTCCCCGGTGGCAGGGTGATACCAACTTTATGCCGGTAATATCTGATGTTAGGGTAATTCCTGAAGCCTTGGCTGAAACCTATAACAAGCTAAAGGGCAAATTCTGAATTGGTTACTGCTACCCGCCGAGGCTCTGAATCTCTTGCTTAACGGTATTAACTAGCTGAGGGTCTCTGGTAAGAAAGGCGACTTTTTGGAAGTCAGTGATAGCTAGGTCAAATTTCCTTTTATCTTTGTGGACAAGGGCTCGCATATAATAGGCTGCCGCAGAATCAGGCTGTAATTCTATGGCTTTAGTCAGGTCAGCTATAGCCAAATCATATTCCTTCTTGTTTCGGTAGGCAATACTCCGCTCGGTGTACCCATTTACATCCTTCGGTCTCATCTTTATAGCTTCACTAAAATCAGCTATAGCCAAGTCATTTTGCCCCTTGGCGCGGTAGGCAATACCACGTCTGTAGTATGCCTCTGCGTTTTTCGGGTTAAGTTCGATAGTCTTACTGAGGTCGGCGATAGCTAGTTCATGGTCTCGTTTATTAAAGTGAGCCATACCGCGGGCATAGTAAGCCACAGCCATATGGGGGTTAAGCTCGATAGCCATACCAAGGTCGTCAATAGCTAGGTCATATTTACTTCTAATGTAGTGGATAATACCCCGGTCGTAGTAGGCCTCAGTCATTTCTGGTTTTAATTCAATGGTGCGGCTAAAATCCTCAATGGCTAGGTCATATTCACCTTGGTGGTGGTAGGCAAAGCCTCGGTTGTAATACGCCTCGGCACAATCAGGCTGTAGTTCAATGGCGGTATTAAGGTCGGTGATAGCTAATTGGTATTCTTCCTTCTTGCGGTGGGCAATACCTCGGTAGCAGTAAGCTTCGGCATAAGATGGGTTTAATTCGATGGCTTTACTGAAGTCAGCAATCGCCAGTTGGTGTTGTTCCTTACTTTGGTAGGCAATGCCCCGGTTACAATAAGCCTGGGCGTAATCTGGGTCTATTTCGATTGCCTTGGTAGCATCAGCTATAGCCTTGTCGGTTTCTCCAATTTTGCGGTAGGCAAGGCTACGATAGTAATAGGTCTGGGCATCGTGGTAGGCTAGTCCCATGGCTTTATTAAAGTCACTAATGGCTAGTTGATATTGTTCTCTTTCACAATAGGCAATACCTCGGTTACGGTAACCCTCAGCATAGTGGGGGTTTAATTCTACGGCTTTATCAAAGTCAGCAATCGCCAGTTCAGTTTGTTCTTTTCTTTGGTAGGCAATGCTTCGGATGTAGTAGGCCTCGGCATAGTTCGGATTTATTTGGAGTGCCTTAGTGGCATCAGCGATAGCCAGGTCGTATTCCCCATTATCGTAGTAGGTAGTAGCTCGATGATAATAGGCTTCAAAGGAAGCACTGTTTAGGCTAATGGTTCTACTAAAGTCAATAATCGCCATTTCGTATTCACCTTGGTCACGGTAGGCAATGCCTCGGTTGTAGTACGCCTCAGCGTGGGATGGCTTTAATTCAATAGCTTTACTGTAGTCGGCAATAGCCAGTTGGTAGTGTTTTTTCTTCTGGTGGGCAAAGCCTCGGTTGTAGTATGCCTCAGCATGGTTAGGGTTGGCTTCAATTGCCTTAGTAGCATCGGCGATAGCCAAGTCGTATTCCCCCTTATGCAAATAGGCGAGACTGCGTTTGTAATGGGCATCAGCAAAGTTAGGCAGTATGTCTAGGATCACCTTAGTGAACTCTGAGATGGCTTCGTCATACTCACCTTTTTCCAATTGAACTGTGCCAAGCTTAATGTGGTCTTTAGTCATCATTGTCCCCCTTAAGCGCCCCCAAGCGAATTCGAATCGCTGTTACCGGCTTGAAAGGCCAGCGTCCTAGGCCTCTAGACGATGGGGGCACGTTATCAAAAGTATAGCAGAGGCAGACCCAGCGGGCAACGCTATATTGATATTTATTATCCTTTTCTGTCAAATGTGCTACTATAAAGACCAAATGAGCCATATATTTAGCCGTGATAAGCTAAATAGGACGAGGGACTGGCTAAAAGGGAAAGTTCCAAAGGGGAGGGCTATTCCCATAATAGCCCTTTGCTTTGTCATTGCCATTTCAGTTGCCATCGGTGTCCTCTATTACCAGGGTAGGCTTGGTCAGACTACTGGACTTGCATATCTTAAGTACTACGGCTATCCCGGTGTCTTCGTCGTCAGCTTGATTTGGAACTCCACTGTCCTTGTCCCTATACCCAGTTTCTGGATATATTACTTCCTTGTCGCTCCTCCTTTCTCATTCTTCCCGCCTCTAGTCGGGCTGGCTGGTGGGGCAGGGGCAGCCATTGGTGAGCTGACTGGCTATATGGCAGGCTATAGCGGGCGGGGATTTCTGCAAAAGCGAAGGGGGTACGCTCGGGCTGAGCGCTGGGTAAAGAGGTGGGGAATTATTCCTATCTTTGCTTTTAACATGGTGCCTTTTTTCCCTTTTGACGTAATGGGGGTAGCTTCTGGTGCCCTCCGTTTCCCATTACGGAAGTACTTCCCGATAGTCTTGGCAGGTAGGACCTTAGCTTACACCTTGGTCGCCTGTGTCGGTGCCGGCTGGATACCGTTACCTTTTCTTAAGCCGCCATAGCAGTGCTGAACTGGCAATGAGAGAGGCAAGAGAAGTTGACAGCATAGTTGTGTAGCCCAAGCCAAAGCTACGGGCATTAAAGAAGTCAATCATCGGTCCTTGGAGCCGGGCGAGGGCTGAGCCTCCAGCACTAGCTAGATTGGTCAGACCAATGTATTTACCGGCTTCATCTTTGGGTACCACATCTACCGCTAGAGCCCAGTTACTACTCATAAGACCGCCGAAGCCAATTCCCATAAGCACGGTAGCAATTAGGATGAAGTGGTAGCTGCGGAAAAAGAATAGCAGTCCAATCCCTAGAGCAGCAATAAGCCCCGAAATAAGACCAATGGGTCGGCGGCCAAATCTGTCAGACAAAAAGCCAGAGGGATAGACCATACCTACCATGCAAAGGGAGGAGATTAGGGTGAACTTGCCCATGACGGCGGCAGGATTAGCGGCACCGAGATAATCTCTAAAGAAATACAACCCGAAGGCTTGAAAGGCGGTCAGCGGGATAATGAAAAAGAGACGGCATAGCACAAAACGGATAAAATCAGGGCTTACCTTAACATCAATCCTGAAACTTTTATACAGGGTTGGTAATAACGCCAATCTAGCCCCACCAACCCCGGGTCGCTCTTTGACTGTCACTACAGTGGCTACCATAGTGCTCAGAAAAATGATTCCCAATATCCCCAGGCTCAGCCACAGCCACCAGCTTTCCTTGCTGATATAGTAGTTATTCATTAGCTTACCAATTAACCATATGGAGACACCCGCCCCGGCTATCTCCAGCAGACCCTTTACCCCTGAGGCTAGCCCCCTCTTTTCTTCGGGTACCAGGTCAGGGATGAAGGCTAGATATGGTCCGAGTGCCGTATTGGCGCTAATTTGAAGCAGGTAGTAGATGGCGAAAAGGGCTACCCAGCTACCAGCGATACCTATTCCGGGCAGAAATGACAACGTGGCTATAGCGCCGATAAGGATGTAGGGTCGCCGGCGTCCCAACCTAAAGCCAGAGCGGTCACTAATTGCCCCGGCTATTGGCTGGACAACTATAGCCAGAAGCAGGCCAGTAACAGTAAGCAGCCCCAGGTAGGTAGCCTGCTTTCCGGCAGGAATGAAGTCGGCTATCCGCAGCGGCAGAATAATGCTGTGCAGGCTGCTCCACAGCGCCGTCATGGCTAAGCCGAAGATGGTAATCCTGGCATAGTCAATCAGGCGAAATTCCCTGGGCATACCGGTGCTACTTGCTACCCTTTTCATACTATACTCAAAGCATAACAGAGGTAGAGCCGCTAGGCAATATTTCAGTCAGAAAGCAGCTTGATTTTACCCTTGACTTTGGCTATACTGCCATTTGGCTGGCAGACTAAAATCTTAGGAGTTTATCTGTTGGGCGAAACTAAATTCCCTTACTTTATAGATTGGGCAATAACCGCCAGATGTAATCTAAGCTGTCGGCACTGTCGTGGCTTTCCTAAGGGAGAGGTCTCAACCGAAAGAGCCAAAAAGCTCATCGCCGAGATAGCTGGGCTGAGACCTAGTTGGGTCATCGTTGAAGGCGGAGAGCCACTCCTTCGCCCCGACCTGTTTGAGCTATTAGTGTTAATGCGACAAAGAGGGCTTGAGGTTCACCTGATTACCAATGGTATGGTGATAAGCCCCAAAATAACCGCCGCCCTTAAGCAGCTGGGGGTCAAGGTGATGGTAAGTATTGACGGGGCAACTAAGCCAACCTACGAGGCGATAAGGAAAGGGGCTGATTTTGACACGGTGGTTGAGTCAGCTCGGGCTTATGCCGCAGAAGGTCTCCTCGAGGCGATAAATATCACCCTGCTCAAAACAAATTACCGGGAAATACCGGGACTCTTTGAGTTAGCCGTATCAATAGGGGTAGACAGGGTAACCATTATCGGGCTCAAGCCCTGTGAGCGCTACCCCGAAGAGCTACTCACCCCTGAGGAGTATGGGGAAGCCATCAAGCTCGCTTGCCACGCAGCGCAGGAAACCGGGGTGCAGTTCTTCTTTGATGAGCCATTCTTCTGGCCAGCAGTAAGGGAATGGGGGTTTCTGGCTCACCAGCCGGCGGAGGGTACCGGGATTGTGGTTTCCTCTACTTCAGCCTGTGTTTTTGGTGAATACCTTTTCATTGAGACCAATGGCGGGGTGAAACCTTGTAGCTTCCCCCCGATGACCGTTGGTAACGTCAATGATAAGCCACTGGATGAAATCTGGAATGATATGCTTTCCTCCCCCCTTATTCACCAGATTAAAGACTCAAAAACCAAAACCGGATATTGCCAAAGTTGCCAGTATCTGGAGGACTGTAAGGGGTGCCGTTCCCGAACCTTTGTCCTCACCGGCGACTGGCTTGCCTCTGACCCGGTTTGCCCGTTAAGCCTTAAATCAGCCGTCAGGGAGGAGATTAGATGAAAGTTATCGGCATTGACCCTGGGACAGGGAGTTTTGACTTCTTTGGTATGGATGGGGAAAGGGTTATCCTGGATACCTCCGTGCCGGTGCCTGAGGTTGCCCAAAACCCCAGTGTGCTCTTGGATACGGTTAAAAGTGCCTTTCCCTTGGATATGATAGTCGGTCCCTCTGGTTATGGTCTGTCGGTGACCCCAATCAAGGATATAACCGAAAGGGACCTAACCCTCATGGTGCCTGATGACAAGAGTATCCCGTTATATGACGGCATCAGGATGGTTCTCCGGCTGATGAAGAGCGAGGGCTTCCCGGTCTATTTCACCCCCGGGGTCATTCACCTCCCCACCGTGCCCCTTTATCGGAAAGCCAACAAGATGGATATGGGCACTGCGGATAAAGTATGCTGTGTTGCCTTGGCGATTAAAGACCAGGCAGAGCTTTACCGCATAGACTACAATCAGACCTCCTTCATCCTCGCCGAGATAGGTTACGCCTTCAATGCTGTAATCGGTGTTGACGGTGGCAGGATAATTGATGGTCTTGGTGGAACATCGGGTGGCCCCGGCTTCATCACCTTGGGGACTATGGATTCCGAGCTGGCGGTACGCCTGGGGAAATTCCCCGGGATAGTGCTCTTTAGCGGCGGGGCTAAAGATGTCAGCGGCAAGCAGGATTTGACCCCTGAGGAGCTGGCTAAAAAGCACCATAAATATTCGGACTCCTGGAATATGCTATTGGAAAGCATAACTAAAGGGGTGGCGGCGATAACAATCTCCGTGGAGAGACCAAGGGAGATTTTGCTTTCCGGTAGGCTTTCTGGAATCCCCGAGCTTGCCGAGGCACTGTCAGTAAAGCTAGCTCAATTCGGCAAGGTGCGAAAGGTGAGGCGACAGGCTAGAGTCGCCAAGGAAGCTGCCGAAGGGGCATATATCATTGGCGAGGGGTTACTGGGTGGCAAATATAAGGGTATTATTGACTGCCTGAAACTCAGGGAAGCCAGCGGCACCATGTTTGACTATATTCAAATCAAGGGCGCCGAGCCCCAAAAGCCCTAAAACTTCACGGATAAATAGCCAGTGCCTCAAGCCCGGTAGTTTCAGGCAAGCCCAGCATAAGGTTCATATTCTGGATAGCTTGCCCCGCCGCTCCTTTAACTAGGTTATCAATACTGCTAATAACTACCAGCCTCCCTGTCCTGGTGTCAATGGTCGGGTGAACAAGACAAAGGTTGTTTCCCCAGGTGTGCTTGGTGTGGGGTGGAAATTCAACTACCTTGACAAAGGGTTCATCCTTATAGAAGTCCAAGTAGAGGTGAAATAGCTCCTTCCTGCCCTTTTTGTCAACCGAGACTTTACCCGAGGCTAGTGGGGCATAGCTGGTGGTCAATATCCCCCTGGTCATTGGTATTAGATGGGGGACAAAGGTTATTGAAAGCGAACGTTGGGGACTGAGCAGCTTTAGTTCCTGGACAATCTCAGGCAGGTGTCGGTGCCCGTCTAAAGCATAGGCGGTAGCATCTTCATTGGCTTCGGCAAAGTGGGTTTGCAGGCTGAGGGTTCTGCCGGCTCCAGATACCCCTGATTTGCTATCAATAATAATCTCCGGCTCAATTACACCTGACTTGACCGCCGGGGCTAGAGCTAGAATTGCCCCGGTGGGGTAGCAACCAGGGTTGGCTACCAGCCGGGCAGAGGCAACCTGAGACCGGTATAGCTCGGTTAACCCATATACTGCTTGCTTCAGTAGTTCCGGGGCGGGGTGGGTAAAACCATACCACTGCAGGTATTCATTAGCATCCTTCAGCCTGAAATCGGCACTGATGTCCACTACCTTAACCCTGCGGTCTAGCAGCGGTATGACCTGTCCCACGCTTTCCTTATGGGGCATAGCTGAGAAAGCTAAATCAACCTCCCCCAGTTCGGCTTCAACAGTCAGGTCAATACAAGCCAGGTGAGGGAAGACCTCGCCTACTTTCTTTCCAGCAGCACTCCGCCCGGTAACCGAAGTAAGCTCCACCCCTGGGTGCTGATACAGTAGTCTGGCTAGCTCAACACCGGCATAGCCGGTAACATTGATAATACCTGCCTTGGCTTTAGTCATTAGGATTGACCTCCTTTCAGTCACCCATAGTTAATTCTGCTAGCCTATTATAGACTCTCCGAGCCCACAAACCAAGCTAAATATTTGTCTACGTGGGTAAGTATATGTTAATGTTTTGTTGGCGACAACTTGAAGCGGGGATTAAATTGGCTAAAGAGTTGACCTTAAAAGCTATTGGCGTGGTCAGAAATAAGGCTAAGCCAGCGGCAAAGCCCGACTGGGGGAAAATCACTTCTGAAATAGTGATTGATAGTAGCCTAACCAAAGCGCTGGATGGACTGGAGGGATTTTCCCATATCATAGTCCTTTACTGGATGCACCAAGCTGCCCGTGGTAAAGTGCCGCTCAAGGTTCACCCCATGGGCACACCGGAGCTGCCTCTGGTGGGGCTTTTTGCCACCCGGTCGCCGAAGAGACCAAATCCGATAGGCAAAGCTACTGTTAGATTGCTCAAGCGCCGGGGTAACATATTAACGGTTAAGGGGCTTGATGCTTTTGATGGCACGCCGGTGATAGATATAAAACCCTATATCCCGGGATGTGATGCCGTAGCTGATGCCAAAGTGCCTCAATGAGTAACCAATCAATAAGCCAAGCACTGCAAAATATCTACCACCGGCTCATGGACCGCTATGGACCGCAGTATTGGTGGCCAGCAGACGAACCGTTTGAGATGATAGTCGGTGCTATCCTTACCCAGTCCACCGCTTGGAGTAATGTGGAGAAGGCTATAGCCAATCTGAAAGCAGCCAAGGCACTGTCACCAAAGGCGCTACGCCAACTCCCCCTAAATGAGGTCGCTGCCCATATCCGTCCCTGCGGTTACTTTAATGCCAAAGCGCTAAAGCTTAAGTCCCTGGCTTTCTGGCTCGGAGACTGCTGCAAAGATGACCTTGATAAGCTGTTTGCTATTAATGGCCTCCGCCAACAACTGCTTTCCGTCCATGGTATCGGCGAGGAGACCGCCGATTCTATAATACTTTATGGTGCCAACAAGCCAACCTTTGTTATTGATGCTTATAGCCGTCGCATCCTTAGCCGTATCGGTCTGGCTCCCGAGACCGATAGCTATACTGCCTATCAGTCACTTTTTACGGACAATCTGCCAGCCGATGCTGAGCTATTCAAGGAGTACCACGCCCTGTTGGTCTGCCTGGCTAAGGATGTCTGTCGTAGCCGTCCCCTGTGCCAGCGATGCTGCCTCAATAAAATTTGTCAATCTAGTAATTAACCAGCTAGCGTAGTATACTATTTATATGGAGGTAGCAGAGCTAGCTAGTAAATTAGTCTTGTGGATGCGGGAGCAGGTATCAGCTGCCGGGGGTGAAGGGGTGGTGGTAGGGATGAGTGGTGGGCTTGATTCCTCGGTGTTGGCGGTATTGTGTCACCGGGCTTTCTCCCGAAACATGTTGGGGGTGGTTATGCCTTGCTGGAGTAGTAGGGAGGACGAGGAGCATGCCCTGGTGGTGGCTAGGCAGTTTGCCATCCCGACCAAAGTGGTGGTTCTTGACCCTGTCTTTGATACCTTGCTTAAGGCTTTACCCAGTGATACAGCAGAGCCTAGTGTCAGCCAGCTAACTAAAGCCAACCTCAAAGCTAGATTGAGGATGCTTACCCTTTATTACTTTGCCAATCAGTTAAGATACATGGTGGCTGGGGCAGGTAACCGGAGCGAGCTGGCTGTAGGCTACTTTACTAAATATGGAGATGGAGGGGTGGATATTTTGCCCTTGGGTAACCTAGTCAAAGGGCAGGTTAGGGAATTGGCTAATTTCTTGGGTATCCCGCAGCCAATTATTGATAAGCCCCCCTCGGCAGGTCTATGGCAAGGGCAAACCGATGAAGGTGAGCTAGGGTTTAGCTATGACGAGCTCGACCACTATCTAATTACTGGTGAGGCATCAATTGGGCTGAGGCAGAAGATTGAGTCCATGATAGCTGCTAGTGCCCATAAGCGCTTGCCCCCTCCGGTGGCTAGCTTTTAGGAGGACTAAAATGGTGACTACTAAGGTTAAAATTGTTACCGACAGTACTGCTTACCTAACGCCGGAAGAGATTGCCAGATACGACGTTCACGTTGTACCGCTCAAGGTTATCTTCGGGACAGATGTCTATAGTGAAGGGGTCAACATTACCACTGAGGAATTCTATCGCCGACTAACCAAAGTCAGAACCTTACCTACTACCTCGTTGCCGTCAAAAAGCGATTTTGTCAATGTATACCGCGAACTAGCCCGACGTGGTCATCCAATTCTTTCTATTCATATTTCCAGCAAGCTAAGCGGGACAATCAATTCAGCTATAGCTGCCAGAGACGAGCTGCCACAAGCTCAGATTGAGATAGTGGATTCACTCTCGGTAGCCCTGAGGATGTTGATTGCTCCTGCGGCTAAAGCGGCTAGAAGGGGGCAGCCCTTATCCCGGCTCAAAGCTTCTATTGAAAAGCTCAACGTATGCATGAATGCTGTGGGGGCGTTTAGCACCCTAGAGTATCTGTGGAAAGGCGGGCGTATTGGGGTGGCAAAGGCCTTACTTGGTACCATACTCAGGATCACCCCGGTCTTAGCCTTTGAGCGTGGAGAGACCAAAGTCCTAGCCAAGACGAGGACCGTCGGTAAAGCCCTAGACTATATCCTAGAGCTTATGAAGGGGAGGGTAAAAGTGAGCCCCCCCATTCATGTTGGGGTGGTTCACACCCACGCCATTGAGCCGGCTTTGGCATTGAAGAGGGAGGTTGCCGCCAATTTCAACTGCGCTGAGCTAGAGCTTATTGAGCTCGGACCGGTATTAGCGACACACATCGGTCCAGGGTTCTTTGGTCTAGGTTTCTATAGTGAGCAGGATTGGCAACCAATCTAATACTATTAGGATGGTCAAGTAGCAAGAACTTATTATGTCCACTTGTTTTGATGTGGTGCCTGTGTTATCATTGAGTTAAGGCGAAGATGGTCACCGAAAAGGAGAAGGCGCTAGAGCTAGCTATAAGCCAAATTGAAAGGCGATATGGTAAAGGCTCAGTAATGAAGCTGGGGGAGGCGGCGGCTATACCACCGATTGAAGCTATCCCCACTGGGTCATTGTCGTTAGACCTAGCCTTGGGTGTGGGAGGTATTCCCAGAGGCCGGATTACTGAAATATTTGGCCCTGAGGCATCAGGGAAAACTACCTTAGGTCAGCATATAATTGCTGAAGCCCAAAAGCGGGGAGGTACGGCTGCTTATATCGATGTGGAGCACGCCCTAGACCCTACCTATGCCGGCAATTGTGGGGTTAATGTTGATAACCTGCTCATCTCCCAACCTGATGCTGGCGAGGAGGCTTTGGACATTACTGAGGCGCTGGTCAGGAGTGGGGCTGTCGATGTGATAGTGATTGATAGTGTAGCTGCCTTAGTGCCCAGAGCTGAAATTGCGGGGGAGATGGGGGATGCCCATGTTGGCTTACAGGCTCGCCTGATGTCACAAGCCCTAAGAAAGCTGGCGGCTGCTATCGGTAAGTCAGGTACAGCGGTAGTATTCATTAACCAGCTAAGAGAAAAAGTTGGTATTGTCTTTGGCAACCCTGAGGTGACGCCAGGCGGCAGGGCATTGAAGTTTTACAGCTCGGTAAGAATAGACCTAAGGCGGATGGAAACAATCAAAGGGGGGAATGAGGCAATAGGTAGTCATATCAAGGCCAAGGTAGTCAAAAATAAGGTTGCCCCTCCCTTCAGGAGTGCTGAGTTTGATATCATGTTTGACCACGGCATAAGCAAGGTGGGTAATCTTATCGACCTTGGTGTTGAGTGGGGGCTAGTGAAGAAGGCTGGCGCTTTTTTCTCCTACGGTGATGTTCGCTTGGGACAAGGAAGGGAGAGTGCTAAGCAGTACCTGAACCAGCACCCGGAACTGGCTCAGGAGCTTGAGCAACAGATTAGAGCCTCAGCCGCCACCACTCATATTCCGTCGTCCGATGATTAAGACATCTTAGATAGATAACCTGGTAAGTATAGGTAATAGGAGTAAGTAAGGCTGAGGCATAGGCTTCAGCTTTACGTGTTTAAAGGGGGTAGGCGAGTTAATGAGCAAAATTACCGCCATCCGTTTCAGGCAGGATAGGGGAAAGCGGGTGAACGTATTCCTAGATGGCAGGTTCGCTTTTAGTCTGGCAGCTGAAGTAGCGATAAAACAGGGCTTACAGGTGGGGCAAGAGCTATCTACCAGTCACATTGAAGCACTAGCTAGGTCGGACAACTTCCACCGCTGCCTTGCTGCTGCTACTCGCTACCTTAGCTATCGCCTTCGAAGCGAGTTTGAGCTAAGAGAGCGACTTTACCGGCGTGGTTTTGATGGCGATAGTGTCGAGGTGGCGCTGGCTAAGCTAAAGGAGCAGGGACTGGTAGATGATACCGCCTTTGCTCAATTCTGGAAGGATAACCGGGAATCGTTTAGCCCTCGCAGTCGGTGGCTAACTAAGTTAGAACTAAGGCAAAAGGGGGTAGCCCAAGAGGTTATAGACGGGGTGGCTGATGTAATCGATGACGATGATAGTGCTTATCGAGCTGCTGTTAATAAAGCCCGTAGTTTACCTAAGTCTGACTATCAGAGCTTTCGTTATCGGTTGGGTGAATATCTTAAACGGCGTGGCTTTAGTTATGAGGTGATAAGTCATACCGTGGAAAGGATATGGCAAGAGGGGTCTAGATAGTTTTTTACCTTGAATTTAAATAAGCACGTGGCTGGCACACTTAATTATAGGTGGAATTAAAGCCACGGAAAGAGAGGCAAAATGCCAATAAATGTAACCACAATAAATATACTAACCATTATATTTAGTTTTATCATTGGTGCCGTGTCTGGGGCAGCATTTATCTACTTCTTTAGACGATTTAGGCTTACGCAGGAAATGCGTGCTGCTGAGAAGAAGGTGGCTAGGCTAACGGCTGAAGCTGAGCTCAAAGCCAGGGAGGTGGTTCATGAGGCTAAGGAGGAGGCGGCGAAACTTAAGTCAGCGGCTGAGGCAGAGTATCGAGAGCGGCGCTCTGAACTACAGCGCCATGAGAGCCGTGTGGCTCAAAAGGAAGCCACCTTAGACCACAAGATAGAGGGTGTAGACCAGCGCGAGCGTAATCTGGCTAGCAAAGAGAAGCAAATAGAGTCCATTCGTGCCCAGCTTGAAGAGGCTAGGAATAAGCAGTTAAGCCAGCTAGAGCTGATTTCAGGCATGTCTAGTGCTGAGGCAAAGCAAGCACTGCTTGAGGCTGTGGAGACCGAGCTGCGGGAGGAAGCCTCGCGGCGGCTTCGGCAGTGGGAGGTTGAATTGAAAGATGAGGCTGATAAGAAAGCCCAGGAAATTTTATCCGAGGCTATCCAGCGTTCTGCCTCTGAGGTTGTATCTGAAACTACCGTGGCCAGTGTTCCCCTCCCCAGCGATGAGATGAAGGGTCGGCTTATCGGGAGGGAGGGTCGCAATATCAGAGCCTTGGAGCAGGCAACTGGCGTTGACCTGATTATTGACGATACCCCCGAGGCAGTGACCCTGTCTAGCTTTGACCCGGTGCGGCGAGAAGTGGCTCGCCTCGCTCTAAGTAGGCTTATCCTTGATGGTCGCATCCATCCGGCTCGCATTGAGGAGATGGTGGCCAAGGCTAAGGAGGAGGTAGAGGCTACTATCTATAGCGCTGGAGAGCAGGCAGCCTACCAGGTAGGGGTGCATGGATTGCCCCCAGAGTTAATTAGGCTACTTGGTCGCCTTAAGTTTCGCACTAGCTATGGCCAGAATGTCTTAGCCCATAGTATTGAGGTTGCCTATCTGGCTGGTATGATTGCTTCCGAGTTGGGTGCCAATGTTGGTATAGCTAAGAAAGCCGGGTTGTTGCATGACGTTGGTAAGGCGGTGGACCGGGAGGTAGAAGGTAGCCACGCCGCTATTGGGGCCGACCTAGTTAAGCAATGGGATAAATCAGCCGAGGTGGTTCAGGGCATTGCCGAGCACCATGGTGAAACCGAGACAGCAAGCATTTGGGGTTATATTGTCTCGGCGGCTGATGCTGTCAGTAGTGCCAGACCTGGAGCCAGGCGTGAGATGTTAGAGAGCTACCTGAAACGGCTAAAAGCCCTTGAGGATATAGCCAATAGCTTTACTGGAGTGGAAAAGTCCTATGCTATTCAAGCCGGTCGAGAAGTCCGTATCTTGGTCAAGCCAGAAGAGATTGATGACCTGGGGTCTATGAAGCTGGCACGAGACATTGTTAAGAAGATAGAGGAAACCCTGGAGTACCCCGGGCAGATAAAGGTTACCGTACTCAGGGAGACAAGGGCTATAGACTATGCCAAGTAGGAAAGGCTATTGTTAATACTAGTGGTTGGTGACGTAATTGGTAGACCTGGCAGGCAAGCGTTAGGTGCAATTTTGCCCAGCCTTCGTCAGCAATATAGGCTGGACTTGGTTATTGCTAACGCTGAGAATGTTGCCGGCGGTTTAGGTTTAACTTTAACTACAGCCAAGGCACTACTTGATGCCGGTGTTGATGTCTTGACCTCGGGTAACCATATATGGGCTCAGAAAGAGATTATCCCCTACCTTGATAGTGACATGCCTATTCTACGTCCATTAAATTACCCCCCAGGTGTGCCCGGCAAGGGCTATCTATCAACCGGTCGGGTTATGGTGGTTAGTCTAATCGGCAGGACCTTTATCGGCAATTTTGATTGCCCATTTAGAGCCATGGACAAGCTGTTAGCTGAGCTTAAACATAAGCCACCGGTTATAATTGTTGATTTTCATGCTGAGGCAACATCGGAGAAAATAGCCATGGGGCGATACCTGGACGGCCGAGTCAGTGCTGTGCTCGGCACCCATACCCATGTCGGCACCATTGACACTCAGATACTGCCTCAAGGCACCGCCTATGTTACCGATATCGGCATGACCGGACCTATTGATTCAATTATTGGTGATGACGCTGAGACAGTACTTAATCATTTTCTGACCATGATGCCCCATCACTTGTCTGTAGGCAAAGGCAAAGCAATATTTAGTGCCGTTCTGGTTGGGGTGGATGAGAATAGTGGCAAGGCAATAAGCATTGACCGTATCTATCAGGAGGTGGAGTAATAGTGTCTGAGGTAGACCTCCATATACACTCCACTGCCTCTGATGGTCGACTTAGCCCAGAAGAGATTATCTGTAAATCAGCCGCGAACGGGTTAACCATTATTGCTCTTGCCGACCATGACACAGTGGATGGTGTTGCTCCCGCCTTAGAAGCGGCAAGGGCTTTCCCCAGGCTAAAAGTGATACCTGCCATTGAAATGAGTACCGATGCCCCCGGGGTCGATGTTCACATTCTAGGCTACTTTATCGATTATACCAGTCAGGAGTTAGGGGCTAGACTGGAGAGGATGCGTAATTCCCGGCAGGAGAGGGCGCAAGGAATAATTGCTAAACTGAGGAGTTTAGGTATCAATATTGAATGGCAGCAAGTCCAGGAAATAGCTGGTAGTGGTTCTATTGGTCGCCCTCATATTGCTCAAGCCATGTTAGACAAGGGTTATGTCGCTTCGGTCAGTGAGGCATTCACTAAATATTTAGGTTGTGATGGACCTGCCTATATTGAGTGGGAAAGGATGACGCCGGCTAAGGCAGTGGAACTAATACTGCGGGTTAACGGATTACCAGTGCTGGCACACCCGCTAACTGTTAACCACTCGGAGGCACTGGTTATCAAGCTAAAGGCAATTGGTCTGGTAGGCATCGAAGCCTATTACAATGGTTACACTGCTGACAAAGTAAGCTGGCTGGTTGGCTTAGCCCGTAGGCACAATCTTATGGTTACCGGGGGTAGCGATTACCATGGTCTAGACCCTAGCACTGAGACTATAATTGGTGGTAATGATGTGCCAATAGAGGCAGCGGAACGCCTTATCGCTCTAGCCGAGCAGCGGGCACTAAAACTAGTCAACCCCCACCATCTCAATATTAGTTAAAATAGTTACTGCTTAATAAGATGAGATGTGCTACTCACCCCGATGTTGAAACCAACCTGAGATGTGGTAAGTGTGGCAAGCCCATCTGCCCCAGGTGCCTGGTGCAGACGCCGGTTGGTGCTCGCTGCCCCGATTGTGCTCGGCTGCAGAAGCTGCCCACCTTTTGGGTTACTCCTAGGTATTATCTCCAGGCTATAAGCGCCGCAGTAGGTATGATTTTTGCCTGCGGTGCTGCTTGGGGGGCAATTAGGGCGGTAATGCCCTTCGTTTACTTTAATTTCCTGTTGGCATCGGCTTTTGGCTTTGCCATTGGCGAGTTGATTGGCCTTTCGGTTAACCGTAAGCGTAGCCGGGGGTTAGTCATTATTGCCGGCATTGCCGTGGCATTAAGTTATTTAGTTTATATGTTCCCGCCGTGGGGGGTTTGGTTTGGCAGGTTTAGCTTTCTTGACCCTTTAGCCGTGGCTCTGGGCGTTTATGTCGCTATCGTCCGTGTGCGCTAAAGTCTGCCGACCTTTTCCCTTACCCGTTGTATTACCTTTGACATTGCTTCACCAGCCTTAGCCCTAATCAGGACGGTGGCTTGGTTGTCCATGGGGGTGGGGCTGAGATTGATGATAACTAATTTGGCTCCCGAATCAACGGCATAGATAGGCATATAGGCGGCAGGGTAAACAACCAGTGTCGAGCCAATCACAATAAATAGGTCAGACCTCTGTGACCGGGAGGTTGCTTCCTTTAATGCCTTCTCCGGTAGCATCTCACCAAAGAGGACAATATCTGGCTTCAGGATACCCTGGCAGGACTCGCATGCTGGGATTTCCTCGCCCTTATCCAGCCTGGCTTTAATTTGTTCCATAGGGTAACGCTTACCACAGCTCAAACAAACGACCCACCGTATATTGCCATGGAGTTCAAATACCTTGTCTTCTGCCAACCCTGCTTTACAGTGCAGATTATCCACATTTTGAGTAATGACACAATCAAGCTTGCCCAGCTTATCCAACTCAGCGATAGCCAAGTGGGCTTGGTTTGGCTCAGCCTCAGTGGTTAACCCCCTTTCCCGAAATATCTGCCACCATTTTCCCCTGGACTCGGGGCTACTCATAAGCTTCTGATAGGTGAAGTCAGCCGGGTCAAACCTCTCCCAGATTCCACCGGGACTGCGGAAATCGGGCATGCCTGATTCAGTACTAACCCCAGCCCCGGTAAAGACGACCACCCTTTTAGCATTCACAATTAACTCAGCCACTCTATCAGCCAGGGTATCTAGGTTCTGTTCTCCCACAATTAGCCTCCCCCCATCTACTTAATTTGGTTTATCTATGATGCTTAAATAATCCCAGTGCTGTTATTTAGCTAGGAGCTCCCCCACCTTCTCAGTGAAGGCAGGTAGCACCTGTTTCCAGTTGCCAACCACGCCGAAGTGGGCTTCCCTGAAGATGTTTGCCTCTGGGTCTTTATTTATCGCCACGATGTTTTTAGCCCCAAAACAACCAGCCATGTGCTGGCTGGAACCAGAGAGGGCTACCGCAATGTAAAGGTCGGGGGCGATAATCCTACCCGTAAGACCTATCTGGTAAGAGGTGGGCACCCAGCCATTATCACAGGGTGGACGGCTAGCCCCTACTGCCCCGTTCAATATCTTAGCCAGTTCTTCCAGTTGCTTAAAACCGTCGGCACTGCCAATGCCTCTACCGCCACCGACCACTACCTCAGCCTCCTCCAGCTTAATCCCCTCCACCTCCTCTACTACCTTCTCCAAGACTATGGTCCTTATGGTTTGTCGGTCTAAGCTAGCCTTGATAGTAATAACCCCTCCGCGCCTTGATTCGTCCCGCTCCAGAGGCGACATTGCTTTGGCTCTAACCGTGGCTATCTGCGGATAGGACCCACAGGTAAAGATAGCCTGGGCGTTACCACCGTAGACCTGCTTGGTTTGCATCAGCAACTTTGACTCCGGGTCAATAGCTAGTTCTATGCAGTCGGTAGTAACTGCCGTGCCCAGTCTGAAGGCGAGCCTGGGGGCTAGGTCACGACCAATATCAGTCTGCCCGAGAAGGATAACCTGAGGCATTACCTGCTTGGCTACCTGTTCTACCACTGACACATAGGAATCCGTCTGGTAGTCCTTAAGTAACGGGTCATCAACTATATATACCTTATCCGCACCAAAGGCAATTGCCTCTTGGGCTAATCTGCTTATGTCGCTGCCTGCCAATAGGCAACATACTTCCTGCCCCAGGTCGTTAGCCAGCCTTCGACCACAGCCCAGTAGCTCGGTGGCAATTACCGCTAGCTTTCCAGCTTTAGCTTCACCAAGAACCATAACCCCTTTATACTCAGCCATTAATACCTACCTCCTTAACTACGATAAAACACCTTATTGCCAGTCTACAATATTTTAGCCTCCCTTAGTTTCAGGGCTAGATTAATTGCTGCCTCTTCAGGACTCTCCCCGTCTACAATTTCACACTTAACTTCATGGACTGGTTGGAACAGCTTCAGCAGCCTGGTGCGGCGACCAGCCTCCCCGACCTGAGACGGCTCAACCCCGATATCGGCTGGTTTCCAGATAATGGGCTCTTTCTTCTTAGCCGCCAGGATTCCTTTTATGGTGGGGTAACGAGGCTCACCAAGCTCATTACTGACTGTAATCAAGGCGGGCAGGGATACCTCAACCGCCTCATAGCCATCATCGGTTAGCCTCTCCACCCTGGCCTTGCCATCGGTGGTTTCAATTTTCCGGGCTAAGGTTACGCTTGGTAGCCCCAGTATTTCGGCGATGCCGGAGCCTACCTGCCCTGCATCCCAGTCAGCAGCCTCCCGTCCGCAAAAGATGAGGTCATAGTCCCCTACCTTCCTAATAGCCATAGCCAGGGCATAGGCTGTTGACCAGCTATCACCCTCGGCAAAGGCTTCATCCTCCAGCAAGATAAGCTCATCAACCCCCATAGCTAATGGTTTTTTTATTACCTCCCGCAGAAGCCCTGTGCCTAGGCTTAGAGCCGTGATTTTGCCCCCGTGGGCATCTTTAATCCTTAGTGCTGCTTCCACCGCATACTCAGCATATGGGTCGATTACCGCTGACACACCTGGTGGTACCATTACCTTATTCTTAGCCGAGTCAACCTTAAAGCTAGCTGGTGGTGCCTCAGGGTCAATAACCTGCTTGACACAAACTATCATATTCATGGCATCCTGCCCCCTATTTATTAAAATACCTTGGTTAAAGGACCCAGCTCCTTTATCTTGGCAGTTATATCATTAACAATTGACACGAACTTGTTACCCTCAGAAGCCGAGACCCAGTCCAGGCGTACCCGCTCCTTTTCAATACCAAGCTGTTCAAGCAACTTATTAAGTAGCGCCATACGCCG
Source organism: uncultured Dehalococcoidales bacterium (assembly GCA_964354655.1). Taxonomy (GTDB): domain Bacteria; phylum Chloroflexota; class Dehalococcoidia; order Dehalococcoidales; family E44-bin46; genus E44-bin46. The sequence goes on from CAYHAL010000002.1 coordinate 98,616, forward strand.
AATTGCTTTATAGTTTCCATTAGTATAGTGACAATCACCGGGGTGGCAACCCAGAACTAGTACTCCACTAGCCCCGGTTTGAAGCGCTTTCAGAATGAAGGTAGGCTCCACTCGGCTACTGCACTTAACCCTTATCGGTCTAATATTGGCAGGGTACTTCATTCTTGAAGTCCCGGCTAGGTCAGCGCCACGGTAAGAACACCACTCGCATAAAAAGGCAACAATTTTGGGGTCAAAGCTCATATTAATATCCCTTCGATTTCAGCTAAGATTTGCTCAGTAGTAAAATGCTTACCGGTAATAGCCTCGCTGGGACAGCCGCCGACGCAAGCCCCGCACCCTTTACATAGCGCCTCATTAACCCGACACACCCTCTCCTTCTCATCAAAGGTAATAGCATGGTAAGCGCAAATAACGGAACAAAGCTGGCATCCAGAGCAGATTCTTTCATCAATAACCGCGGTAGCTGCCTCAACCTCTACCTCACCCCTACTAATCAGGGCTAAGACCCGAGCCGCCGCTGCTGAAGCCTGGGCTACCGTATCAGGAATATCCTTTGGCCCCTGACAGCAACCGGCAACAAAGATACCGTCTGTGTTCGTAGCTACCGGGTCCAGCTTGGGGTGCTTCTCCAGGAAAAAGCCATCAACGCTTCGGCTGATAGTGAATAGCCGGGCAACCGCCTCCACATCCGGTTGTGGCTCCATAGCCACACACAGGATAACCATGTCTACCGGCACCCTTATTATTGAACCCAGCAAGGTATCCTCAGCCACCACTACCAGCTTCCCTTTCTCCTCCTCACTTAGGGCTTGGTTGGTGACTTCACCTACCTTCCCTCGGATAAAATTTACCTCTTCATCGGAAAGGCGCTCGTAGAATTCCTCATGGCCCTTACCAAAGCAACGCATATCTATATAGTATTGATAGACATCGGCATTGATTTTTTCTTTTATCAGGTGCGCAAACTTAAGGGCATACATACAGCATACCCGAGAGCAATACTCATGATAATTTTTGTCCCGGCTACCGACACAGTGGATGATAGCAATGCTCTGGGGGGTGGAGCCATCCTTAAGCACTATGTTGCCCCCGGTTGGTCCGGCTGAGTTGACCAGCCTCTCAAACTCAAGGCTGGTAACAACATTATCCAGTTGCTTATAGCCATACTCGTAGATAGGGGTAGGGTCAAACACATCAAAACCAGTGGCTAAGATTATTGAGCCTACCTCCACTTCAACAAGTTTATCTTCTTGTTCAAAATCAATAGCCTTTACCTCGCAGAACTTCTCACAGGCGCGGCAGGTGCCTTTTAGGAAATAGACGCAGTGCTCACGGTCAATGACTGGTATGTTAGGCACCGCTTGAGGAAAGGGGGTATAAATAGCCTTCCTCTTGCCCATTCCAACGTCAAATTCACTGTCAACCTTCCACGGACACTTTTCCTGGCAAATGCCACAGCTATTACACTTATCGGCATCAACATACCTTGCCTTTTGTCTGATTCTGACCTTGAAATTGCCAATATAGCCGGAAACTTCCTCTACCTCGCTATAACTCATTAGCTCAATATAGGGGTGAGAGCCTACCTGTGTCATCTTGGGCGTGAGAATACAAGCTGAGCAGTCCAGAGTGGGGAACGTCTTATCCAATTGAATCATATGCCCCCCAATGCTGGGGCTCCTCTCTACCAGATAGACCTTATGTCCCGAATTGGCAATCTCTAGAGCCGCTTGAATACCAGCAATCCCACCACCTATTATCAGGGTATTGGGATTAAATGGAACCCTCCTCGTTTCTAGAGGTTGGTGATAATAGACCCGCTTGACGGCAGCGCCGACCAGCGCCCTGGCTTTCTCTGTAGCCATCCGCTTGTCCTCGGTCACCCAGGAGCATTGCTCACGAATATTCGCCATCTCAAATAGGTATGGATTTACCCCGGTTTCCTCAAGGACGCGGCGGAAGGTAAGCTCATGCATTGTTGGTGAACAGGCAGCGACAACTACCCGATTAAGTCCTAAATCCTTAATATCATCCTTGATAACTTCCTGCCCCGGGTCAGAGCACATAAAGACATAGTTGCGGGCTACTACCACCGCATCTAGACCTCGGGCAAACTCGGTAACTTCCTCTACATCAACGGTGCCGGCAATATTGCTGCCACAATGACAGACATATACTCCAATTCTGGGCTCGCTCCCCATTTCCCCCCCCCTCGCTTTCAGGTTGATTAAACGCCCTTGGCTATAGGGCTTCTTGAACTAATTCCGAAATATCCTTAATCTCAATGATGTCGCTTTTATCTAGGGTTAACACGCTATCGGCAAAGTTGAGCAGGCAATAAGGACAAGCCGCGGCTAATACATTGGCACCTACACTGAGAGCCTGCTCAAGCCTCATATCGGAGAATCTTTCGTCACGTTTAGTTTCCATCCAAATCCGACCACCTCCACCCCCACAGCATAGGCTGTTTTCCCGGTAATATGGCAGTTCGACCAGCTCTAGACCGGGGATACTCTTTAGAACCTCCCTGGGCTCATCATAGATATCATTATGGCGCCCCAGATAACAGGGGTCATGATAAGTAACTTTCTTGTTTACCTCTTTGGTGAAACTTAACCTGCCCTGTTTAATAAGGTCGAGTAGATATTGGGAAAGGTGGACTACCGTAAACTTTCCACCCAGCTTAGGGTATTCATTTTTGAAGGTGTGGTAGCAGTGGGGGGAAGAGACGACCACCTTCTTGACCCTCGTTTCTTCAAAAGTGCTAATGTTATTTTGAGCCAGTTGTTGAAACAGGTTCTCATCGCCGGCTTTACGAACACTCTCACCACAGCAATTAGCTTTACTCCCCAGGATGCCAAAATCCACTTTGGCTTTTTTAAGGATGTTGACTGTAGCCCGAGCCACCCTTTGGATACCCGGGTCATATTCTGGAATGCAGCAGGGGAAATACAATATTTCAGTTTCTTGAGTGTGCAGTTTTACATTAAGGTCTCTTGCCCAGTCAGCTCGTTTTTCCGCTGGCTCGCCTAATGGATTACCAATGGCTGAGATGTTTTTAATTGTAATTCGGAGTGAGTCAGGGACCTTAGCTATGCCTAACTCAGTAACCGCCCGGCGCAGAGCTCGCATAATATCTATGATTTCCACACCTCGGGGGCATCGCTTAACACAATTATTGCAAGTAGCACATAGCCATATATCTTCGTCTTCAAAATCAATTAGCCCCAACTGCCCTTGGTGCATTATTCGGCGAACGATAAAACTTCTCACCTTGTTCCAGGGGCACACTGCGGTGCAGGTACCACACTGGTAGCATAACTTGAGGATTTCACCGCCTTCCTCTTTTATAATATCTACCACTTCTTTAACTGGACTCACCGTCATAATATTCTCTCCAATATAAGCGGCGAAAACGAATTTGCTTGCTATTATACTGTAAAGGCGTGGGGTATAACAACTCAGATAGGGTTTAATCCAATTCTCTAGGCAGAGGGAGTCAAAATCTGCTATACTTATTTTACCCAATATAGGGTAATTTCTATGGCTGAGAAAGTAGCTATTATTACTGATAGTAGTGCCTGCATTCCCAAAGAGCTGGCGGAGAAGTATGCCATTGAACTGGTGCCAATGAATGTTATTTTTGGTGATAAGACCTATCTGGATGGAATAGATATAACCCCGGCTGAGTTTTATGCCCTTCTCAGGCAGGCAAAGGGGCTTCCGGCTACTTCGCACTCGTCACCGGGGGCTCACCTTGAGGCTTACCGTCGAGCCAGCCTGAGAGCAGATAACATTCTCTGTATCACCCTGTCATCAAAGTTTAGCGGGCAATTTAACTCGGCACGGTTAGCTATGGAGATGGCAAAAGAGTCCCTCCCTGATGTGACTATTGAGGTTCTTGACTGTGGCAGTGCGGCTGCTGCTCAGGGATTGGTTGTCTTGGCTGCCGCCAGGGCAGCAGCTTCGGGACAAAGCCTGACTAAGGTCATTAAAACGGCTAACAGTGTGGCGCAACGGGTAAGCTTACTGGCTATGGTTGATACCCTTGATTATTTGGTTAAAGGCGGTCATGTGCGTAAGGTAGTTGCCTTGGCTAGTTCAATGCTTCGGATTAAGCCCATTTTTACCCTCAATGAAGGCGATGCTCGTCCCGTCACCAATGCCCGAACTACCCCCGGTGCCATAAAACGCATGGTAAAGCTTATGGGACAGAAGATAGTTACCGGGCAGCCGCTTCATGTAGCCGTGATGCATGCCGATGCCCTAGACGAGGCATTAGTGCTCAGGGACCAGATTTCTTCCCGTTTTGACTGCACTGAGCTATTAGTCATTGAATTTACCCCGGTAATGGGGGTTCACATTGGCCCTGGACTGATTGGGGTTGCTTTTTACTGCGGAGATTAGAACTGACCAAGCCAATTTTAATAATTTTATAGACTATTCCCCCAGACTACCTGGTGGAAGGGGAGGGAACTCTTACTCAATGGGTGTGGAAAGTGTTGAACTTGATTCCGATGCCCAGCGGCTGATTGACAACCTGGGACAGCTTCCTGAGCCAATGGCCAAGCCGGTGTTTATCGTTGTCAGCGGCTTACCTGGGACAGGAAAATCTTATTTTTGTCGTCAATTAGCCCAGAGGCTACCGGTTATTATTCTGGAAAGTGATGCCTTACGCAAGACCCTTTTCTCATCGCCAAGTTATAACTTGGATGAAAGCTCACGCCTTTTCCGGGCATGTCATCTTCTCATTGAGAGATTGCTGAAACGGGGCACCTCCCTTATTTTTGACGCTACCAATCTGTCAGAGGGGCATCGCGAGCATCTTTATGCTATTGCCGACCGTTTGGATGTCAAGCTAATCTTGGTTCGTGTTGAGGCACCACCTAAGGTGGTTTACGACCGGCTTGAAGCCAGGCAAAAAGGTTCAGAAAGTAAATCAGATGCCGACTGGGCAATATATCGGAGGATGAAGCCATCGGTTCAGAAGATTAGCCGTAACCATTATGTTGCGGATACCTCTCGTGACATTACCCCAGTCTTGAACAAAATTATAAGGGAGGCGAGTCGCTAGATTTTAGAGATTGTTTATGAAGGGAAGCTTGAAGGGGCGAATACGGGGTCCCCACAAAAACTTTGTTTTTGTGGGGTAAGAAGCCCCTTTCCTTTGAAGGAGAGTCAAAGAGAGGCGTAGCCTCTCTTATATAACCAATCCCCCCTCCCTATCTGAAGTAGCCAAGGGGAGTTAAAGAGGGGCTAATGCCCCTCTTATAAAAGCTATTTCCCCCTCCCTTCATAAGGGAGGGGGATAAAGGGGGTGGGTTAATAAATATCTAAAGCGGGTTCCCAGAAAAATCGAAGATTTTTCTGGGTGCTTAAAGGGGGTGAGGTGGTTAAACAATCTAGCTGGGAATAAGTAGGTAGCCAGAGTATAGTTAATTAGTCGATGACAGGAGATTTAACATGGAGATTAAGGTCATAGTTGGTAATATCGCTGAGATTAAAGCCGACGCTATTATAGTCAACCATTTTGAGGAGATAAAGAACCTTGAAGGCGATACGGCAAGCCTAGATAAAACCTTGGATGGTGCTATTTCTCAGCTTGTAGCTCAGGGCGAGATTAAGGGTAAACTTAACGAGATTACCATTGTTCATAGCCTGGGTAAGCTGCCATCAGCCCGGGTGGTAGTTATCGGTTTAGGCAAGAAGTCGGAGCTATCCAAGGATAGGGTTCGGGGAGCAGTGGCTGAGACATGCCGATTACTTAGGCAGAAGGGTGTAGCTAGTATTGCCACTATTGCTCAGGGGGCAGGCATAGCCGGGATAAGCCCGGAGGGCGCTGCTCAAGCGGTAACTGAGGGTGCCTTGCTTGGCACTTATTCGTTTCGCCGGCATATAACCAAAGAAGCTGGGTATGGCGAGGTTAAGCAGCTTACTATAGTGGTAGCTGATGAAGCCAAATTGCCAAGGTTAGAACAGGGCGTCTATAAGGGGAGGGTGTTAGCCGAGGCAACTAACCTGGCTCGCGATATGGTCAACGAGCCAGCCAACTATATGACCCCGACTCATATGGCTGAGACAGCCGCCAAGCTGGCTAAGGATTACGGGCTTGAGCTTACTGTTCTGGAGCGTGAGCAGATGCAGGAGTTGGGCATGGGGGCGCTGTTAGGTGTGGCCCAGGGGAGCCGCCAACCGCCAAAGTTTATTGTCCTCCACTATCGGGGCACTGACTCCAAGGAAACTGACGTGGCATTAGTTGGTAAGGGGATAACCTTTGATTCTGGGGGCATCTCTATAAAGCCGTCGGAGAAGATGGAGGAGGAGAAGGGTGATATGGCTGGGGGGGCTGCGGTTATAGCAGCCATCGGTGCCATTGCTCAACTTAAGCCCAAGATTAATGTTATAGCTGTCATCCCGGCTACGGAAAACCTGCCTGGCGATAGCGCTCTGAAGCCGGGTGATATCCTAACTGCTATTGATGGTAAGACCATTGAGATTATCTCTACCGATGCCGAGGGACGGCTTACTTTAGCCGATGCCTTGGGCTATATTAAAAAGCTCGGGGCTAAACTCATAATTGATGTCGCTACCCTAACCGGAGCCTGCCGGGTAGCCCTGGGCACTGTATATAGCGGTGCTTTCGGCAATAATCAGGAGCTGGTGGATAAGCTAATTGCCGCTGGTGCTGAAGCCGGAGAGCTTATCTGGCAGCTGCCGATGCATGAGCAGTATAAGGAACAAAACAAGAGCGATATCGCCGATATTAAGAATGTCGGCGGTAGATACGGTGGGGCTATCACTGCCGCTCAGTTTCTAGCTGAATTTGTTGGTGACACCCCCTGGGTCCATCTGGATATTGCTGGCACCAGGCTAAGCGAAAAGGAACAAGGCTACCTGGTTAAAGGGGCTACCGGGGTGTCAGTCCGTACCCTGATTAACCTAGTCCTTTCTCTGGCTAAATAATTAAGGGTCATTTATTAGGGGGAAGCTTGAAGGGTCTCTTTCTCCTCAAAAGCTACTTCCTCCTTCCTTACTTTGAAGTAGTAGCAGAGGAGAGTTTTGGAGAGCCAAAGCCCCCTAAGGCTCCCTTTAAGGAGAGTCAGAGAGATTCTGAGGAAAGTTAAAGAGAGGCGGAGCCCCTCTTATATACCCAATTCCCCCTCCTTATCTGAAGTAGCCAAGGGGAGTTAAAGAGGGGCGTTAGCCCCTCTTATAAAAGCTATTTCCCCCTCCCTTCATAAGGGAGGGGGATAAAGGGGGTGGGTTAATAAATATCTAAAGGGGATTGGGTTAATAAAGAAGAATTAAAGGGGGTTAGACCATGAAGATTAAATGGCTGGGACATGCTTCCTTTTTGATTACCTCGGATACCGGGCTAAAGATAATCACTGACCCCTATGAAGTGGGTGGCGACTTGAGCTATGGTCAGATAAAAGAATCGGCTGATATTGTTATGGTAAGCCATGACCATGCCGACCATAACAATGTAGCTACTGTTCAAGGTAACCCCAAGGTAGTTATAGGGATGGTAGAAGTTAAGGGGATAAAGTTTAAGGCTATCCCAACCTACCATGATGCGGCTGGTGGGGAGCAGAGGGGCAGAAATACCATCCTCTGCTTTGAAGTCGATGGCATGAGGCTCTGCCACCTTGGTGACCTGGGTCACCAGCTCAGTGATAACCAGGTGGCTGAATTGGGTAAAATAGATATACTATTTATTCCCGTGGGCGGTTTTTACACTATTGGTGCTAAGGTAGCCACTCAGCTTTGTGACCGGCTTAAGCCTAAAGTAATTATACCGATGCACTATAAGACTGCCAAGTGTGCTTACCCCATAACTGGCGTCGAAGAATTCCTTCGCGGTAAGAAGGAAGTAAGCCACTTAGATGCTAGCCAGGTGGAGTTCAAACCAGGGCAATTGCCAGCTACCACTCAAATCATAGTTTTAAAACCTGCACTGTAGTAAGTAGAAGTCCTGAAACCAGCGCTATAGCAAGTGGCCCAAGATTATTTATCAGGACAGCAAGGGCTTTGCTCCTTCAAAACCTAGGGTTTCTTTCATTTGTTAGACCATAAAGGTTGAATAATCTGCTATCTTATGCAACTAGCTATGCCTTAGTGGGCATTGACCCGAAGTATTGCATTCTCGGTTTTATTTGCATTTGGTTGACCATTGACTGAACCCCGTGTTAGATTGTTTATATGAGAAGTCGCTTCTGGACTTCTGTCTATATAATTTTGTTCTCTAGCCTCTGTATCCTTGGCACTACGGCGACAGTTGATTACTGTGGACTTCTGAAACCATTTGCAGAAGAAGCAAAGTGGTCTATTCAAAAACTGGAAGCTATAAACAATATAATGGACTGGGTGGAATTTATATTCTTTATTCTGAGTGTTTCCACTGGTATCCCTGTGGGCTATAGGGAAGCGAAAAAAAGAATATCGTTTTAATATCAATGTATCGATGAATAGCGCAATAAGAAGCCGTGATAATGCTGTGAATAAAATCACTCCAATTAGGGTTACACAAAACGCACCTATAATAGCGAAGATAGTTATTACCATCCGATTATTCCCCCTCTTGATACAGTAACTTCTCTGGCTCGGCGAGCTATTTTCAACCAAATGCAAATAAAACCGCATTCTCTCATAACTTGACAAGCTTCCAGTTATATGCTTTACTAACATAACTGG
>CAYHAL010000003.1:0-75504 GCA_964354655.1 uncultured Dehalococcoidales bacterium
ATTTCCCCCGGCTCGCCGGGTCAGCTACTGCCTGGTATCCGGTATAGACATCAGGTAGAGCGCCAAGGTCGCAAGCGCCCTGTACATTGTTCTGACCCCGCAGCGGGTTAACCCCGCTAGATGGCTTGCCTATATTCCCGGTAAGCATCGCCAGGTTAGCCGTGGCTATTACATTATCCGTGCCGTGAGAGTGCTGGGTAATTCCCATAGCATAAAGGATAGAGGCAGGCTTGTTGGTAGCATATATCCTGGCGGCTTCAGCTATCTTATCCTTGGGCACCCCGGTAATGCGTTCTACAGTATCCAGGTCAAAGTTTTTAAGTGACTCACTGAAGGCATCAAAATTCTCGCACCGCTGCTCGATAAATGCTGAATCAACTAACCCCTCGTCCACTATAACCCGCATCATCCCCATAAGTAAGGCAACGTCGGTGCCTGGGCGGTGCCTCAGCCATAGGTGAGCAATGCGACAAAGGTCAATCTGGCGAGGGTTAGCCACGATGAGTTTTGCCCCGTTGCGCACTGCCTTCTTTATCCTGAGCCCAATCACGGGATGAGCGGCAGTCGTATTTGTTCCGATAGCCAAAATGCAAGCAGCATTGCTGATCTCATTAATTGAGTTAGTCATGGCACCGCTGCCGAAGCTTTGAGCTAAACCAGCTACAGTAGGAGCATGGCAAAGACGGGCGCAGTGGTCAATATTATTGGTATTTAGCACCGTCCGGGCAAATTTCTGAATAACATAGTTGTCCTCATTGGTGCACTTGGCTGATGAGACTACCGCCACCTCGTCCGGGCTGTATTTGGCTAGCTTACTGGCAACCAGGTCTAGTGCTTCGTCCCAGCTTGCCTCGGTAAGCTCCCCATTCCGCCTGATTAAGGGCGAAGTCAGCCGCTCCGGATGGTTAATAAACCGAAGGCCAAACTGCCCCTTGACACAAAGGCTGCCCTTATTCACAGGGCTCTCAGGGTCACCCCTTACCCCCACCACCTCATTCAGGCGAACAGCTAGGTATATTCCACACCCAACGCCGCAGTAAGAGCAGAGCGTTTTAACCTCCCTTTCTGGCCATAGGAAATCTTTAGGCATGAGTGCCCCTGTAGGGCATCTGGCAACACAGTGTCCACAAGATTCACAGGTTGACTCGAGGATCGATTTGCCACCCACAGCAATGATACTGGATAGCAGACCGTCATGAAATACGTCAAGGGCGCTAACGCCCTGTACCTCAGCACAGACTCGCACGCACTTACCGCAGAGGACGCACATACTGGAGTCGCGAATAAAGAAGGGATTGCTGGAGTCAATGGTCTTCGGCCTTTCCAGCTTCTTAAAGCGCTGCTGGTCGATGCCAACATAAGCGGCGATTTTTTGTAACTCACAGCGCTGATTCTTAGGACAAAGCAAACAGTTATCAGGGTGATCAGATAGAAGCAATTCAACAATACGGCGACGGAATTCGTTGACACGACTGGTATCAGTATGGACGACCATCCCCTCAACCACGGGGGTCGTGCAGGAAGCTGGCAAACCCTCTACACCCTCGATTTCTACCAGGCATAGCCGACAACCTCCGTAGGGTTCTAGGGCGGGATCAGCACACAGGTTGGGGATATAGATGCCCGCATCCCGTGATGCCTCTAACACGGTGGCCCCTCCCCTTGCCCCCACATTGATACCATCTATGGTTAAACTAACTTTGCCCATTTATTATCACCTCATTTAAGTCGGTACGCCTGCTCGAAGGGGGCAAACGGTATGATAGACGAGAGCCTCTTGGCAAACGCCACTTGGGCAACGTTTATCAAGGATGTGCTCCTCAAATTGATCCCGGAAATGCCCTAGGGCAAACAAAACTACATCCGGGGCGGTCTTGCCAACAGGACATTCCGAAGCTACCTTCATGGTATCACTAAGCTCGAAGAGCAAGTCGAGCATCTCCGGTTTACCTTTACCGGTGGCAATGTCATCTAGTAGGCTCACCATTTGAGCAATTCCCAGTCGGCAAGGTGGGCATTTGGTGCAAGACTGGTTCTTAGCCGGAACCGTCATCGAGAAGCGGGCGAGATCGACTGCACACCCTGAGGTTTGTAATTTAGCGACAAGGCGCTCAGGAATAAGCTCAGGAAGTACTGCCCTGAATGCTTGGTAGCCTCCAGCATCATAGCCAGCGACAGTTTCGAGACAGGGCAAGCACTTGTCCTCTAGGGCATGATAGGCAACCAGCGCCTTACAAACCCCGGCTGGGCACCTCTTATCAATGATATGAGCTTCGTATTCCTCACGAAAGTGCCGTAGTGTGGTTAAGACTGGATTTGGACTTGTTTGTCCTAGTCCACAAAGAGAAACAGAAGCAATCATCTCAGCCAATTCTTGCAAGGTATCCAAGTCGTTCATTGTTGCTTCACCCCGACTGACCTTATCTAGAATCTGCAGCATCTCCGGAATCCCTGCCCGGCAAGGGGTGCATTTACCACAGGACTCGTCCTTAGTGAATTGAAGGAAGAACTTAGCCACATCCACCATACAGCTATCCTCATCCATGACCACGAGCCCACCGGAGCCCATAATTGCCCCAAGAGCGATAACCGCTTCATAATCAACCGGGGTATTGAGATGCTCAATCGGGATAACACCACCAGACGGTCCACCTATCTGAACTGCCTTGAACTTCTTTCCATCAGGTATCCCTCCACCAACATCAAATACAATTTTCTTCAGCGGTGTCCCTAAGGGGACTTCCACTAGCCCGGTGTTATTCACCTTCCCCACCAAGCACAGGGTTTTGGTGCCCTTACTCTGCTCAGTGCCAACGCTGGCAAACCAGTCAGCCCCCTTCAAAATAATCTGGGGAATATTCGACCAAGTCTCCACATTATTAATGGTGGTTGGCTTGCCAAAGAGCCCACCGCCAACGTTTGCCGGGAAGGGAGGCCTTTGCCTAGGATTGCCCCTCTCTCCCTCAATAGAATGCAGGAGAGCGGTCTCCTCTCCACAGACGAAAGCACCAGCACCGGGGAAAATGTCAAGGGAAAACTCAAAACCGGTACCTAGGATATTCTTGCCCAGCAGTCCGTATTCCCGAGCTTGAGCAATGCCATAGCTTAGGGTCTCAATAGCCAAGGGATATTCAGCCCTGACGTAGGCATAGCCCTGGTGCACATTGCCTATAGCATAGGCACCAATCGCCATCCCCTCAATTATAGAATGGGGGTTACCCTCCAGAACCGCCCGGTTCATGTAAGCCCCGGGGTCGCCCTCGTCGCCATTGCAAACTACATATTTTTCATCGGCTTGGGCACTGCGGACGAACCCCCACTTTATGGCGGTGGGAAAGCCTGCCCCTCCCCGACCCCGCAATCCCGCCTTCTTAACCTCACCTATAACCTCATCAGGCTTCATCTGGGTCAAAACTTTGCCCAGGGCTTGATAGCCGCCCCTAGCAATATACTGTTCAACATCCATCGGGTCGAGGTCTTGATTATGCATTATCCTTATCTCTTGAAGCCTAAGCAGAGGCTCGTCCAGAGGTAACACCCACTCCTTAACTAGTCTCCCTCCGACCAAGTGCTCGTCAACGATTCGGGAGACCTTATCCTCATTAAGGTCATAGTAGATAACCCTTTCCTTCCTCGGGGCAATAACCGTTACCACAGGCTCACGCCCACAGAGCCCTATACATCCTGCTCTCAATATGGCAACATCTGATAGATTGTGTAACTCCACCTCCCTGGTAAAAGCATCTAAAATCTTATTTGCTCCTGAAGCAATGCCACACGTTCCTAGATGTACCTTGACTTGAACCTTCATTTCCTGCTTTGCTAGCCTAGCTTGAGCTTGTTCTCTTAAATTCTTTAACTCTTCTACCGAGCTGAGCGGCTTCATTCTGTGCACCTTCCTTAACGGTAAGAATTTAGAACGTCTTTTAGCTGGCTAGGTTTGACCTTTCGGTGAACATCTTCACCAATAGCCATTACCGGGGATAGCCCACAGCAACCCAGGCAGCGGACGGTTTCCAGAGAGAACCTGCCATCAGCGGTAATCCTTCCAGGCTCCAGTTTCCATTCCTTCCTTAACGCATCCAGAATCCGCTGTCCCCCCTTGACATAGCAACTGGTACCCAGACAGACTTGAATCACATACTTACCCTTGGGCACCATAGAAAAGAAGTGGTAAAAACTGATAATCCCATATAACTCGCTGAGGGGAACCTTTAAATCCCTGGAGATAGTCTTTATTACCGGCGCCGGAAGATAGCCAATTAGTCCCTGTGCCTGCTGTAGAACCCGAATAATGCCGCCAGCTTGCCCGCCAGTGTTATCAATCATTTCCTGAACCTGCTTGAAAATCCTCCCCGTATACCCAATACTAATTTCCTCTTTTGGGCGTGCCTCAGCATCAATCGGTTCCATCGTTTACCTCCTGCTGTGACTAATACGGGGTGGCAATAGTGGTAATAGTTAGTAGTCGCTTGGTCAAGTTGAGCTTTCCCAGCGGGGAATTGTAACACAAAGAGGGCATAAACGCAAGCAGTGAAAATATACTTACTTGCGATTCACGCCCTCAAAGTGGCTACTATTAGACAACCGGGTGTTATCGTTACTAGCTGGTGCCAGCCTTAATCTTCTAGTTCACTTGGTAACTGCTATCCCGGTATTGAACCCTTTGCCACGGAGCTTTATCTCTATCGGCTCACCATGACCATATCTCTTGTAAACTCGACATACCTGACAGATGTCAGTGCTATCACCCCTTTGTCCATAATCGCACAGCTTAGAGTAAGTACCTTCAATCTGCCAACACGGCAGAGTCCGATACTTAAATGCCGGACACTCATTTTTCATTGGCTCCGGACAACGAAACATCTCCCAGCAGGGTGTCTTTCCTTCCCAGAAGCCCAGACCTGGCTCTGCCAGAACCTTCCCTTTCACTTCGTTAATGACCCGCTCTACCTCGGCAATCTCCTCTACCGTGGTAACGCCCCTCAGGAGCTCTTCCACCTGTTCAGCCACTTTCGTCTTCACTCTCTCTGCCCCCTCCTTCGTAGCGCTTATCTCCAGCGCCTCATACGCTTTAGGCAGCATCTCCACCTCATTATATTGGAAGCCATAAATCTTGCCCTTACGCTCGCCAGAGGTCATCTTAACCCATAACGGATATACGGCATATTTATCGAGCTCTTGGATTTGCATACCTACTATCTCAGCACTTTCGCCTATCACCTGTGGTATTGAATCACATCCCTTAATCTTGACCATATCACCTATTTTCATTATCCTTCCCTCCTTTTCTACTACTGTTCATCATTCTTTGCTCTAGCTATATTTAACAATATTAGAAAGCTAACGCCATCCGCCTTAGTGCCTATTTCTCGCTTTGCCTTAGCGCAAACATCCCGCCAAAATTAGGCATTTTTGCCTAGGCATCTCCACCTAGCTGATTGCTTTATAACATCCCTATCACTGCGGTTGAAGATGCTACGGAAACGGCTTATACTGATAGTAGAGAAAGAGCGGCTATGAACACTATCCGGATTCTACTGGCTGAAGACCACGTAGTGGTACGGCAAGGTACGCGCCAACTCCTAGAGCGGGAGAAAGATTTTGAAATTGTCGGTGAGGCTGGGGATGGTGAGGAGGCTGTCCGAGTAGCCAGCCAACTCAAGCCCGATGTGGTCATTATGGATGTGGCTATGCCCAAACTTAGTGGCATCGAGGCTACCAAGCAAATCAAGGCTATCTTACCGGCAACCATAGTGCTTGTCCTCACCGGCTATGATTATGATGAATATATTTTCAGCATGCTGGAAGCCGGTGCTGCCGGTTATCTACTAAAGAATATAACTGGTGACGAGTTGATTAGCGCTGTCCGAGCCGTCTATGCTGGTGAGCCGATGATTCACCCGACCGTCCTTCGCAAGTTGATGACCCGGTTCAAAACCCCGGCGGCCAAGCCAGCGCCGGCTCGACCATCTCAACCATTGAGTGAACGTGAGATGGAGGTACTCAAGATAGCAGCCAAAGGTATGACCAATAGGGATATCGGCGACAAGCTTTTTATCAGCGAGCGCACTGTTCAAGCCCATATGAGGAGCATCTTCAACAAGCTGGGGGTGGGTTCACGCTCTGAAGCAATACTTTATGGCTTAAAACGGGGTTGGTTTGCCATCGAAGACCTCCCGTGAGAAGCCAGCATTTTTGGGTTGCACCAATGAGGCTTATACGAAACCGTAGTTTTTGGTTTATCGTAGTCTTTTTTATACTTTGTAGCATACTTCACTACATCGAGCCATTGGGTATCACCGGCACGCCACCCAGCCTTCACTTCGGCTTGACCCGACACACCGTTGACCGCATCCTTTTCCTGGTGCCCATAATCTATGCCAGTTTCACCTTCAGGCTAAAGGGGGGCTTAATTACCTCTTTTGTCGCTTTAGCGATTATGCTACCCAGAGCCATCCTTATCTCGCCGGTTCCTAGAGACGCCCTTCTTGAGACCGGAGGCACCCTGACTATAGCTATACTGGCTTCATGGGGGATTTCGACACGAGCTGAAGAAAGGGATAAAACCAAAGCCGCTTTAGCCAAACTGCAGTCGGCGCATGAGATTCTGCAACATTATGTTCAGTCGGCGAGGAAGAATGAAAAACGCCAGACTATACTTAATACCATCTCTACCCTGCTAAGCGAATCTCTGGAGCTTGATAAAATATTAGACAAAGCCACCCATATGGTATCAGAGCTAATGGAAGCAGAGGTCTCTCTGATATTTTCCCTAGATGAAGAAAGCCAAAAATTGAGGCTTGTTGCCTATGAAGGTATATCCGATGAATTTGCCCGAGCGGTAGATGGGATAAAGATTGGCGACGGCATTTATGGAGAGGTAGCCAAGACGTGCCAACCTATGGTAGCCGACGATACCGCTTATGACCCCAGGCTAGCCATGCCTGAGGTCGGTAAGATGCGAATCCAAATCCAGCTTATTGTACCCATGGTTCTTAGAGGCCAAATTAGGGGGATACTTTGCGTAGCTATGCGCCGCCCCAGGCAATTTTCTGTCGAGGATATGGAACTGCTCACCGCCATTGGCGCTCAAATAGCCACTGCCATGGAAAATGCTCGCCTCTATGAGAAAGAGCGCCTTGTGGCACAACGACTGGCTATCTCAGAAAGAAACTATCGGCAGCTATTTGAAAATGCCAGTGACGCTATCTGGGTTAATGACTTGGAAGGTAATATTACCGCTGCCAACGAAGCCGCGGCCAGACTCGTCGGATATAACCTAGAAGAACTGAAAAGGATGAACGTAAGGGAGTTCCTCTCATCGGAAAGCCTTGATTTAACTGGCAAAATTCGTCAGAAACTATTGGAGAAGGAACCGGTGGAACAGCCCTACGAGCAACATATGGTGAGAAAAGATGGCTCGGGGGTGATTCTGCTATTGTCCACTAATCTAGTTACCGAGGATGGGAAACCCACCGGTTTTCAGTATATAGCCAGAGATATAACCGAGCAGAGGCGGATGCAGGATAGTCTGCGCTACTACCTCAGCCAGATTACTAAGGCTCAGGAAGAGGAACGCAAGCGTATTGCTCGCGACCTTCATGATGACACCAGCCAAGCCCTCTATGCCCTTTCTCGCCAGGTAGATAACTTCACCCGCGATAATGTGGAGCTGGCACCAAACCAGGCTACATTCCTAAAGGAACTGCGCCAGCAGTTGAACAACACATTGGAGGGGATACGTCGTTTTACCCAGGAATTGCGCCCACCCATGTTAGATGATTTAGGCCTGTTGGCGGCGCTACGATGGGAGGTTAGCGACCTAGAAAAACGAGCCGGGATAGAAACAGAATTAACCGTGTCTGATACTGAGCGACGCTACTCGGCAGAAGTGGAACTAATAATTTTCCGTATCGTTCAAGAGGCATTAAGAAATGTCGAGAAGCATGCCCAAGCTTCAAAAGTGGCGGTGACGATAGAGTTTACCGAAGGCAAAACAAAGGTATCCGTCTGTGATAATGGTAAAGGGTTTGAACTAAGGGGAGGTTTGTCAGATTTACCTCGTACCGGCAAGCTGGGGCTGGCTGGAATGGAAGAGAGGGTGCACCTGCTAAATGGCAGTATGAGAATTGAATCTAAACCAGGTAAAGGCACCAGGGTGATAATAGAAGCACCAATATAGCTATTGAATACTTACTTGGAGCAAGGAAACAGCAATCGTGGGTAAGACATTAGCCGAAAAAATACTGAGCGCCAAGTCGGGGGGTGAAGCCAAGGCTGGAGATATTGTTATTGCTAAGGTAGATTTGGCCTTCGTTCAGGATACTACCGGACCACTAGCGGTGAGGCAATTCCAAGCCATAGGATTTGACCACCCAGCCAATTCCCTGAAGGTTGCCCTCTTCCTTGACCATGCCGCCCCCAGTCCAAGTCAGGAGCTGTCTAATGACCACGTGCTCCTGCGGGACTTTGCCCGGAAAACTGGCAGTTTGCTTTACGATGTTGCCGAGGGTGTCTGCCACCAAATGGTGGCTGAATCTCTGGCTAAGCCAGGCGATTTAATTGTTGGCGCTGACTCCCATACGGTAACCGCTGGCGGGCTAGGCGCTTTTGCCACCGGGATGGGCTCCACCGACATAGCTGTTGCCCTCGGACTGGGCAAAACTTGGTTCCGGATACCGGAAAGTATTAAGGTAGCGCTCTCAGGCAGGTTCTCAAATGGTGTCTACGCCAAAGACCTTATTCTTCACCTGATTGGGCGGATTGGGGCTGATGGTGCTACCTATAAAGCCCTTGAATTCAGCGGTGATGCCATAAGCACTATGAGTATCCCAGAACGCCTTACCGTAGCCAACATGACAGTTGAAGCTGGGGCTAAGGTGGGACTTTTCCCCGCTGATAAGGTAACACAGGACTATCTGTCAGCCCAAGGGAGGAGGGCAGATTACCAGCCACTTTCCCCTGATGACGGCGCCATCTATGAACAAACCATTAATATTAGTCTGGCTGAGCTTGAGCCGACAGTAGCCAAACCCCACGCTGTGGATAATATCGCCCTGGCTAGAGAACTCAAGGGGACTAAAATCCACCAGGTATTTATCGGTACTTGCACTAATGGTCGTCTGGACGACCTAGCCGCAGCGGCTAGGATTCTAAAGGGGAAGAAGATTCACCCCAAGACTAGGCTAATAATCGCCCCGGCATCACGAGGGGTACTGATGGCAGCTATAAGGGCAGGCTATATCCAGACCCTGGTTGAAGCTGGAGCTGTTATCTTGCCACCAGGGTGCGGACCCTGCCTTGGGCTGCACCAGGGAGTGCTTGGGGCTGGAGAGGCCTGCCTGTCAACAGCTAATCGTAATTTCAGGGGTAGAATGGGTAATCCCGAGGCATTTATATATCTGGGCAGCCCGGCGACGGCGGCGGCTACTGCCATCAATGGCGAAATCACTGACCCGAGAGAGGTAATATAGGTGCTCACCGGCAGAGCCTTTAAGTTTGGCGATAGCATCTCTACTGACCACATCATACCGGGCAGGTTTGCTCATCTAAGAAGTAATCTCTCTGAGCTAGCCAAGCACGTTATGGAGGACGTTGACCCCACTTTCGCCCCTAGAGTAAAACCAGGGGATTTTATAGTTGCTGGCACTAACTTCGGGCTTGGCTCCAGTCGGGAGCATGCACCACTGGTAATCAAGATGGCCGGGGTGAGTGCCATATTGGCTAAGTCGGTAGCCAGGATATTCTTCCGTAACGCCATTAACCTTGGACTTCCAGTGCTTTTATGCGAGACCGATAATATTAATGATGGTGATGAACTAAAGGTAGACCTTAAAGCCGGTACCATCTGGGATATGACCAATGGTAATCGGCTGAGGTTTAGCCCAATCCCCGAAATAATGCTCCGTATTCTTGATGACGGCGGGCTTTTGCCTTACATCCAGAAGCACGGTGATTTCAAATTATGACCACTATTAAATAAAGGGAAGGCTAAAAGGAGATTTATCTAAATGGCTTACCGAATTACTCTTATCCCCGGTGACGGTGTCGGGCCTGAGGTGACCGAAGCCACCAGAAGAGTCCTGGAAGCGACCGGTGTTAGTTTTCACTGGGACTTAGCCTATATCGGGAGCAGTGCTCAGAACACCCTAGGCACACCACTTCCTGAATCCGTACTTGAATCCATTAGAAGAAACAAGGTCGCTCTCAAAGGTCCAGTTACCACACCGGTAGGCTCGGGCTTTAGAAGCGTTAATGTCGCCCTGCGTAAGGAATTGGGACTTTACGCCGGTCTGCGTCCATGTAAGACCTACCCGGGGGCTCCCTCACTTTATAAAGACGTAGACATCGTTATTGTCAGGGAGAATATGGAGGACCTCTATTGCGGTATTGAGTTTGAACGGGGGACCCCTGAGGCAGCAAGATTAATAGAGCTTATCTCAGAAACTAAAGGTGAGACGGTAAGGGAGGACTCCGGACTAAGCATAAAGCTAATCTCTGACATGGGCAGCAGAAGAATCGTCAAATTTGCCTTTGAATATGCCCGGAGCCACCACCGAAAAAAAGTAACCGCAGTGCACAAAGCCAACATTATGAAATTCTCCGACGGAATATTTCTATCGGCAGCCCGAGAAGTAGCCAAAAAATACCCTGATATTGAATTTGAGGATAGAATTGTGGATAACATGAGTATGCAGTTGGTGCGCAAGCCAAACCAATTTGATGTAGTGGTAGCACCTAACCTTTACGGTGACCTGCTTTCTGATTTGTGTGCCGGACTAATCGGGGGGTTGGGACTAGCCCCCGGAACAAACCTGAGCGACGAAGTAGCTGTGTTTGAAGCGGTGCATGGCAGCGCCCCCAAATATGCTGGGCTGAACAGAGTTAACCCTATGGCTATGATGCTCTGTGGAGTAATGATGCTCCGCCACCTTGGTGAAGAAAAAAGTGCCGATAGATTAGAAAAGGCGATTGCCGAGGTTATTGCCGAAGGTAAAAATGTTACCTATGACCTCAAACCAGAGGCACCAGATACCGCAGTTGGCACCTCGCAGGTGGCTGACGCTGTAATTGAAAGGCTTAGCCGCCGCTAGTTCATATCTAACCACTACCTAATATGCCTTTTAACTATAGACTAACATTATGCTATAATAAGCTAATTTGGCTTAACAATTATTCGTGTTTTTAGCACGGTAAGTAGAGCGGAGAAGGTTAATGGGTAAAATATATTTCATCGATGTAACCAATCGAGATGGGGTGCAAACCGCCAAGCTTGGTTTGTCCAAACTGGAAAAGACGTTAATAAACATTTACCTAAATGAGATGGGTGTTTTTCAGTCTGAGTTTGGCTTTCCTACTACCCACCACGAGTCGCTTTACCTACAGGCTAATCTTGAATTAGCCCGGATGGGAGTGTTGTACCCCATTCGTTTGGAAGGTTGGATAAGAGCCGTGGCCGAGGATGTGGAAACCGCTTTCAGGTTGGTCCCGGATATCAAGCACCTTAATCTTTCTATTTCCACATCAGACCAGATGATCTACGGCAAATTTTTGGGCAAAAAAACTAGACAAGATATACTAATGATGATGGTAGAAGCTGTTGATGCCGCTAAGTCACACCGGGCTGAAAGTATAGGGGTAAATGCTGAGGACTCTTCACGTACAGACCCAGATTTCCTTATTAAATTCGGTTTAGCCGCTAAAGAACACGGGGCTGACCGACTAAGATACTGCGACACCCTGGGCTATGATAATCCGTTTACCATTTATGAAACGGTGAAAAAGCTGGCTGGGAACACAGGGATGCCAATCGAGCTTCACTGCCACGGTGACCTGGGCATGGCGGTAGCCAATTCAATTGCCGGGGCTAAAGCAGCTATAGATGCTGGGCAAGACGCCTACATCAATACTACCATCAATGGGATTGGTGAAAGGGCTGGCAATGCTGACCTGCTGGCAGTCATTCTGGCAGCCACCAAATCAAAAGGCTTTGCCCAAGAATATCAACTTGGGAATAAGATTGATTTATCAAAATCGTGGAAGATAGCCAAGTTTGCCGAATACGCATTTAAAGTCGACATTCCCATAAACCAGCCGGGCGTTGGGGCTAACGCCTTCGCCCACTCTTCCGGTATCCACGCTGATGGAGTAATAAAGGATCCAGAGACCTATGAGCTATATGGCTATCAAGAATTGGGTCGAGGCGAACCAGTAAAAGTTGAAACCGGTAGAGAAATTACTACTGGACAATATAGTGGTATATCCGGTTTTAGGCATGTTATGGGTCAGATAATGGGCGATGTGGCATTACTGTTCCATGATGATAAAGAAGCCCGGGAGGTTCTGGAACTGGTGAGATATGCTAATGTAGAAGCCCAGAAGCCGCTTGTCGAGGAAGAGCTAATCTTTATCGCCAAATACCCAGCAATCGCCAAAAAACTCCTAACCCTAAGGCCTCTAGAGTAATAAAACTGACAGGACTTAGCCACCAACCAAAGGTAGCCCCAGAAGCTATGGAAATCGGCATAATCTCAGATACCCACGTGAAGACGGTTAATGAGCTCCCAGCCACAATTGTTACCGCTCTAGCCGGGGTAGACCTGATTGTCCATGCCGGGGATTTCACCGAAAGGCCGGTTCTGGAGGGGCTCAGGCGACTAGGCACGGTAAAAGCTGTCTGTGGCAACATGGACTCGGGTGAACTTAAGAGAATCCTACCCCAGAAAGAGCTATTTGTTGTTGGCAGAAAGAAAGTTGGACTTATACACGGTTGGGGTAACCCTTGGGGAATAGCCAACAGAGTAAGAGAAATGTTCAGTGACGTAGATATTATCATCTTTGGTCACTCGCACCAACCTTGTAATGAATACATTAGTGGAAGCCTTTTATTCAACCCTGGCCGAGCCAGCGACTCCTTTGGGCTGTTAACTATCGACGATGAGGTAAGGGCTGAGATAATAAAGGTCTGACGGCAAGATAGGAAGATAGTAGGCAAATGTATGGATTACAAAACGTTGGTAAAATGGCTGGCGCGCAGCCGGGATAACCCGAAGGAAATGAGTAACACGGTTCCGCCGAAGAGGATGATAGTGGCTCCAGAAGGCAACCCGAGCTCAAAGGATAACCACAGCCCCCCAAAGGTGAACAGGGCACCAAAAAGAGTGGCAAATAGCATCATCTTTTTCATGTTGTGAGTGCACTGCCGCGCCAGCGCCGCCGGAAAGGTAAGCAGGGCAATCACCAGAATCATCCCCACTACCCTGATAAGCACCACCACGGTAAGGGCAATCATGCAGAGCAAAAGAAGATAGAGCCTATCAACTGGCACGCCGACGACTGTGCCGAACTCTTCGTCAAAGGACAGGAGCAAGAACTCCTTGTACAAAGCAGCGACAATCCCGATGATAACCCCATCCAGTATGAGCATCATAAGGATGTCACTAAAGGGAACGACCAGGATATTGCCGAAGAGGTAGCTCATCAGGTCCGGGGCATAGCCCGGGGTCAGGTTGATGAAAATAATTCCCAGGGCCATACCCATAGCCCAGAGGATGCCGATGGCTGTGTCTTCGGGGAGCCTGGTCTTGCGGGTGATACCTCCGATTGCCAGACCTGAACCTAGGGAGAAGAACATAGCTCCGATTACGGGGTTTATCCCCAAAAAGTAGCCGAGGCCGATGCCACCGAAGGAGGCGTGGGCAATGCCGCCGCTAATAAACACCACTTTCTTCACCACCACATAGACACCAACGATGCCGCAGGCGACTGATGCCAGCAGCCCTGCCAGCAGTGCATTCTGCATGAATTCGTAATGCAGTGCTTCCAGCATACTCTAGTGCTCCTTGAGCACCCGGTGTGGCACCGGCCCATGAGCAATCAGCTGCACCGGGCACTGATAGGTGGCTTCAAGCACCTCTGGCGTGATTTCCTTAGAGCCGTGATAAAAGAGCTGGCGGTTCAGACAGGCAATCTTATCCACGTAGACGGAAACGGCACCAATATCATGAGACACCATCACGATGGCCAGGCTCTGCTTCAGGTCCTGAAGCATCTCGTAGAACTGGGTCTGCATCGCTGGGTCAATACTAGCCGTCGGTTCATCCAGTAGCAGCAACTTCGGCTCGGCGACCAGCGCCCGGGCAATAAAAACCCTCTGCTGCTGGCCCCCAGAAAGCCTGCCTATCTGTTCATTACGGTAATCCAGCATGCCCACCTTGATAAGGGACTTCTCCACCGCCGCCCTATCGCTATGGCTGTAGCGCCGGAAGAGACCGGTTTTGCCGTAGCGGCCCATCATCACTACTTCCCAAACACTCACCGGGAAGTCACGGTCAAAGGCGTAACGCTGGGAAACATAGCCAATCTGGCTCCGGCTTTGCTCGGGAGGCTGCCCGAAGACGGACACAGAGCCACGGAACGGTTTTACCAGACCCAGAATCACCTTAAGGAGGGTGCTCTTACCGCCGCCATTGGGTCCGATGATACCTAGGAAGTCATGCTGAAAGACAGAAAGGGCAATGCTTTCCAGCACACTCACATCGTTATACTTTACCCAGATGTCCTTCAGCCCGACAATCTCTAACTCAGCCATAGCTACTGCACCGCCTGTCGCATGGCTAACCCTATAATACGCATATTACCGATGAAGTCCTTAGCCAGCGGGTCAATAATGACTACTTTGCCACCTATTTCCTTGGCAATCACCTCAGCGCTTTTGGTGCTGAACTGTGCGGAGACAAAAATGACCCCGACATCGTGCTCCTTAGCTTCTTCAATCAAGCGGACAATATAGTCGGCGGTTGGCTCCTTGCCAGCCTGCTCAACGGCAAGCTGTCTCAGGTTGTAATCACGAGCGAAATAGCCAAAAGCCGGGTGAAACACCATGAAACAACGGTTACTCACACCGGCCAGCCACGCCGTGAGGTCGCTATCAAGCTGGTTTAGTTTCTGGAGGTAGATATCGCGGTTCGCTTCGAAATATGCCTGGTGGGCCGAGTCAACCTGCACCAGCCCCACGCAGATGTTCGCTACCATGACCTCGGCATTCTTCACCGAAAGCCAGATGTGCGGGTCCAGCCCTTCGTATTCATGATTATCTTCACCAGTCATCTCCATAAGCTCAATGCCCCGCGCGCAATCAACAACTAGTATCGTTTTATTAGCGGCCACAAGCTTGTCCATCCAGGCAAGCTCGAACCCCATGCCAGAACCCAGCTTGGCATACATCTTCGCCTGTGACAGCTTAGCCATCTGGTCCGGTTTGAGCTCATAGGTATGGGGGTCGGCACCGGGCGGCACCATGACAATAGATTCAACCTGGTCACCCCCTACGGCTTCAACAAAGTCAGCCTGGGGCAGGATGGTGACCGCCACTAATATCTTACCGGTATCCGCCTCCTCCGGTGCGCAGGAGGTTACCGAAACCACTGCAAGAGCAGTCAACACGACGAGACCTACTACCAGCAAAAAGAGCCAGTTGAACATCAGTCTCCTCACCTTTCTATCTCTTGACCGCCAAGGCAGATTATTTACTATCACCATCGTTATTTGATATATATTTTCAATTGCAAGGCAAAATTACCTCGGCACCGTAATCTTCTTTATAAGAACCTAGAGCGTGGTGGCGACGCGGCAGTCATAGCAAAGCCCATAGAACTCAAGCAGGTGTCCCTTGATGTCAAATCTTGCCTCCCCGGACAGCCTTTTCTCCAAGTCAGCCAGCCCGCAATCGGCAAAATCCACGACCCGGCCACAACCGGAGCAAATCAGGTGATGGTGATGCTCCGTAGGTCTTCTCATCATGTAGCTCCGGCACCCGCCTCCGGCATGCACCCGACACACAAGCTTGAGTTCATTGAGCAGGTCAAGAGTGCGGTAAACAGTAACCCGCCCGATATCAAGATTCTCCAGCCGGGCTCTCTCATATATTGCCCCCGGGGTGAGATGGTCATGGCTGGCAGCGATGACTTTCAGCACAGCGTGGCGCTGTGGCGTTAGCTTATATCCGTGCTCCCTCAGGATGCCGGCTATCTTATTTGCCGTTAGACGCATGTAACGCTCCAAATGATAATTAGTTTCATTTAACGCCAATTATAGCAGGGTTTGTAGTACCTGTCAATTAGCTACCAGAGGAGGTTAGCAAAATGTTTGCAAAAGAGGATGAGCCAGATACGCGCCTAAGGTCTGTTTTGCGCCATAGCCCTTGCCATAGCAGGACTGCTGTTGCTATGTGGGCATAAGATTCCGTTTCTGGGAAGGCTCCCCGGCGATATCTTGGTACAAAAGGAAAACCCCTGCTTCTTTCTTCCTCTCGCTACCTGTCTGCTTATCAGTGCTGGGGGCACTACTATCCTCAACCTAGTTCTCAGGCTCTTCGGCAAGTAGAAAGACTTGGACGAGAACCTTGAGGAAGTCCCTGACACTTGAGATATTTTTAAAAAAAGGGCTTGACATCTGTGGAGAAATCTGTAATACTAACTCCAACAAATTTTAACGACCACCTTTATGGCATACGGCAACCGATTGCCATAACTTATGAGAAATATGTGGTAGCTTTTCAAGAGGGCTTACTATGACGTAATGGAACACTAGGAGGGGTGAATAGAACAGAGAAGAGGTAGTGTTCCACTACGTTTATTAGTTTTTTAGGCTTTCTGATAAAAACAGATGATATTGTGGGATAAGTACTATATTAGCGAAGGGGGGTGATAGATCGAGTAGAGACAGGTTATACCCGGTTTTCTAGTGGTATGGTTAAGATTAAACAGGCCAGAACTTAGAAAGGAGGTTTTTGGGTGAAGAAGAAAGGGTTCTTAAGACTAATGTTACCTATCTCGTTGATAGTAGCGATGGCAGTAGTGGTACCGTTCTTCACTGGCTGTCAAGCTGGGACACCAGCCGCTACTCCACCGCCAGTAACACCCGGTACTCCACCAGTAACACCTGGAACTCCAGCGCTACCCGCAGGGCTTTCGGTAGATGAGGTAGCCGTACTAGGCCACCTACCCGACCAACAGATAGGGGTAGAGTACCCCATAGGGGAGACGATTAATGTTGGCTTCCTCTGCGCGCTGTCGGGGCCGGACTCCGGATGGGGACTCCCCGGAATCTGCGGAATGAACATCTTTATTGATGCGGTGAATAAGACCGGCGGTCTCCTCGTTGGTGGGACGAGATACCCGCTGAAGATGTATGAATTCGACGACGAGGCTGTTGCCAGTAAGGCGCTTCAGGGTGCCAGGCAATTGGTGCTGGAAAATGATGTTAAATATATCGCCGCCATCGGCGGCAACCCTGCTGACGCTGTGCATCCCTTCCTCACCGAGCACGGGGTGGTCTATGCCTCCCTGATATCCACCGATATCATGCCCGACAGACCATATTGTATTGCCGGCGGGGATGTTACCCCCAGAATTGACATGCTACGACCGCTGGTGGTCAAAAACTTTCTGCCCAGACCTGAGGAGCTGGGGAGGAAATTGAGGTGGGCGGTAACCTCCCAGGATGACACCCTCGGCCGCACCTGCCAGGCATGGGAGGTAGGCTGCGCTGTCGCCGAGGGCTGGGAGATAGTCTATGACAAGCACTTCTCCCTGGAGACTACCGACTTCGCACCGGTAGCAACTGCCATGATGGCGACCAATCCTGATGCCATCAGCCTCAACCTCTGCTACCCCACATTCCAAACCTTGCTCTGGGAGCAGCTTTACCTGCAGGGCTGGGAGGGCCCAATCTCGCTGAACTACATTGACTGGGAAGCCAACCTGCAGAAGGTCCCTCCAGAGTATGCTGCCAAATGCTTGGGCATAGACAGCTTCCCCGTCATGGAGGACCCGTGGTGGGGTGAGCCCTCGTGGAACCACTCATTTACTAGGATATGGAACGCCAGATATGGTCCGGGAGCTCCTGAGGACGTTCACCGCCACATGACCGGGATTGACTTTGACCACATTGTAGCCTTCCTCCCGTGGTGTGAGTGGGCACAGTACTGGGGCATGGACAATCCAGGCGCTGGACGGTTCCCCAACAACGATGAGATACTTGAGACCGCCAGGGCACTACCCTCTTTCCCCACTATCCTCGGTCCAGCATACATGTATGGCAAGGACATGTGGGGTATAGACAACATGATTTCGCCGCCTGTTCCGATAGATAAGTTTGATATCGGGGCCGTGAGCGCAGCTGGTGCTTATGGGGAGAAGCGCATCATGTACGAAATGAGGTTCGAGGACTGGTTCGAGAACATTAAGGACATAGTAATCCCAGTCGTTGAAGCCCACGGGGCGATGTATTACCAGCGCAAATAAGCGCTAAAAAATTATTGGGGGCGGTATTTAAAATACCGCCCCCAAAAGCAATCCAAGTTTTAGATCCGAGGTTGAACTAAGATATGGATTTACAAACTGCGATACAGACAGCGGCTAATGCGGGAGCAGCTAGCTGTATGCTAATGATGATAGCTGTGGGGCTATCTCTGGCCTTCGGCGTAATGCAAATGGCAAATTACGCTCATGGGGAATTCTTCATGGCGGGCGCTTATACGGTATATGCCCTCTACGCCCTGGGTGGTGTGCCATTCTGGGTAGCAATAGGAGCGGGAGCCGGGGTAGTATGTGTCATTGGTCTAGCTGTAGAGCGAGTAATTTTCAGGCCAACGCGGGGGAATGTGCTCGCTGGTTTTATGGCAACCTGCGGCTTTGCTTTTATCGTCCAGGTTTTCTGCGGTGAAGTGTGGGGGTGGGGATTGATGAAGTATCTCCCCAAGCCCTACATGATTCCCTTTAATGTCATGGGTGCCTCAGTAGACTTCGCCAGAATGCTGATAATACCCTTTGCCATTGCTGGCATAGGAGGGCTCATCTTCTTCATGCGCCGGTTTAAGCTGGGGCAAGCACTGCGTGCCGTGGCTCAGGACCCAGAGGCTGCCTCTTTACAGGGGATAAGCATCAATAAAATTACAGCGCTGGCTATGGGCATCTCCGGTGCTCTTGCTGGCCTAGCCGGTGGATTAATGTCAGTAATATATGCCGTAACTCCCACGCTGGGGCACCAAGTTATCTTGCCCGCCTTCATCGTAGTTATTGTAGGAGGGATGGGAAGCGTGGAGGGTGCCGTTATCACCTCCATTATCTTCGGCTTTACCCACACCTTCGTCACTACGATATTCGACGCCGTTGTCGCCCAGATGGTTATTGTAGCCGTTATGGCTGGCGTACTAATAATGAGACCACAGGGGTTAATGGGCCGTGTTGCAATTTAATATACGAAGGTTCAGGATGGGGGCACTACCGGCCTTAATCATAGGGCTCTCTATTATGCCCTTCTTCGCCAGGGAATACGTCGTTGAGGTCGCTATCCTATTTTTTATCTACATAATCCTGGCTCAAAGCTACCGCCTGGTAACTACTACACATGACTGGACACTGTGCCATGTTGTGTTGTACGGTGTCGGTGCCTACACCAGTGGCTTAATAGCCAAGTATTTCGGTATCCCCGTTTGGGTATGCATCCCCATCGGAGGGGTGATGGCAAGCCTAGTAGGCGTAGGGGTCATTCAGCCTTTGCTGAGAACCGTCGGCTTCGGTTTCTTTATCGCCTCCTATGCTCTGGGGGAATTGATAAGGCTGATCTGGGTCAAGGTTCACACCCCCTTCGGAGGTCCCCGGGGTATTATAGACATCCCCTACCCTCCGGTAGTAGCCGGGATAGACTTTAGTAAACCTATCCCCTACTACTTCATGTGCCTTGTGGCAATGCTGGTATGCCTATACCTTATGTACCGCGTAGACAAGTCGCGTATAGGGGATGCCTTTAAGTCTATCTCCATCCATCCCCTATTGGCGGAATCCATAGGGATAAGCGTTCCCAAATACAGAACACTAGCCATGGCAATCGGTGCCTTCTTTGCCGGCATCGCCGGTGCCCTTCTGGTTCACCGCCTCGGCGCTGTGGACCCGAGGGTGTTCGACATCATCACCATGGTATATCTCGTCATCTGGGTGGTGGTAGGCGGCACCAATACCTTCTTGGGTCCCATAATCGGGGTTGTTGTGATGCAAGCCATCTTCGAATTCACACGCCCCTTCTTGGAAATGAGACCCATGTTTTTCGGCATCATCTTGATACTGTTCCTAGTCTTCCTGCCCGGCGGCATTGAGAGTATCATCGCTAAGGCTATGGCCCGATTCCGAGCACGACGACGTGTAGTAGCGAAAACAGGTTAAGATTGCTCCCGCCAAGCTGGTTATTAAAAAATAACCCGAGTAAGTAGGTCATTACTCGGGTTATTTTTATTTTTGTCGTTAAAATAGCCGTTACCGAGCTATAGGTAAGTTGATATTAACCAAGAAGCTCTGCTCTTCCCAGGTAGGCTTCGATAACCTCTTCATTCGACTGTATTTCCTTGGGTTTGCCTTCAGCAAGCTTCCTCCCGAAACTGAGCACGGTTATGTAGTCGCACACTCCCATGACCGTCTTCATATCGTGCTCTACCAGTAGCACGGTTATCCCCTCTTTCCGTATCCTCTTAATTATGCTTAACATATGTGCCTTTTCCGTAGGGTTCATACCGGTAACCGGTTCATCTAGCATGAGCAGTTTTGGCTCTGCCGCCAGAGCAACACTAACCCCCAATGCCCGCATATAGCCGTGAGGAAGGTTTATAGCCAGTTCATCCTTGATGTGCGTCATCTCCATAAAGTCAACTATCTCCTCGGCCTTCTTCAGGGCTTCCCTTTCCACCCTTCTGGTGCTAGGAGTACTACCCATCACCCCAAAAACATTTTCCCCGGCATGCAGGTGACGCCCAACGGATATATTTTGCAGCACAGTGAAATTCATAAACAACGCAGTCTGCTGGAAGGTCCGGATGAGGCCCCTTCTGGCTACTTTACTTGGCGGGAGGATAGTTATATCCTCGCCCTGATACCATATAGTCCCCGTCGTTGGTAGATAGACCCCACTGATAACATTATACAGGGTTGTCTTTCCCGAACCATTAGGGCCAATGAGCCCTCTGATTTCCCCTTCGTTCACCTCCATATCAAAATCGCTTAGAGCAGCCAAACCGCCGAAATACTTACTCACCCCTTTGACTTCAAGTAGAGCCATAAACCAGCCCTCCTTTCCTACCATGGTATGAATAAAAAGCAGAGCTACTGGTGTGAATTTAGCATAGGTGGCTTAGTTTGTCAATAGAGTGTGGGTGGTGGTTCTGTTCGGCTGACGTTGATAACCCTAGAATAGATTAAGCAATTATCACCTTCAAAAGGCCTCATTAGCTGTCGGCAAAGCTTGTGCCTGTGGGATTTTATCAGCTTACGCCGCTCTTCATCCTCGCTAATGGTCCCCTCCTTCCACTTCTCGGCAACAATGCTTGACACGAGGGCAGGCGTGTGCTACACTTCCCGCCGTAAGCTGGTAGTGGGCTGAAAAATAGCCGGCTTTTAAGCGTAACCACAATCGTTTATTTTTGCTGCTCTAACAATAGCCAGAATTTTTATTTATGATGTCTATTACATTAACAGAAACTCAAAAACAACGCCTGCGAGAATTGGATGCTGATACAAACTTGGTAGAAAAGGTATTCAGCAATGCCCAAGAGAGGGACGCAAGTTTCAAGATGATAGAGAAAAGGTTGATTGGAGAGGAAAAACAGCGTTTACAAAACCTCCGCAACTATCATCGCTACCCCATGATTTGCCAAGTAGAGAGGACCCTTGTAGATAAGCTTACAGAAGAAGGTTTTGTACAAGTCATTACTCCGATAATAATAACTAAAAGGTTTTTAGAAAAGATGTCTATCACCGCCAACAATCCCCTGATAAATCAGGTTTTTTGGCTCAGTAAGAATAAATGTTTACGGCCTATGCTGGCACCGAATCTTTATCATCTCTTAAGACGGCTTGTTCGCTTATGGGAAAAACCTATTCGTATTTTTGAAATAGGCCCATGCTTTCGCAAAGACTCTAAAGGGAGTGAGCATCTAAATGAGTTTACCATGTTAAACCTTGTTGAGTTGGGCTTATCCCAAGAAAGCAGACTTGAGCGGTTAAAAGAGTTGATTTCCCTCTTAATGGAGGCTGTAGGTATAAATGAGTACCAATTGGTTTCGAAGCCGTGTGAAGTCTATGGGGAAACAGTGGACATCATGGCTGGTACCGAACTCTGTTCGGCAGTCGTGGGTCCCCATCCATTAGATGACGCCTGGGGAATAGTCGACCCGTGGGTGGGATTAGGGTTTGGTTTGGAGAGGCTGGTGATGGTGAGACAGGGATATCAAAATATTCAGAGAGTGGGACGCAGCCTCATATATCTTGATGGAATTAGACTGAACATTTAAGTAATCTGATAAGTAATCTGATAAGAAGTTGATATTAAGATTGTGATAAGAAACAATAGCTGTTTTTTGATAGAGGAAATATTAGATAAAGCACTCTGCGAGGAGCCTCTAAGCAGGGGGGAGATTCTTTATCTACTTAGATTAAATAAAGCTGAAGAAGTAAACAAACTTTTTACAGTAGCACAAAGATTAAGACGTCGATACTTTGGTAATAACATTTTTCTTTATGGGTTCTTGTACTTCTCCACGTGGTGTCGCAATAACTGCGCTTTCTGCTGTTATCGCGCCTCCAATAGATTATGCCAGCGGTATCGAAAGACTGACCGCCAAATAATTGAGGTAGCCCTCGACATGGCAGCATCCGGTGTTCACTTGCTCGATTTAACCATGGGGGAGGACCCTTTTTATTACGAAAAAGAGGATGGTTTTGAACCACTGTTGCATTTGATAAAAGAAGTTAAAAGGGAAACATCTTTACCTATAATGATTTCCTTTGGAGCTATTCCCGACGAAGTTTTAAAGGAACTATTTGAGACAGGGGCGGAATGGTATGCTTGCTATCAGGAAACCCATAATGAAAAACTCTTCTATCAGCTTCGGTTGGGCCAGAGTTACAGTGATAGGCTTAACAAAAAATATAAGGCGGCTAGGTTGGGCCTACTCATAGAGGAGGGGATATTGAGTGGGGTGGGGGAATCATTAGATGATGTAGCTGACTCCATGGAAGAGATGCGGAAGATGGGGGCTCATCAGGTACGGGTTATGAATTTTATTCCTCAACAGGGAACCCCCATGCAGGATTTCCCACCGCCCCCCAAAATGCGTGAGCTGCTGATTATTGCTGTTCTGCGTCTACTATTTCCCCGTAGGTTGATACCTGCCTCTCTCGATGTATATGGCATTGATGGGCTCAAGGGAAAGCTAGAAGCCGGAGCTAATGTAGTGACTTCATTGATTCTTCCCCATTCGGAAATGGTGGGTGTAGCCCAAAGTACTTTGGATATCTGTGAAGGTTATCGAACGGTAAAAGGAATAACCCCTATACTCAATGAATTGGGATTAACCAAGGCAGAGCTTCATGATTATGTCTCATGGATTGAGAATGAAAGGAAAAGCTATATAAACACATACCGCTTCAGGGAAAAGGTGTTATTGTGAGAGTAGCCATTGTTGGGGGGAAACTGCAGGGAGTTGAAGCGGCTTTCCTAGCTCGTGAAGCAGGGTGGGAAGTAATTCTTATCGATAGGAAACAGAGCCCACCAGCAGCCAGATTATGCCAATCTTTTTATCACTGTGATGTTGTTAGAGATGTTTCATCTTTACCTCGGTTATTAGAAAAAGTTGATTTGATTATCCCGGCAGTTGAGGATGTTATTGCCCTTAGAGCTTTACAGAAATGTGCTGCCGAGATAAACATCCCTTTAGCTTATGATGCCAAAGCATATTTTATCAGCCATTCCAAGAAGCGTTCTAACCGCCTATTTGAAAAATTGGGCATTCCCTTGCCCCAAAGTTGGCCCCAGTGTGGACTGCCACTTATAGTAAAACCATCTGCCTCAAGCGGGAGTCATGGAGTATCCAAGCTATGCACTGAACAGGAACTGGGTGATTTTATTAAACGGGTAGGTTCAGGGCTGAAACACTGGATTTTACAGGAATATGTGGAGGGTCCGTCCTATTCTATCGAGGTCTTGGGTTTAGTTGGACGTTACGTAGCTCTCCAGGTCACCGAGCTCGAGATGGATGGCGACTATGACTGTGAACGGGTTCTCGCCCCTGCCGAAATTCCAGAGTCTTTAGATAGGCAAATTAAAGAAATTGCCCTCACTATTGCCAAGAGCCTTCGTTTGAAAGGAATTATGGATGTTGAGGTTATCCTTGACCATGGTGGTGTTCCTAGGGTGTTAGAAATTGATGCCCGACTTCCAAGTCAGACTCCTACCGCAGTTTATGAGTCCACAGGGATTAATATGTTGGAACTATTAGGGCACATATTTGTCACAGATACGATGCCTGTAATCCCTGAAATAAAAGCATTAAGAGGAGTTGTCTACGAGCATATTAAGGTTTCCCAAAATGGTTTAGAATTTCTGGGAGAACATATTATAGGAGAAGTCGATTCCCTTGAAATTGTCCACGATTTTTTTGGAGCCGACGTAAGTCTGACAAACTTTAATTCATCGTCATTTCCTTGGGTAGCTACGTTGATTACTACCGGAGAAAGCCGAGAACAAGCGTGGCTTAAACGTCAGCAAGTTATTGAAAATATTAAAAGTTATCTTGGAAGACCCACTCGCTTCCAAAGCCAGCCTGAAGAGATGGTAAAAACGGGTTAATCGGGAAGATCACGCAGACTCTAAATTTGTGTAGCCGAGTGTAACTCTTGCCCCGCCATGACTTGACTAGAATAACAGGGGAGGTATAATAATTTAATAATTGGATAAGAGACAAGGGAAGATTCAGTGTGGTAGGTGGGTTGCGTTTAACACTGGGCTGATGAGTTGATTTCAAAGTAGTGAAAGGGGGTTAAAATGTTTTAATACGTGAGTGTTGTTACCAGCAGGCATTTTATCCAATAAAGGAGGTCGATACTATGGGAAAAGAGCAACAAGAATTATTAAAAGAGGCAAAAAATTCAATTATTAATTTCGATGTAGATAAGGCTAAGGAAACAGCCAAGAAAGGCTTGGCGCTTGGGATTACGCCGGCTGTAATAATAAGTGAGGGATTTGTTCCTGGGATAACTGAGGTCGGTGATCTTTTTGATAGGGGACAATTATTCTTGCCGGAGTTGATATTGGCGGCCGAAGCCATGAAAGCCGGAACAACTATATGTGAGGCTGCACTCCCCAAAAGTGAACTTAAGGCGAAGAAGAAGGTTGTAATAGGGACTGTAGAAGGAGATATTCACGACATTGGAAAATCAATTGTCGTATCCTTCTTAATGGCCAACGGCTTTGAAGTCTATGATATAGGTAGAGATGCCCCAATTGAGAATTTTATTAATAAGGCTCGTGAGGTAAACGCAGATGTGATTGGAAGCAGTGCTTTATTGACGACAACTATGGAGGGGCAGAAGAAGATAGAGGAGGAGCTAAGGGAAGCCGGGTTGCGAGATAAAGTCAAGACAATTGTGGGTGGAGCGCCGTGCAGCCAGGGATGGGCTGATCGGATAGGAGCCGATGCCTATGCTGAAAATGCTGTGGATGCAGTAATAAAGATAAAAGAATTAACCGGTTTAAGTTAAAAATATGTAGAAAGGAGGTGATTGATGATGGCAAAGACGCTACAGCGCATGGGAGATGGTCGTATGGTGGAGATGACCGAGGCTGAGGTGAGGAAAGACATAGAAGAGGGGACTAAAGATGCTGCTAGCAGAGCCAAGGTTCCCCCGCTTTCTGAAGATGAGATAAAGCATATATTGGATATTTACACTCGGCCAGAAAGGGTTGTCAGCGTAGAGCCGGGGAACGAAGTTGTTCTATCCCATGATGAGGGTACCGTTAAAATAAATGCTGGTGTGTGTGGTGGAGCCGGATTAGGGATAGATTGCGGCAGGACGGTTGCCTCTGAGCTTTACGAGAGGGCGCTAGGTGCTGATATTATAGAATACGGCCATATTGACTACAGCTTTAAGCCAATAAGGCCTATTTTGGCTGATGAGCGAATATTGGTGGAGCGAGCCTTATTGGTTACTACTGCCCCCTTCCTTTACGGGGCGATGCCCAACTTAGGCTTATATACTCAACCTGAAGGGCCCTTCCCCAATCCAACAGAACTGTTAAACAAGGGCCTTATAAAAGAAGCCAGGGAAAGCGGTGAAAGGATGGTCGAGCAGGCGACTAACGATATGGTTTATATAGCCAGTGGTATCTATGAAGCTGGAGCCGATGCAATCAACTTTGATACTACAGGAGCGTTTGGAGATCTAGACTTTGCCGCCGCTTTGACAGCAACTGAGCGCCTTAAGAAAAAGTATCCTGATATGTGTATAGAGATGGGGATGGCAGGGGAGTTTGTTCTAGGAATACACGGAACGATAACCTATGATGGGGTGCGTTTGGCAGGTTTATACCCTCATCAACAGGTTAAATTAGCCGAGAAAGCTGGGGTTACTATTTTCGGACCGGTGTGCAATATCGTCACTTCTAGGTCGTGTGCCTGGAATATAGCCCGTGTCATTACCTTCACCAAAGCCTGTGCTAAAGCTTCAAAGATACCAATCCACAATAATATGGGAATGGGGGTTGGTGGCATTCCCTTGAATGATACCCCACCGGTAGATGCTGTAACCAGGGCGTCAAAAGCAGCTGTGGAAATCTGCCAGTTAGATGGGGTGTAGGTAGGCATTGGAGACATTCATGGCATGCTCGAAGCTCACGCCATGGCCTCAGGTATGGGTGGAATGCGTACCGCCGGAGATCTGGTGGCACGTATGGAAATGGCCAGAGGCATGAGAATTAAAGAAGCGAAAGAGTATGTCGCCAGCAAATTGAAGGTCTCGTTGAGGGAGCTCTCTGACCCGATAGTCATGGGTGAGGTGAGAGATGAGCTTAAGCTAGGCCTCATTGCCCAGATGCCTAATCGTCCTAAGGGGATAGAGGCCAAGTTCCGTATTGCTGAACTATTAGGAATCGAAATTAACTCGGTGAATAGATTCAAAGAAAAAGCCGGGCTTCCTGTTCGTTAAACCGAATAACTAATAGTGGGGGTGGAAAAAGACATCCACCACCCCATATGGGGTGGTGGATGTCTAGTGAGTTAAGCAACCTTTTACAGCTTAAACTCGAACCCAATTTTCTCCATGGTTTTCATTGCCTGCCCCAGCACTTGTAGATGCTCATCGGTGGGCTTCAGAGTGATAACGTTGTAGCACTCCTGGAAGGTCTTTCCTAAGGGTGCCGTGTTGAAGTTCCTCTTTGGCCCTGTCCCCTCGTAGTGGGTCACCAGCTTATCAAGTAAGTAGTTCACCTTTTCTGTCTCCATGCCGGCTACAGCTCGGGCGGCATAAGCCATCATGCGTGCTTCTATTGGGGTGGTGTAGTCTAGTCTCGTGCCTTTGGCCGAGGCGCAACCGCTCATAATCTCACGACCGCTAGCAGTATCGGTAATAGCCTGCCCAGCCGCCTCCAGCAAGCACATCTCAGTGCATGGTCCAGCGGCAGTATAATACTGGTTACCGGTGATAAAGTGTGAGTGGCGCTCAATAGCCATATTGGCATGCCCAGCGATCAACAACGTCTCCCTAGCCGTTGTGATTCCCCAGCGCACATGAGTTGGTCCATCCAGATGCCAGTCTGCTCCCACCAGTACGGGAGAGTTTAGATGAGTGGCGGTGCAAACGATGGTGGTCTCTTCGAGCCCTCCGGCCCAGCCTCCCATGATAGGCATCTGCTCACACATAACAATATCGCCGTTCATCCTGTAATGAGCAACAAAGGTAAGCGCCTCGAGATCAATCTTGAGCTCGCATAGCTGACTTACCTCATGATTATCACATGGTCTCATTCCTTCAGGAAAATCGGCAGCGATAACTCCCGCCGTGGTAAGCGGAGTCTCAGGGCCCTAGAAGCCCATCCCGGGGCGACCAGCTCGCCGTACTGCTTCACGAAGCGCCATTGCTTCTGCTTTAGCCGCCAAAATATCCCATGGGGTATTGGATGCCAAGGGGTGTCCATAGATAGTATTCCAAACCCCGTTGACGATGCAGTCTACCAAGGGCTCCCTGGCGAATGCTTCATGCGTCTCAATAAAGATATCCTCACTGACTGGGGCTCCAGTCGGCCCACCTTGGCACAGGGGTGGGCAGGGGTCATCAAAACTTCGGCCAGTCACACGCCGGGCATCCCGTCCCTCACCGATGACGATCTCACGAGGGACACCAGCCATAGTGTTCAGTATCTCCTCTTCGGTGTACTTGATGACACGGCCGGTATCGATGCATAAAGTCCCACAGGTGACCAGCATCTCAAGGCCGGCCTGGAATAGGCGGTCTATCATATCCATATCAGTGGGGATAATCTTGGTCTTGTCGAACTTAAGATTATACTTTTCCTTTAATTTCCTTGCTGTTTCGGGGATGATTTTTCGATCCCATTCCGCCTCATCTACTTTGGGACCGGTAAGTGCCCGATCATAACTCTCGAACACATCACCCCTCTCTTTAACTACCATTTTCGCCTCCTTTATTTTGATTAAATCTTAGTTCATCACAGCTAAAAACTAACCTGATATACCACCTCCTTTCTCTTAATTTGACAACACTATCTCACCGTATAAAGTTATAGTATATTAAGTTAAGTATCATCGGCTTGTCAAATAAATGTTATGGCTCATTAATCTTTGGTGATAACTTCTGGAGGCGATAGAGCTATTGAGGCGGCAAGAACCGTAAGTATTCCATAGAGGAGGAGATAAGGAAGGATAGTATTGGACGGGCATTGGAATTATACTTGATTG
This sequence comes from uncultured Dehalococcoidales bacterium, assembly GCA_964354655.1. Classification (GTDB taxonomy): domain Bacteria; phylum Chloroflexota; class Dehalococcoidia; order Dehalococcoidales; family E44-bin46; genus E44-bin46. The sequence goes on from CAYHAL010000003.1 coordinate 28,802, forward strand.
GACTATCAAAATGGCTATTAGCCACCTAAATAGGCTTTCTTCACCTGTTCGTTTTCACGTAAGTCTTTGGCATCGCCCTTTAAGACAATGCTACCTGTCTCTAAGACATAGGCCTTTCGAGCCAGACTGAGAGCGAGGCGGGCATTCTGCTCCACTAAAACAATAGTTTTGCCCCCTTGGCTAATATCCTTTATGATTTTGGCGATCTCCATGACTAATATAGGCGACAAGCCCAGCGAGGGTTCATCCAAAAGGAGCAATTTAGGATTGGACATCAGGCCACGCCCCATAGCCAGCATCTGCTGCTCACCACCGCTTAAGGTGCCGGCATATTGCTTCTGCCTTTCCTTTAGAACAGGAAAATGCCTAAAAACTTCTTCCAGGTCTCGGTTTACCCCGTCTTTATCTTCCCGCAGAAAGGCCCCCATGTAGAGGTTCTCCATCACCGTCATTTGGGGGAAGACCCTTCTTCCTTCGGGAACCTGAGCAATCCCCAGCTTATTGATTTTTTCGGGTGCTAATCTATCTATTCTCTGGCCTTCAAACCAGATTTCCCCCGAGGTGGGGTGCTTTAAGCCGGAGATAGCCCTCAAGGTGGTGGTTTTGCCTGCCCCATTGGAACCGATAAGGGTAACAATACTACCCTCTTCCACCTCCATGGAGACATCCCTAACGGCGGCTACCTTGTGATAATAAACCGTAACGTCCTTTACATTAAGCAACACTTCTTCTGCTCCTAAGTAGACTTCGATAGCATCTTCTCATTGATGCCACTTTAGTAGTTAGGATACTACAAAATTATCTTCTTGTCAATATAGCCGAAGGAGGAACGAGGTTACTCCAAATGGGGATGCCTAGGGAAGTGCATACTCTCTATGAAGACCCGGCTGAAGTCCTTTAGATAGGAAAGCTCGAAGTATTCCACCTGCTCCGTCAGTCTTTGAATCTCTTCCCACTTCCCTCGATTTAGAAGGCAGAGCTTCGCTCCCTGTCCCGCCGTATTACCCACTGGCTTAATCTTGTTTAAGGGGAACTCGGGTAGCATTCCGATCCGAAGGACACTCTCCTTACTGACATAATTTCCAAAAGCCCCTGCCAAGTAGACCTTCTCCACCTCATTCAGGGTCACTCCCAACTCCCGCAACGCGATCTCTACCCCTGAGCGAATAGCTCCCTTGGCCAACTGTAGCTCTCTCACATCCTGCTGGGTCAGGTAAATGGGTTTACTCCCATCACTCACCAGGAACTGAAGTTGGCCTTTCTCCCCCCGATGGATGCGATCACTGATGGGGAGGTTCGTCCGTTTCCCAAAGTTTCCCTTCTCATTGATTAACCCTACTTTGCAGAGCTCCCCCCCCAAGTCTATCAGTCCCGAACCACAGATCCCTTTTGGGACCCCATCCCCAATTATTTCCAGCCTTAAATCCTTGTCGTCTAGGAAAACGTGAGCCACTGCTCCAGGAAAAGCACCCATTCCATACTTGATCCGTGCCCCCTCAAATGCTGGCCCCGCTGGTGTGGAGCATGCCAGTAAACGGTCTTTGTTTCCTAAAACAATTTCAGCGTTAGTTCCTATATCCACAAAGAGCTGGATACCTTTAGCTTGGTGAAGCCTGGTATAGAGAATACCGGCTGTGATGTCTGCTCCCACATAGCCTGAGATGCTGGGTAGGATGTGCACTTGCCCTTCTGGGTTCATGTCCAAGCCCAGCTCTAGCGCTGGCAGTATTAAGTTATCCCTCAGCACCGGGATGAAGGGGCTATGGTCAATGTTGGAGGGGTCTATGCCCGTGAAGAGGTGAATCATAGTGGGGTTCCCTGCCACAGTGGCTTTGTAGATATGGACAGGGCTCACCCTAGCTGCTTGACACAACTGCTTAATCACCATGTTGATCCCTGAAGTTACCGCCATTTGCAGCTCCCTTAAACCCTCTTCTCCCTGCTCATGGACTTTTTTGATTCGACTGATGACATCGTCCCCAAAGCTTCGCTGGGGGTTCATCCGGGAACGTACTGCAAGCTCCACACCTGTGTTTAGGCTTAAGAGATAGCCAGCTAGGGTTGTCGTCCCAATGTCTATAGCCACACCATACTGGGCTTCGGTTGTGTCCCCTGGTTCCAGGTCTAATACATGGTTTGCTGCCCAGGTTACCGTAAATTTAAAATCCCCTTCCCTAAGGAGGTTTGGGGCTTTCCTCAGAACTTGTAGGGGGAAAGTCAGTTGACCTTCCCCGAGTTCTTCTTGGAAACGAACGGTATCCGGGCGTTGGTCCTCTTGGCTTGGCGTGGGAAGCTCTAAATAAGCCTTTTTAACTCCGCTGTCCAAGGGGATACGAAGTACCTTGTTTAGTAGTTCCTTGGCGCGGACAAGCTCTTCTACTTCAGGAATCTCCAGAACCAAATCCCGGTCAATATGCTGGATACAGGAAAGACGCCAGCCGGCTTCAAGCTCTGCCTCTGTCAGGTGCACTCGCTCTGATTCAGCAGGCGCTCTAGCCCCCTTTGTGAAGAGGGCTCGACACTTCCCGCAGGTTCCCATCCCTCCACAAGCACTTGGCACGGAATAACCCTGCCTGACAAGAAAGTGGAAAAGGTTCTCCCCTTCTTTAGCTTTTAACCTTTTCTTCTGGGGAAGGATGACGATGTTATATGTCTTTTCCTTCATCATTTGTTGGGTGGCTTATCTAGCCTTAAGACCCCGCTGGATCCATTCCCTTTCCCCCTCAACGCACTTTTGGGTTGACTTCTCTCGCACCGTGCCAAGGGGCATAGCACAGGCATAAGACTTCCGCGGGTCCATCATGCACGACTCAGTGAGGTGCACTCCGATGTGGCTTCCGTCGACAACGGTGAATAACTTCTTCTGTTCCCGCGTGTCCCAATCTCCGTAACCAGGACTCCACCAGTAGACTACTACCCCACCGCAATCTCTATATGCCGGACACTTCTTGCCGATACAGATGCCGTGGGTGATTGCTTGATAGCCCTCGGGGCGGACATGGTCTTGGATTATCTCCCTCACCTTATAGGCCATGATATCCACAGCCGCTGAGCCAAACATATCCAAAATATATCCCAGAACAGAATCCCCACCCTGGATAAGCTTCATAGCCTCCTCCTCCACACGCGGTCCAATGGTGATTATAAAAGCGGCTAGCTCTTTTGCCTCACGATGGCGAAGCGCCAAATCCCGGCTGTCAAATGAAACACCACCCTCGACCTCTACAGAAGAAGAGGTTACTCTCCCTATTTGGGAAATACCGTAACACGCTACCGGCTCTAGTAGGGTCGGCCCAATCTCCATTGCCTGGTGAAAGACTTTTTGAATAGCCGGTGATGCTTGACTCGAGTTAGGATAGCCCAAATAACGCCACACCTCATCTGAGCTTACCTCCACGTTTGAGAACTCAGCCTCAGGTACTATCTGAAGCATAGCCCCCTCCTTTATCTCACTTTAACTCATTTTGCTTCTTACATACCGAACATATTGAAGACAGTGGGCATCAATCCCTAATAGAGCTTCTGAGGCTCGCAGGATGTTTTTCATTTCTTCATCCTTGGGATTAATAACAGCCATATCCAATCCTGCCTCAAGAAGCATGGCTAAAAAGGCTTGGTTGAGCAGGGTGCGGCTGGGTAATCCAAAGGAGACATTGGATAACCCTGTTGTTGTCTTCACCCCTCGGCTCCCATAGCACCTCTTGATCTCCCGTATGGTATTGATGACAACACGGGCTTGGTCTGGATTACTCCCGATGGACATCACTAAAGGGTCTATGAACAACCGCTGCAGACTTACTCCGGCTTCTTCTAGAGTATTAATTAGCTGTTCGACTTCCTGAAGGCGCTCCTCCACGGTGTTAGGCATCCCCGTCTTTCCCCCCATGGTCAGACCGATAATATCGGCATCGTACCCTTTAACAATGGGGATGAGCCCCTGTTGTAGTCTAGGGTCATTATTGATGGAGTTGATAACAGGGCGGGCTCGACAAAGCTTTAGTCCTGCTGCCATAGCCTCAGGTTTAGGGGTGTCGATGGCTAGGCGTACCTCTCCCACCTCATCATAAATAAGCCCAATCACCCACTTCATGTCATCAATCTCCTGCTCCATGCTGGTAGCAGTATTAATATCAAGAATGTCAGCCCCAGCCTCTACCTGCTCTCGGGCAAGACGCCGGATAGTAGCTTCATCCTTGGCTTGAAGAGCCTCCTTGACCGCTTTTCGCGTCGAGTTCAATAATTCTCCAATAATTAACACTTCGTCCCTCCTTTAATCGGTATCGGCTATTTTACTCTCTCTCCGTTTTCCTATTCCTCGTCCTCATTATCTTAATCCTTAGCCCCCACCTCTCGTGTCTTTCCCCCCAAATTGTCTAAATAGGCAATCCGGCGACGCTTAAAAACTGTTGCCGAATATTTTTCAATCTTCCATTTAGGAATTCCACATTTCTCGCATGTCCTAGAAAACCATTTATTACGAAGCCATCGGGCAGCACGACTATTTCTAGAATCGTGTATCACCATCTGTTTATTACAATGAGTAACCACATAAGCATAAGAATCACTGGTAATTTCAAAGGTTTTGATTCCATGGAGAACTCCCCGCCGGGAAGGCCATAGTTTTATCTTTTCTACCAATTTAAAAAGGGGGACTCGTCTCCAATAGATTTTTTTTCGTGTCTTACCCGACAACTCTCTCCCCCATTATTTTGATCAAATTGTGGCGGGGGGTCCGAGAGTTACACTCGGCTACACAAATTTAGAGTCTGTGTGATCTTTCCGATTAACCCCCCGTTTTTACCATGCCTTCACTGAACACAACTGGCATGAACAAACATGGTAGCCACACCAATCTCCAGCACATCATGAATCAAACGCTCTTTGACCAAGAAATAAGCCTCTTCACTTAATCCCAGCGGTATCCCGGGAGCAGCAATAAAAGTTTCTGGCTTGATATGTCTTGCCTGTATAATATTAGCCGAAGGTGAAGCATCAAAAAATACTGTATATCGCCTAAGTGCCTCTTCTAGATTCCTTTCCACTGTAATTTCATGCCCTTTAACCAGTGACTCCATTCTATCTTGATTAGGGTCAAAAGCTGCTACCTTCGCTCCCTTCTTTTTAAGAGATAAAACTGCATTCCAGCCCACCCGACCTGCTCCCCCAATCACTAACACCTGGCGCTGGCTTAAATCTCCTGCCATGGCTTCTAATGCCGAAACATATCCTTTTGCTGTTGCCTCTACATTATCAATAATCCTCCTTAAGGGAAAGTTCAGGGCAATAAACCGGTTATCATCAGCCAAAAAAACAATGTCTGCGCCTTTCTCAATCCCTTCCGCCAGTCCAGCTATATCGCTATCCCTTGTTTTAAAAGCATTAACTCCAATGTGAATCAAAATTCCTTCAACCGCCTCAACAAAGTTTTCAATAACTCCTTGTCCCGAGGTTATGGGAACCACAGCTACCGTATGGGAACCGATGGCAGCTCTTACCTTTTCTTCGCTGTCTTCTATAGAGCGACTGGCAATCTCTTTGAGTGACAAACCTGTTTTTCGAACTAACTCAGCCTCATAGGCAGGAAGTTTCTGTATTATATCCATTATATCTTCTTTTTTCAGGCGCGTCACCTCATTCACCCTCTGGACGATGAAAATATACCAGCAAGACCCACCCCTTCAGACTGGCTTTGGAAGCAGTGGGTCTTCCAAGGTAACTCTATCTTGAAACTTGCATCCCTTTCTTGGCTATCGAAAATTCTAACATACCCCGCTCGCTCCTTGTCAAGCGCAGTAGCTTTCCCCCCTGATTCAACTCCTAGCTTTCTGAAGAGTTTGACAAAATCGATTCTAACGGTGTTATAATGAAGCCAAACTGGTTAGTATTCCCTTCCTTTATAAGCCTGGTGCTGCGCTAGCACTGGGGAAATTTATAGCATAATCGGTCTTGCTGACGCTAGTGTAAAGGCAAAAGAGTGGATCCCAAAATGGTGAAAGGAGGTGAGAAATTAGGGTTAGGATTAATTTAGTTTCAAAATAGTGAGGTTAAAAAAATTAAAGGAAGGAGGGGAAAAATGATTAGAGGAACGAGAGCCTCATATACACAACTTTCAGGCTGTGGTCTCAATATGTTTACCGATGATGAATTAGCTGAGCTGCATAGAGCCACACTGGATGTTCTAGAAGATGGCGGCATCATGGTGCTCAATGATGAAGCGCAGGAGATTTTCTACTCCCACGGCTGTAAAGTCGATAAGAAAACTAACATCGTCAAGATACCCCCTTACCTCGTCAATGAGGCAATAAATTCAGCTCCATCAAAGGTACTGCTTGCCGGTCGAAATCCCAAGTATGACATCGTCTTGGAAGGCACCAGGGTGGCAAACACCACCTTTGGTGTAGGCATAAAGGTGCTTGATTTAGACACGGGCAAACACAGAAACTCGACAAACAAAGATCTGGCTGAATCCGCAATATTAGCCGATGCTATTGAGGGAGTAGATGTTTTTACCCAGTCAGTGGTCCCCAGAGATGCACCTAGTCAGGTGGAAGACCTTATTGCTGCCGAGACATGTCTTAGCAATTGTAGCAAACACTTCCACCATGTTGATATATTGTCTACCGAGAGTGTCAGAAGGTATTTTGACATGGGTGCTGCCATAGCCGGAAGCGCTGAGGAGATGAGGCGGCGACCGGTTTGTTCTATTCTAATCTGCCCGGTCAGCCCGTTGCAGCTTAGTCCTGAAGCCTGCGAGGTTATTATTGAATCGGCAAGGTTAGGCATACCCTGTAACATTTTGTCAATGGCGCTATCTGGGGGTACTGCCCCAGTCACCAATGCAGGAACACTGATAGTCCATAATGCCGAGGTGCTGGGGGGCATAACTTTAAGCCAGCTTACTAAGAAGGGAGCACCGGTAATCTATGGCAGCTCCACCACCATGTTCGATCTAGCCCTGGCCATCGCACCGGTGGGAGCACCGGAAATGGGCATGATAAGCGCAGCGGTAGCCAAGCTTGGCCAGTATTACAACCTGCCGACTTATGTCTCCGGGACCTAGGCAGATTCTAAGGTACCTGATGCGCAGGCAGCTCACGAAAAAACGATAACAAATCTGCTGCCGGCCATCGCTGGGGCTAATCTGATTTATGGCATGGGTATGTTAGAATCAGGACAGACTTGGAGTCATGAGCAACTGGTAATTGATAACGACATTGTAACTATGGTTAAACGGGTGATTCAGGGGATCGACGTTACCGATGATACAATGGCCGTTGACATCGTAAAGCAGGCTCATAAGATAAAAGACTTCTTACATCAGAAACACACCATTCAGTTTATGAGAAGTCAATCAAGACCAAAATTGATTGACCGCACTACCCGGGGAACTTGGGAGGCTAAGGGAGGCAAAGATTTAACCCAGAGGGCAAAAGAAGAAGCACGCAGGATCATAAAGACCCATCAACCTGAGCCTTTAAGCGATGATGTAAAGAAGACGCTACGCGAAATTGTTGACAGTGCTAGAAAAGAACTTGTACCTGATTGATAACTTTCTAATAACCAGAAGAAAGGAGAGCACTACTGTGGCAAAAGCACAAGAGATATTAGCAGCGGCAAAAAAAGCCATTATTGACTACGATGTGGTTAAGGCTGAGGAGGTTGCCAGGGAGGCTTTGGCTAGTGGTGTTGATCCGGTGGCACTGATAGAAAAGGGGTTTACTGCTGGAATAGCTGAGGTTGGTGACCGTTTTGATAAGGGGGAGGCATACTTGCCAGAATTAATATTGGCGGCTGATGCCATGAAAGCAGGAACAGCAGTATGTGAGGCGGCACTCCCTAAAGGAACAATTAAGGAAAAGAAGAAGGTAGTAATAGGGACGGTGGAAGGAGATATTCACGACATCGGGAAGTCAATTGTTGCTTCCTTTTTAGCCGCCAACGGATTTGAGGTTCACGACATCGGTAGAGATGCTCCTGCTGAGAAATTTGTGGAAACAGCTCGTGAGGTAAAAGCAGATGTGGTTGGGGCTAGCGCTCTATTGACAACAACTATGGAGCAGCAGAAGAAGATAGTGGAAGCGCTGAAAGAAGCCGGGCTGCGAGATAAAGTTAAAATAATTGTCGGTGGAGCACCAACCAGCCAGGAATGGGCTGAACAGATCGGAGCCGATGCCTATGCTGAAAATGCTGCGGAGGCAGTAGCTAAGGTAAAGCAATTAACCGGTTTGCAATAAGGAAATCTTAGTTAAAGCACTCTGTGAGAGAATGGAGGGATTGCTATAGGCTTTAAGGCTGGCTAATTTGGGCTGGCCAGAAGCTATGAGGTCCGAAGAGGTCTTCCCATGATTAACAGCCTATAAATTTGTTGAATGGCTCGTGGATTGACATTTTATAATAATATGGTATTATGAGAGGAATTATAAACGGAGGGAATGCCTATGATGGAATGAATAATATTGGGGTGTTGAGGATAGAAATTTTAGAGGAGGTTTTAGGTGAAAAGAAGAGAAACATTGAGACAAATGATTGTTGTTTCTTTGGTAGCAGCGGTGGCAATAATAATGATAACTGGTTGTATGCCAACAGCAGCGCCAGTAACTCCACCGCCAGTAACTCCACCACCAGTAACTCCACCACCAGTAACTCCACCACCAGTAACTCCACCAGAGAAGGTAATCACAGCCAAGATAGGCTTCCTCGCCCCACTCACCGGACCAGTTGCCGGGTGGGGTCTCCCTGGACTTTACGGCGACTATATCTGGTGTGAACAACTCAATGCGCAGGGTGGTATTGAACTCTCTGACGGTACCCATGTTTTGGTCGAGATGGTCCCCTACGATGATGAGTATGTCACAGAAAAGGCGGTAACCGGTGGCAAGAAGCTGGTTCTTGAGGACAAGGCAGTCTTGGTTCAGATGCTGGGCGGAGCTGACGCTGCTGCCATTGTCCCCTGGTTTACCGACCAGATGATGCTGTCTACTACGCTACTGCCCAGCGACCTTACCCCAGCCACACTCTACCACCTCGCTCCGATTGAGGTCTGTCCGTTCTACAATGCGGGCCATGTTGAGTGGCTGGCCGAGCATCTCCACGAATTTCGCCCTGACCTAACGGCAGATGGCATAACATTTGCCCAGGTGGCTCAGGACGACGAGCTGGGGCGACCGGGCATGGCGACGATGAACGCCGCTGCCGAGGCTGCCGGTATGGAGATTGTCTACTGGGAGCTGTTTGACCCCGAGACCACCGATTTCGCCCCCATCGTGAGCGAGATGATAGCCTCAGGGGCTGACATCCTCGACTGGGGCATCTCTTATCCCGACTATGTCAACCTGCTGACCCTACAGGCTTACCAGCAGGGCTTTACGGGACAGCTCGCATCGTGCACCCTTGATTTCTACGACGCTATCATTGAGAAGACCAGCGTCGAGTTCATGGAGAACTTTATCTGGCAGTTCCCCGACCTCGACGACCCCATGCTGAATCCAAACCCCAACCCCTACGCCTTGATGAAGAACGAGGACTTCTGGGATGAATACCAGACGAAATATCCCGGCACTTGGAGCGCGGTGTCATATGAGTACATGTGCCAACTAGATGAGTGGATGCAGGCGGTAAAAGCGGCTGATTCCATTGACCCCATGGACGTATTCAAGGCTTGGAAGCACCCAGAGGAAAACAACATCTACCACGTATTTGGTCGCCCAGCTACCTGGTGGGGCAAGCCCTTCTGGGGGATAGACAATGCCTTTATGGCTCCCTGGCCTGTGGTCCGGATGACAAATGGCAAGTCTCGCATCGTGGAATACCGCGACCAGCTTGACTGGTGGGAGAGAAACAAAGAGGTCATGGTAAAGTGGAACATGGACCTTGGCGAAATGTGGTGGCAACGTATGGGCATCGACATGAAGGCAGGCATAAAGCTGTGGGGGCTGGAGGACGAATTCGACTGGCTGCTAGAGGAATAAGCCAGGTATAAGCTAGACAGAGCAGTACCTAGCCGGGGTGACAGGGATTAGTTACCAGCCCCGGCTAGGTTTGATAGGAAGTTTATATGGAACTTGCTCTACAACAAGCACTAAATGGTGCGCTCCTCAGTGTTTTTTACGCCCTGATGGCGGTAGGGTTTACCCTCATCTTCGGCGTTATGGGCATAGTGAATCTAGCCCATGGCGAGCTCTATATGATCGGGGCTTATGTGGTATGGCTTACCTACGCCCAGGGCATCTTACCCTTCCCAGTAGCAATACTAGCCGGCGCTGGCATCGTCGCTGGCATCGGGATGGGCATGGAGCGCGCCCTGTTTAGACCGATGCGAGGGAAAGTGCTGATGGGCGCTATGCTGTCGGTAGGGATGATATTTATCCTGCAGGTATTTGTAGCCACCACCTGGCACGTTGGCTTGATGAAGAACATTCCCCCGGCGATAAAAGGGTCAGTTACTATTTTAGGTGCTATAGCTCCGTGGCAGAGGCTGATAGTAATCCCGGCGGCTGTTGCCTTGATTGGAGGGCTTTGGTTCTTCCTGAGACGGACCAAGCAAGGGCGGTCACTCCGCGCTGTCGCTCAGGACCCGGAAGCAGCCGCCTTACAGGGGATAAGCATAGACAGGGTAGGGCTTATTGCCATGGCAATAGCAGCGGCTCTTGCCGGAACGGCTGGTGGTCTGATGGGACCAATAATGAGGGTAGACCCCTATATGGGGCATACTGCCCTTATCATGGCTCTTTTTGTAACCATTGTCGGGGGACTGGGCAGCATTGAAGGAGCCGCGATTGCTTCCTTCATCTACGGCTTTATGATTGCTTTCATCACCGCCTACTTTCCTCCAGAAATTTGCAGCCCGGCAACCATGGCCATCATAGCCGGCGCCCTGTTTATGTTCACCATGCTAGCAGTCAGACCAAGGGGGATACTGGGCCGTGGCTAAAATCAGAGGCGGTTATCTTGGCTTGGCTATCCTCTTTGCGGTGATGGCAGCAATGCCCTTTGCCCTCGCTGAATACCGACTTACCACTATGCTGATGATGCTAATCTGGATTATTGTCGCCGTAAGCTACCGCCTCCTGGCAACTACCGGGGAATTCTCCCTGGGACACGTAGTGGTTATGGGTATCGGAGCTTACTCCAGTGGCATAATGGGGCGCCAAATGGGCATACCCTTCTGGGTTAGCGCGCCCCTGGGAGGCTTGATCGCAGCTGGCTTCGCTGCGGCAACAGCACGTCCCCTGTTTAGAATGAAGGGATTCTACTTCCTCCTCGGCTCCTTTGCTCTGGGAGAAGCGGTACGGTTATGCTTCAGAGGGTTTAAGTTTCCCTTCGGAGGTGAAGGCGGGTATTGGTATATCCCCACTCCCTCAATAGGGTCATTCACCTTTCATAGCACCTTTTCCTATTTCTACCTAACGTTAGGGGTAGCAGCGGCGTGTCTCTTGGTTATGTATCTAATAGACCAGAGCCGCATCGGCAAGGCTATGGTGGCTATCCATTCCCAAGACTTATTATGTGAAAGCCTAGGGATAAACATCCTGGGATACAAAACCCTGGCTTATATCGTCGCCTCCTTCTTCGCCGGCATCGCTGGCGCTCTGCTAGCCCACTACATGACGACGGCGAGCCCACCTCAGTTCGCTATAGGCAACATGTTACTTGTTCTGGTCTGGGTAGTCGTGGGCGGAGTGAACACCTTCTGGGGGCCAATAGCCGGAGTCTTCACCCTGTATTCCATCCAGGAGCAGTTACGTGGCGTCTTGATAGAATATATGCCCATGTTCTATGGCATTGTCCTGATAGCAATGGTATTCGCCCTGCCTGGTGGTCTGGAGAGTTTGCCAGCTAGGATTACTGAATGGCGAAGAGCCAGGAGGGAAAGGCTAGGAACGGTTGGGTAAGAGAAATCCACACTAAATCAACACTGAGGAATAGAAAAAGCCTGAGTAATTATAATTACTCAGGCTTTTTCTAAACTGGTACCGTAAAAGTCTATTACCTAATTAAACTGCAAGTTCGCCTGCACCTAAGTAAGCTTCAATAACACGCTCATCCCGTGAAATCTCTTTCGGTGTGCCTTCAGCAATCTTCTTGCCAAAGTCGAGCACAGTTATCTGGTCTGATATACCCATAACCGCCCTCATATCATGCTCCACCAGTAACACGGTTACCCCTTGGTCGCGTATCTTCCTTATCAACCCCATAAAATGATCAGTTTCTACCGGGTTCATCCCCGTAACCGGCTCATCTAGACACAGCAGTTTGGGCTCAGTAGCTACAGCCAAGGAAACCCCCAACGCTCTCTGATAGCCATGAGGGAGATTCATCGCCAGTTCATCCTTGAATTTGGCCAGTCCAAAGAAGTCAATTAACTCTAGGCATTTCCTCTTGTTCTCCGCCTCTATCTTCCCAGCAGTACCCATGAGCTTAGTGATAAAGTTCATCCCCGCGTGCAAATGGCGTGCCACCATCATCCCTTGTAGCACGGTATGGTCGGCAAAGAGGACACTGGTGGCTTGAAAAGTCCGCACCAGACCCCTTTCGGCTATTTCATGTGGTGTAAGACCAGTTATATCCTCCCCATCATACCTAATCTTTCCTGCTGTTACCGGGTAAACCCCGGTGATAAGGTTATACATGGTTGTTTTACCAGCACCGTTGGGACCGATAAGCGCCCTAATCTCCCCCTTTTCAACATCCATATCAACATCACTTACCGCTGCCAAACCACCAAAGTACTTAGTTACCCCTCTTAATTCAAGTAAAGCCATAAACCTCCTCCAGCCAAAGATAAACGGGAATTTTTATAGGAGAAAAGGCAATTTTATTGAATTAACCTAACATAGCTGCCCAAGGTTGTCAAGTTCTTTTGATTTTCGGCGGTGGCATAGCGGGGATAACTTCAGCATTAGAATTAGCCAATATAGGAAATTCTTGGTTGCTTTTGGGAATTCGAGGTAAACAGGAATGATATTAGCGAACGTGGTTCTGCACAGGTGTCCAATGTGTCTAAGGGTGTGCGTCTTAACAGCTCCGAACCAGGCCCACATCAGATGCATACTCGAGTCAGGGTGTCTTGACAGATCGCGTAGTAAAGCTCTGATATCGGAGACCAGTTGAGTTCTATCAGCCATCAAAGAATAGAAGCTCAACACCCGGGCTTACCCTTGCACTTGCAAACTTATAGTGATAGGACGGTGGTAGCAAACAAACCGATGTTTTGCTGGCAAGAAAGTGATATAATAGCCCTCTGGGAGACAAGACTTTTGACTCTGAAGCATTCATCTATTTCCGGCCTAAAATGTCACCATTTTGCTGATTACATACAGAGTAATACTGAGAAGATGGCTGATTTAACAGAACCCGGTGTTTCGCAAAGGTCTCTCACCCCTAGCGATATTACCATCAAATATGATAGTATCTATAGAATATGAAAGCAGATAGGTCTATTGTAGTTATTGGCGGTGGCATAGCGGGGATAACTTCAGCATTAGAATTAGCCAATAGTGGTTTCACAGTATACTTAATAGAGAAGGAGGCACGAATTGGAGGGCAAGCAGCCTCCTTCTGTTGCAAAGCCACGGAAGTTTGCTCTAAATGCTCCGCCTGCCTCCTCCCTCAAAGGATTAGTGAGATAGCAAGTTATCCCCAAATCTCAATCCTGACTAATTCAACGGTGGTGGGGGTAAATGGCGAACTGGGCAACTTTCAGGTGGAGGTTTGCCAAAAGCCCCAATATATCTCCCCTAAAAAATGCATCGCCTGTGGAATGTGCATCGGGGTTTGCCCCACCACGCCTAAGGCAATCCAGTCCCCTCCCCCCGAGGCAGTTCCTTATTCCTATTCCATTAGTGAATCCCAGTGCCTCTACCTCAAAAGGGAGGAGTGCAACCTCTGCCGGGAAATATGCCCCACCAACGCTATAATCTTTGGGCAAAAACCCGAAAGGCAAAAACTGAATAATGTGGGGGCAATCATTGTGGCCACCGGCTTTGACGTCTTTAATGCTCGAGAACTTGGCTGCCTGGGTTATGGCAGATACCCTAATGTTTTAACTGGTTTTGACCTGGAGAAGATTTTCAGAAATCAGGGCTCTCTTAAGCTTCCCTCAAATGCAAAGGAACCGAAGAAGGTCGCCTTTATCCAATGTGTCGGCTCAAGGGACGAAAATCATGGCTATTGCTCCCAAGTATGCTGCAAATATGCCATGAGACTGGCTCGACTTATCACATATCAAAATCCTGATGCTGAAGTTACTATCTTTTACATTGATCTTCAAACCGCGGGAAAGGGCTTTGCCCAGTTTTATAAGGAATATCAGGAAAGTATCCGATTTATCCGGGGCGTGCCAATCGAAATCTCAGAGGCTCCCTCTGATGAAGTTGAGGTGAAATTTGAGAATATTGCAGAAGGAAGGGTTGAGCGAGAAAACTTTGACCTTGTAACTCTTTCAGTAGGTATCGCCCCCAGAAAAGACTCTTGGGAGCTGGCCAAAGTTTTGGGAATAAATCTAGAAGATGATGGCTTCTTCGACATCAAGGGGCCGCTCAATACCACAGAAACCAACGTTGACGGGGTCTTCCTTGCCGGAGCTTGTCAGAGTCCCAAGGATATCCCTGATTCAATCGCTCACGGAATCTCGGCAGCAGAAAGAGCGATGGAGGTTTTACAGAGATGCAAGTAAAGATGGGCGTTTTTCTCTGCGACTGTGGGGGGAGTTTAAAGAACATAGATTTCCCTAAAGTTAGGGAGAATTTAGAGGACCTTGAAGACGTCGCCTTTGTAGACATAAGCCATAATCTGTGCCTTGAAGAAGGGGAAAAAGCGATAACTTCAAGGACCCTGACTGAGAACATCGATAGAGTGGTAATCGCTGCTTGCTCACCAGAGTTCTGTGAGCGTAATTTTGCCAGGCTTCTAGAAAAGCTTAGGCTTAACCCCAATCTTCTTTCCCTGGCAAATATCAGAGAGCAATGTTCATGGGCTCATGAAGGAGATGTCACTAGGAAGGCGCTGGAACTGATAATGATGGCCGTGGATAAAGCTCGGCTGCTTCAGCCAGTGGAGAGAAAGGAAGTTGCGGTAAACAAAGAGGTCCTAGTGGTAGGTGGAGGATTCTGCGGGATGAAATCCTCTCTTGAGCTTTCCCAGCTTGGGATTAGGACTACTCTAGTGGAAAGAGAGCCGACCTTGGGGGGAAAGCTTAAGGAGCTTGAAGGATTTTATGGCTCCCAAAGAGAGGCGATGATAAAAGCAGTAGAAAAAGAGGAAAACATTGAGATTCTCACCTCTGCTGAAGTGATAGGGGTAGAAGGGAAGATAGGGGATTTCAGGGTAAGGATAAGGAGGGAGACAAAGGAAATCTTGCGAACTTTTGGAGCCATAGTTTTCGCCACTGGGTATAAAACCGAGATCACTGCTGGGGACTTCCCGCTTAAGCCGGGCATTAACATCATTTCGCAAAAGAGACTGGCCCAGATGCTTCAAACTCCAACTCTAGAAGCAAGCCCCGAAACCATAGGTTTTATATTTGACCTCTCCGACGAGAACTCTCGTTTCCCAACACTGGCCACCTTAAATAATGCCTTAGCAGTTAAACAGAGGTGGGGCAGCGAAGTTTATGTCTTCTGCAAGAACGTCAAAGTGGATAGCGAAGGAGTGGAAAAACTGTACCGGGAGGCAAGAGAGAAGGGAGTGATGTTCTTAAAGTTTGACAAGAATCCCAAGATTTCAGCAGATGACAGCCGAGTGAGAATCGATGCGGGAGATACTCTACTCGGGGAAGAGATAGCACTAACCTGCGACCTTGTGGTTGCCGAGGAGAAATTGTTGCCTGCCGAAGGTACTGAAGGTTTAAGCTCCGTGCTAAAGATAAGAACCGACTCCCAGGGTTTTTACCAGGAGGAAAATGTGCACCTTTATCCTGTTTCCTCAGAGAGGAAAGGGATATTCTTTGTTGGAAATTGTCGAGGGGATTTAGACCTTGGCCGAGTGTTAGCAGATATTTCCAGCGTTGTTGCCATAGTCCACGAACTGTTATCTCTGGGGAAGATTATGGTGGAGGTAGAGCGGGTTAAGGCAGATCCCCAAAAGTGTGTGGCATGCCTCACTTGCATCCGTGCCTGCCCGCACCGTGCCGTCCAACTGGTTCACATAGATAGCGAGAAAGTGGCGGCTGAAATTTCCCAGCTTGCCTGTGATAAATGCGGTATTTGCGCTGCTATTTGCCCGGCCAAGGCTATAAAATTTGAGGGCTATAGTGATGACCAAATCTTGGCTCAAATTGAAGCAATAGGGGTATCATGAACGGGGAAATTATAGCTTTCTGTTGTGAACATTCCGCCTATGCTGCTGCTGATGCGGCGGGGAAGCAAGGACTTCACTACCCAGAAAACCTGCGAGTTATCCGGGTTCCCTGTGCTGGGAGGGTGGATATAATCCATATGCTGAAGGCCTTAGAGGAAGGCGCTGCAGCGGTACTAGTGCTCGGCTGTGAAGATGGACTTTGCCAACATCTAACCGGAAATGTAAGGGCAAAGGAGAGGGTAAAATATTCCGAGACGCTATTGAAAGAGGTCGGGATAGATGGCGGGCGTGTGGAAATGTTCAACCTTGCCGCCAATGCCCCTCATAAGTTCATCAAGATAATAAATGAAATGAATGAAAGAATAAAGGAGCGGGAGAGGTAAAATGATAATCGCTGAAAGAAAACCTATGGAAGAAATCCTCCAGATGATAGCCCCCTATAAGAAGGTACTTCTGGCCGGTTGTGGGACATGTGTTGCCATCTGCTGGACGGGAGGAGAAAAGGAGGTCGGAATACTGGCTTCACAACTTCGGCTTGCCCGAGGTAAGGAGGGGGACAAGACCAATACTGTTGAAGCTACGGTTGAGAGGCAGTGTGAAAAGGAGATGGTAGAAGAGCTTAGAGACAAAGCCGAGGGAGTTGAAGCAGTTCTTTCTCTAGCCTGTGGGGCTGGGATACAAACCCTGGCTGAGGTATTTGAGGACAAGCCAGTTTTTCCAGCCGTGAATACCACCTTCCTCGGCAGTCCTGAAGGAGAGGGGGTGTGGCTGGAGAATTGTGGCGCCTGCGGGGATTGCTTCCTTGACCGAACCGGGGGTATCTGCCCCATGGTTCGCTGCGCCAAAGGGATTCTCAACGGTCCCTGTGGGGGCACAAGGAAGGGAGGGAAGTGTGAGATAGACCCAGATAAAGACTGTGGTTGGGTTCTCATCTACCGTAGGCTGGAGAAACAGGGAAGGCTTGACCTAATGCGGAAATATTATCCACCGAAAAACTTCCGGGCGGTGAAGAGACCGGGCAAGATGAAGGCGATAAAAGCTTAGGAGGCGAAGGATGGCAAGGGATTTTAGAGAAACACTCAAAACAAAAGACTTTGTCGTAACTGCTGAGGCAGCTCCGACCAAAGGCTCTAGTGTAGAGAGGTCGCTGGAGCATATCGAGCTTCTCAAGGATAAGGTAGATGCTCTCAATGTGACTGACAACCAGAGCTCGGTAATGCGCTATCCCTCTGTAGGCATCTGCCTTTTAATCAAAGAACACGGCGGGGAGGCAGTGCTTCAGGTCACCTGCCGGGACCGAAATCGCCTGGCAATTCAAGCGGATCTCCTCTTCGCCTGGTCTCGAGGGGTACGCAACGTCCTCTGTCTTACCGGTGATTCTATAGACGTTGGCGACCATAAGGAAGCAAAACCGGTCTTTGATCTCGAATCAGTGCAGCTTATCCACCTTGTCCATGCCTTGAACTCGGGCAAGGACATGGCGGGTAACGAGCTCAACGGAGGCACTGACTTCTGTATTGGGACTACTGCCACCCCTTCAGCCGACCCCATCGAGCCCCAGCTGGTTAAAGTGCAGAAGAAGCTGGAAGCCGGGGTAGACTTCATTCAAACACAGGCAGTTTACGACCTTGACGAGCTTAAGAGATTTGTGGAATTTGTGCGCAAACACGACCAAAAGGTCAAAGTCCTATTGGGAATAGTGCCTGTTATTGGAGCAAAGATGGCACAATATATGAATGAGAACGTTCCCGGCATTTTTGTCCCTCAATATATTATTGACGAACTGGCCCAAGCTCCGAAAGGCACAGGCATTAATAAAGGAATAGAGATAGCCGCCAGGTTAATAAGGAAAGCTAAGGAAGACAAACTATGCGATGGAACCCATATCATGTTCATTGGGAAAGAGGAGAGGGTTCCTGAGATTCTGGAAGCTGCCGGACTACTGTAAAAGAGTTAGCAAGGAGGGGAAAGATGACCATAGTACTGAATGAACTAGATACCAAATTCAAATATGATATTGCTGCTG
This sequence comes from uncultured Dehalococcoidales bacterium, assembly GCA_964354655.1. Classification (GTDB taxonomy): domain Bacteria; phylum Chloroflexota; class Dehalococcoidia; order Dehalococcoidales; family E44-bin46; genus E44-bin46. Next base: position 47,124 of record CAYHAL010000003.1, read on the forward strand.
AACCGGGAGGGGAAAATATTAAGCTCTGCTTTGCTTGCGGGCTATGCACTGCTAGTTGCCCCGTTGCTGATATCGACCCTGAATTTAATCCACGGAGGATAATCCGCATGGTGCTTTTGGGGATGAGAAAGGAGGTTCTCTCCTCTTACGTTCCTTGGCTTTGCATCCAGTGTCATACCTGTCAGGCGCACTGCCCCCAGAATGTTAATTTCGCCGACCTGATGAAACCGCTAAGGAATATGGCAGTAAGGGAAGGGTATATCCACCCTTCCTTCGCCAAGAAGATAAAGGAGATTGATGCCTTCTCTCAGCGGCTGCGCAACCAAATGGTACGATCCATTGTAGACAAGAAATCCGAGGAAACAAAAGTAGATGTGGCAAGACTTGCTGAGGAGACGCTGGGAAAAGAGAAGGCGAAGATTTAAATAAGGATTTAAAGATGGCAGAATGTGTAGAGAGGTCTAAAGATAAGCATGTAGGAGCAGTGATGGTAGTGGGGGGAGGAATTGGTGGAATTCAAGCCTCACTTGACCTAGCTGAGTCTGGGTACAAGGTCTATTTGGTGGAGAAAACTCCAGCTATAGGTGGGGTTATGGCTCAGCTGGATAAGACCTTCCCCACTTTAGACTGTTCCATGTGTATACTCTCTCCAAAACTGATTGAATGTGGAAGACACCCTAATATTGAGCTACTTACCTGTTCAGAGCTTCTAGAGGTTGACGGAGAGCCAGGAAATTTCACCGCTAAGGTTTTACGGCATCCGAGATTTGTCGATATTAGTAAGTGCACTGGGTGTGGAGAGTGTGCTCCAGTTTGCCCCATAGCATGTGCCAGTGAATTTGAAGGGGGCTTGATAGAAAGAAAAGCGATATTTAGACCATTTGCTCAAGCCTATCCCAATGCTTTCGCTATCGATAAGAGACAGAGGGCCCCGTGTGTGTTGACTTGCCCTGCGGGGACCAACGTTCAGGGATATGTAGCTTTATGTGCCGAGGGCAAGTATGAAGAGGCACTCTCAGTAATAAAGGAAAAACTCCCTATCCCCAGGGTACTAGGAAGAATCTGCCCTGCCCCCTGTGAAGAGAAATGCAATCGCCGACTTTTAGAAGAGCCTCTTGCTATTCGAGCGATAAAGAGGTTCGTCGCTGATACCGCCAAAGGTAAGGCTTCATTGCCTGAAATAAAGGAGAAAGAGGAAAAGGTAGCCATCATTGGCTCAGGGCCAGCAGGACTTAGCTGTGCCTACTGGCTGCGACTTGAGGGATATAAGGTTACCATATTTGAGGCGCTCCCTGTAACTGGAGGGATGCTTCATGTTGGCATTCCTGGATACCGTTTGCCCAAGGACGTCGTTGAGGAAGAGATAAAAGAGATCGAAGCCTTAGGAGTGGAGATAAAGACCAACACTCCTATCGGCAAGCAGCTAACCCTCGATGACCTGCTACAGCAGGGATATAAAGCTGTGTTTATCGGTGTAGGAGCCCACCGAAGTCAGCAACTTGGTGTTCCCGGGGAGGATGCCACGGGAGTAATTCATGGTGTCGATCTGCTCAGGGATATTAATCTAGGGAAAGAGGTGAAGACCAAAGGAAAGGTGGTGGTAATAGGTGGCGGAGATGTTGCTATAGATTCAGCCCGCTCCGCTCTCCGCTCACGCGCCGATGAAGTTAGCATTCTTTATCGCAGAACAAGGGTGGAAATGCCTGCCAGAGAGGAGGAGGTGCAGGCAGCCGAAACTGAGGGGATAAAAATAGAATTTTTGGTAGCCCCTGTAGAAATTCTAACCAAAAATGGGAAGGTTAGTGGAATAAGGTGTATTCGCATGGAACTTGGTGAGCCAGATGCCAGCGGAAGAAGGCGCCCCATTCCTATCAGGGACTCCGAGTTCGATTTGAAGGTCGACGTGGTGATTCCAGCAATTGGGCAGGCCCCTGACCTATCGCCATTAGAAAGTAGCGGGATAAATATTACCAGACGAGGCACCATTGAAGTTGACGCGGTAACCTTGGAAACATCCCGAAAAGGAATCTTTGCTGGCGGGGATTGCCAGACTGGCCCCTCCATTGCTGTTGAGGCTGTAGCCGCCGGTGCCCGGGCAGCAGAATCAATTATCAGATACCTGAACCATCAGGATATTAAAGAAGGAAGGCTACCTCCCCAAAGGGAGCCCTCCGATGTCACTTTTATTCCTTTGGGTCAAGCCAGAGAGCCGAGACAGAAGATGCCTACTATCCCTATAGAAGAAAGAACTTCTGGGTTTAAAGAGATAGAACTCGGCTTCCCTGAGGAACTGGCAACCAGGGAGGCGAGTCGCTGCCTGGCTTGTGGAATCTGCTCTGAGTGCATGCAGTGTGTTGCCGCTTGTAAAGCCAATGCTATCGTTCACTCTATGAAGGAAGAGGTTACAGAATTAAAAGTGGGCTCGGTAATCCTCAGCCCTGGCTTTGATGAATTTGACCCACGTCCTCTCTTCCACTACGGATACAGGAGGTACCCCAACGTGGTAACCAGCATAGAATTTGAAAGGATGCTCTCAGCTTCAGGACCATACCAGGGTAAGCTGGTAAGACCCTCGGATAGGAAACCACCTCAAAGAATCGCCTGGATTCAATGTGTTGGCTCTAGGGATGAAAGTTTGAATCGTGGATATTGCTCTTCTGTCTGTTGCACTTACGCTATCAAAGAAGCTATTATCGCCAAAGAGCATACTCCCTTTGAATTGGAAGAAACTATCTTCTACATGGATATAAGAACTCATGGGAAGGATTTTGATAAGTTCTATGAACGGGGAAAGGCAGCAGGGATAGAGTTTATAAGAGCGAAGGTGTATGGAGTTGAGGAGGTAGATGGCACAGGGAACTTGCTCCTCAAGTATCTTAGCGAGGATGACAAGCCGAGCACCCGTGAGTTTGATCTAGTTGCCCTGTCGGTAGGACTTGAGCCTTCCCCAGCAAGTGTTACTCTGGCAAAGAGACTTGGCATCCAAGTTAATAAATATGGATTTTGCCACACCAATGTCTTCTCCCCGTTGGAAACTTCTAGGCCCGGAATCTACGTCTGTGGGGCCTTTCAAGGCCCAAAGGACATCCCTGAGACAGTGATGCAGGCAAGTGGAGCAGCCGGAAGCGCATCTGCTTTGCTTGCTCCAGCACGAAATACCCTTATCACCAAAAAGGAATACCCACCGGAGAAAGATGTCACCGAGGAAGAGCCCAGAGTTGGTGTGTTTATCTGCCACTGTGGCATCAATATCGGGGGATATGTGGACGTACCTCGAGTTACTGAATATGCGAAGACCCTTCCCAATGTAGTTTATGCCGAAAATAACCTCTACACTTGCTCTCAGGACACCCAGGAGAGAATAAAGGCTACCATCAAGGAACACAGTCTAAACCGTGTTATAGTTGCTTCATGCACGCCAAGAACCCATGAGCCCTTGTTCCAAGAAACTATGAGAGAAGCAGGCTTGAACAAATACCTCTTTGAAATGGCCAACATCCGTGACCAGTGCTCTTGGGTTCATATGCATGAGCCGGAGAAAGCCACTGAGAAAGCGAAGGATTTGATTAGCATGGCAGTGGCAAAGGCAAGGCTTAAGGAGCCACTAAAGCCTCTGCTTATCCCAGTTAATCACTCCGCTTTGGTCATCGGGGGAGGAGTGGCCGGGATGGTGAGCGGTTTAAACTTAGCGGAGCAGGGTTTCAAAGTCCATCTTATCGAAAGGACTGGCGACCTCGGTGGAATAGCGAGGAGGATGCACTATACCCTCGGTAGTGATGGCGTTCAAACCTTCCTTGCTGATTTGATTAATAGGGTTAAAGAACACCCTAACATTAAGGTCTACTGCGATACCGGGATTGTAGACGCCTACGGATATGTAGGGAACTTCACCACCGAGATAATGAGATATCCAGGTATGACCATAGAGAAGATAGACCACGGCGTCACTATCATCGCTTGTGGGGCTGAGGAGTATAAACCGGAGGAATACTTCTACGGCAGGTACCCCAGGGTGCTCACTCAGCTCGAGCTTGAGGAGAAGATAGTCAAGGGAGAACCAGACATCATCAACTGCGACAACTTGGTTATGATCCAGTGTGTAGGCTGCCGAAATGATGAGCGACCCTATTGTGGCCGCGTATGCTGCAATGAGGCAATCAACAATGCCCTCAAGCTTAAAGAGGCAAAGCCCGATATGAATATCTATGTCTTCTATCGAGATATGAGGACCTATGGATTCTATGAGGACTACTATCACGAGGCAAGACGAAAAGGGGTTATATTCCTGTGCTACGACCCAGAAAATAAACCTAAAGTGAGCCAAGTGAGAAAGGATTCACGGTATCTAATAAGGGTTGAGGGTAAAGACCCAGTCATTGGGGAGAAAGTAGCTATTGATGCCGATATCGTTACCCTATCTGTGTCCATGATTCCTACGGAAGAAGCAAGAGAACTAGCAAAGTTCTACAAAGTGCCCTTAAACGAAGATGGCTTCTTCCTGGAAGCACATGTAAAGCTTCGGCCAGTGGACTTTGCCACAGATGGGGTCTTCATCTGTGGGCTTGCCCATGCTCCAAAGTCAATCGAGGAGATAATTGCGCAGGCTAGTGCTGCTGCTTCTCGGGCCACCACAGTATTGTCCAAGGAAACTATCATGGCTGAGGGCATCGTCGCCTCAGTAAACGAGGATATTTGCTCAGGTTGTGGCACCTGCGAAACGGTATGTCCTTACGGTGCTATTGCTGTGAATAAGCAAAAGGGAGTGGCTGAGGTTAACGAAACTTTGTGTAAGGGCTGTGGCACCTGCTGCGCTGCTTGTCCTTCAGGGGCTGCCCAACAGAGAGGCTTCACCACAAGGCAAATCTCAGCCATGGTGAGAGCTAGTTTGGGGGTTTGAAATGGCTGAAAAAAAGAATTTTGAGCCAAAAATAATAGGATTTTGTTGCAACTGGTGCTCCTATGCTGGTGCTGACCTTGCCGGTGTTTCACGGCTTCAATATCCCCCCAATTTAAGGATGATAAGAGTGATGTGTTCTGGGTCAGTAAATCCAGAGCACATCCTTGAATCCTTTCGCCAAGGCGCTGACGGAGTATTTATAGGAGGGTGTCACCCCGGAGATTGTCACTACATATCGGGAAACTATAAGATGCGGAGGAGGGTTTCGCTCTTAAAGAAGCTTCTGTCACAGTTTGGGCTGGAACCTGAAAGACTGAGACTTGATTGGGTCTCCGCCGCGGAGGGACAGAGGTTTGCCCAGATAATGACTGATTTTACCGAAGAAATTAAGAAATTAGGGCCGATTACCGCTACCTCCCTACCATGCTGATTGGTGCTTTGCACTGTGCCTAGGCTCACTACATGATTTGTGAGCTACAAAGCCGTCGCCTGAACGCTTTGGTAAGTTCCTTAAGCCCTGGCTGAGTGAGAAGGATGTTGGCAACAGGGGAAGATTCAGATACGCGCCTAGAGGGATTCGAACCCACGACCCTCGATTCCGAAGATGAAAGTGATATGTAATCCCCGGTGTCATTGAGTGCTAGAGAGTGTCCTCTGGATAGGTATCAAGATGCAATTCGTATCTGACAGTGACACTACATGCCGTTGGGTGCTAAGCAGTTTGTCGGCAAAAACAAGCCTAATCCAAACTGGTTAGGGGCTTCTTCAAGTTAGAGGCCTGCACCTTCCGATGTTTTGTTCATTCAAACCACAGTAGGCTTTTAATTTATGTAGAAGGCCGTACTTCCAGTAAAACACCACTCAGGTACACGCTTATCCGAATAGTCAGGCAGAATGTAATCTCTTGACATGAAATAAAGCCTTGTATGATTTACCCATAAATACGATAAGGCCAGGTCAGACCAACCTTCCAGCTTTGGTAATGGAGCGGGTAACAAGAACTCAAATTGTGTCCCATTTTCGCTGACGATTCACACTACTTTAGAGCCAAGAGATGACAGCTTGAGGGTAATAGCTTTGCCAATGCCTCTATAGGCAACGGTTACTAGTGATACCTTGCCCTCTAGCTCAGAAGATGTCTTATTTTTCATCCTTAAATCGTTTGAAAACGAGGCAGCAGTTCTGTCCACCAAGCCCGAAGCTATTTTTCAGGCAGACGTTTACCTCGGCTTTACGAGCCACATTGGGTACATAGTCTAGATCGCATTCTGGATCAGGGGTCTCATAATGTATGGTTGGTGGGATAATCCCGTTCATTAGGGTTAGTACCGCACCAATAGACTCCGCAGCACCACTCGCGGTTATCATGTGCCCGTACATAGATTTATGGGCGCTTATCGGGATTTGGTATGCCCTGTCCCCAAAGACCATCTTGATAGCTCTGGTCTCGGTGACATCGTTCAGCTTAGTGCTGGTGCCGTGGGCGTTGATATAGTCAACCTCTTCTGGCTTCACCCCGGCATTTTCAAGGGCGGTTCTCATCGCTACCGCCTCTGTTTCCGCCTGGGGAGCGGTGGCATCATAGGCATCAAACGTCCAGGCGGCTCCAGCCACCTCAGCTAGAATGGGGGCTCCTCGTTTCTTGGCGTGCTCGTAGCTCTCCAGTATCATTGCCCCAGACCCTTCCCCGTAGACAAAACCGTTTCGGTTGAGGTCAAAGGGTCGGCAAGCTTTATCGGGGTCTGGCTCTGTGGATAGAGCCCCCACCCTGGCCATAGCTGCTATGGTCATGGCATCCATTGAGGCATCGGTGGGAGCAGCTATCATGACATCAGCATAGCCTAGGTGGATAAAGTTCAGACAAGTCCCTATGGCATCAGCACCGCTGGCACAGAGGCTATTGACGCTGGTGTTGGGTCCTCTTGCCCCCAGTAACATCCCCACGCGCTGGGATACGATACTGGGTGCCGACTTAGCAAAGAACAGCGGGTCTATCCTTCTTGGGCCTCGTTTCTGGAGCGTCTCCCACCCTTCTGCGATAGGTGCGCATTCTGTCATGTGGCTGGTTACAACTCCTATCCGCTCCGCCTTCTCCTTGCTCATATCTAAGCCAGCTGCTTCCGTCGCTTGCTTAGCTGTTGCTATAGCGAAGTGGGTGGACCTCTGCGTGCGCTCCACCGTTTTTAGATCCATATATTTTGTCGGGTCAAAGCCATCTACCATAGCGGCTACCTTCACTGTGTAGTTGCTGGTATCAAAACGGGTGATAAGACTGACGCCTGATTTCCCTGCCTGCAAACTCGCCCAGAACTCCTCTATGTTTAAGCCTATAGGGCAAACAATGCCCATGCCGGTAACTACTACTCGCTGTTTATTCAACGTCCTCCTCCTTTATCCTCCCTTATTTGTAAAACTAAAAGGTACTAGGGTAGTACCTCCATCAGTAGTGATTATCTGTCTTCTTATCATAAAAGCCTCCTCACTACACAGAAAAGCTACTACATTGGCTATATCTTCAGGGATTACTAATCTACCTGCCGGTGTCGGTTGCGCTACTCAGGCTCTCTCAGCGAGCATAGTTAGTATAGTAGAGGACATAATAACTGTCAATAAAGACTAATTAGAATAGAGAGCACTAGTTAATGCGCCGGCATCTATTGCTTGACTACCCTAAAGTTTTTAATGTAGGCTAACTTGATACCGGTGTGTCGCTTTGGTAGAGATTGGAGGTTGTTGTTTCATTGCTTGCTACTAAAAGATCGAAGGAGATTCAGGAGGTTATCTCCGATTTGGAGTCATTAAGGCATGACCCCGAATACAAGGAGGCGGCGGAGATCAATATCCAGTTCTTTAAGGCTGCCCGTTCCATATTCAGCTTTATCCATTGGCTGACCTTTACCGCCCCTAAACTCAGAAAGAGGCGGGATGAGCTGCTTGAGCTGGGGGATCTGCCGCTAGAGAAGTGGCAGCAACGTGCCTACCAGGCACTTGCTGGCGTGGAGAGGCACAGCTTCGGCAGGAGGGTATCAGGCGGATTTACTCTGGAGCTTTCTCGGGCAATCCTAAGAGTCAAAAGGATTAAGGATAGCGGTGAGGCTATGGTTTTGCTTGATGTGGGCTTTGGTGGTGGGGAATTGGGGTATCGGGTTGTTGAGCGGCTTCACCGTGTCCCCCTGGTCTATATAGGGCTTGATAGCACCCCGGCCAACATAGGGGTGGCTCAGGAGGTTTTCCGACCTCTGTATGAGGCAGGGGAGATTATCTTCCGTGAGGTCCCGACATTGAACGATGAGGTCATAGATTTCCTTCGCCGGGAAGCCAGCGATACCTCCAAGAAGGTGGTGGCGGTGTGTCTGGGGGATATCTTTGACCTGGATAAGCATGTCTCGCCAGGGAAGATAGACCTTATCTGCCACTCCAGGGTCCTCCATCATATCAAGGCTGCCCTCAGGCCTCGCCTTGAAGATATCTGCCGCAGGCTGTCCCCGGTAACCTTGGAGATGGATGACCGTTACTGTTTTGGCTTCATGTTCTGGTCTATAGTGGGCACCTGGATAATCTATCCCAGCGTCACTCTGCTCAATGGGGGTATTATAAGCTGGCTTAGGGACCCGGCTGAGGAGGAGTTGACCGGGTATTACAAGCTGGAGTCGCCCTTCTGCTATGCCCGCTTAATCCTAGGCCAGGATGCCTTTTTCCAAGAGGCGAAGTGGAAGACGGCAGCAAGGACGTTGACCCGGGGTTTCTCATTCAGGGAGGGCTTAGGTTAGCCCCTTTCGCCTATAGATTGGAGTGCGTGAGCTGGCAGCGGTTGATCTTCCCTGAGCCGGTCTTAGGGATACTGACCAAGAACTGGTATCTCTTGGGCAGTTTAAAGTCAGCCAGGTTCTGACGGCAAAAGTTGGCTATATCTTCGGTGGCAGTTCTCTGCCCCTCTTTGAGCGCGATGAAGGCGGTAGGTACCGCTGTGCCGTCTGCTTCCTTAACTCCCACATAGGCTGCTTCGGCAACAGCGGGATGCCTTAAGAGCACCTCCTCGACCTCCCAAGGAGAAATTTTTAGCCCTGAGGTGGTGACTATGATGAACGACTTCTTTTCCATATACTCAAGGTAACCATCTTTATCCATCCTGACCAAGTCCCCGGTATGAAACCAGCCGTCTCTGATGACCTGAGCGGTGAGTTCGGGGGCCTTGTAGTATTCCTTCATCATCCAGGGCGGTTTGAACAAAGCCTCGCCTATCTCGCCCACAGCCACCTCGCCGCCGTTGTCATCCGCTATTTTGAAGTCGCAAATGGGCTTGCCCACTGTCCCCAGCCTCTGGTCCTTGATAGTGCTCATGGAGACTACTGAGAGCTCGGAGAGACCATATGTCTCACAAAGGGTTATATTGAACTTGTCCTCCAGTGTCTTCATCAGGCGGACTGAGGTCTTGGCCCCGGCGGTAGAGGCTACACGAAATGACTTGAGGTCATAGTCCTTAATAATCTCCTCTCGAAGCATGGCTAGAGAGTTGTGGATTGCCGGAACCCCGAAGAGGATGCTTCCCCTCTCCCTCTCTATAGTTTCCAGAGTAACCCTGGGAGTGAATTGGGGGATTATCACCACCGTGGCTCCTTTCATGATGGAGCCGAACAGAACCTCGCCCAATCCAAAAAGGTAGAAGAAAGGAACGGTATCCATAACTACATCGTCTCTACCCCGTCCTATGCCCTCGGAGACTATGTTGGGAGTCCCCAGAAGGGAGGCGTGGGTATGCACCACTCCCTTCTGCCTCCCCAGCACACCCGAGGTGTAGATGATGGTAGCGTTGTCCTTATCATTTATATCAATATTGGGGCAGAGTGTGGAGCTGTCCGCCAGCATTGTCTTGTAGGAATCTCCGTTGACCTCCAGAACCTGCTCCAGCAGGGGGATGTCAGGCATGAGGGGGGTGAGCATCTGGGGGAAGTCCCCTTCCGTTATGAGAAATTTGGCATCGGAATCGCGTAAGAGGGGAGCAAGCTCGGGCGCTTTGAGCTTGGAGCTGAGGAGAACGGCAACGCCACCAGCCTTGATAACCCCGAAGTAATTTATCACCCACTCAGGGCTGGGGGACATTAAGATGGTGGCATGGTCACCATATTCTAATCCCAGCCCTAGTAGGGCATTTGCCACTCGGTTCGAGGCTTGGTCTAGCTCGCTGTAGGTAACCCGCTGGGGTCCGAGAACCAGGACGGTCTTCTCTGGCACCTCGCTGGCAGTTATCTCCAGAATCTGCCTTAGGTTCATATTACCTCATCGTAAGAAAAGGGGAATGGGGAGATTCCCCCTTTTATCTATTGACAAATTCGCTGAGTCCATATAGTATATCACAAGGCTTAGTGTTAAGCATAAGTAATCTTTGAGTTCCAGCCGGTACCAGCCTCAAAGTTGATATATTTTTGTTGGGTAATTAAAGGCTACATGCGAGCTACAGCACTATATCTTGGTCGAGCTTAAGCAGTAGCTATAACTATATAAAAAGAATTCTAGGGCTCGACTAATCGGTGTACCGCTTCGGTATATTGAGGTCTAGCCAGAAAGTGAAATAAATATGCATTTATTAGTGCCCGCGAACTGGGATAGGGAACTTATATCTCCTCTAAGCCAGATTAAGGCAGATATCGAAGTATATGGCGTTTTACCCATCTCCATGATGGGTAGCGGAGGCTCAGGGCCGAATATCCCCCAGATGACACCAGAGCAGGCGGAGGAATACATCAACATGGTTCATTCCGCAGGCTTAACCTTTAATTACCTTCTTAATGCTCCATGCATGAATAACATGGAGTGGCAGGAGGATACTAATCGGGAATTAGTCCAACATCTGGAGTGGCTCAGCAATGCCAAGGTGGACAGCGTCATTGTGGCTATCCCATACTTGCTAGAGCTTATAAAGACTCAGTTTCCTCATCTTAGAGTAGAGGTATCAACCATAGCTCACGTAGAGAGCGTAGCCCGGGCTAAGTTTTTTGAATCTCTGGGAGCTGACTCCATTAACCTGCACTCCAACATAAACCGGGATTTCAAACTACTCAAGGCTATTAGAAGTGCGGTAAACTGTGAGCTCGGTGTACTGACAAACACCAGCTGTCTCTATCAGTGCCCTTACGAGTACTATCACAACAATACCCTGGGGCATGCTAGTCAAAGCTACAACCCGCTTAATGGCTTCTATATGGACTACTGTGTACTTCACTGTGCTTTGAGCAGTATCAGTGATACCTCTCAATTTATTAAATCTCGTTGGATAAGACCTGAAGACATACATATTTATCAAGAAATGGGCATTGATTTCTTCAAAATCGGCGGTAGAGCAATGCCTACGAAGTGGATTATAAATGTTGCTACGGCATATTCCTCACTTCGTTACCAAGGAAACCTGCATGATATTTTAAACAACTTTAGCCCGAAGACCAGTAACGCAAAATCAAATCTATCCAGCACACAAATCACTACAATGGCTTCGCCGCCCAGTGTTTATTTTGACAACCAGGCTCTGGAAGGTTTTATCGATTTCTTTAAGACAAAGGATTGCCTATCTGGGTGCAGTAATTGCCATTACTGCCAAGAGGTAGCTGATAAGGTGGTCAAGTTCGACCGCCATGAGATAGATAAATACATGTCTGCGCTCAAAAAGTTCCTAGATGACCTCGTCAGTAGCAGGATATTCCACCCGGTCTCAGCATAATTGAACATTAGCTTGAATCCTTACCTCATTGCACGATTTAATCTTTTGTTATATGTGATAACCTAGCTAGATAATCCTCCCTCCCCCACTGGGAGGCATTTTTCAGGTAAAAGAAAAAGCCCCGCCATGAAAGCGGGGCTGCTAATGAGAGGGGTAGCGACAAAGAAACAGTTTGAATCGGACGTTATGCCGGTCTTGTCCTGCGACTTTTGTTAGACAAGCTTTTAACCGACAACGATTTTGTATTTGCCCATCCTGATGGCACTCCTTTAGATCCAAGTAGTATTACTCATGTGTTTATCAAAGTGATCCGTGAAGCCGGGTTAAAGTTGAGGTTGCACGATTTGCGGCACAGCTATGCCTCCATCATGCTGGCGGCAGGGGTAAATGTGAAGGCAATCAGTGAGAGCTTGGGGCATGCAAACATCGGGATTACGCTTGATATTTATAGCCATCTTTTGCCTGGTGTGGGTAGGACAGCGGCTGAACGCTTTGATAAACTCCTTAAGCCCTGGCTGGGTGACATAGATGTCGGCAAAATGTCGGCAAAGGGCGACGATTTAGGTGCGCGCCTAGAGGGATTCGAACCCACGACCCTCGGTTCCGAAGACCGATGCTCTATCCGCTGAGCTATAGGCGCTAGATTATTGGGGTGGGTGGAGGGATTCGAACCCACGCTCTCCAGGGCCACAACCTGGCGCCTTAAACCACTAGGCGACACCCACCACAAAGTATAAACATTATAGCTAAAAAACCTTATCCTGGCAATGTGTTGGGGGTTGTTTGTTAACCTATTACCAGACCAGTCACAACCTTCGAACTAGCTCTACCACAGTAACCCCGGCTCCTCCCTCCCCATATTCACCAGCTCGGAATGATTTGACTAGAGGGTGTTTGGCAAGCTGTTCCCTGATTACTTGGCGTAGAGTGCCCGTCCCCTTACCATGGATTACCCTTACTTGGTATAAACCAGCCATAAAGGCATCGTTTAGATATTTATCTAATTTGGGCAGGGCTTCATCCACCGTCAGCCGACGAAGGTGTATCTCGCCTATTATCGGTGTTACATTGCCCCCAGATGTGCTCTTGTTTGCCATGGCTTATACCCTCTGGCTGATTTCAAAATCAGGCCCATACCCCGCCAAAACTTCCTGAGTTTCGGCAGATGATAGAGGTTGAGCATTTAACTGATAGAGATCAAGCCCTGCTTTATAGCCAGAACCACCGCCTCAGTGCGAGCATTGGCATTCAGTTTACGCAAGATGGAAGTAACGTGATTCTTAATAGTTTGCTCGCTAATGCCAAGTTTAACTGCAATCTGCTTATTAAGGTAGCCCTGAGCCATGTAATTGAGGATTTCTGTCTCCCTTAGGGTTAGCGGAGAGATGAAGGCTTCGGCTTCGTATCGCTGAGACAGCTCATGAAACTGTTGTAACACTTGTTCAGCTACTTTTGGTCGGGTAACCAGGCCTTCATTAATAGGGTGCTCGCCACAAGCCACACGCCTGATGGTATCGACTAGCTGGTCAGCAGTAATTTCCTTCTCCAAGTAGGCTGCAGCTTGGGCTTTGAGTGCCAGAAAGAGTTGGGCATCACTGGCGTTGGAAGTAAGCACAATTACGCCGATGCTGGGCGAGTGTTGTTTTATCTTGCGCGCCAAGGCTAAGCCGTTGTCAGTAGGACCATCAATATCCACTAGGGCTACGTCAGGCGGTAGGTTGCCTATGGTTGATAGCACTCCGCTATCGAGCTCAGCAGCACCTGAAATTTCTATATCTTCCACAGAGGAGAGTGAATGCTCTATTCCCTGCCGAAGCAAGAATTGCTGACTAAGTATAAAGACCTGTATTTTATTTTTCTTCAAAGGGGTTCACCTCCTCATATTCTGCCTTGCGATAAGGAGGGGTAGTAATTTTTGCCAGATGCAGAAAAACCTCAACTAGGTCAGGGTCAAATTGCGTGCCAGCACCCCGTTTTATTTCCTCCCGTGCTTGCTCGTAGGATAAGGTATCAGAGTATCGTCGTTCGGAAGTCATAGCGGCGAAGGCATCAGCTATAGCCAAAATTCGGGCTTCTAGTGGAATATCTTTGCCCTTCAGCCCTTTGGGATAGCCACTCCCATCGTACTTCTCATGGTGGTGCAGGATACCAGGGACACAAGGGGCTAACTCACGAACACGCCTAACAATAGTTGCTCCCAGTTGAGGATGATTCTTGATCGCTTCCCATTCCTCATCGGTCAGCTTGCCCGGCTTATTAAGTATCCCGTCAGTGATGCCAATCTTGCCAATATCATGCAGCAAGGCACAGGTACTCAGCCGAGTTATTTCCAGCGGCTCCAGATTAAGAGCTTCAGCTAGAGCCACAGCATACTGATTAACCTTCCCGGAGTGGCTACGAGTATAGTGATCCCTAGCATCTACAGTAGCTGCCAGGGCATAGATGGTGCTTAAGGCTTCGCTGCCTCCATTACTGCCAAAACCAACCATGGCTTCATCTAGAGTAAGCAAAGTCCCAGAGGCACGATAACTCCGATTACCGCCGCTGCGTTTAGCCTCATAAAGCGCAGCGTCAGCAGCAGCGATAATCTCATTCGGTCCTATACCATCAGCCGGCCAACTAGCCAAACCGAAACTGGCGGTGATTGGGATATAGCCTGCTTTCACTTCCAAAGCGATGCATTGGCGGACTCGTTCCGCTACTTGGTAGGCAGCATCAATAGTCGTCTGGGGCAAAAGAATAGCAAACTCATCCCCGCCATAGCGAAACGGCTGGTCAGCATTCCTTATCGCCCCTTTTATAATACCACCGATTTGCCTCAGCATTTTATCACCGGCTAAATGCCCATAGTTATCGTTATAGACCTTAAACGTGTCAAGGTCAAGGATGATTATTGAGAATATGCCGCCATAGCGAGAGTGCCGCCCAATTTCACTGGCAACAAGTTCATCTAGAGAACGGCGGTTTAGTAATCCGGTAAGTTCATCAATGCGCGCCCTATGCTCTGCTTCAGCATAAAGCCGAGAATTTTCGACAGATGCCGTAATCCGCGAAGCCAGCTCCTCAAGAAGTTCTATGTGCCTTTTGCGGTACGCATTGGGGTGACAGCTAGCCACAATTAGACTGCCAATAGCTTCATCACGCGCTATTAACGGAAAGTAAGCAATCGAGCGCACCCCCTGCCCAAGATGGTATTTCCCAGTAACAAACTTGCATTCCTGGGCTAGGTCAGACTCAATCATGGGCTTCTTGTGGCTGACTACCCATTCTGTAGCTGTACCCTTGATTGGTATTCGCTCCCCCGCCTGCCAGGCTGAACCAATATCAGAGGATAGCGCCAGAAAGCAAAGCTCGTTCTCTTCAATCAGAACAATCGCCGCCCAACTAACATCGACCGCTTTCTTTAGCTCGGTTATAAAGCTATCGTACGTTCTCTGAATATCCAGACTGGAGGTGATAATGGCGCTTGAGCGATTGATTATTGATAGCTCCTCTTGACGCTCTCTGAGTTGCTCACGAAGGTATTCCTTCTCCATACTTACCGCTACCTGCTTGGCAACATCCTCAAGAAGACGCAAATCTCCGAGTAAGTATCTTCCTAATTGCTTTTTGTCCAGCACCAGAATGCCTATTAACCTATCACGGCTTACCAACGGGATAAATAACTCTATGCCCATTGACTCAATTTCCTTCTTTTCTGACCCCCATAGACTGAGAAATTCGGGTAGAATAGCTAAATTCTGTCTAGTCAATGGCTTACGTTCCCGTCTCAGATACTCCGCAATGGGATTGGCTTTTTGCAATTGCAGATTAGATAAGGGATTGTCTTCCGAGTTAGGCTCAACAAACTGGGCAGTGAAATCTCCATTGCCAGCCTCAGGGAACAGCAGGCATGCCTTACTACAGCCCATGGCTTTAGTGGCCAGCGTTAGCAGCTCTCCACCCTGTTCTCTAAAGCTGAAAACATTATGGATTCTGCTGGCAAAATTAGACAATTCCTGGCGGTAATCGTAGCTTCGCCCATAAA
The DNA here is from genome assembly GCA_964354655.1 of uncultured Dehalococcoidales bacterium. Taxonomy (GTDB): domain Bacteria; phylum Chloroflexota; class Dehalococcoidia; order Dehalococcoidales; family E44-bin46; genus E44-bin46. The sequence continues at coordinate 62,760 of CAYHAL010000003.1, forward strand.
AAAATTTACTTAACTTCTCAAAGAGACGCCTGGCAAAGAGAAAGCCGCGCAGGTTATAGATAAATATGGCAACCAAAACAGCAAGCGTAGTAGCTATGAAGGTGGCGGTAAAATCAATCTCAAAGTGGAGCAAAGTATGAAGGGCAACCAGCAAAAGCCAGTAGCTAGCAGCACCAATAGTCCCCAGGGTTGCCCATACCAGCGTTCGCCGTAAAACAGACCTGATATCAAGCAACTGATGCTGAATAATGGCATAACTCAGAACGAAGGCACAAATTAGGTTACCAAAATGGCTTACCGGGTATTCTTTCCACGGGAGGAAGACGCCAGCGAAGGTAAAAACAGCCAAAACAAAGATACTAAGCAGCAGGGAAATGATTTGATTGTGCAATACCGGGTTATCTAAAATCCTCAGTCTCCTCCAGAAGACATAAACAGTCCTAACCAGCAAGGTCAGGAGGGGAATGGCTATGAACACCCATCCTTCACCATATACAGGATAAAGCTTGTCACCATTAACAATAACATCTTTGGGAACATAACCCAGCACTACTAGAGCGATGACAAATGCCAGTGAACCATAAGCAGCCGGTAGCCAGCGCCCCCTACCTGGCGGGTAGAAGGCAGAAGCAAAGCAATAGAATTGCACTATCACCAAGGTGAATACAATGACAATGATTTGAAATAAAAGGAAATTATGCTGCGGGAAGAAGTTGCTACGGAAGAGGAAATCAACAAGACTCCACATCATAGCAACACTTAGGAACACGGTGAAGAGCCTGTGCTCCACCCGCCACGGACGGCTCCTAGTAGTGGTGATGAATAGCGGGATATAAGCAATGGTAGCAATTAAAGGAAATAGAGCATAAATACTTATATGAGGAATGTTCATACGAGGCAATTATTACCTCAAATAGGAAGGCTGTCAAGTGAAACTAAAGTAGGTAACCTAAAGTACGGCAGACTAAAGTACTAGTGGATAGCTGCGGCTTCAGCCGCTACCTTAACCTCCGGTACAGCTTCTGGCTTAGCTAGCAGGAGCGAAAGCACTTTGTCTGAGGGATTAATATGGGATGGTTTCAGGTGAGCTAAGTCAGCGCCTTCGGCTTGCCTTTGAGAGGTGTAATTAGCAAAAGCACCACAAGGCAGCAAATTAGCCTCTACCCTAAAATTAATCATGTCAGTTAAATCATCGTGAACCGCTGATGCGGTATAACTATCATTATCTGAGTTTAGAATCTGTCCACACACCGCTGCGGCTATATCCGTCTCACTGGCTTGGTATCCATCTTTAAGCTCAACAAAGAGCTGCAACACTGGCTCTCCGACTTTCTTACGGGCTGTCCAATCCTTATAAGCGATGCCAGCATTCTCTATTGCCTGCCAGATTGACTTTTCCGACAGCCGAAGGGTGACAAAATCGAGAAGGTCATCAGCCCGCCTCTCAAAAACCATTTGCGGGATACTAATGCCCAGCTTCTCATTCCGTAGCGAGGTTATCTTGACCATATCGCCAATCCTATACCTGACCATAGCCCCGCCATGAAAGTTGGTGAGAACTACCTCATAATTCTTCCCAGCCTCAACCTCATCAAGTAAAACTGTCTTTGGCTGGTAACTATGGTCTAACTGCCATTTCCAATGTTCCGCTTCAGGTATAAACTCCAGGAAGTTAAGGCTAGGGACGAAGGTCATGCCATCATAGTCCCAGGTCTGGGTAGCGATGACGCCGCCTTCAGTACTGGAATAGATATCCAAAGGACACTTCCCCCAAAGCTCGTTTATTCTATCTTTGTAAACCATGCTATCAAGGCCACTGCTTATAATTCCCTTTACCGACCACAGGTCTTTAGGTAACAGATGGCGCCTAGCTAATTTGCTCTTAACCAGCCCCTTAGTCAAACGAAGTAGTGCTTTAGGCTGGGAGAGGAAGGGACGAATATCTACCTTATTTGAGGACTGGCTAAACTTGTCCCCAACGGCAGCTAGAACCAGAGACAGACCAAAAAAGTAATCGAGCCCTTGGGATAGAGCTTGCTGAAAACCAAGTTTAACCCTTTCCTCAAAAGGCAGGCCTTCGGCTTCGTCCAAGGGCGGTAAATAATCTGCGGTGACTTGTTCCTGCAACAAACTGGCAAGGGCACCTGAAATGTAGGGTCTGGGGGCTACGGTATAGACAATCTTGGGGTGGTCGTGGAGCGCAGAGATATCACCCCACCCTTTACAACCGGAGAATATTGCCAGACCACACATTACTTCGGTCAATACGTGAGCATACTCTGGGGTTATCGGCACCCACTTACAGGGGTATTCGCCAGACCTGCCCGAAGTGTGCACCCACAAGGCGGGCTTCCTCGGTAATATGTCCTCTCTCTTCTCTGCCAGCTCAGGGCAATAATCAGCATAGGTGGTTAACGGCACCTGCTGCCTAAACTGTTCTATGGTCTCCGGCCGCGCCCCACGCATAATCTTATTGCCGAAGGTACAGTGGTTCAATAGTTCTATCTGTTCCAACAGCAGCCGTTCCTGGATAGACATGAATTGCTCAGTATTAAGGCTGATGAAGCCACAACCCAACTGCCATAGCTCTTCATTCCTGCCCTGCTGCAAAAGCTCAATCGCTGTTGGCATATATCACCCCAAACTAACCTTTGTGGAAATACTATGGCAGGCATAGGTTAGCCTGGGAAGTGATTGTGTTCTAGAAGATAGTTCTATTTAATAATTGGGGCTTAAAAGAGGGGAATGGTGGGGTGCTAAGAGGGCACTTAGCGTTTCTTGGCTTTGCTATCCAGAGCTTGTAGCTTCTGGCTCAGTTCCTCAAAAGCCTTGTCTTTAGGTTGCTTGCCTAGCTCCAGTCCATAGCTGAGAAAGAATTCGAGGAAATTGCGTAGCAGTTCCCTTATTCCCTGGGCAAATTGGTAGAATTCTTCCTTATCTACATAGTTTTCACGCCCGGTATCTTCTTTCAACGGGCTATCAATAAGAAAGTTGAGAAATTCGGAGCGGCTCATGTCACCACGATTTTCATCTATTTTCCTGACCAGTTCGGCATCAACGATTAACATCCTTTTATCTGCCATGCCACTCCCTTCGGTAATTCCTGATTCAAAATAAAGAATAACCTGAAGACTATATTGCCCTCAGGTTACTCTTCACACTAGCCGTCCATAAACGGTCAAAATTCGTCATCATTTAGACCGAGCATTTCTATTACGCTATTTATACTGTTGAGTAACCTTAGACCACTCTCTGTCACCCGATAGGTCACCGATGGATTACCTACCTCCGGCTTGTTAATAAAGCCTTGACTAATTAAGTAACCAAGATACTTCTGTATCTGACTATAGCTAAGATTGGCGTTGTACATTATCTTAGTCTTGCCAGCGCCGTTTTCGCCTACCTTCAGCATCTCGGCGATTATCTCAATGTTGGAACGCCGCTGATTTACTTTCATTGGCTAAACTCACCCCCATATTATCTAGGACTATAGTACTATCTATTAGACAAGTTGTCAATAGGTAGCCAACATTTTACACAAAAAAGGCACAGCTAGAAGACTACAATAATCCCAGGTGCCAAAATCCCAGGTACCAACTGAGGATGTTATTCCCCCATAGCAGGGTGGCTATGGTTGCCACTGCCAGAAAAGGACCAAACGGGATAGGCTCTTTCCGTGTCTTTTTTCTAAGTAGGAGAAGAATTCCAGCCACCAACCCACCGACAATTACTCCCATAAGCAAAGCGACAAATACCAAGGGGAAGCCGGTAACCAGCCCTATCAGTCCCGCCATTTTAACATCCCCCCACCCCATTCCACCCCGGTAGACAAGGGCGGGAATTAACAGCAAGACGAAGCCAACGGCGCCGCCGATAACACCGTCAACAGCCTCCGGCCAAGGGAGGGGGATAATCCTTGACTGGGGTAAGAAGATACTGATAATCAGGGCTACTACCATTGCCGGATAGACTATCTTGTTCAGGATGAGTTTGTGTTCTAGGTCGATAACCATAATCACAATGAAGAGGTAGCAATAACCGGCGGTAACTGCAAAATCAACGCTAAAACCATATCGCCAGTAGACAAAGGCAAGCAGCAGTCCGCTACCAAGCTCCACCCAGAATAGACGCCAGGGAATAGTTGCCTGGCAATACCGACAGTGGCGACGTAGCCGTATGAAGCTAAATACCGGGACATTGTCTTTCACCGCCAGGCGATGATCACAGGCATCGCAGTGAGACGGTGGCTTGACCAGCGATTTTCCAGCCGGGATGCGGTCAATACAGACGTTTAGGAAACTGCCAATAGCAGCACCGAGTAAGCCAAAGACAACCATTAATACAACTTCCATTTGAGACATTTTGCCTGTTTTTGAAATGAACGTCAATAGCTCTAGCTTTGAAGCAGCACTACTCCTTCAATCTACACAGGACTTTCTTCTCATGCTAAAGGGTTACTAATAACCCATTGTAGTCTATAGACCTGAGATTTTAAATAGAAGTACAGCCTAAATAAGGACGAAAGGAGGTGAGAAATGGTGAAAAAATTCCTCAAGCATTTCCGCTATGGGCAGAAGGGCTTTACTCTGATTGAGTTGCTGGTGGTAATCGGTATCCTCGGTGCTATCGCGGCTATCGTTGTCCCCAATGTCGGCAAGTACATCGGTCGAGGCAAGACTGAATCTTATGAGACTGAACTGCACAATATCCAGACATCAACGATGGCAATGATGGTCGATAGCCTAACCGGTAAATTGGATGCGGCAGTAGGTCCTACTTCGGACATGAGCACTGTACTGGCCACTAGTTTAGGTGGCACAGCAGGGGATTTGCAACTAAGCGATTACTGTACTGGACTCGGGGATGACCCAACCACGCCTCTACCAGAGACGACATGTGTCAAGACTGGCTGTGAATATACCTTTACCATAGATGGGGCAATCACCCAGACAACGCCGCCTTAATGAGCCCTAGCCCAAATTAGAGAAGCCTATCAGCGGCTTCTGATGAGGAAGGTTGCTGATAGGCTTCACTGTTTCTACTTTACGGGTTAGTATGTGCTATTATTTTATGGGGAAACAATTCAAAGCTAATTAGATAGGAATTGTTTTTCTAGTTATGTAAAGGAGACGGGGATATAAAAAAGACAGGGTTTGACGACCTATTACCCCTCCAGGTAATCATTAGCCACGGCAGCTAGACCGAGGTTACTTTGCTCCGCCTTACCGACTAGCTTGGTTACTTCATCGAGGTCATTACAAAAAGCCAGCAGGCTTTCGTGGCTGATTTGTCTGTCAAGGTACAGGGTGATAAGCGCCTGGTCAAGTAGCATCATTCCTTCTCTGGCGTGCATTCGGATGACATTCGGCAACTGATAGGTTTTGCCCTCCCTGATAAGGTTTCTCACCGCTGAGGTAGCCAGCATAATCTCAACGGCAGGTACCCGTCCTGAGGTATCAGCCTTGGGGATAAGCGTCTGGCACAGGACACCAATGAGCAGGAATGCCAGCTGTGACTGGGCTAAATGACGCTCATGTGGCGGGAACAGGTCTATTACTCTGTCAATAGCCTGAGAGGCGCTAGGGGCGTGACCAGTGGTTAATACTAAATGTCCAGTTTCAGCTAAAGTTAGCACCGCCGCCGCTGTCTCCAAGTCCCTCATCTCGCCAACCAGAATTACATCCGGGTCCTGCCTTAACACATGCCTTAATGCCTCAGCAAAAGAGAAGGTATCACTGCCAAGTTCTCGCTGTATTATAGTACACCTCATGTCAGAATAGACATATTCTATCGGGTCTTCAATAGTAATCACCTTGCGCCGTTCCTTGCAGTTCAAGTGGTTAACCATAGCTGCCAGGGTGGTTGATTTGCCACTACCGGTGGGGCCGGTAACCACCACCAAACCCCGAGGCCTAAGAACTAACTCTTTACACACTGCAGGCAAGTTTAGTTCATCAATGGTTGGGATGACCGGCGGCAGCAGGCGGATAGCTAGACTAGCCGTCCCTCGCTGTTTAGCCACATTGCATCGGAGCCTGCCAACATCGGGAATAGTGCAGCCAAAGTCCAGTTCTAGACGATTACGGAAGTCCTCTCTCTGCTTCTCAGAGCTCAGCTTGGCTAAAGCCTGGTCTATATCATCAGGCGTTAGCGGCGGCTTGTCGCCTACCGGCACAAGTAAGCCATCGATACGGAGTATCGGTGGTCTGGAAACAACGAGGTGTAAGTCCGAAGCACCCTTTGATTTGGCTAAATGAACCAGATAAAGAATATCCACCAACATCAACCTCCAACTTCCAGCATCAAGGTAAAATCCATCTTCGTCTCTTCAGTGCCCTCACCTTCAACGCTCTTGACTTCAACCTTCCTCATGCTGGCAATAACAACCTCGGCAAACCGGCCACTGTCAGCCAGGTTTTGGGCATATTGTAAAATCTCCGTCTCGCTAGGTGATGAACCACTTACGGCCAATACACCCTCAGTGTGGCTAATATTGCTTAGGCTTATGGTATCCGGTAAAGCACTTACTATTGCGTCTAAATTTTGGTTAACCTCAATGCCTTGCCTATTAAGACTACCAAGGGCGGCGATGAAGTTGTCACGGGATGCCTCTGCCTCAGCCAGTTTTGCCTCTAGCTCAGCAATACTGTCTTTCAGCTCTTGTCTCTGCGATTGCTTTTCCGTAAGAAGTTGATTTGTAAGGTCGAGTTGGTCATTGATTGAGGCGACATTAGCCGAGCCGCCTTGAACAAGCATCCACACCGGGATTATCCCGGCAGCAACAGCGATAATCATAGGCAGGGCGATGACCTTAACCCATGAAATAGGTTTGGGTTGGTAGGCTGGGGGCAGAGCATTTAGATTTACTACCGAAGCTCCGGCCTCCTTCCCTAACCACAGGTCCTTGAGAACCAACCCAATGTTAACCATATAGCGATTTGAGGGGAATGACTCAGGGTACTCAACTGACGGGGACAATGACGAAACCGGGTATCCCAGCCCGTCTGACAAGGAATGAACTAACTCTGAATCCTCAGCCAACTCCCCGGAGACAAACATGGGCGTACTCTGGTCAAGGGGCTTATCCGCATAATTGGAATTGTAGAACTTGATGGTCCTGTCAATCTCATCCTTTATCATCGGCAGCCTCTCTTGCCAGGATAGCACTTTGCTGGGAAGGGGTACGGTGCGGATTGGCTGAGGAATTCCACCTGCCATAATCACAATGTCAAGCTCAGTTGGCTCAATATTGACAATTATTGCCGTCGCCTCCTTTACCACCCGGGCTAGGGCTAACGGTTTTAAGTCCACAAGATATGGTTTAAGCCTTGCCCTTTGCAGCGTTTTGAGCATGGCATCGGCAGTCCGGCGAGGTACAGCAATCAGGTAGACCTGTGTCTTCCCCCCCGGCACCGGGATAGTCTGCCACATGAGATAGAGTTGCTCCAGAGGCACCGGTAGCACTCTTTTTGCTTCCCGTATTACCGCCTCATCCAGCATCGCTTTTGGTAACGAGGGAAAGGTAATCGGGCGTGATAGGCAATGGAGACCACTCAAGCCGACAATAACCTTATTTTCCCCTACCTTCTGGGCTTTAAGAAGTTGCTTAATCCGACTAGCAACTTCTGCCTCATTGATGACCACTCCACCCTTAACTAAGCCTGGCTCCAGTGGTACCTCAGCCCATTTCTTTATTCGTTTACCATGGGCTACCACTAGCCGGATGCTAGTGTCGTCAACATGCAGGGTAACAATCTTATTAGCCATAGCTATCCACCTTGATAAGTATAAATGCTCAGTTGAATATTAGCCGAGGGCCTCTCCTCACTGGTCACTTCAGGAATGGTTATTACTGCCGAGTTGATAACAGCAGCGTTAAGGTCACGGTTCAAGCTACTAATGAAACTAAGTATTCCAGGTACATCTCCCTCAACTGTTACCGTAACTGGTAGAACCGAAAAGGCAACCCCCTCCCAATCACCGGCAGAATGGGGTGCTGAGCTAAGGTTGGTTATTTCCACACCGGCTACCCCAGCCATATCAAATAGGGTACCGGAAACGGCAATACTATTTGCGGACTGGGAAAGCGTAGCCTTGGCAGTCTCAAGCTGGGACAAGATTTGACTAATCTGCGTCTCCAGTCCTTCCTGTTGAGAAAGACCCTCTTCGCTTTTAACTTTATCAAGCATCATCGTAGCTACGGAGAGTTCATCATACAGCCGCTCTTGCTCTTGAACCTGCTTACCGCGCATTACCCACATGACGGCAAATACACTGGCAACAATACCGAGAACTATAACCATGTAGCTTGTTTTACTTAGTTTCAATGCCTGACTCCTAACTTAGTTGTCCATAGATAGAATAAATAGCTGAAAACAGAGATATGGCAATAAAACCCACTACCACGCCTATGATTCCCGTCATAAGCGGTTCCATCAATGAGATGAGGGAACTAGTTCTGTCTTCAGCCTCAGTCTCGTAGCTTTGAGCTGCAGCCGATAGAGAAATATTAAGGTTACCGGTTTCCTCACCGACCTTGACCATCTGCACCATCATCGGCAGAAAAAGGCGGTTCTTCTGCATTGGCCTAGATAAGCCCTCGCCTTGAGTCATATCCCGATGGACATCGGTAAGTGCCTTAGCCATAACACTGTTGCCAGAAGCCTGAATAAGCAAGGGCATAATTTCAGTCATCGGCAAGCCAGCGTTATATAGCAAAGATATGTTTCGGCAACAGCTAGCGAGTAGGTTAAGATGAATCACTCGCCCCACTAGCGGCAGCTTAAGGAGTAATTCATGCAACTTGTACTTTCCCTGTGGACTCTTGCTGTAAATAAAAACCAAGCCAACAGCAACCAATGCTGCTAACAGAATGTACCTCCCGAGGCTTCGCAGCTTACCAACACCCTCAAAAACTATCCTGCTTATCTTCGGTAACTCGGTACCAAGTGAAGTATAAAGCTGATTAAAGGCAGGAAAAACGAAGGTTACCAATATAATTACCACCACAACGGCTACAACACCAATAATGATTGGATACCTAAGGGCACTTTTAATTTTTTTGGCAGTAGTGCTGCGCTTCTCCATATAATCAGCTATCTGTCTTAGCATCGTCTCAAGATTTCCAGCCCGCTCACCAACGCTCAGTAGCCGGCAATCAACCGAGGAGAAGATTCTAGGGTGTTTAGCCAGAGATGTCGAGAGCTGATTGCCACCGCGAAGGTCAGAAATTACTTGCCCCAAAATCTGCTTAAGGCTACGCTTGGATATCTCACCCTGCAACAGCTCCAAAGCAGTGATGATACTTATGCCAGCTTCAAGAAGCAAAGCCAGCTGACGGTAAAAGAGTATTATCTCAGCCGGCTTTGCTCGGGAAAACTGGGCTAATAGCTTGCTTAAGCTAAGAAGCTGGGTATGTGATCTAAGGCTAATTACCCGGTAACCAGCATAGGCTAACAGGTCAGCTACCGCCTCTTCACTTGCCGCCGATACCTGGCCTTTGACTATTGCCCCACCCTCGCTACAGGCTACATACTGATAAACCGTTTGAACCTCACCTCCGATTTATTTTTAACCGAATTTCTCTACTCTATGGAATAAGTATTACGCAACACTTCAGAAGGGGTGGTAATGCATGCCTTGACTTTAAACATTCCATCTTTCATCAAGGGTACCATCCCCTCATTAATTGCTTGAGTTCGCAGTTGACTAGTTGTGGCACCAGTTAGTAACTTAGACCTTATCCCGTCGCTCATATACAGTATCTCAAAGATTCCGGTTCGCCCCATGTAGCCAGTATGGGCACATGTTTTACAACCGCTACCGTAGAGGAATCCTTCCCGCTCTTCACCTATTTCATTACGATACGCCATGTGCTCAACCAAGGAGACATCAACCGGACGAGCACAATAGGGGCAAACCTTGCGTACCATGCGTTGAGCCACAACACCAATAAGTGCCGAGGATACTAAATATGGTTCGACGCCTAAATCAAGCAGGCGCAGAATTACACCTGCGGCATCATTGGCATGGATTGAGGACAGCACCAAGTGCCCGGTGAGAGCTGACTGGATAGCAATGCTAGCTGTTTCGGAATCACGTATCTCACCGACCAACATCACATCGGGGTCAAGACGCAGTATTGACCTAAGCCCATTGGCAAAAGTAATACCAGCCCGAGGATTAACCTGAATCTGATTAATGTTCTTAAACCGATACTCTACCGGGTCTTCAATAGTAATGATGTTCTGCCCAACACTGTCAAGCTGATTGATTGAGGCATAAAGGGTAGTAGTTTTGCCGGCACCGGTAGGACCGCTGATTAGAATCATGCCATAGGGGACTTGCAGCATCCGTTCATACTTGGCCAGGCTCTCAGGGAGAAAACCCAGCTCAGACAGATTTAGAGTGGCTCGGGATTTATAGAGAAGCCGCAATGATGCCATCTCTCCGCAGACGGTCGGCGCTGTTCCCACCCGGATATCTATTAATCGACCCTTAGACTTAAATGAAAACTGACCATCCTGAGCGTGATGGTGGTCAGCAATATTCATACTAGCCAGGATTTTAATTCGAGAGATGATTAGGCCAGCTGCCACCGTTGGCAACGAGAGGGTATCGTGAAGGGTACCATCAATCCGATAACGGACTCGGAGCTTACTTTCCTCTGGCTCAAGATGAATGTCAGAGGCTCGAGCGTTTACCGCCGCATCTATGATAAGTTTAAGAGCCTGAGACACCGGGGTCTCGCTACCGATATCAAGCCCAACCCGTTCACCTACCCCCTCGTCCGGGAATGAGATGTTGGAAATCTGCTTCTCTATTTCCTCGTAGGCTTTATAGTTGAAATCGATAGCCTCTTGAATTTCCTCGGCACTAGCTATCTGAGGCTCTATACGCATCTGGCTCTGGGCAGCCAAAGCTTCCAGGGCAAAGAGGTCTTCAGGGTCTGCCATAGCTACCCGCAGGCCACTATCATTTATGGCTAGAGGTATGGCGGTGTATTTCCTTGCCATCGCCTCAGGAATCAGCTGTAATGCCTCAGGCGCAGCTAAACGCTTTAACAACTTATTCTTAGGTTCTTTCGAAGGTCCATTTGCCATTGCTAGTTCCGCTCCTAAACGCCAAAACTTGACTATAAACCTATATTAAATAGCGGCTTTTGTAGTAACAATAGCACTATAGTCATAGGGAAGTAGGTACTAAGGGGTATGGGCAGGGCGCAGGGCTATCTTGAAGCTATGGGAAAACCGCCCTTGGGGGAATTCTAAGGTAGAAACCCTAGAACAAAGCAATACTTAATCTGGTACCGAAGAAACGAATGATTAATGGCAAGCCTAGAGTATGATTTTAGGGTAGTGGGAATGCTTGGTCAGACGGGTTCTAGTGAAGCTCGCTATCAGCCTAGGAGCCGTCTCCGATAGTAACCATAATACCAAGCCACCCATACTAACAGTATGAAAGAGGCGGTGAGCCCTCCAATTAGCCACCAGTTAATCCATACCCAGGTCTGGAATTCTCCACCCGCGTCGCCTATCTGTATTACATAGCGACCTGGCGCATTGTCCGGAATACTGAAAACTACCATCTGGCTTTGCCCAGGGCTAAGGGTAATCTCCTGGGTATCTATTATCTGCCCATTTAGCAAGAGATTGGCAACATAGCCGCCTTCCTGCCCGCCGTTATTACTCACATTAGCGGTCACGGTAACGCTTCCACCCTTCCTCACCACAAAGGTGAGGGTGCCCCATTCTATCTCCTCCAGACTTGGCATAATGGTCAAGTCACTGGTCACAAAATGGGCCGGTGGCGGGGGTGGAGGCAGGGTTGGAGCAGGAACTGATGGAGGTGGAGGCGGTGGCGGCGGGGCTGGCGGTAGCTCCGCCAGAACAGCGAATGATGAATGGATGTAATACAACAGACCAGTTACCTGACCAACCTCAGCCACTCTACCGGTGTCAGGTGGTAGTATAACCCAAAGGCCCGCATCTTCATCATAATAGGCAACAACCGGTGAGAAGGCACCCTCAGGCAGCTCATCAGGGTCATAGTTCAATATCAGTGTCACCGGCGAGCCAAAGGTAACTTGAGAACACGGCTCAAGCATCTCATTATCCCAATACCCAGTAAAGTCGTAAACCGGACCTATTACTATCATGCCCTCGGGTAGGGCGTCTAAAATTGCTGGTGGCGGGTCCTCAATTATGCTCATCACTATTATCTCTGGGTAGTTTCCACACCCTGGATGGTCACCACAATATACCGGGGTGCCACTATCAATGACCAAGAAGTAAACATTATCGGGGTCAGAGGGCATATAAAACTTGAGAGTCTGGTCGTTACAGCAACTAACCCTTAGCGTGGTTAGCTCAGTCAGCATGTCTACACAGAACTCGCATGGAGCACCACCGCCACCACCTCCACCACCTGGGGGTGACGGAGGGGTAGTTACCGTTACTACCATCCTATCGGTGTCGGTGCACTCATTCTCATCGGTTACCTCTACAATATACTCTGTAGTAGTAGTTGGTGAGGCTGTGGGATTGGAAGCAAGAGGATCATCCAGTCCGGTACCACCAGTCCAACTGTAGGTATAGTCGCCAGTCCCCCCTTTGCCTGTGGGACTACCTCCTATCTCCACAGAACCACCGCTGGTGATTCCCTTATCTCCACCAGCATCGGCGTCGACTATGGGAACACACTCACCGCCCTCACACTTCTGGCATTCTTCACAGACTACAGGACA
>CAYHAL010000004.1:0-70763 GCA_964354655.1 uncultured Dehalococcoidales bacterium
CTTTGAGCAAGCAACCAGGGTAATGGAGGAAATAATGAGCGGTGAGGCAACCCCAGCTCAGATTGCCGCCTTTATTACTGCGCTCAGAATCAAAGGTGAGACGGTAGATGAGATTGCTGGACTAGCCAGCGTCATGCGGGCTAAGGCAATCCCGGTGAAGGTAACCTCGCCGGTGGTTGATACCTGCGGTACCGGAGGTGATAACTCCTCCAGCTTCAATATCTCCACCGCTGCTGCCTTTATTGTCGCTGGCTCAGGGCTCAAGGTAGCCAAACATGGCAACCGGGCGATGAGCAGCCACTGTGGCAGTGCCGATGCCCTTGAAGCCTCTGGGGTGAAGATTGGCCTCGGGGCTGAAGGAGTAGCTAAGTGCCTGGAGACGATAGGCATTGGCTTTATGTATGCCCCCATCTTCCACCCAGCGATGAAGTATGCGGCTGTTCCCCGCCGTGAGATTGGAATTCGCACCGTATTTAATATCCTGGGACCCCTGACCAACCCCGCCCGGGCTCAGTTCCAGGTTATCGGCGTTGCCACCAGGGAACTAGGAGAAAAGATTGCCCTTGTCCTCCACCGCCTAGGCATCAAACACGCCCTGGTAGTGCATGGTACCGACGGTATGGACGAAATCTCAATCACTGACAGGTCACTGGTGTGGGAGGTCAGTGACAACGGGGTATCGCCTGCGTATGAAGTTTCGCCCCAGTATTTTGGCTTCAAAGAGGCAAAACTGACCGAAATTAAGGGAGGGACGCCCAAAGATAACGCCCAAATACTACGGGACATCTTAGGCGGAGACCGGGGACCGAGGCGGGATGTAGCCGTTATGAATGCAGCGGCAGCCTTAGTTGCCGGCAATCGGGCGTCAGACCTCAATGAGGGGGCTCGTCTTGCTGAAGAGGCGATTGATAGTGGACGAGCCCTAGAAAAACTTGACGCCCTGGTCAGGCTCAGTCAGAGCCTGAGCTAGACTTACTTCGGGGAAAGAGATGCTAGATAGAATTATTACTCAAAAAAGGGAAGAGGTTGAGCAAAGGAAGAAGAGCATGCCCCTATCCTACCTGAAGGAGCGTATTGCCCTACAGGGAGCAACCCTTGATTTGGCTCGTGCCCTTGAGGATACCCACACCCGGTTAATTGCTGAGGTAAAACGAGCCTCGCCCTCAAGGGGCATCCTCTGCCCCAATTTTAACCCGGTTGAGCTAGCCAAAAAATATGCTCAAGGCGGTGCGGCGGCTATCTCAGTACTAACCGAGGCGAACTACTTTGAAGGCAGCATTGACCATCTGACAGCAATCAGAAAGGAAATAAATCTTCCCCTGCTGAGGAAGGATTTCATCTTTGACCCGTATCAGGTGTATGAGTCCCGGTCTTACAGTGCCGATGCCCTGTTACTGATAGTAGCCATCCTGAGCCAAGAGCAGCTTGAGGAGCTCCTTTCCCTGAGCCACAACCTCAGTCTAAGCTGTCTGGTTGAGGTTCACAGTGAAGGCGAGGTAGAAAGAGCCCTCCGCAGCCAAGCCAAAATCATCGGCATTAATAACCGAGACCTCGCCACCTTTACTATAGACATTAATACCACCCGCCGATTACTGCCTCTTATCCCCCAGGGAAGGATTGTAGTTAGTGAAAGTGGCATCAGGAGCCAGAAGGATGTGGCAAAGCTGAAGGGGTGGGGGGTTAATGCCGTTTTGGTCGGCGAGGCCCTAGTTACTGCCGATGATGTGGTGACCAAAGTGAGGGAGCTAATAATATGACCCGGGTCAAGATTTGTGGCATCAAAGAAAAGGCTCACGCCTTAGCCGTAATTGAAGCCGGGGGTGACTTTATCGGGCTGGTCTTTGCCCCCAGCCAGCGGCAGGTGACCCCCGTCCAGGCTGGTAAAATAGTTAGCACCGTTAAGAGTCGTAGCCATGCTATAGGCGTGGTTGGCGTTTTTGTCAATATGCCAGCTCAGGAGGTAAATATGATTGCCAGTTCCTGCAATCTGGACTGGGTTCAACTAAGTGGCGATGAACCTTGGGAGTACTGTCGCCAGATTACCAAGCCGCTAATTAAGGCGGTTCGGATAAGAGCTGGGCAACGCCCTGAGCAAATCTGCGCCAATTTGGCTACCGGGGCAGAGATGCTCTCCAGCCAAAGGCATGTCTACCTCCTTGACTCCCAGGTTGAGGACAAGTATGGCGGGACAGGAATAACCTTTGACTGGAGGTTGGCTCGGCAGGTAGCAAAAGAATTCCCGGTAATTATCGCCGGTGGTCTTACCCCAGAGAACGTGGCTCAAGTAATTGAGACGGTGGCACCATGGGGGGTGGATGTCTCCTCAGGTGTGGAAGTAGGCGGCGTCAAGGATATAGTCAAAATCAGGGCTTTCATTGAAGCGGTAAGGAGGGTAGATGACAGTAAAAGATAGGCAGTTACCCGATTCCAGTGGTTACTTCGGACAATTTGGGGGCAAGTTTGTCCCCGAGACATTAATGCCAGCCCTTGATGAGCTAGAGCAAGCTTACCTTGATGCTCAGGCTGACCGGGGTTTCCAACAGCAATTCCAGCAGTTGTGCCGGGAATATATTGGTCGCCCTACCCCCATATACCCGGCTCAACAGCTCTCAGCCAAAATAGGCGGGGCTACCATCTTATTAAAGCGTGAAGACCTGGCTCACACCGGGGCTCACAAGATTAATAATGCCCTAGGTCAAGGGCTGCTGGCTAAACGGATGGGCAAGACCCGAATCATCGCCGAGACCGGGGCTGGTCAACACGGGGTGGCGGTGGCTACAGTATGTGCCATGCTTAGCTTAAATTGCGTCATCTATATGGGTGAAGAGGATATTAAGCGCCAGTCATCCAATGTCTTCCGAATGAAACTACTAGATGCTGAGGTGCGCCCCGTATCCTCAGGCAGCCGCACGCTAAAGGACGCCATCAACGAAGCTATTCGGGATTGGGTAACCAACGTCCACAATACCTATTACCTTCTTGGCTCAGTAGTTGGTCCCCACCCCTATCCCATGATTGTCCGCGACTTTCAATCAATAATCGGACAGGAAACGAAAGCACAGGTCATGACCATGTATCACCGCCTGCCTGACTACTTAGTCGCCTGTGTCGGCGGTGGTAGCAATGCCATGGGTCTGTTCCACCCCTTCTTCCACGACAAAAGTGTCAAATTTATCGGTGTTGAAGCCGCCGGTAAAGGGCTGGAGACTAATCTCCACGCCGCCTCGTTACTAGCCGGGAGAACTGGGGTATTACATGGGACGAAGTCATATCTGTTGCAGGACAAGAACGGCCAGATAATGGCAACCCACAGTATTGCCCCCGGATTGGATTACCCCGGAGTAGGACCTGAGCACAGCTACTATAAAGCTATCGGTCGGGCTACTTATGTGGCAGTCACCGATGCCCAAGCCCTGGACGGCTTCAGGCTCCTGTGCGACACCGAGGGGATAATTCCAGCGCTAGAGCCTGCCCATGCTATCTATTATGCAGCTAAATTAGCCGCCGATTCGCCTAGAAACCAGCTTATCGTTATCAATCTTTCCGGTCGAGGCGATAAAGACCTAGACATTGTGGCTAAAGCCATAGGAATGGAATTATGAGTCGTATTACATCTATTTTTACACCTGGATATAAAGCGCTGATTGCCTATCTCACCGTAGGCTACCCCAGCTTAGAAACAACCTATGAGGTAGCCTCCATCCTAGCCAATAACGGCTGCGATATTATTGAGCTGGGCATCCCCTTCTCCGACCCTCTAGCTGATGGTGCCACTATCCAGAAGGCAAGCTATCAAGCCCTCCAGCAAGGCATTACCCCGCAAACCTGTTTGGAGGCAGCCCGAAAGCTACGCCAAAAGATAACTACGCCTCTGGTGTTTATGAGTTATTATAACCCAATACTTAGTTTTGGGCTGGAGGCTTTTTGTGTGGCTTCGGCTAAAGCCGGCATTGACGGTCTAATAATCCCTGATTTACCCCCAGAAGAAGGGGCTGAGCTAGAAGCAAGCACCAAGAAGCTCAACCTAGACCTCATATATCTCCTAGCCCCCACCAGCACCGAGGAACGCATCTCCTTGGTAGCCGATAGGTCGCAAGGATTTATCTATTTGGTTTCCCTCACCGGTGTTACTGGAGTCAGGCAGAGTCTACCACCGGAGCTAGAGGACTTTGTCAACCGAGTTAGGCAGAGGACACGTAAACCGCTCTGCATCGGCTTTGGTGTGGCTAACCCTGAGCAAGCCAGGCGAGTAGCTAGAATAGCTGACGGGGTCATTGTCGGCAGCCGCCTTATTCAGTTAATTGACGAGGATGCCACCTTCTCTTCCCTACAAACCTTTGCTCTGAGCCTGCGACAGGCTTTGAATTTGAGGTATAATTAAAAACTAATAAAAGAAGAACCAAATGGAACGAACAACGTACTTTCTTGACCAAAAGGACATGCCAACTAATCTGTGAGTGCACAAAGTGTCTAGCCCCTTTGAAACACAGGCCTGCCCACAGGTTGAGCACCCAAGAGTGCTGGGGCTGTAAATGTGCATAGTGACGTCCTCTCCGTGTTCCTCGCTCAGACACCTTTAGGGTATCCGTCTTGTACCGGGATACCTAATGTCTCATCTGCTCTCGGGAGTCTCTCCTGAAAATCCTTACGTCGTGACCTTGTCGCGACTAGTCGAATTGTATCATAGTGAGCAGAACCGCTATAGATTTCGCCCACCGCTAAACAAAACATCGAATTGTTCATGCTCAAGTGGCGAATACAAGCGTACGAGGGTGAACTTAGCCTCCGGCTTCCGAGCCGCTATTAACACCGCCTAAGAAAACGCTAACCTTGTACAGCTAAACAGCTTCAGCTTTGGCCTAGCTACAAGCGTTAGCTATAGGGGTTAGCTATGCCCAGGCCAAGGCTCTTTGGCTATACAATGTCCATCTTTTCATTAAACGGGCGTCAAGTCAGCCCCTACAAGCTGCGTAACCAAGCTCACTTCGCGCTTTTGTACTTGCCATGGCGATGATAAGGTGATGGGGAACAGTTTATTGGAACATGTAGCGGTGTGATTCGAACGCCTAGTTTGCCGACATTTTGCCGACAAACTGTTTAGCATCCGGTGGGACAGGGCGGGACTGCCAGATATAAACCGGTGTTTGATGCCGTACTAAACGCATCGTTATGCTATTTGGTGATACTAGGTGGGACATCGGGCTCAGAATTCGTAAACCGCTGGGCGTCGGTTCGAATCCGACCGCTGGCTGTATATATCTAGGGTAAAGGACACGCTTGAGTGCCCCAGCATCTCACACTAACTATCTTGGGGTGGATACCGGCCAGATTTTGACTACAGGCTTTCTCGTGCTCCGGATCGCCAAACCTTGCACACAATCCAGTACTCAAAACTTGATTCTCCGGTGAGTTCCTTGACTTTCTTACGAAAAGCGCGAGCCCATTTTGGTGATGTAAGCTCGCGATAGGTCTTCCATCTCTCCCTACCCGCAACCTTTCGAGTGCGGTCGGCTATCGCCTCGATTTCCCATTGTGCCCGAAAGCCCTCCTGCCAGCTCTTACAGCTTATTGCGACAACCCTGCAAGGAGGTGGCACAAGGGGATTAAGTCCGATGACATCAATATCGCTGTAAACACCGTCCTCCTTGCCTTTCCACTCTGGGTCACTTTCTGAGGGGCGATATTTTATATTAGTCCGAGTGAAATAACCACATAGGTTCAGGTAGTCGGCTGCTATTTGTTCAAGAATATCTTCTTTCATAACCTCGATCGATATTATATGATCACACTTTTTCCCCTAGCAAGAGGAGAACCGAAGAGAAAATACGGCATTGAACTTTACGTCAACTTGTTACCACTTATGCCACCAAAGGAAATATCGTACAGCATTTATCAATTGACTCCCAATCTGCTTCATGGCAGCCTCTCTTTGAGTGAAGATTGTATCGATTTTGCAAATAGAGCCTCCTTAGTGTATAATGCATTCAGTGGTTACAGTTTAGGTTATCGCATACTTAGTTGAATCACTTCAAGGTTAAACTTAAGCGTTGGATGACTGGAACTCTAACCAAGTATTAGAAGAGAGGAGGTCATCCAATGAGTTTTCAGGATAAGTCGATCCAATGTTCCGACTGTGGTACTACCTTCACTTTCAGTGCTCAGGAGCAAGAGTTTTTCGCATCTAAAGGCTATACTAATGAGCCCAAGCGCTGTCCCTCATGCCGCGAAGCCAGAAAGTCAACACGTTATGGCAGTAGTGGCTATAGCCCAAAGCCCCGACGCCAGATGTTCCCCGCAGTGTGCGCTCAGTGTGGTAAAGACACAGAGGTACCGTTTGAGCCTCGCGAAGGTAGACCGGTGTACTGTAGTGACTGCTACAGTAAGGTCAGAGTGAGCAGATAACTCTGTTTTGACCCTCACGGCATACATGGGCTGGAGTTATCTGGTCTATGTATGCCGTGAAAATATGTTAAGGCCACGCAATTTAACGAAAGGGGGCAATATGAAGATATATGTTGGCAACTTATCTTATGACGTCACTGAGGAGGAATTACGCCAAGAATTCAAGGCTTTTGGAGAGGTTGAATCGGTAAATGTCATAACCGACAAGTATAGTGGACGGCCAAAAGGATTTGCGTTTGTCGAAATGCCCACGGTGTCTGAGGGGCAGGCCGCAATCACGGCTCTCAACGGGAAGACTCTAAAAGACCGGACGCTCACTGTAAATGCAGCACGGCCTCGCACTGACGACAGAGGTGGCGGGAGAGGCGGCGGATTCGGTGGCAAAGGAAGACAGAGAAGATACTAAACTAGGTTCATCATCCATACTGCTTAATATGTAGTTAGATTTACCCTAAGAGCCAATTTGAATAAGCAGTAAGCGATTTTTGTGTAACAATCAGCCATGATGTGTGAGGTCAGCAACAGTCAGGCCACTTCAGCTTAATCCACCTATTGGATTCGTGCGGAGTAACAGGCATAAGAGCTACCTTAATGGCTTTAAGGGTGCGGAGAAGGGCGAGGCACAGCCATGATATGTCATCAGGGTTAACCCTTAACCCTTGCCGTGAGTTTTACGAGCTCTTCCATAGGGATTGCAGTCCAGGTCTCTGTCTGCGAAGTCCCTCTGGATGTGAATGATAATGGCATACCTGCTGCGACTCTCTCGTTGGGCGCCTCATATATGAACATCAGGTCATAACGTCCTAGCAGGCCATAGGCGCTGATAGTCTTGATTCCCATTTGCTCGGCTTTCTTTACGCCTTCTTGCCATGTCTTCCCTAGGTCAGAAGCGGTTTTTTGTCCTTCCGATGTCAGTCTGACTAATGTTACGTACGTGGGCATCGATTCACCCCCTTTTCGGCTGTGCCTCACCCCGAGTCTTCCCAGTGCTCCTGTTCGCATGCCGCAACTTGACTTTAGGCTTTATTCTTAGCCTTGTCAATGGCTTGAAAAAACCGCTGTGAGTTTTACCAAAGCTTTGTAAACCGTTTCAGAAATATCTAAACCAACTAGTCGCGCAACACTATATTCAAGGAGTTTTTCACCAACCATACCATTACCTGCACCAACATCGAGGATACGTAATTCCGAGAAAATTGCTAAATGAGGAATTGGCTTTTCCGTCGTGTTTAAGGCGACCCTATTCTAGGCGAATGTTTAGGCCTTAAAGATTCTGACACCAAAGCTGCCTAGCAATTTCAAACAACGTTTTTGGTGTAAAAGAAGTTCGGCGAAACCGAATTTGCAAGGAGCAATGCGTGGTTTTCTACGTACCGTTAAGTGAAGTCCTATTGTGAAATTGTTATGTTTGCCGCTTACCAAGAACGCCGCCCACCACCTCCATAATCTCCAGATGGCCTGCCACCACCTCGACCGCCTTCGGGACGAGGACGAGCCTCACTAACGGTAAGCGTCCTTTCTTTTATCTGCTTGCCGTTAAGACCGCTGATGGCGGCCTGGGCTTCAGCTTTGGTGGGCATCTCCACAAATCCGAATCCCCTAGGGTGGCCAGTATACCTGTCCTTGATGATGGTTACTGATGTAACCTGCCCGAAAGCATTAAATGCTTCCTGCAATTCCTGCTCTGTGATCTCGGGCGATAGATTGCCAACATAAATATTCATAACTACACTCCTTCCTCCGTCTAAAGTATACAGGGGAATGGGATGACTTGCAAGCAAGCGTTGCGAGGTCAGTAGTGAGACACCTACATGGCTAGCAGATCTCTGTGCCACAAGGAATGGACTCTCCGCTAGGACGAGTCAACAATCCGCCCTGTTGTGCATATTGAACAAACTAAGCTTTCGTCTAGTACTTCTTACTGAGTAGCTACTGCCAGCCGTGCGGCACGGCGTGCATCCACTCTACGGATAACCAGTTTTCCTAGCTCTAGAACGCCAAAAATAGTTGCCGAAGCTAGCACCACGATTGTCCAGTCAATTAAGCCGAGGGGGTAGGTATGGAAGGTCTTCTGGAGGAAGGGAAAATAGAGTAAGGGTAGGGTCATACCAAGCGAAACTAGGACTGCGGCAATTAGCCACTTGTTCTTCAACATGCCAATCTTGAGTATGGAAAGTCGGTCAGAGCGGAAGTTGAAGCTCTTGAAGAATTGAATAATAATCAGCGTCATAAAGACAAGGCACTGGGCTTCAATGAGGCTTTTCCCGTTACCTAGCGCCCAGGAGAAAATGCCGAGGTTGACAATTGCACTCCAGATACCCCCAAGAACCATGAGGGCAACAACTGGGCGGGTGAAGATGGTCTGGTTACGGGGGCGGGGCTTACGCTTCATGATATCCGGTGCTGCCGGGTCAACAGCAAGAGCAATCGCCGGTAAGCCATCAGTCGCTAAATTTACCCACAGAATCTGGATAGCAATCAGGGGCAGAGCACCGCCAGTGCCTATAAATGTGCCGAAGAGTATAGCTCCAGCCATAACCAGTACCTCACCCAGGTTGGAGGAGAGGAGATACATCAGGTATTTCTTGATGTTGTCAAAAACCCCCCTCCCTTCCTCTACGGCGGCGACAATGGAGGCAAAGTTATCGTCGGTGAGCACCATATCAGCGGCTTCCTTACTGACATCGGTGCCGGTGATACCCATGGCCACGCCGATATCGGCTTTCTTCAGAGCCGGGGCGTCGTTAACCCCGTCTCCGGTCATCGCCACGACGTGCCCTCTCTTGGTGAGGGCTTCTACCACCCGCAGCTTATGAGCCGGGGAGACACGGGCATAGACCTCAATCTCCTCGACAATCTTCTCAAATTGCTCATCACTTAGAGAGTCCAGCTCCGTCCCGGTTAGCGCCCTACCGCCTTTCAGTAGTCCGAGTTCTTTAGCGACGGCTATGGCGGTGAGCTTGTGGTCGCCGGTAATCATCACCGACTTTATGCCGGCGCCCTCGCAGACCTTGATGGCAGCTTTGGCTTCCTCCCGCGGTGGGTCAATCATCCCCATCAGTCCCACAAAGACCATTTCTTGGTCGAAGGCTTCACCCGGCTGGGGGATTGGCTTATAGGCCAGCCCTAGAACCCGCAGCCCATCGCTGGCCATCTCTTGAGCCGTGGCGAGAATCTCCTCGCGCCGGCTGGCGGTTAAATCCTGCTGGCTATCGTTCTCGTAGATGTAGCGGGAGCGCTCCAGGATTACCTCGGGGGCGCCTTTGGAATAGGCAACATCACCTCTCGGGGTTTTGTGCACTGTGGTCATCATCTTTGCTTCTGAGGAGAAGGGAATTTCATTAATGCGGGGGTATTCGTTGTTCTCTTTCTCCCGGTCAATGCCTGCCTTGGCGGCGACCACCACGAGCGCCCCCTCGGTTGGGTCGCCCTTTATTTCCCAGCGGTTATTTGCCGTAACCAGCCGGGCATCATTACACAGGCCACCGATGCGTAAGAGGGTCTCCAGATGGGGGTCCTTACTTACTTCGTAGGGTGCACCGTTAAGGAAGAAGCCCCCCTTCGGCTCATAGCCGATACCGCCCACCTCGAAGAACTTACCGTTGGTGTAGATTCTCTGCACTGTCATCTGGTCCTGGGTCAGGGTGCCGGTCTTATCCGAGCAGATAACGGTAGTGCAGCCCAGGGTTTCCCCCGCAGGCAGCTTTCTAATCAGGGCGTTGCGCTTGACCATGCGCCGCACAGCAAGGGCCAGGCTGATGACCACTACCGCTGGCAGGGCTTCAGGGACGGCGGCTACCGCCAAGCTCACACCCCAGATGAGCATTCCCAGTACCGGGTGACCGTGCGATATCCCTATGCCGGCTAATATAAAACAGAGGACTAGCGCACCAATGGCAATCCACTTTCCCATTTTGTCAAGGTTAACCTGGAGTGGGGTCTTCTCCTCCTTGACCTCCTGAAGCAGGGTGGCAATCTTGCCGAATTCGGTGTTCATGCCGGTGTCAGTGACCACGGCCATGCCCCGACCATAGACTGCCGCCGTGCCCATATATACCATGTTCTTCCGGTCACCGATGGGCAATTCCTCAGATAACAGGGAGGTTATCTTATGCACCGGGTTCGATTCTCCAGTGAGCGAGGCTTCGCTCACCTTCAGGTTCATGGCTTCAATCAGACGGCTGTCGGCGGGAATCTGGTCACCGGTATGGAGCACCACGATATCTCCAGGCACGAGCGCCTGGGCTTCCACCTCCACCTCTTCGCCGTCCCTGATGACGGTCGCTCTGGGCGCTGCCATTCGTTTCAGGGCTTCCATTGCCCTTTCGGCGCGATACTCCTGGATAAAGCCTAGTCCAGCAGCAAAAAAGACAATTGCCAGGATGGTAACGGCATCAGCCACCTCACCCAGGACTGCCGAGAGAATTACGGCTACAAGCAGAATAATGATGAGGAAGTTCTTGAACTGCTCTAAGAAAATGGCCCAGGGCTTGACCTTGTGCTTCTCGACAAGCTCATTAGGGCCAAATCTGATTAGGCGACGTTTAGCTTCTTCACTACTCAGACCGCCGCGGGCTGAGTCTAAGGAGTTAAGCACCTTATCAACTTCCAGATTATGCCAGAGCGATATTTTTTGATTCTGTGTCATATCAGTCTTCGTGATTACTAAGTTGGGTAACTATCATTTAATCTCACCACTACTATGAAGCTGGGCCAATGCCCATACCGGACATAATGGCTAGCATGACCGCGGCAGCCATGACCGAACCTATCTGACCACCGGTATTAGCCCCCATGGCATGCCATAAGAGGAAGTTCCTCGGGTTAGCCTTCTGCCCCTCTTTCTGCACCACTCTGGCTGCCATGGGGAAGGCGGAGAGACCAGCAGCGCCAAGCAGGGGATTTATCTTACCCTTGGTTACCACTCGCATTGCCTTACCAATGAGCACCCCGGTTACAGTGTCAAGGGCAATCGCCACCAGCCCCAAGCCAAAGACGAGCAGTGTTTTGACCTGCAGGAAGTTACCACCCAGCATCGCAGCGCCGATGCAAAGCCCGAGGAAAAGGGTCACGATATTGGCAATGGTGGTTTCGGAGACATCCGCGAGTCTCTTCACCACCCCTGACTCCCTGAGGAGGTTACCCAGCATTAGCATACCCATCAGCGGTGCACCCATCGGGGCGATGAGTATGGTGATGATTCCCGTCACTATCGGAAAGAGGATTTTCACTCTCTGGGAGACCTGCTTCTCCGAGGCAGCCATTAGGGTGGCGCGCTCAGCTTTCGTGGTTAAGGCCCGCATAATCGGCGGCTGGATAAGCGGCACCAGGGACATATAGGAATAGGCGGCAATAGAGACCGCCGGCAGGAGATGACGGGCAAATTTGGAGGTGACATAGATGGCGGTGGGGCCATCACAAGCCCCGATAATGGCGATAGAAACCGCCTCTTGGCGGATAAAACCAAGCTGCAGGGCGAGGAGCAGGGTGAGAAAGATGCCGAACTGACCGGCAGCGCCGAAGAGAAGCACCCTCGGGTTAGCCAGCATGGGGCTGAAGTCAATCATGGCGCCGAGGCCAAGAAACAGGAGGCAGGGAAAGATCTCGGTGAGGATACCCGCATTATAGATTAAATTAATTATGCCGCCTTGGTCGTGTGCCGAAAGACTGGACAGGGGGAGGTTACCCAGGATGATGCCGAAGCCAATGGGGAGCAGTAGAAGCGGCTCAAATTTCTTGGTGATGCCCAGATAAAGAAAGACACAGCCAATAGTGAGCATCACGCCGCTCTGCCAGGTGAAATTAGTAAAACCCTGTAGTAGGCTGTGAAGGGCGGATATTAAGACTTCCATTAGAAAGCTCTTACGCTAATAAGTAGGCTACTGTGCTAGCCTACTTATTGTCCTTCTCTTTCTTGAACGGGAATAATCTGATTAAAAGACGAATCACCAGGGTCAGCACAAAAAGCGTAGTAATCGTGACTGCCATCCCCATACCGGTCATGGTCAGGCCAAAGGCTAAGTCTCTCAACTTTTATCCTCGATATCCTTCTATAACTCTAACTAAGCTTCCTCTTTTGGTGCCTCGGTTTACTCCTAAATTCACTATATACTTGTTACATATACGTAGTCAAGAATTGTTACAACTAGATTGCCGAACCGGGCGCTAATAAGTGCAGCTTTACCGGGCTTGGAGCGCATCAATTATTGCCTTACTGAATCTCGGGAGGTCAGCTGGCTTACGTGAGGTGATTAGATTCCCGTCTTGAACCAAAGGCTCATCAACCCAGCTTGCTCCGGCATTTCTAAGGTCTACCGCCACCGAGGGCCAAGAGGTAAGGCGATGTCCCCTAACTATATCTGCGGAGATTAGAAGCTGTGGTCCATGGCAAACAGCCGCTATCACCTTACCCAAGTCGTACGCCTTCCTTACCAGGTCAATCATGGATTGGTGCAACCGCATCTTATCAGGGGCATAGCCTCCAGGGATGATGACAGCATCAAAATCCTTAGCGCTGACCTTATCAGCAGCGACATCCGCCTTGATTGTTACTGTACCCTTTTTGCCGCGATAGCTTTCCCGAGAGCCACTGCCCACAACTACCACTTCGGCACCTGCGTCTTTCACTGCCCTAAGGGGTTCAAGAAGCTCGGAATCCTCGAAGTCTTCTTCAACTAAGATGGCAATTCGCTTTCCCTTAAGCATGATGTTAGCCACCTCCTTTCCTGTAGTACATATATCTATCTGTCGGCTGATTTGACAAAAAGGCGCCCTCACTCCAACCGAGGAGTCTCAGCAATGCTCCCTCAAGGGTGCCTTTGGTCACGCCTCAAATCGTAGTTTAATGAGGCTTTGCTGTCAAGGAATACAAAAAAGTTCAGGCTAAGCTTGTGTCCGGAGGAGTGCTCATCAAGGTCAGTTTGGTGGCCTGGGTCAAGTTGACTACTATCTGCTGACAAGGTAGAATAAAAGCCAGAAAGGAGGCAAGGGGTTCCTGCCTTTTGCCTGGGTTGATTCACACGCAAGAGGTCACTGGTTCAAATCTGTATCGCTCACATGCCGAAGTGGCGGAATGGCAGACGCGCTACGTTCAGGGCGTAGTGCTCGTAAGGGCGTGGGAGTTCAAATCTCCCCTTCGGCACCAATACTTAGGCGCTTGTAGCTCAGTAGGATAGAGCGCAGCCCTGCGGAGGCTGAGGTCGTGGGTTCAAGACCCGCCAAGCGCGCATTTATGGGCGGTTAGCTCAGACGGTTAGAGCGTCTGTCTTACACACAGGAGGTCAGAGGTTCAAGTCCTCTACCGCCCACTATAGTGTACGGTAGACAGAACTCCCGCTTTTTCTTCAGATAGTCCTGTTGGCGGCAATGGCATAGTATAGGTTAGCACAACGTCGTCGCCCACTACTTTAACTTCCTTAATGAAGCTGCGGATAAAAGCTCTTCTCTCCGGTAGGGAACTCTCGTTGAGCAAGTTGCGTAGATCACTAACGTATTCTGCCACTACTTCAGGGCTAGCCAACTCAACTCTTCTTTCAGACAATAAGTTCTCAATTTCGGCTTTTCTAATTCGCAACTTCTCTGGAGCCGTCCGTAATGTATGGCGGGGGAGGGGGGAGGGGGCACCTCCCTACATTCGGACCGGCCTTTATTCTGAGCTGCGTCTTCCACGAGCGAAACCTCTACGATATCTGCTGCACAAGAGATACCAGCAGTTAGCTGCACTCGTGCCCAGCGGCTAGGGGGTATTATCTGGGCGAAGAGGCCTGTTTTTGCTGGGTAACAATCACACTTTCCGATGGATTGTGTAGCTTCAAAGGCACCGGATTGTTGGGTGGAGGGTCTGAAATATTACTTTTGCTAGCTCCAACGAGTCTATCTAAGCGACCGTTGCTGTCCGGTCGAATCAGATTTCCTACGTAGAGTAAAAACTCGACACACTCTTAAATTACTGGTTGTATATCTTCACCAAGGCAACTTTCCGTCTTTGTTGACTTTTTAAATAGTTAGGTCTTAAATATTAGTGTACCGCAGCCTCATTTTGACAGACTTAGCCCAATAGTCCTAATCTCACTAATGATGTGCTGTCGACACGAAGGATAAGGGTATGGTAGAAGACTCAGGTATGGAAAAATTTGATCATACCAAACTAACCTACGAAACAGAAAAAGTCTTGGAGGAGCCAGAAGAGCTCAGCTCTCTTTTTGAGGCGAAGCAGGATCTAATCAAAATCGCTGATGAAGCGCTGGAAAAAACCATCAATATTCCGGAGACCTGTCTCAGACGCAATCGATTTAGCGCATGGTTAACGACATATGAGCTCCTGCTCGCCAATATCATTAGAGACGACAGTCCCCTTGCCGAGAAAGGCGCTGCTGGATTGAAGGAAACCTTGGAGTCAGTGTGCATTGGTGCGTCACTTAGAGAATTTGTGACCATAACTCCAGTTGCGCAAAGGTATCTGCCTTTCATCGATGGTGTCAGCAGACTGAAGATCGCCCAAGATAAGTATAAGTCTGTTATTGCTTCGGCGCCGTCATTTGCGCCTAATCCCATAAGAATCTGGTCGGGGGCATCTCCAAGATTCAAGAAGTATGGAGTGATACTCGAACTACCAGATGAGCAGGTGGCAGAATTTTTCAGATTGAACTCGGCACCAATATTCTATGTTAACGGACAGATCACGGGTCTGAGGATAGGAACCGAGGGCGTTTGGGAGGCCGGGCGGATTGTTATGAAGAATAGGCCTTTCTCTATCTACATCGAAGACTTTCATCGCAATACAGAAGAAATCCTTGTTCCGGATAAACCAACGATCCTGCAAGTAGATATGCCTGCCGCCGAGTCGCGACCCTACTTTAACGGCGAACTATTCTATGTCCCACGAGGTGTCGTTATCTATATCAACCGAGAGGTCAAGCACTTTGCCCCCTTACCAGTCCTAACTGGTGCTACTACTTCACCAGTTATTTTTCGGTTAGGTACCACCGGAGAGGCTAAGGATTTCCACCACAATAAATTCGAATTCGTCCGTCGCATTTTATGAAAATGAGGAGTTTGACCAAAACTGTCCCTAGAACTTTCCCCTTTGGAACTTGTACCTTCGCGCCTGTTTAGCCAAACCAACAACATGATGAAAAGTGTGATCAGTGCGAGCTTCGCACCAGTCGGACCGTAGGTCGGGGCGGAAGCCTCCATGCGCAATTTGCCACTGAAAATCTGCATGTGATATAGTCTGACTAGCTGCTCGCCATAGCACATTTTCGTCGTTTGAGAGACTTCTCTCGCTTAGCCCTTGGTTAACCAGCTTCCGTAGAAAACGCGATATGCAACAAGACTATAATCCCAAAATGCCCTTAGGTACCCTTATCAGTGCCTTCTTGGTCGGCATAGCCATGTGGGGCCCAATCTATTGCATCCCTCCTATGGAGCCCATACTGAAGGAGGCATTGTCCCTAAGCCACGGCCAAGTAAGTTTCCTGTTCAGTGCACCGGCATTAATGGTGGTGGCGACGGCTATTCCAGCCGGGATTGTGGCCGACAAGATAGGTGTTAGAAAGGCTGTTGGCATTGGCCTTGTCGTTATGGTGGCAGGCGCCGTGACGAGAGGTATGGTTAATAGCTACGCAGGCCTACTAGCTTCCATGTTTATTTTTGGTGGCGGGTTTGCATGGACATTCACTAATCTGCCCAAGATAGTAAGCACATTTGCTGGCAGGGCGAAGGCAGTGGTAACCATGGGTCTGGTGAATTCTGGCATGCCAGTGGGTACTGCCCTAGGCATGGCACTGACAATACCCGTTATCCTCCAAATAACGCAGTCATACCACGGCGCCTTTCTTGTTTGGAGTATACCTACCGTAGTCGCGGCAGCATTGTGGTGGGTTATTGTTAGAGAACCAGAGCCCAACAAGCTATTGGGCGGTTTCCCAAAGCCAGCTAGAACTCAAACTTCTTTCCGAATGGTGGTGAAGAACAGAAATGTAGGTCTGATTTCTGCGTTGATGTTCCTGCACAATTTCTTCATGTGGAGCTGGACCGGTTGGGCCCCTACGCTTTTGATGTTGAAGGGGGCGTCACCGAGTTTAGCCGGTCTTATCGCTTCAATGACAATCTGGGTCATCATTCCTACCTTCCTTCTAATGCCCGGACTCTCATACAGGTTGGGGTCAAGAAAACCCTTCCTGTGGATACCATCCATAATTCTGGCGCTCGTTGCTTGGTGGGCTATCCGGGCTAGTGTATTAGTGAGCTGGTTTGTCATGGCGTTGGCAGGTGTAGCTGCGGCTACCAGATTCACAACCCTGTTCACACTACCGATCGAGATCATGCCGAGAGAAGATGTGGGAACAGCAAGCGGGATAATGCTGTCTCTAGGTTATACCGGGGCGGTCATTGGCCCCCTAGTTGGTGGCGGAATTCTGGACTCTTCTCAGAATCTCGACAAGATGTTGCTGATTCTAGTATTCGCCTCGCTAGCTGCGGCATTTGTAAGTCTAAGGATTCCAGAAACTGGCACAAAACAAATGCTCGGACCAGTGAGTAGAATATGAACTATCCTTGAAGGCGCAATGTCATTGCACACGATCTGGCTCATTGTTACGTTACTAAAAGATGTCTTAAGCCTTAACGCCCTACTAGGTCAACAAACGTCCTGCTAAGCGTGAAGTCTTATCGAGAATCTTGCTGCTTCAAATTTGTTGTTTCCGTGGATTGATAATCCTGCTATAATTCATATCAGGACAAGGGAATATGGCGCGGCTGAATCCTATAAAGAGTTTATCTCTAGACCAGAGACTGAGATTAGGCAGCAAGCAGAAAAAGACATTGAAGAGCTTTGGGAATAAAGGGAGCCTTGGGAACTAAATCAAGTCTTATTTAATAGGGCATTGCAAGTTAAAAGACATACAATTAGAACTTAGATAGTACACTATAGAATCCAATCAAAGGAGGTAACAGGTGGACTTTCAGTTAAACGAAGAGCAAAAAATGCTAAAGAGTCTGGTGCACGAGGTGGCTGAGAAGGAATTTCGTCCTAAAGTGGCTGAATGGGAGGCTTCTGGCGAATGGTTTCATGAGGAGCATATCAAGAAACTGGCAGACCTAGGTCTCCTGGGGCTGACCTTGCCTGAGGAATATGGAGGCCAAGGCAGGAGCGCTTTTGAGGCCGTTCTAGCCATTGAAGAGCTAGCACGAGTATGGCCAGGCTGTGCTTTCCCTGTTTTTGAATCTAGCGTAGGACCGGTCAGAGTGATTGAGCAATTTGGCACCGAGGAGCAGAAACGGAAATATATACCTCCTGTATGTCGAGGTGAATCCTCGATTGCCGTTGGTATGACCGAACCAGATGCAGGCTCAGCCCTGACTGACCTTAGCACAAAAGCAGTACTGGATGGCGATCACTATATTGTCAATGGTAACAAGTGCTTCATTACCGAGGGAGGTTACGCTGACGTTTATATGGTATACGTGAGGCTAAGCGAACAGAAAGGTGCCAGGGGCATTGGTGGGCTGATTATTGAGAAGGGGGTGCCGGGTTTTTCCTTCGGCAATCAGGAGCAATTTATGGGCCTCAACGGCATGCCAAGCTGTGACCTAGTTTTTGAAGATTGTCATGTGCCTAAAGAGAACCTGGTGGTCAAAGAGGGGGATTTCAGGAAGCTAATGGCTGCATTTGACCTTGAGCGATGTGGCAACGCCACTATGTGCCTTGGGATAGCTCAGGAAGCCCTTGAACAAGCGATGGCGTATTCTCAGCAAAGAAAGCAGTGGGGCAAAGGGATATGTGAATTTCAAGCAATCCAGTTTATGTTAGCCAACATGGCAATAAAGGTTGAGTCATCCCGTTTTCTGATATATCGGGCAACAGCCAATGCGGCAATGGGCTTGCCTTCTCCCCTCGAGACCAGCCTTGCTAAATGCCTGGCTAATGAAATGGTGAGGGAGGTTGCCGGGATGGCCATCCAGATATTCGGTGGCTATGGCTATTCCAAGCAGTACCCCATAGAGCGTATGTTTCGTGATGGCTGGGGCTGGGGAATTGCTGGTGGGACTATTGAGATGCAGAAAATTACCATAGCCTCTCAGCTTCTAAACCGCAGATTCGACCAGAGAAGATAGGGGATTGAACTAGATACTCAACACCCAATTCTTGAAATAAAAAGATAATAGTTAAACGATACCAAAGGTGTTGAGTTACTTGTTACCGAGTCCGTGACCAATTGTAGCGAGTTAAAAAATTAACTTGTCAACTTATTGCCCGTATATATAATTGATGCTATTTCCCGTAATCGGGATGACCTGCCCCCTAAAAACTAGTCCAGGTACAATCTTAGTCTAGGGATTAGAAAGGGGGTACAGGTGGTCAGGAAGAATTTTACACCTGAGCAAATCATCAACAAGCTCAGGGAGGTCCAAGTTTTCATCATTCAAGGAGTCACCGCAACAGAAGCTAGCAGGAAGGCAGGAATTACAGAACAGACCTATTACCGCTGGCGCAAGGAATACGATAGGATGAGGATAGACTAGGCTAAGCGTCTCAAAGAACTCGAGAAAGAGAACACGCGTCTCAAGAAGTTTGTCGCCGAATTGTCACTTGGTATTTCCATTCTCAAAGAGGTTGCCCGGGGAAACTCCTAAGCTCGTCGAAGAGACAGAAGGCGGTGAGACGTGTTTGTGAGGTTCTTAGTGTCTCGGAGAGGCGGGCATGCAAAGTTCTGGGACAGTGTAGAACTACCCAGCGGTACAGTTCAGGTATTGGCAATGAGGAAGTTAAGTTGATGGCTCGGATTATTGAATTAGCGACTCAATATGGCAGGTATGGATATCGAAGGATAACAGCTCTGTTGAAGAGAGAGGGCTTCAAGGTAAATCACAAGAAGGTTGAACGAATCTGGAGGAGTGAAGGATTGAAGGTGCCGCAGAAACAGCCGAAGAGGAGAAAACTATGGCTTACTGACGACTCTTGTATCAGGCTCAGGCCTGAGTACAAAGACTATGTCTGGATCTACCATTTTGTGACTGCCAGGACATCTGATGGGAGAGCTTTTCGGATACTGACTATTATTGATGAATACACCCGCGAGTGTCTGGCAATACTGGTTGATCGTCGCATCAGCTCACAGGATGTTATCTATCGGATCTTTAACCTGTTTGTCTTCAGAGGCATACCAGAGCATACCCGCTTGGATAATAGCCCTGAGTTTACGGGTAAAGCGATACGAATTTGGTTAAATCATCTTGGAGTAAAGACGTTATTCATAGAACCGGGGAGCCTCTGGGAGAACGGGTACATAGAGTTATTCAACGGAAAGCTAGAGATGAACTGCTTAACCGGGAGATATTCACTACACGGCTAAAGGCTCAGATATTGATAGATGAGTGGCGGAAGAAGTGCAATTAAGTCCGGCCGCATAGTGCTCTGCATTATCGACCACCTGCTCCAGAAGCAATCATACCGGTGACACTAACTTAAAAGGCGGACTAATTACTGGGGGCAGGACACAGAACTGTTTCGCTATATCTAACTTTTCTTCAACCAGTAGGTTGTCTACTATTCATCCCTTAATGGTGCTGCCGATAAGATTTAGTGCTTTCTCTTTAGCCTCAGTAGCATTTTCGGCAAATATTATCCCAACAGACTTACCCCTGCTTGATACCAATATCTGAGACTTTAATACTACGGGTTTTCCTATCTGCTCGGCTATTATTCCAACCTCCTCTGATTTGCCGACGAGGTCGCCTCTGGGAATTGGGATACCGTACTTTTTTAAGATGCTTTTGGCTTCAAACTCAAAGAGCTTCATTCATAATCTCCTTAGCACATCTCAAGCTTGAGGCTCATATTGGATAGCAATGCCCTTTTCTATTAACTGCTGGATTTCCTGTTCACTATATCCCAGCTCTGCTAGAACTTGGCTGGTGTGCTCACCAAGCTGTGGGGTTTTCATCCTCGTTTCCGGTAGCTCTCCTGAGATCATAATTGGTGCTCGAACTGTCTTAATTAGCCCTTTGCCAGGATAATCCCATTCCTCAATTAGATTCCGAAACTTTATTTGGATGTCCTGGCTAACTTCGCCCACATTTAAAAGCTTACCACATGGTACATTGGCCGCTACCAGCCTGGACTCCAGTTCATCACTCGTATATTGTTTGCAGACTTCGCTTACTTTACGCACCAGCTCAGTCCGATGTTTACTCCTTTCCTCGATTGTAGAATAACTGGAGTCTCTGGCAAGTTCGTCTAGTCCAAGTGCTTGACAAAAAGCCACCCAGAATCTATCTGTACTGGCCCCAATCCAGATGGGCCTGTCTTTAGTATCAAAGGCTTGGTAAGGCGTAAACACCGCATGCCCTGATCCGGTGCGTGATGGAAGTTTACCAGTGATGGAATGATGGGTTATATAGTAGCTCATCGCTGAAACCGCGGTGTCTAACAGGGCGATATCTATCCTCTGTCCCTTACCTGTTTTCTCTCGGTCTAGCAAACAGGCAAGGATGGCAGAAACTGCGTATAAGCCGCTTGTCATATCAACAAGGGAGGTAGCCTGTCTCACCGGAGGTCGATCTGGTTCCCCGGTTATTATCATGATGCCTGACATCGCCTGAGCTACTGGGTCATAAGCCGGGCGCCGACTATAAGGTCCCTCTTGCCCAAAACCAGATATTGAACAATATATTATTCGGGGGTTTACTTGAACTACCCTATCATAACCTAGGCCAAGTTTATCTATGGTGCCAGGCATAAAGTTTTCAATGAAAACGTCGGCTGTCTTGACCAATTTTAGAGCTATTTCGTGGCCCTCCTTTGTCCTTAAGTCCAGCGCTATACCTCGTTTGTTACGGTTCAAAGCTAGTAAAAATGCGCCATCCATAACGTAGCGTATATGTTCACCTTTGAGCGGCTCAATCTTCACTACGTCGGCGCCCATATCTCCTAGCAACATGGTGGCAAAGGGACCAGAAGCCACCGCACTCAAATCAATAACTTTTATTCCTTGTAACAGATTCATGCCCACCCTGTGATTACAAGTTGTCTAGTATAAACTTGCCCTTAGACCATCTAAAAGCCTCAAACTTGATTTACCCTTTTTAGACTGAAGCAACGTATCCTCACCACTTATTTTCTCAGCCTGACCAAAGCTGACAGTTCTACATTAGGTATAGCTAACTCAGAACGGAAAGACGAGTGAAATATCTTAACTGACATTTCCCATTTCAATTCACAATGAGGTATTCTAACCCTCATTGCTCTTATCACCGATAATATATCTATAGTACTTGGTTGTCAATAACCGTCTATGAGCCCTGCAGCACTCAGAATCCTCAATCTATCCACGCCGGTCAAGCTCTCCGCCCGAAAGGAGGCGATTCTTTCCTATCTTCTTCACCTAACTGCCTGCTTGCCCTCAGGTGTGCTCAACCGGGTGATAGTCATAAACGAGTTATTTGTTCCAGAATGGCAGTAAATGGGTTTCTGGGCACTGCCACTTCAGCTAGCTGGAAGATAATCTGCCGAGCATGGCGCACAATCCAAGCTTTTTTACTCCGATTGCGCTTTCTCGCGTTACGTCTCCCGTCTAGTGGTAATCTGGTTACAAATTCTGATGATTAATGCAAATCACTTTCTTAGTCTGTTCTGAATTGCCTTGCTCTCCAGTTCTCTTAGGGAGTCAGAGGAAATCCAGCGGGCAGCCTTTGAATCTATTTGCTGAATTTCCTTGGCTGTATTAATGGCTGCTTTGTTCAAGTTCAGGTTCCTTTTACCTATATTCCTCAGCGCCCAATTGACGGCCTTCTTAACGAAATTACGTTCATCTGTGGAACCTCGAATTATCACAGGTAACAGTTCAGTGAATTCCTCATCTTTCGCCTTTTTGTCATGCCATGCAAGACAAGCTATTAGAGCAAAAGCAGCCCTCTTTACATATTCCTCTTCCCGCTCCGACCAAGCGATAATCTTCTTCCAAGCCAGAGGAACTTTTTCAAAAAGATTCATACATACTTGGTCACAAACGTCCCAAGAGTTGAAGTCCGTAACCCAAGCTTCCATCTGCTCTTCTGTTAGCTGCTTAGGGTTGTCGATCATTGAAGCAAGGATCCTAGCTTCATCTATGCCGGTCTTCCATAAATCTAGAGCGAGCTTGTGGTTACGCCCAAGTTCTTTGGCTAGGTTTCTCATATTGGGCACTGATACACCTAATCTGTGTTCAATGGCCATCCCATATTTAGCCATCCCTTCCAACTGATTAGGCCTAGCTAATTCTTTAAGTCTTCCTATTACCTCTTCTACTGTTGTCACCATTGACTCCCGCAACATTCATTCAAGATATTATTATAATATATTTGGAGGCCATACTGTGCTTCATTCACAAATTACTTAAATTGCACAACCCGACGTTTTGTTACCTCGGAGAGAGGAAGGTTCCTTTTCTTGTAACCATAGGGTATTGACAAATCGCGAAAACGGGTATATTCTAGACCTCGTAACTTGCAAGGGCCTGAAAACTAAATACAGCATATGGGAGTGATCCAGAGATGGAGAAGAGGGTACTGGTGACTGCTAAGTGATTAGCTGTTGATGGTACCCTCTTTAATTTGGGCATTGTCGGGGAATTGGTGGGGGGGGACAATGAACTGTTAGCCGTAACTGGGCACGTGGGTGACATCTTTAGAGGCACCATCCCGTTCATAGCCATGTTTGTAGTTGCTATGGGCTTGGTGATGGCCTTCCCTCAGATTGCTTTGTGGCTGCCTAGCATGATGTATACTAAATAGTGTAAGGACAAAATTATTAAGGAGGATGAGCAAAATGAGGCAAATAGCGAAAAAGACTATCCTCGACTTTTTGGAAATGAAGCGGAGGGGAGACAAGATGACCTTTCTTACCGCTTACGACTTTCATATAGCGTCCATTCAGGAGCAAATAGGCGTCGATATGATACTGGTCGGGGATTCCGTAGGCATGGCAGTGTATGGCTATTCTGGGGGAACCATACCGGTGACGATGGATCAGATGATTTATCACGCGGAAGCAGTCCGCCGGGGTGCCCCCAACACATTTATCATTGGCGATATGCCCTTTCTCTCTTACCACGAATCGGCGGCCGACGCGGTGCATAATGCCGGCCGCTTTTATAAGGAGGCTGGCGTGGATGCCATCAAGCTAGAGGGAGGAAAAAGAGTAACCGCGCAGATACGGGCAATTGTTGATGCGGGGATGGTGGTGATGGGCCACATTGGGCTGACACCGCAAAGCACGGCAGCGCTCGGAGGCTTTAAAACTCAAGGAAACACCGCCGAGACAGCAATGGCACTGCTCGAGGATGCGAAAGCTGTTCAAGAGGCAGGTGCCGCTCTTACCTTGGTCGAGGCAGTACCAGCAGAGACGGGTAAGCTGATCACGAAAACCCTTCGTATACCGGTGATTGGCATCGGTGCCGGAGCTGACTGTGATGGGCAAGCTCAAGTATACACTGATGCGATTGGTCTCTTCGAACTCTTCACACCAAAATTCGTAAAGAAATATGCAAATGTAGCCGAAGTAATAAGAGAGGCCCTCAAAGAATGGAGTAAGGAGGTTCGTGAAGGTACGTTCCCGGCTTCAGAACATTGCTACAAGATGAAAGCGGGTGAGGCAGAAAAACTAGAGGAGATGGTAAAGCAGATCCTTTAGCATCCCTATCCTCGTCTCAACATGAGATTATTTACAGTTGATGACCATTATTGGAGGTCCTGGCCAGAAGTAGATTAAGCGTATGTATCGTGATGAACCCTTAGTCTGCAAGAATGAGAGTAAGAAAGGAGGCGGATCAAGAGGGACAAAATATGTAATTGATTTTCAGAATCAAAAATATAAAGAAGGGGGAAGAAAAATGAAAAAAATTGATGTCAAAAAAACAGCCATATTAGTATTGCACACTCAGAACGGTATCGTGAAGCCGGGTAAGTTTGGATATTCCGGGGCACCGGCGCAGGTCCAGAAACATAATCTACTGGAGAAGATACAAAAAGCGCTAGTGGCAAGTAGAGCAGCTGGTGTACAGGTTATCTACGTAAATTGGTGCACGAAACCAGGGTACCCAAGGGTAGGTGATCCCATGTTTCAATTTCCCCTGCTTAATGATGCCTACAAAGCCGGCGTTGACTGTGCGTACACTAATGAAGGTGGTTATAGTAAAAACTACAAGAACCCTGATGAAGTAAAGCCGGTACTATCAAAGGACTACATAGTTGATAACTGGGGCTGCGATGGTTTTATGTATTCCGATTTAGAATTAATTCTTCGCGCCCGAATGATAACAGATGTAGTTGCAACCGGGGTAGCCACTGATTGGGTGATTAATAGCACGGTGAGACACGGACAAGAGATAGGTTTTAATATGATAGTCGTCGAGGATTGCTGTCAGTCGTTTGCCGAGGACATGCATCAGCACCAAGTAACACGCATACTGCCTCAGATTGCTACTGCGGTTGTTAAGCTAGACGAGTATCTTGCTGCTTTACCCAAAAAGTAAAACCAAGTGGGTTATGAAATAGCAACACAGTATTGACAGACTTTGCTACTAGAGGTGCAGCAATTTCTCGTTAGCACGATTTGACTTGCTGATTCATTCTCACTGAAAGACAAGGTAGTCTACGCAGGCATAGAAGCGGCTGATGACTTTGGGGAGAGGCCCTATATTCAGGGGGAGCAGAAGCTGAGTTTGAGCCTGGCCAGGAATCTCCTTCTTATTAGTGATGGGGCTAGGTAGATCAGCGACATTGTCGGTGCTGATTACCTCAAAGCCACCTACCAGCTCGACTGGTGGCACTACGAGAAGAAGCTGATGGGTGCCTTACCCGGTGAGTTGAAGCTCAGGTTATTGAGATATGACCGGAAGGACTGGAAGGCATACTGGCGGTCAAGGATTAACTGACAATCTCGAATCTGAGACAAGTCTGTAGGAGGAAAGGAAATAGCCCTATAAGGGCTCAAATCTCGTTGGAAAAAGAACACCCACTTGACATGCAGGGAGCAATGTAGTATGTAGTACGTAGTATGTTGATACCAAGTTTTTTGAGGTGGGCCAAAAAATTTCACCAACTTTTGAACGCAACCTGGACGAGAACACGCTCTTGACAAATTATGCTATAGTTATAATAGAGTTACATGCGTGGCAAATGTAATTTTAAGCGTAGTTTTATTGACGGTAAAGTAGCCTAACAAATGAAGTTGTGAGGTCTATTATATGGCATATAAGATTCGAGAGAATTGCTGTAATCTCTGCGGCTTGTGTGATATAGAGTGTTTAAACCAAGCAATTACTGAGGGCAAGATAAGCTTTGTGATTGACCCTGATAAGTGCACCGAGTGTGTAGGTAACTACCAATCACCAAAGTGTGCTGAGGTGTGTAACCTAGATTGCCCTGTACCTGATCCCGACCACGTGGAAAGCCACGAGCAATTGCTTGAAAAGTGGCACCGGTTACACCCAGCTAAAACTCCGATTGTTACTTAAAGATTGAGGGGGTGAGATTATGGATAATGGATAGTTGATTGGTTAATTTAAGTAATGCAAGGTGAGAGGAAAAAGTAAAAAAGGGGGGAAAAGGATGATAAAAGGTGGCTACAGAGGGAAAATATTGCGCGTGGATTTGACCACGGGTAGTATCACTGTTGAGGGGTTACCTGACGAAAGCATACTAAGAAAGTATGTGGGCAATTTTGGCTTGGGTCTATGGTATCTGATGAAGGAGTTGCCTGATGGTGTTGGTCCTTTGGAGCCAGAGAACCCCTTAATTTTCCTGAATGGTCCTCTTGTTGGGACAAGGGTGCCGTGCCCCAATAACTGCACCATCACTACATTGAACGCCGATACTGGGTTTACTGCTGGTCGCGCTCACAGCCATGGCTGGTTTGGTCCCTTCCTGGCTATGGCTGGGTATGATGGCATCATATTTACCGGCGCCTCGGATAAATGGGTTTATCTCTGGATTGATGATGGTAAAGTTGAGCTCCGGGATGCAGCTAAGTTCGTGGGCTTGGATACTCACGAAACGGAAGACGCTGTTAAGGAGAACCTCGGCGTTCCTACCGAGGTTGGAGCCGTAGGAGGGGCAAGTGTTGCTGCCATCGGACCGGCGGGCGAACACATATGTGCTGGGGCGCTGATTGCCAATGACAAGAACCATTCATTTTCCCACTCCGGTGTTGGTGCGGTAATGGGCTCCAAGCGCTTGAAGGCTATAGCGGTTAGGGGAACCGGTGAGGTTCCGGTATACGATGCCGAAAAGCTCAAATCAATAACCAGGGAATGGACCAAGAAGGCGACTACGGCAGGGATGTTTCCCATCATTGGTCAGGCTGGAGTCCCAAGTAGCAACTATAAGGGAGTTATAGGGCTTGTCGGGCTGTCAGCAAAGAACTGGACGGTAAATGTCATCCCCGGCTTCGGTGATGGCATGACCAAGCATAAGATTACCCCTAAACCATGTTACCGGTGCCCGGTGGCCTGTTCCTATGATGTAGAAGTGGTATCGGGTCCATATAAGGGCTATGTAGCCTCATTATCCGGTGGTGGAGAGAATCAGGAAGGGGCGTCATCTATTGTTGGCGTTGGTGGCAAAGGCCCTGGCGAGGTATGGTACCTGACAGACCTTAATGACCGGCTTGGTTTCGAAACAAGCACCGTGGGCTGTGCCATGGCTGTTGCCTTTGAGGCTTATGAAAAGGGGCTATTGACAAAAGAGGTTACCGATGGTCTAGAGTTGAAATGGGGGGATGTTAAAGTAGTCGAAACCCTGCTCAGGAAGGTTGCCAACAGAGACGGGTTCGGGGCAATGTTAGCCGAGGGACCAAAGGTTGCTGCACAGCGTGTTGGCTTACCTAATGCAGCAGTTCACATCAAGGGCTCAGGGATGAACCTCCATGACTGGAGAAGAGCCTGGGGAAACTATTTGGGGCAAATTGTTAGTGGAGGTTCTGGTTGGCCGGCACCCGGCGCTGATTGCTGGACATCTGAAGCCGATGCTGGTTACCCGGAGAAGCCCGACCCATTAAGCCCATACGGAAAGGCAAAAGAGGTGGCAAAAACAGGCATTATAAAATTCTGGAATGATTGTATCGGGTGCTGCTGGTTTGGAACCTGGGGCGTTGTTGGCATTATGAAACATACCGCAGATGCTATAGCTGACGTCGTCGGCTGGGAGGGCTTCACCGCTGAGGAAGCTTTACTGGTAGGAGAGCGGGTGGTAAGCTTGGAGAGGATATTTAACATGAAGCACGGGCTAACGGCTGATGATGATATAAAGGTATCACCTCGGCTGACCGAGCCGGCACCAGCCGATGCTGGTCCTGCCGCTGGTTTAAGTATTGCGCCTTACATTGAAGGCTGGGTGCGAGACTACTACGAGGAGATGGGTTGGGAGCGAAAGACGGGTAGACCGCTGAGGTCAACAATGAAAAGGTTAGGGCTTGAAGAATTCATAGATGTCGTCTGGGGTTAAGTAACCAATTAGCTCCAGGAAAAAGTAAAAAGGGAGGTGGTTGAGATGTTTAGCTAGTAGAAGGCATTAAAAGGGTTGTTAAGAATCTAAGGAAAGGAGTAAAAAATGAAAAAGATTTTTATACCGTTAATGACGGTAGCCGTGGTAGCTGCCCTACTCCTTGGCTGTATGCCAGGAGCGCCAGTAACACCACCAGTAACTCCACCGGAAGAAGAGGTCTATACGTTCGTATACCATTGCCCGTTCCCTCCCAATCAGATCCTAGCTGACATCGAGGTATGGTACCTTGACCAGGTTGAGGCGAGGAGTGAAGGCAGGATTAAATTTGACAGGATCTTCGGTGGTACTTTGGGGACTCTGTTCGCTCAATCCGAGAACGTAACAGGTCGTGTCTTTGATGTGGGGCAGACAAGCTATGTCTATACTCCCGGGCTATACCCGCTGGGAACTGTGACCACCTTGCCTTGCATCGAAGATGTTCCGAGAGTATGGGCTCCTGCCGTCCACGAGCTGATGAAGGACCCGCGATTAGTGGCGGAGTATGAAGCCGTAAATCAGAAGTACCTGTTCGTCTGGGCTCTGGAGCCGATGGAGATAATGTCCCACGTACCGATCCATACCTTAGAGGACTTCCAGGGGCTGAGGATTAGGGTTCACGGTGGTTCTGCCTTAGCTGCTGAGAAGCTGGGGTGGACCGGGGTAACTGTAGCGTGGGAGGAACTCCCTGTGGCTGCGGCGGAGCATGTCGTTGACGCTGCCTGCTTCCCTGTCCCCATTACCGGTCGCGACGCCGGCTTGCATACTATCTTCAAGTATTACATTACCCCATTCCCCATCTATCAGTTCCATTTCGCTACGACTATGAACCTGGATGCTTGGAATGAGCTACCACCTGACCTTCAGCAGGTGATGCTCGACGTTGCCCCTGACGGAGTAGCGTATGGTCTTGACTACCTCGACGAGAAGATAGCAGGGGGGTTGCAGGATTTAAGAGATGTGGGTGTCGAATTTATCGACTGGCCAGCTTCAGAGATGGACGAGTTTAGAGCACTGGCAGGCGCGCCGGTGTGGGAGGATTGGGTTGCTGAGCAGGAGGCTGCCGGTCGCCCCGGACAAGAGATATTAGATGCGTTCCAGGCGCTGCTCGCTCAGTCTAGGTTAAGTACAGGTTTAAAGTAAAGACTGGGCAAGATAGGATTAGGGGGGGTTGTGGGGGAGGGCACCTCACGCCCCCTCTTACTAAATTTAGTTTGGGAAGAAAACGATATTGGGAAGATTAGGCAGGTTTTCAAACTACCTAGCTAAGGCGGAAGACGGGCTAGCCTTAGGTGCGGCATTTGTTATTGGCTTTATGATGGTATACACGGTGGTGGCGGTGGTGACGCGTGCTGCCGGGAGCCCGATAAGGGGTTTCACAGAGTATGTTACCCTGATCTTTGTCTTCGTGGTAATGCTTACCATTTCCTTTGCCCAGCGCCGGGGGGAGCACCTGGCAATGTCGATTGTGTTTGACCGGCTGTCGCCAAGGGCTCGGCGTCGTGTTCTCTGTGTCCTCCTTTCGCTGGGGATATTCATCTGTTTTCTCCTCACCTGGTCGAGCCTCCGTATGACCATGTTTGCATATGTGATGGGGGATACACTAGTGGGGGCAATACAAGTTAAGACCTGGTGGTCACGGATGGCTATGCCCATTGGCTTGGGCATAACTACCGTGCGGCTCGTCGTCCAGATGGTTCAGACAGTGAGAAGGGAGATATGATGATTAAGGGGAGAGTTAATAGGACATGAGCCCATTGACTGTGGGGATTATTCTGATGGGGGTTCTGGCGGCACTGATAGTGCTGAAGTTCCCCATCGGTTTTTCCTTTCTCATCGTCGGCTTCTTTGGATTCGCTGCCCTGAGGGGTTTTGACAGCGCTTTTGCCTACCTCGCCAGTAAAGTCTTTTCTGGTACTGCCTGGTATTTACTCACTGTGGTGCCCCTGTTCGTCCTCATGGGGGAGTTTGCCTTTGCCGCCGGGATTGGCGA
Source organism: uncultured Dehalococcoidales bacterium (assembly GCA_964354655.1). GTDB lineage: Bacteria > Chloroflexota > Dehalococcoidia > Dehalococcoidales > E44-bin46 > E44-bin46. The sequence continues at coordinate 29,915 of CAYHAL010000004.1, forward strand.
AGGCCTTTTCAGGGCAGGGCGGGCTTGGCTGGGGCAGGTTAGAGGCGGGCTGGTGATGGCTACCACCATGGCTAACGCCGCATTTGGGGCTGCCTGCGGCATGCCCACGGCAGCCGTGGCAGTGTTTGGTAGGATGGCTCTCCCCGAGATGCTCAAGGCCAAGACCGACCGCTCCCTGGCGGCAGGCACAGTGGCGGCAACGGCAGGGCTGTCGGCGGTAGTCCCTCCCAGTGTACCCGCCATTATTTATGGCTTCCTCGCCATAGCCCCCATTCACAAGTGCCTTATCGCCGGTCTTTTCCCTGGTTTAGTTACTGCCCTGGTTTACGTGGGGATGATATCTATCAGGCTGAGAATCAACCCCACCTTAGCCCCAGTCACCAAAGCCACGGTCACCTGGAGGGAAAGGTTCCGCTCACTTGGAGGAATCGGGCCAATGTTAGCGATAGTCATACTAGCTATCGGGGGCATTTATGGCGGTATATTTACCCCAACTGAAGCCGGCGCTGTCGGCGCTACCGGTATGCTCATCATCGGTGTGGCGTTCAGGAGGTTCAACTGGCCCAAACTCCGCGAGGCCCTTCTCATGTCTGCCCGAGACACCAGCGTCATCTTCATTATTATTGGCGGGATTGTTCTCTTCTCCGGCTTCCTCGCTGTGAGCGGTATCAGTGGGGCAATGACCAATTTTGTCACTGGTCTACCTGTGTCGCCTACCGTGGTTGTCATCTTCACTGTGTTTATGTATCTCGGCTTGGGTTGCGTTCTTGACCCGTTCTCGATGATGTTCCTGACGGTTCCCTTGCTGGCACCGATTATGAAGACGCTGGGGGTTGACCTCATCTGGTGGGGTGTGCTGGTGGTGAAGATGGCAACGATTGGTATGATTACTCCCCCGGTGGGTATAAACTGCTATATGCTTAGGATTGTGTGCCCCGAATTAGATTTAGGGGAAATCTTTAGAGGCGCTATTCCGTTCTTGGCGGCGGAGGCGGTGGTTATGACTCTGCTGATTGTCTTCCCTCAGATTAGCCTGTGGCTGCCGGGCATGATGTATCGTTGATGTTTGTTGCTGGCAAAATCCTTAATAAGCCAACGTTGTTTTATTTTTATAAAGGCGGGTTTAAGGGTAAATAGTAGAGAAGGTGAATATAGCAAATGATGCCACGAACGTCTTTTAGGAAAGGGAAGTCTCTCGATGAGATGTATGAGATTGACAATGCTAAATATAAAAGGTTCGATTCATCAAAAGAGGGTTTTGTAACGCTTACGGAAAAGAAGACTGGTAAACCTGTACATAGCATCCAAGACATCGTGAATTTTCTCATCGGAGGCTTTGTGCCGGTTATGATGAAAGACATTCAGGGGAACACATCCGGCAAATCGCGGACAGACCACGCTCTTCAGTTTGGAGCCGCTGCAGTAAATTACATCTTAGGCATGTACGGCGACCAGAATGCTAACGAGCAATTTCTAAAGTGGAATTCCTTGTTTGTACCAGAAGACCTAAATAAATGGCGGTCAGAGGCTGACCCGGACAAGCTTACCTCCCTCATAAAAGACGCTGCTAAGCTGTATGGCGCATGCCTTGTTGCCACTACGGAGCTTGACAGCAGATGGGTCTATGAGGGAGATGTACATAAACGCTTCATCTTTGATGATGTTGAACAGCCGATGGAGAAAGGCGATACCCTTGTAATTCCCAACTCAATAAATAGAGCGGTAGTAATGGCTGTTGAAATGAATAAGGAGCTTATTTTACAATCACCCGGAGCAGGTGCAACTGCGGCTACCGATCTTGGATATGCCATGATGGGCTTCATATCTATATCCTTAGCCGAATGCATACGGGCTCTCGGTTATAACGCGATACCATGCATGAATGATACTGCTCTAAGCATACCGTTAGCGATAAGCGCTGGGCTTGGTCAACTTGGTAGACATGGTCTTCTAATAACACCTGAATATGGTTCTTGCATTCGCTTGTGCAAGGTTTTGACAGATATGCCCCTTAATGTCGATAAGCCTATTGATTTTAGACAAACAGAATTTTGCGACCAATGTTTGGTTTGTGCCAAAGAGTGTCCCGCCGATGCTATAAGCTTTAAAGATAGAACAATGAGCGGATACAATGAGAACAATAATCCTGGTGTTAAGAAGTGGTATATACAAGCGGAAAAATGCCTCCAATTTTGGCTGGATAATGGCACGCCTTGTGCTGTCTGCATAGCTGTATGCCCCTTTACGGAGGGCTTTGCCTCCACAGCAAGACAGTGCTTACAATGCGAGAGATGTGTTGCCCCTGATTGTCCACTACAATCGATGCCTATACAAGACCGAAGCAAGGACACCTATAAGTGAGGAAAGGTGGGGATGCTTGGGAGCAATATTTAGTGCCAAATGCCAAGCTATAAAATGATTAACTTCAGGTTTTAATTGAGATGAAGACTGCTCAGATTGAAAATACAATACCAGATAATATAGAAATCAAATTTAGAGACGGGAAAATAATACACACTGAAACAGGTAGTTATACCGTTCTACCACCCGATACCATTATAACCGCGGAGAAGGTGTTTGAAATAATTGGTGTGGTTAAAGTAGAGCAAGTTAATCCTAACTTTACCGATGGTGTTCCTATTTTTAGACTAAATGAAGCCCCAGTAAAAGCAAAATGTCACCGTCAGGCTTGCCAGTGGGCACTCCCGCCTACTCCCTTGAATAATCCTCCCAAGGAAAGCTTTGGTAAGGGGATGACTGTACCGCAATCGAAGGCAAGCGCGATGATGGAAGCAGTAGAGAGATATTGCGGGCAAAGATTTCATCACAGTAGGGTTATTAATGCAAATTATGAGGAAGTGCGGGACTACGCTGTTCACCCCTCTGAATTTAATTTGCCGACCTTGCCACCAAAGTGTGAAAACTGCGTGGAGAGGAATAGGGGATGTTTTCAAGAACTTCAAAACGCTTGCCAGGAATGGAGTTGGGGTTACTCATTGATAACTAAATCACCAGCTCTAATTCCCTCTGCATTGGTTTATTACCCCTATATATCGAAGAACAATCTATCGTTTATATTTAATGATACTGGCGGTCTCTCAGCAGGAAATACACTGGAGGAGGCAATATTGCAAGGGATGGCCGAGGTAATTGAAAGAGATGCGCTATACTATGCTTTTAATCTGGGCAATCTAAGGAGCATGCCAATGGTCACCTTCAAAAATACAAAAAATAGACATATTCAAAAATTTATTGCTGAGGTACTGCCCCCAGAGGGTATCTTTGCTTTCCATATACAGAACAAAAATCTTGACCTTAATATTGCTTCATTTAGTGCCTTTATATGCTACAAGATAGGGAATGAGCGTCATTACTTTGGTGGCTCAGGAACGAACCTTAATCCGGAGACAGCTTTACTAAGAGCATTAACTGAGCTGGAGCAGCAGAAAGTTAGGCAAAAAGTCTTTGCTGAATTTGACCCTAATGACTTGGTGTCGCACAGTAGCCTAAAACAAGAGGATGTTATTGCTCTTGAAGAAATCCCTAATCAATCCACAGGTGATATAAGAAAAGATGTAGAGTTATATTTAGATAGATTATTAATAAACGACACAAATGTTATCATAATTAACTTAACTCACCCCGAGATAGGAATACCAGTTGTTCGGGTTGTAATACCAAAACTGATTTCATATTCGGGGAGCCCTATTAAAGAGTCGCTGTTTCTTGATACAATTAAGGCTTTTGGTGGGCAGTGCTAACTTATCACTCCGTTCACTAATTTGGCTTTTTAGCGATTAGGGGTGATACATTTTCACCCAGTTACTGCAATATCTGATACCTAGACTATCCCATCTCCTGTTTCAACTGCTATTTCTTGAATCGGATCGACTTGAACTTCTGCATTTGTTCTCTTATTGCGACTTCGGTCGGCAGGCGTTCCATACTCGATGCGCCATAAAACCCATGTATACCCTTTGTTTTGCTGAGAACATACTCAGCATCTTCAGGCATGGAGATTGGACCCCCGTGGCACAAGGCAATGATGTCCGGATTTACAGATTTTGCCGCGTCGCATATTTCCTGAACCCTGGCTGGTGCTTCCTCGAGTGACACTGCAGTCGTGGCTCCGATGGCCCCCTTGGTGGTCAGTCCCATATGCGCGACAATAATGTCAGCACCGGCTTCGGCCATTGCCTTTGCTTCCTTAGCATTAAATGCGTATGGTGTAGTCAGGAGGTCCAGTTCATGAGCCTTGCGAATCATGTCAACTTCAAGACCATACCCCATACCGGTCTCTTCAAGGTTTTGCCGGAACAAACCATCGCATAAACCAACCGTTGGAAAGTTCTGGACTCCTGAAAAGCCGATCTCCTTAACCTGCTTAAGGAAAACGTCCATCTGGCGGAAAGGATCCGTGCCGCACACTCCGGCAAGAACCGGCGTGTCCTTGACAATGGGCAGCACTTCGCCAGCCATTTCCATGACGATAGCGTTGGCGTCACCGTAGGGCATCAGGCCGGCAAGCGAGCCTCTACCTGCCATGCGGAAACGTCCGCTGTTATAAATCACAATCAGGTCAACTCCCCCTGCCTCTTCAAATTTCGCGCTGATACCAGTTCCGGCGCCGGCACCGATAATCGGAAGACCCGCCTCAATATTCTTCCTCAACCGTTCAAGGACTTCACTACGTGTAAATGCCATAATTACCTCCTTTTCTTATTGTTTGCCTGTTTGATTAGATCTAACATCATCTCAACCGCTTTGGCAGAAAACTGGGGATCATTGATATTGTTATCCATTTCAATTACAGGAATACCCGCCTTGACGTTGGCCTTGATGGCATCGAACATTGCCCTATCCGCCTCACGGTCACAGAAAGGCTGGCCGTCGCCGTTAAGAATCGATACCCCTTTCAGAGGAATGAGAAAGGCAACTGGACCTTTGGCAGCGTTTGCTTTCTCAGCGAAAACCTTTCCCATTTTTTCATTCTCCTCATTGTTCGTGCGCATGAGCGTAACTGATGGGTTCCACTCGTAGAAGGTGCGGTTTGCCTCTTTGTATTTCGCTGGTACCGTGTCCGGTGCCCCGAAATTAGCCATGTCCACGCAGCCTGGAACGATCAGGTGAGGTATTCCCATTCGGCCGGGGGCATCAAGGCGTTCTGGGCCTGCGTCAAGCACCCCGCCGCAGACGGTATCAGCCCACTCGGTTGTCGTGATGTCAAGGACAGCGTCCACTAATCCCTCGTTAACCAGGCTCTCCATAGTCTTTCCACCGGTACCGGTGGCGTGGAAGACAAGAACCTCGTAACCCTTTGCCGACAATTCCTTTACACAAGCGTTCACGCACTCCGTGGTGTTACCAAACATTGATGCCGTGATAACCGGCTTATCCTCCGTGGCTTCTGGAATATCCGTTTCCACCATACCGCAAATTGCTCCCACTGCACGCGAAAAGATAATCCTCGAAACCCGGTTGATGCCGGCAACGTCAACAATTGATGGAATCATCGTGATATCCTTTGTCCCAACGTAAACCGACACATCCCCTGATGCTACGGTTGATGCACAAACCTTGGGAACACCCACCGGAAGAATACGCATCGCTGAAGTGACCACGGTGGTCGCAGCACTACCACCCATACCAAAAATCCCGTCAAACTTGCCCTCATCATAAAGTGACTTGATGAGCCTCGCTGCCCCGGCACACATGACCTTCATGGCTTCACCGCGATCCTTCTTTTTACGAAGCTGCTCCAGGTTCCCCCTACCCGACTCAGCAACCCTGTCCGCTTCAACGTCCACAGGAAAGAGAGCCGTCGTTCCGAGGACGCCCGTATTAACTGTAAAAACCTTATGTCCACGGCTGAGTATCTGTTCCCGCACAAAGGCATACTCTTCTCCCTTGGTATCAAAAGCACCGATTAAACAAATTGTTTTCTGCATGCCCCCTTTCTTTTAGTGAACTCGATTCACTTTATTAATCTATTCAACCGAAAATGGCCCCCAATAATACGACGAGATTCCTAGTTCGCTGCCCCTAACTATGTATACAGAAGTGCTTCTACATAATATGGTAATATACAGAACAAATTCTGTATATTTAAATGTTGGTAGCATGTCAAAGAGCTTCATTCTTCCTTTATAACGTTGTATGCGCTATAGTCGCCAGCTCAAGATAACTAGATTAGAGACCAAAAGTTGAGTGAAACACCCCTACACCTATATCAAGTTGGCATAATGCCGTGTTTTTTCTCAGGTCTCTGTTCCGCTTTGTTTATTGCCATTTCTAGGGCTTGGATAAGCCTCGGCCTGGTTTCTGCCGGCTCGATTACGTCGTCAATGTGTAGGTGCTCAGCGGCTCTATATGGGTTGGCGAACGTGTCTCTATACTCCTTTATCTTCTCCTCCAACAGTTTGTCGGGGTCGTCTGTCTTTTCCAACTCTTTTCTGAATATTATGGCTGCCGCTCCATCCGGTCCCATCACCGCCAGTTCAGTGGTAGGCCAGCAAAATACGGCATCAGCACCCAGGTCTTTACTGCACATTCCAAGGTAAGAGCCTCCGTAAGCTTTTCTGATAGTGAGGGTAATCTTTGGCACCGTAGCCTCGGAATAAGCGTAAAGCATCTTAGCTCCGTGTCTAATTATTCCTCTCCATTCCTGTTCCGTTCCTGGTAGATATCCAGGCACATCAACCAAGTTGACGATCGGAATATTAAAGGCGTCGCAGAACCGGATGAACCGGGAGGCCTTATCACAGACATCGATATCCAGAGCTCCCGCTTTTGACATCGGTTGTTGAGCTATTATGCCCACCGACCATCCATTGAGTCTAGCAAAACAGGTGATAATGTTAGTGGCAAATATGGGGAATATCTCGAAGTAATTTTTCTTCCCATCCTGCCTCTGGTCAAATACCCTCTCAATTATCTTGTGCATGTCATATGGACTGCTTGGATTCGCCGGGACAATATCAAACAGGGTTGTGTCGGTACGGGTTGGCTTGTCTCCCCAATCAACCCTTTTAGGAGATTCTCTATAGCTTGATGGCAAATAGCTTAGCAGCTCCTTTATACTTTGCAGGCACTCCTCCTCACTGTTTTCCGAGCGGCAAGCAACTCCCGCCTTCTTTTGAGCGACAATAGCACCACCCAGTTCCTCATGGCTAATCTCTTCTCCCATAATAGCCTTAACCACCTGCGGTCCGGTTATATAGGCATAACTTATGTCTTTAACCATAAATATGAAGTCCGTGAGCGCTGGGGAATATACGCCGCCCCCAGCACAAGGACCAAGGATAGCGCATATTTGAGGGATTACACCAGAATAGATTGAGTTTCGATAGAAAATCTGTCCATATCCAGACAAAGCATCAACGCCGTCCTGAATCCTTGCCCCTCCGGAATCATTTATTCCTATGATAGGACACCCCGCTCTTGCGGCGCTATCCATTATTCGGCAAATCTTTGCGGCATGTATTTCTGATAGGGTTCCACCTATGCTGGTGAAATCTTGGGCATAAACATACACCTTTCTGCCGTCAATCTTTCCATACCCAGTGATTACCCCGTCCGCTGGCACCTGTATTCTATCCATACCAAAAGCGGTACCTCTATTTGTAGCAAACATTCCAATCTCGCAAAATGTCCCCTCATCCAGTAACTTCTGAATTCGCTCACGTGCTGTTAGCTTACCTCGCTTTCTCTGTTTTTCCACATTCTCGCTGCCCCCCATCTCCTCAACCTTTTGTCTACGCTTTTGTAGCTCAGCTAGCAATTTCTTCTTTATTTGCTTATCTTCATTTGTCGTCATGTTATCCCCTCGGCTCAACTAGTTCGATTAATACCTTCGTTTCTTTAGGATGCAGAAAGGCTATCCTAGTGCCTTTAACACCGCTTCTTGGCGTCTCATCGATGAACTGAATCCCTTTTTCTCTCAGCGTGTCTAGCGCCTGTTGAATATCACTTACTTCCAGAGCCAAGTGATGTAGTCCCTCCCCCCTTTTTTCAATGTACTTAGCAATAACTCCTTCGGGATCGGTTGACTCTAGTAACTCAATCTTACCCTCACCCACCGGGATAATGGCAGTCCTCACCTTCTGCGCTTCCACAATCTCTATATCTTTAACCTTTAGCCCTAGGGCATCGGTATATAGCTTTAGTGCATCTTCGATACTATTTACCGCAATCCCTATATGGTTAATCTTTTTAATCAATGCTCCCCTCCGGTAGGTTTTCTTCAATGAACTTGACAATTTCGGCAATGGGTGTGCCTGGGCCGAAGATTTGGGCGATCCCAGCCTCTTTTAACTTGGGGATATCTTTCTTTGGTATGATTCCGCCCCCAATAAACAGGATATCCCTGCCACCCCTTTCTCTGACCAGACTCACTGTTTTCGGGAATAAAGATAGGTGAGCGCCAGACAGGCAACTCAGACCAACCACATCTACATCCTCTTGAATAGCCGCCTCGGCAATTTGCTCTGGCGTTAGACGTAACCCAAGATAGATTACCTCCATCCCGGCATCTCTTAAACCTCGAGCTACTACTTTGATTCCCCTATCATGCCCGTCTAGCCCAGGTTTAGCTATTAAGACTCGTATTTTTCTATTCTGCACAGCAAATACCTCTCGGCTTAGAGTATATTTGGCTCTCGGTATTCCCCAAACACATCTCTCAGGGCATTACTTATCTCTCCTACGGTGGCATAAGCCTTAACTGCCTCAATTAGTGCCGGCATAATGTTCTCGTCACTCCTAGCTACGTCACATACTTCATCTAGCACTTTGCTTACTTTTTGGTTATCCCTTTCCTGCTTTAATCTTTTTAATCCCTCTATTTGTCTTTTCTCAACTTCTTCGCCAATCTCTAGAACCTTTGGTGCCTGCTCCTCCCTTACTGTGAACTTATTCACACCGACAACGACTTGTTCACCAGAATCTACCGCCCTTTGATAGTTGTAGGCTGAAGTTGCAATTTCTCTCTGAATATATCCCTTCTCTATTGCTTTTAAGGCACCGCCCATTTTATCAATTTCAGTGATATATCTCATTGCCTTATCTTCTATTTGGTTGGTTAAGCATTCTATATAGTATGAACCACCTAGCGGGTCAACAGTGTCGGCGACACCGCTCTCATAGGCAATGATTTGCTGGGTTCTCAGGGCAACTTGCACTGCTTCCTCACTGGGCAAAGCCAGTGCCTCGTCAAATGAGTTAGTGTGTAAAGATTGGCAGCTCCCCAATACAGCGGCTAGTGCCTGCAAGGTTACTCTCACGATGTTATTAAGTGGTTGTTGCTCGGTGAGCGTGAACCCGTCGGTTTGAACATGATATCTTAGCATCATCGACCCTGGGTTCTTGGCGCCAAATCTTTCCTTCATTATCTTAGCCCATATCCGGCGTAATGCCCTAAACTTGGCGACTTCCTCAAGAAGGTTGGTGTAGGCAGCAAAAAAGAATGAGAATCGTGGGGCAAAAGAGTCAACATCCATTCCTTTGTCTATCATCGCTTGAACATAGGCAATTCCATTAGCTAGAGTAAAGCCAGCTTCTTGAGCGGCAGTAGCCCCAGCCTCCCGCATATGATAGCCACTGATGCTTATTGAGTTCCATAGTGGCATATTTTGGGCGCAATAGGAGCAAATATCAGTAACCAATCGCATAGATGGAGTCGGACCAAAGATATACGTGTTTCTGGCTATATATTCCTTCAATATATCGTTTTGCACAGTCCCTCTGAGCTTATCAGCAGTTGTTCCCTGCTTTTCGGCAGCAGCAATATATAAGGCCAATAAAATTGGTGCCGTGGAGTTAATTGTCATTGATGTGCTTACCTCGGCTAATGGAATACCGTCCCAAAGCCTCTCCATATCTTTAAGCGAGTCTATGGCAACACCACACTTGCCAACCTCTCCAGCGGAAAGTGGGTGGTCTGAATCATATCCCTCTTGAGTAGGTAAATGGAAGGCGACACTAAACCCAGTTTGCCCTTGCTCGTACAGATATTTGTACCGCTTATTTGTCTCTTCTACACTGGCAAAGCCAGCATATTGGCGCATAGTCCATAGCCTGCTCCTGTAGCCGGTGGGCATTATATGCCTAGTATATGGATACTCACCAGGAACACCAATGTCCTCCTGCTTACACCCCTCCAAATCGGCCAGTGTATATACCCTATTGACTACAATTCCATCAACGGTAGTCCTGAACTCCTTCTTTCTTTCGGTTATTTCTTTTTTCTTCTCAGGCATTCCCCTCTCCCTAAGTGCATTTAATGGTTTTTACGCCGCTTGTCTATTATTTTATAGAGCTCCTCGATTCCCACACCGTTTATGGCTTGAGTAGTCATAATTGATGGTTCGGATTTTCCAGGTTTGGCTCCCAATGTAGCTCTAAGCTCAGCTGCTAGCGTTTCAGCCCCCACATGGTCTGCCTTATTGACTACAACTATATCAGCAATTTCTAGTAGACCTGCTTTCATAGCTTGCATGTCGTCTCCAGACTCTGGTACTAGAATTAGGACAACGATATCTGCTATCCCTCTAATACTTAGTTCAGTTTGCCCAACACCGACGGTTTCTATTATGATAACATCCTTACCAAAAGCGTCCAATAGATTTACTGTAGCCTCGACTGCTTCGGATAGACCACCGTAGCTACCTCTACTGGCCATACTACGAATAAATACCCCGCTATCCAAGTAGTGCCGCTGCATTCTTATCCTGTCACCTAACACAGCGCCACCGGTAATAGGGCTACTTGGGTCCACGGCTATGATCCCTACAGATAATCCCTTGCTTCTAATCGTGCTAGTCAGTTTGTCCACCAAGGTGCTCTTGCCCCCGCCCGGGGGACCAGTAATACCTATACGGTAAGCTTTACCTAAGTGTGGGCGGATAACTTCTATCATTTCAGAGAAAGCTGGACTATCATTTTCAACAAGCGAGATTAATTGTGCCAGGGACTTCTTTTCACCAGCAAGCATACTGTTTACTAATTCCGCTATTTTCGAGGTCATCAATCCAGGAATATACTCCTTAGGCTATTCAAAAAATCTTCCCAGTGTCCCTACCCTGCGAACAATTGAGTGTTTGGCCTTTATATATAACTCTTAATGACTTAAACTCTGTTCTATATTTTACCGCATTCCACTTCCTCAGTAAAGATTTTGAATCAAATCGTCTTATATATTATGTAACCAAAGACCTGTGCTGAATCACACAAAAGTTGCTGTAGTGTCTGCATCACGGACAAGGTGGCCTCTCCAAATCAATGTCGCCCCAGCGCAGCCCAGTGTAGGCTTTAGTGTGGTCGCACATTAAAACGCAGCATTGAGCAACTTGTTTAAATAGTGTAAAATTTAAAACACGACTTTATAGAACTGACCTATGATGGATAGCTAAGGAGGTCACTAAATGGCGATTGAATATGTAAAAGAAGGCAGACTGGCTATCTTCACCATTAATCGTCCTGAAGTAGGTAATGCACTTAATATGGCCGCCATCCATGAACTGCACGATAAGATGGTGGAATTCCAGGACGACCCAGAAGTATTAGTTGGTATCATTACTGGGGCTGGTGAAAAAGCTTTTTGTACCGGGGCTGATATCAGAGATACCCTACCCTTTATTAAAGAGCATCGGGATACGCCTGATGCCTTCCCGCCAACTTTTATGCGTGGGCTTAGCATCTGGAAACCGCTAATTGCCGCCATTAATGGCCTAGCCCTTGGTGGCGGATTGGAACTAGCTCTGGCCTGTGACCTCAGGATAGCCTCAAATAATGCCCGTTTTGGCTTTCCGGAGGTAAGTCGCGGATTGATGCCTGGTTGGGGGGGTACCCAGAGGCTGCCCCGGACGATATCCTTAGCCAGAGCAGTCGAACTAATAATTATGGGAAGAATCATCGATGCCGAGGAAGCCTGTCGCATCGGTTTAGTGAACAAGGTCGTCTCTTATGAAGAACTCATGCCCACAGTCAAGGAGTGGGCAGCAACTATCTGCGAAAAGGCACCCTTAGCCACGCAGGCTGCCAAACAAGCGCTGGTAAGGGGTCTTGGTATGACGCTAGAGGATGGGCTGAAGCTAGAGCAATCGCTGCTCAGCTATCTTATGGGTACGGCTGACTTTGATGAGGGGATTCGAGCTTTCTCGGAGAAGAGAAAACCAGTCTACAGAGGGAAATAGCCTGCCTCTGGATAGTTTGTCAATACTATAAGAAAGTGAAGGTGATGAATGGAAATAAAGAAGGTTGGTGTTATCGGCTGTGGGGTTATGGGTAGTGGTATCACCCAAACGTGTGCTCAAGCCGGCTGCGAGGTAACAGTCCTGGAAATAAGTGACGAGCTCCTGAATAAAGGGCTCTCAGTGATCAAATCGGCACTGTCTAGGAGTGTGAATAAAGGCCAGCTTTCGCCACAGGACATGGAAGCGATAATCGGACGTATCAGAGGCACTACTAGTGCCCGCGATTTTGCCAGTTGCGACCTAGTCATAGAAGCGGTTAGTGAAAATATGGTGCTAAAGAAACGAGTTTTCTCCGAGATGGATAAGATATGCCCCAAGCATGCTATTCTAGCGACCAATACCTCATGTCTTTCCGTAATTGATATGGCGATGGCAACCTCCAGGCCAGATAAGGTTTTGGGGTTACACTTTTTCAATCCGGCACCGGTTATGAAGCTACTGGAAATCATCCAGACTATGGCCACTAGCCAAGAAACCCTGGAACTTAGCCAGCGCTTTGGGGAATCCCTGGGCAAGGTCATCGTCGTTGTTCCGGACTCTCCGGGTTTCATTGTTAACCGCCTCTTGATTCCCTTCTTGCTCCACGCCATCTCACTATTGGAGGCCGGCACATCTAAGAGAGAGGACATTGATGCCGCCGTCAATCTTGGCCTTGGTCACCCGATGGGTCCCCTAAAGCTAGCTGATTTAATTGGTCTTGATGTTGTGCTGGAGGTAGCTGAGGCTATTTACGACGAGCTCAAAGACCCACGATATGCTCCGCCAATTCTGTTGAAAAAGATGGTTACCACCGGCTGGCTGGGGCGTAAAACGGGTAAGGGGTTCTACGAATACCACTAATAGTTAGCCGAAAGGCTTCAAATAGAGCTACAAAGTATCTACCATACGGGATTAGGAAAGGAGAATACTATGAGGACTTCGGCAGAATACATTTCGGATTTAATGAAGTTAAAGCCCAACCTATATATCGGGGGGCAGAGAGTGGGCAGAGATGACCTTAGGATTAAACCGGGCATAAATGTTATGTCCGTGACTTTTGACTTGGCACAAGACCCGAAGTGGGAAGGGCTTCTGACCGCTACCTCATCTCTTACCAGTAAAAAGATTAATCGCTTTACCCATTTGCCGCAAAATGCCTACGACCTCATTCAGAAACAGAAGATGATTCGACTGCTCTGCCAGAGAGTTGGCGGTTGCACGCAGCGATGCATGGGTATGGATGCTATAATCGCCATTTCCGTCGCCACTAAAGAAATGGACGATAAATACCAAACCGAGTATCACCACCGCTTCATGGACTACCTAAGGGTCTACCAAGGGAAGGATTTGACCGGTGCCTGCGCTCAAACCGACACCAAGGGGGATAGAATTAAAAGACCGTCTGAGCAAGCCGACCCTGATGCCTATGTTCATATCACTGAAGTGAGAGAGGATGGGATTGTGGTTAGAGGAGCCAAACTCTCCATCGCCATGGCCGCTTATGCCGATGAGATATTTGTAATCCCAACCCGCGCCCTAAGAGAAGAGGACAAAGACTATGCGGTGGCATTCGCTATCCCGGCTGACTGGGAGGGCATCCATCTAATCACCCGACCGGTTTCGGTGAGAGAGAGAAAGGAATGTAAATGTCCCTTTGCGGAAATGGGAGTCTCTGATTCAATTGTCGTTTTTGACAACACCTTCATCCCTAAGGAGAGGGTATTCATGTGCCGAGAGTGGGAGTTCGGTCGCCGACTGGCCCTGCTTTTTGCTGACTCCCATCGGCACAGCTATTCTGGATGCAAACCGGCGGTATCGGACATACTCTGCGGGGCTGCCTGCCTTGTTGCCGAGGCTAACAACATTGAGAAAGCATCTCATGTGAGGGAAAAACTATCTCAATACGCCGGGGCGGCGGAACTATCTTATGCTGCGGGCATCGCCAGTGCCATCTACGGCGAGAAGACCTCTTCAGACACCTTCTTCCCTAACAGTATCTATGCCAATGTAGGTAGAAGGCTCACCGGAGAGACCATATACCACGAGTTTAACTTGCTGGCTGAGATAGCCGGCGGTTTAGCCGTAACCCTACCCTATGAAGACGACTTTAATAGTGAAGAAACCAAAGCTTGGTTAGAAAAGTATATAATGAGAAACCCCAAAATCCCGCCTGATGTTGCTCACCGTATCTGGAGGCTGGTAGAGAATCTAACGGCTTCATCCATGGCTAGCTGGTATCAGATTGCCGGGGTTCATGGTGGTGGTTCCCCCATCATGGAAACAATTGCTCTGAACCAAGAGTATGATTACGAAGCCAAGAAGAATATTGCCAAATACTTGGCTGGTATTAATAAGGAATTGGACCAGTCAAAGGACCTAAACCAGGCACCAACTAAATTAGTCCCAAAGTAATTTGTCTCAAGCGTAATAGGTTCATGGTTAGGAACCTAAAGTACTAGTGAACCGCCATGCCCGCCACCCAGAGATCGTAACTGAAACTGTTCTGAATAATATCTCCCGAAAGGGGGATATTTGGTCTGTTCCTCCCTTAGCTCTTGCTTGCTTTACTTGCATATTGCTATAATAGTTTGATTCCCACGCGCTATGATTTTGCGACGTTCTCTTGGTTTAAAAAAGCCAAGTTTGGAAAATGTCAGCAAAAGAAAGATAGGAAGGGGTATTTTAGCTGGTAAAGCTAGCCGTTTAGTAGCACCGATTTATAGCTGAGGCAGAATAAGAATATGACTCAAAGATTAAACAGACGGGTAGCCATAGCGGGTACCGGAGCGTCGAAATTTGGTGCCTTCAAGGATAAGCTAGGGCGAGAGCTCTTTACCGAAGCCTTTCTTGACATGATAGCTTCTGCAGAGAGAGGCGTCGATATTAAAGATATTGAGGCATTCTATCTGGGCAGTGCTGCCCCCCTGTCCTTTGAGGGGCAAGCGCACCTTGCGCCGATCATCGCTGACCAGGTGGGCTTGGTCAATAGACCAGCTACCAGGGTTGAAGGCGCCTGTGCCAGTGGCGGACTAGCGCTGCGCGAGGGCATTATCGCTATTGCTTCTGGATTATATGATATCGTCTTAGTTGGTGGTGTGGAGAAGATGACTAACTTGCCAACATCCGAGGTTACCGATGTTCTAGCCGCTTTTTCTGACACACCCTATGAGTCACGTGCCGGCATTACCTTCCCCGGAGCCTATGCCCTAATGGCTACTGCCTACAGGCATAAATACGGGCTCACCGACGAACAGCTTATGGCGGTCACCATCAAGAACCACCAGAATGGGGCGCTTAATCCCAAGGCACAGTTTAACTGCTCTATCAGGGACATCATGACTAGCCGGATGGCCAAGATGAGGGAAAAGGGGCAACCGGTTCCCGATTGGTCTAGTGAGATGGATTTCCTAAAAGACCCCCAAGCTAACCCGGTCGTTTCCTGGCCGTTAAAATTATTTGACTGCTCGCCGATAACCGATGGCGCAGCTTGCGTCCTTCTGGTAGTAGAACATCTAGCCAAAAGCTTTACCGAAACACCGGTATATGTTATCGGCTCCGGCCAGGCAAGCGATTACTCACTACATGGCCGAAAAGACTTTACCACACTGAGTGGCGCCAGAGAGGCAGCCCGCCAAGCCTATGATATGGCTGGAGTTTGCCCCGGAGATATCCAGATGGCAGAGGTGCACGACTGCTTTACCATAGCTGAGATTATTGCTACTGAGGATCTCGGCTTTTTTAGGCCGGGAGAGGGAGGCAGGGCAGCGGAACAGGGACTAACCGCTCGTCATGGCACCAAGCCGGTGAACCCCTCAGGGGGACTGAAGGCTAAGGGACACCCCGTTGGCGCTAGCGGTGTCGCCCAGGTGGTTGAGGTCTGGCAGCAGATGCGGGGTGAAGCTGGAGCCAGACAGATAAATCGGGATGTTCATCTGGCTCTAACCCACAATGTAGGCGCGCACGGGGCTACCTGCGTCGTTCACATTTATGAGAGGAGATAACTTTTCTGATGACAGAGGCTGAATTTACCTGCGCCTCATTCTATAGCGCTCTTCATGAGAAGAGGCTTATGGGAACAAGATGCAAGGAATGCGGAGACCTATATTTGCCACCACGTCAGATTTGTCTCAAATGCCAGAGCACTGACGTGGAGTGGGTTCCAATGAAGGGGGAGGGCAAACTCATCACCTTCACGACCATCGCTGTCGGGACTAGTTCAATGGTTGCGGAGGGCTATGACAGATACCGGCACTACTGTTGCGGCATTGTGGAGCTAGATGAGGGTCTCAGAGTTAGCGCCCGAATAGTGGGGGTAGACTCTCAAAATCCGGAGAGCATTGAGATTGGGACTCCAATGACAGTAGAGTTCCCAGAAGCGGAAGACAAGTCAGGTATTCTGACATTTAGAGCCAGACAGGCTTGTTAACAAGATAAGGTACATTCGAGCTTATCTAAGGGTCAACCAGCGATGCGTGACAAGTTTGGTTGCCTCTTCGCGGGTCATCTGATGATAAAGCTCCCTTATTTTCTCCTTCGCCCAATAAAACCCCTTGAGACCGGGATACCTGTCCAGCAGCTCATCTACCCTCTGCCTTTTCTCCTCACTCAGCTTGTCCCTGCCAATCAAGAATACCTTCTTGGGTATCTGGGCCTTCCGCTTCCGGTATACATCTTGCTCGATTCTTCTGGCTTCGTCCATCCTTTTATTGGAATCAGCAATTACGTGGAATGGGTCAACGACTACCTTTGCTAGGGGAAACATCTTCTCTGCTAGCTTCCTTAAGGCCTCCTTCATGTCGATACAGACTTCTTTGACTTTATCTCCGGCTATCTTGGCCAGGAATTCCTCTAAGGTGGCTATACGATCGTCCCTAAGAATTCCCAACACCCTCCCCTGCTTAACCTCAGTTATAGTCTACACCATCTCCTGATGCCTGAAACTATGCTCGTCGATGCCGAGGTGCACATTGTCCTCTCCCTGTATGAAGCCCAGTGCTTCCTCGTCTATCTCCCTCTCCATAAGACGGCGTAGCGTGCCGTAGCCCACTCCCAGCTCCTTGGTCACCTGGCTGAAGCTTCTGTCTCTGAGCCGCCACAATGCCTCAGTCTGTTTGGTAAGCCTCGACCGGTCGCGGACCAATTCCTTGCCCTCGGTGAAGGTCAAGGTAGGCCTTTTTGCCGTTCGTCCAAGTGTGAAGTACGTGTCGTGGGTCACACATACCATGCCCATACAGCTTGGCCGCGCCACAATAGGGGCATTTCTCCCGGCCTCCGTTAATTGTAATCTTCACCACCACCCTCTCATCACTCCCCACCACCTCCCCAGCCCTGCAGTCTTTAAGTCCAAGTAGAGTTGTGGTACAATTTTCGAGGTGATTAACATATGCTGGAGAAAGACTTTTTTACACCGAACTCAGTAGCTGTGATTGGAGCGTCAAGCAGCCCTAACAAGATCGGACACGTTATAGTCAAGAACATCCTAGATAGCGGTTACCCCGGCAGGGTGTACCCCGTAAACCCGACGGAGGGTGAAATTTTGTCATTACCATGCTATCCAAGGGTTACAGATATACCAGAAAAGGTGGACATGGCTCTCATCGCTGTGACCTGGCAAGCGGTGTTAACCGTCTTAAATGATTGCGCGGAGAAGGGAATCAAGAGAGTCGTGATGATTAGCGCCGGCTTCAAAGAGACCGGAGAGCAGGGTTCTAATCTAGAAAAGGAGTTGCTGAAACTAGCTAGGCATCACGGAATGAGGCTGTTGGGGCCAAACTGCCTCGGCTTTATCAACACTTCGTTACCAATCAATGCATCTTTCGCATCCGGGATGCCCCTCAGCGGCAACATGTCGTTAGTGGCCCAGTCAGGAGCTATGCGCCAGTCCTTTTGGGATTGGTCGAAGGAAAGCAGTGTCGGCCTAAGCAAATTCATTAGCCTGGGAAACGAGGCCGATATCACTGAAGCAGATGTTATCGAAATGCTGAAAGACGATGACCAGACTAAGGTGGTCATGGCCTATCTCGAAGGAATCGCCAATGGCGACCGATTCAGAAAGGTAGCTAGTTCACTGACCATGATTAAGCCACTTATAGTGGTGAAGTCAGGAATCACCACAGCGGGGTCAAGAGCGACCATCACACACACTGGATCGATGGCTGGAGCCAATGAGATTTACGACGCCGCATTCAAGCAAACTGGCGTGATAAGAGCCCAATCACCGGAGCAACTCTTTGACTTTGCCTTCGGTTTATCCTGCCAACCCCTGTTACGAGATGAGAGGTTGGCTATCGTCACAAATGCTGGTGGTCCCGGTGTCATGGCTTCAGACGCTGTAGAAAGGTCTGGACTCAAGCTGGCTTATTTTACTGAACATACTACCTCAAGGCTCGGCAGTGAGCTCCCCTCATTTGCGAGCCTGTCTAACCCGGTAGACCTTACGGGAGGGGCCACACCTGATAACTATGAAAAGGTTTTATATATGGTGCTTTCTGACCCCAATGTGGATGGTGCTCTAGTTATTTTATGCCCACAGGGACCAGTGGATGTCGCTAAGACCGCTGAGTCAGTCGTAAGAGTTTCCCTGGGATGTGGAAAACCAGTATTCGCCAATTTTATGGGCGCAAGGGACTATCACCAAGAGCTGGTGAGTCTCCGAATGAACGGCATTCCGAATTACCCTTCTCCGGAGAGGGCCGTGGATGGTTTCAAAGCCATGAACCAATACCGTTTATGGGTTCAAAGAAGACGGGAGGCACCAGAAGTCCTTACCTACCACCGTGACTCAGTACAAGCCATCTTGCATGAAGTAAGAAGGCAGGGGGTGAAAGCCACAGTTGGATTGGAGGCGATGGGGGTATTGGAAGCGTATGGCTTTAAGTTGGCTAAGGCTGGTTTAGCTAAGAACGCTGAGCAAGCCGTCGAACTCGCTATGGAGATAGGCTACCCGGTGGTGATGAAGGCTGTCTCTCTAGATATCATCCATAAAACCGAATTTGGGGGTGTCAAGGTAGGTCTAAATACTGCCGAAGCCGTGCGTAACTCCTATGCGGAGATTGTAGAAAATATCAGGCAGCATGAGCCAAAGGCACGGATAACCAGCGTTATGGTGCAAGCCATGGCTAGAGGCCAGGAGGTGATTCTCGGACTTAAGCGGGACTCCCAGTTCGGTGCTGCCATCATGTTTGGACTGGGTGGCATATATACTGAAGTGCTGAAAGATGTGAGTTTTCGAGTAGCACCTATAACGCGTCAGGATGCCATGGATATGATTCACGAGATTCGCAGCTTTCCACTTCTCTCCGGCGCCAGGGGTTCGAAAATAGCTGATATCGACGCCATAGCTAGATACTTGGTGCAGCTTTCTCAGCTGGCTCTAGACTTTCCCGAGTTTTTGGAGCTCGATATCAACCCACTTATGGTAGACGAGCCAGGCAAGGGAGCGATGGCAGTAGACTGCCGCATCGTTATCGATTAGTCAGCTAATCTTATTAGATACGTCGAAATACGAATAGCGTCTCGTGTCTCAACAAAAGCTTGATTTGTTCAGCGTAAGACGACGACCCACGGGGCTAGAACGCAGAACTTCTCGCCAAGGAATCCGTGGACGACCGTAGCTTCTCTTATCCAGGCTCTTTGTCTCGTTTTGCCTTCATCTCATGGTAGCACCGCACCATCCGCTCAAACTGCTCATCAAGCCACTGCCGAGCATCCAGTTCCTCCACACTTTTCGGCTCAAAATCTTTTCGCACCTTCTTATCGTGTCGCTTGCGTCTCTTTGGTCGTCCTTTGGTATCCTCTTTCATCCTAGCCTGCTTTGCCCTTTGTGCCGCTAGCTCATTACGGCTTATCGCTTAATACACCCGCTTTACCCAGCGTATCCCTGTCTCCCCATCTTCCATTATGACGTAGCAAGAGTCCTGAAAAGGATGCTCCTCGACTACCTTTCCCCGTTTTAGCATTTCCACAGAGACGGGATAGGTGGTTTTCATTTCAGGGTCATCAACACGCCAGCCTTTGGTTACTCTGTAACGGTCTCAAAGTCAATCCGAACTATTAGCTGCTTTCCGGGCGAGCCACTGTGGTTATCAATAGTTGTTCCACACTTAAGTAGGCTTTTGACTAGACCAAATGTCACAAGAATAATCCTGCCGTCAGTCTTTATCGTCTCTATTACCTCCTATATGCTGAGTTGGCTCAGTAGCTTATCTAAGCTTCAAGGTTCCATGTTCTTGCTAGCCTTCTGGTTTGGTTTTGCCTGGATTGTAGTATATGCAATAATACTGGTAAGCCGAGCTATCCGACCAGTAGGTATTATAGTATCTCTTGCACTATTGATAGTTGGAATTCTGTATCTTGCTAATGGCCTCATTGCCCAAGGCACGGGCTTGTTAGTCTTAGGTGCAATACTAATGTTGGCAGCTACGAACAGAATAAGGGTCTGGAACCAGATTCACATGTAGTAACCATCCTTAGTAAATGTGAGCACCGTCCAGTTGTATCACCTTTTTCTCACTTCCGTAGAAGTAGCTCTCCGTGATGTAACAATCAGCCATAAAGTGTTGCGGATAGCATGAGAGCCCACTAGTGGAAAGTAAACACCCTAGAAAAAGTTCTACCTTTTATCCTGCACGGTCTGCAAAGACTAATATAGACTATTCCTATCGAAGAGTTCTCAAAATAATCAGTATGAAGTCCCCGTGAGGTCACCTGCATCAAAAAGCGCCATAACTAAATAACTTCATAACTTCACAGGGGCCTTATCAATTAGCATAAGTGCTTGAGGCAAGTCATACTAATTTTTTCTTCACTAATTCCATCATTTTCTCAAATTCGCCTTCGATCATTCCGTAGCAATGTTCTTTCTGAGGGAATTTTGATTCCTTAACCTCTTTAGCATAGTCTTCAAAGGCCTTAACCATATTTTCAGCAAGGTTCGCATATTTTTTAACGAATTTTGGTGTAAACGCTTCAAATACGCCTAACATGTCGTGCATGATAAGCACTTGTCCATCAACGTAAGGGCCAGCACCTATGCCATAAACTGGGATTTTCAGGTGCTCTGTAATAAACTTACCAACCTCGGGCGGTATTGCCTCCAGGAGTAAAAATGACGCCCCCGCCTCCTGAACGGCTCTGGCGTCAAGGATAAGTTCATATGCGCTTTCTGCCGTACGTCCCTGAGCTTTGAAACCACCAAGCTGCCCAGAACTCTGCGGTGTTAAACCAATATGACCGCAGACAACCATTCCCGCATCCACTATCGCCTTTATCATTTTTACAACGCGGCGTCCACCTTCGAGCTTGACGGCATCCACGCCAGCCTCCTTATAGAACCTTCCGGCATTTCTAACTGCATCTTCAGGTGTAGTTTGATAAGATAAGAATGGCATGTCACCCATCACAAAGATGTTTGGAGCTCCCCGACGTACAGCTTCAGTATGTACTATGCATTGGTCCATAGTTACAGGCACAGTGCCTCCAGCGTATCCGTAAACTACCATGCCCATGGAGTCTCCCACCAAAATCATCTCTATACCAGCCTGCTCCATCAATCGAGCGGTAGGATTATCATAACATGTTAGCCAGACAACCTTTTCACCGCTCTTTTTCATATTTTGAAAATCTAGTACAGTTTTCTTTGCCATTTTTGACCTCCTTTATATGTATTTTTATTTTGGCATCGGGATTTTCAGATCTGCTGCCCCTTGCTTTGACAACTTTAAGTCGGGATGGATCTCACTAATCAATTCAATGATATTCTTAGCTAGGCGAATCTTCTCTCTCCCTAACCGAGCCAGCTCTTCTTCTGATGAGCCCCAAGGTAGGAATGTGCCTATGTGTTGACCCTGCTCTAGCTTGAAGTAGCAGGGAGAAGCAACTCTTGCAATTTCTGGGGTCTCATAGATGCGGTTGAACCCGCCCATAGAAGCCCATAGCGTGATGTGAATGTCAAAGGGAATGTTTGCTACGCTTCTTATTGCTGCTAACATCGGCAGTGTAAGGTCAGCCACTGGATTGCAGGTTCCTGCCCCGAGGGATTCTAGCAACTTAATCCCTGGAGGGTTAGCATGTCCAGCGAATATCGAGACTTTAAAAAGTACATCCTCGGGCAAGTCACCATTCCTTTTCATTTGAGTGAGCAGGGATAAAAGCCCTTCATCCCAAACCAGAAACGCCCTAAAACCAATATCAATGCATCTCTGGATGTCCATTATGCAGTGTTTGACTGCATCCATTCCCCTGTGTCTGAACCCGGAGATAGCCCCCTCAGGGGTAGCCACCTGCCGACCGATATACCAGCTCGGTCTTGGCCCCGGAGTTATGACAACTTCTACTTTAGCTTCATTAGCTATTCCAGCGAATTCTCTCAATTCCTCCCGCGTAAGGAGGGTGGCACCACGTACCACAGAGATGGCTCGGTGGAAGGGAACCCCTTGCTTTTGAGCTTCATCAATCGTTGCTTCTAGGACTTTTACCGTCTCTATAGGTGAAATCTCAATCCTATAATTGGCGCCATCGGGGAAGGTTTTCGGAGATGTAGGTAATTCATACAGGTCTCCTTTAGGCATTCCCAGTTTTTCCAGAGCTTTTGCGATTCTATCCATTAATTTATTCCTCCTTTTCGGTTGATTTAATGATTTATCTTCGACCACTGTTTTAATATTATGCATAAAATTAAAGCACTATGATTATACAACAAACTGGCTTAGAAATCTGCGAGAAATAGGATGTCATCCTCGTCTTTTCGAGTTGCATATTCAGCCAGAAAGTTCGATGGTTCTAAACAAGCATAAGTCTCACATTACTATTAAAGCCGTCTTACTTCTTCCAGCCACCTGTTGAGCTCATTGTAAAACTTCATTGATTTTTCATCGTAATAACGGGCTTGTCTAAAGGACGCTTCGGAGGGATGATAAAGCTGTTCTTCGCCGCAAGGATTTATCGGCAGTAGGGTATTGCCAACGCCATCCCACGTCCTGTTCACCGGCAGGCCCAATTTCTCCAGTGCCTGATCTAGTGTTGCATCGACCAGAACGAGTTCTCCATCTATATCTACCAGGTAAGCAAGATGGTAATTTATTGAGAGCTCTTTAGCCAGCCTCCCTAAGTGAGGTGGATAGTCGATTTTAACCTCGTCCCATCTGAAGGGGAAGACCGCGTATAATATCAGCAGCCCTAGCCTTTCATACATATGGCAAAGAAGAAAGTGCTTTGCCAGGAAAGGGGGATTCAGTTCGAGTTTGGTCCCCTAGAAAATCTAGTTGTAAAAGGAGATAAGCTAAAGCTCAAGCAACTGTTCCTCAACCTTCTGGATAATGCCGTCAGATATACTCCGAGCGGTGGAAGTATATCAGCTTCCGTTGTCAGGAAAGGAGAAACCGCGGTAGTGGCAATCAGAGATTCAGGTATTGGCATCCCCGAAGAGCATATACCGCATATCTTTGAGCGCTTCTATCGGGTGGATAAGGCACCGCTCCCGGGCTGAAGGAGGTGCAGGGCTGGGCCTCTCAATTCGTCAGCATATCGCTGAGATGCACAGCGGTAGAATTGAAGTTGAAAGCCAGGTAGGGAGAGGGAGTACCTTTTCAGTAATACTACCCATTCTTCAACAGGGAGGTTTCCGTTCTCATACTGGGATAATCACGTCCAGCAGTCAAACCTAATTCGCCTTCGATACCCAGTACGTAAATCATCGAGTTTCTTGAGGAGTAACTCCCAACAAAACATCGGAAAGTGTGATGGTGTCACACTTTTACGGTTGCAATGTCTCAGGCCTTTACCTCCTAATCAGGGAATAGCCGGCACGGCCCACACCCGTATAGGCTACCACACGGCAGGCGATTGATAAAGGGGGCACAAAAGTTGGCGACAAACTGAAAAGGACAGGATTTCACCAAAAGGCACTTTAGCCTCAAAACGGGATTTTAGCAACTGACACAAAAGTTCTATTTTGTATCTAACAGCACCCAGCAGCATACCTGCCCTAGAATTACGAAACCGCTGCTCTACCTCTGAGCTACGCTGGCTTTACCTAAGTATAGCACAAAGTTAAGTCGCCGATGAACCATTACCTAATACCTCGCCGGCTACCTCATAATTGACGCTTAGATTGGCTTATGATAGTATTTTTAAAATACTTTGGCTATGGCTTAGTGGGTGGCTATGTAAGGCTATACTTTTTTGCAATAATCCTACTCAGGGGGAAGCACTATGCAAGTAGATAAGGAGTTAGCCAAATTACAACCTGAAAAAGATACCTTGCTAACCATCGGCGTTTTTGATGGAGTTCATCTGGGGCATAAATACCTGCTATCACAGCTAACAAAGCAGGCGAGGGAGCAGAATTTGCTTAGTGGAGTGGTAACTTTTAACCGGCACCCCCACGAAGTGCTGTCGCCCCAGTCCAAGCTACCATTCCTGACCGACCTTACCCAGAGAATTAACCTCCTCAAAAATGAAGGCGTTGAAGCCATCTTTACCCTGTCCTTCACCAGGGAGTTGGCTCGGCTCAGCGCCCGCCGATTCGTCAGCCTCCTAAAGAAATACCTCAGAATGCGCGGGATGGTAATTGGAGCCGACTTTGTCTTAGGTCAAAATCGGGAAGGCAACACCGATATCCTTCGCTCATTAGGACAAGATATGAAATTCAGTGTCACCGTAATACCTCCGGTAATGATAAATGGCGAGGTGGTAAGTAGCACCGCCATCAGAAATGCCCTAGCTGATGGAGATATGAAAAAGGTGCTCAACCTGGTAGGCCGCTCTTTTAGCCTAAATGGACGTGTAACCAGCGGGGCGGGTAGAGGTGTGGAGTTGGGTTTCCCCACTGCCAATCTTGATATTGACCCAGGGCAGGCCCTTCCCGCTGAGGGAGTTTACGCTACCTGGGCCTACATTAATGCTCAAGCCTATCAATCAATGACCAACATTGGCAGACAACCTACCTTCGGTGGCAGCCAGCGTGTTGTCGAGGTTTATATCCTTGACTACCATAGTAACCTGTATGGGCGCGAGCTAAAAATTGACCTCATAGAAAGACTCCGCGGCGAGAAACAATTTGACACTCCAGAGGAACTGAAGAAACAAATAACTGAAGACATAAAAAGGGGCAGGGCTATACTAAACTTCCGAGGTAGAGGTTAAGTATGGAGACCAGTGAGAAAGCTATTAACGATATTGGCTATTTGCTAAAGCGAGGGGTAGCTGAAATCATAATTGAAGAAGAGATGGTGAAACTACTCCACTCGGGCAAAAAATTACGGCTAAAGGAAGGCTTTGACTCCAGTTTTCCTGACATCCACCTAGGTCATATGGTAACCCTGAGAAAGCTACGCCAATTTCAGGACCTGGGGCATCAGGTTATTCTTATTGTTGGTGATTGGACGGCACAGATTGGTGACCCAAGCGGTGCCTCCGTCACCCGACCTATGCTGTCTAAAGAACAGGTTGAGGCCAATGCTGAAACCTATATGAAGCAGTTCTTCAAGGTCGTTGATAAGAAACGAACCGAGGTGAGGTGGCAGAGTGAGTGGTTTGGCAAATTTACCCTCAGTGACATCATTCAGCTCACCAGCAAGTTTACCGTAGCCCAGCTAATGGCTAGAGAGGACTTTAGTAGTAGATATAGTGCCGGACGACCCATAGCTATGACCGAACTACTCTACCCATTGCTTCAAGCCTATGACTCAGTAGCCATTCAGGCTGATGTTGAATTCGGCGGCACCGACCAGAAGTTTAACCTACTGGTGGGCAGGGAGCTTCAATCCATGGTCGGTCAGCGCCCCCAGCAGGTCTTTTTAGCCCCTCTCCTCATTGGCACCGATGGCAGTAAAAAGATGAGCAAAAGCCTGGGCAACTATATTGGTATTGCTGAGCCACCTGAAGAGATATATGACAAGGTGATGTCTATCCCTGATAGCCTTATCCTGCAATACTTTGAATTAGTAACCGATGTCCCCGACGAGGAACTGGAGGAGTTTAGGCAGGGGCTTAGCCGCCAAACCGTCAATCCCATGACGCTTAAGAAACGGCTGGCTAGGGAAATTGTGACCCAACTCTACAGTCAAAAGGCAGCCAGTGACGCCGAGGAGCATTTTGTAAAAGTATTTCAGGCAAGAGAAACTCCAGAGGAAATAACCTTGGGGACTAAGTCAGGCAGCAGACTTCAGGATTATCTGGTGGAAAATCATTTAGCCAAAAGTAAGAGCGAAGCCAAGCGCCTCATTGAACAGGGTGCTGTATATGTTAATGGTAAAAGAATCGAAGACGTCAATTTTACTTTCCCTAAAGGTACAATAATAAGAGTGGGTAGGCGGCGTTTCATTGAATCTACTTAAAATTGACGAGAGAAAAAACGCTGCTTTGCTAAAGTCGTTAATTCGGATATACTAAATAGTAAAGGAGACAGATGGAACAGTTACGCATCCCAGGACCCACCCCCTGCCCTAGCGAGGTGCTTCAAGTAATGGCCAGGCAGATGATAAATCACCGGGGCGGGGAGTTTGGGCAGATACTAAACAAGGTAACGGCTAACCTAAAACAGCTGTTTCAGACCAAGGGGGACGTTTTTCTGCTTACCGGCTCAGGAACCGGCGGCTTGGAGACAGTTATCGTTAATACCCTATCCCCGGGTGATAAAGTACTATCGGTCTCTATTGGCTTCTTCGGCGAGCGCTTTGCTGTTATCGCCAAGCAATTTGGGGCTGAGGTAATCCCGCTTAACTTTGAATGGGGCAAAGCGGCTGATGTTGACGCAGTGCGCCAAGCTCTTAAGGCTGAACCAAAAATCAAAGCGGTGCTGGTCACCCATAATGAAACCTCCACCGGCGTTACCAATGACCTGGCTTCTATTAGCTCGGTAGTCAAGGAATTTGATAAGTTACTGCTGGTTGATGCCATCAGTAGTCTGGGTTCAATTGACTTGCCAGTAGATGACTGGCACTGCGATGTTGCAGTCACTGGTTCCCAGAAGGGATGGATGGTTCCCCCCGGTCTGGCTATGGTCAGTGTCAGCCAAGAGGCGTGGCAGGCGCACTCAAAAGCTAAGATGCCCCGCTTCTACTGGGACTTTGCTCACGCTAAGAGCTACTTAGAAAAGGGGCAAACGCCATGGACACCAGCTATTTCCATCGTATTTGCTCTGTCGGTCTCGCTGGAAATGATGCTAAAGGAAGGCTTGCCTAACATCATCGCCCGGCACGCTCGAGTGGGTAAAGCGGCTCGAGCTGGGGTAAAATCGCTAGGACTATCGCTTTTTGCTGACGAAAATTATGCCTCCAACACAGTTACTGCCGTAGCCTCTTCAGACGGGCTTGATACCAAAAAGATGCTCAAGATTTTACGAGAGGAACACCAGATTATACTCAGTGGTGGACAGCAGAGATTAGACGGCAAAATATTCCGCATCGGGCACCTTGGCTGGGTGACCGAGGGCGACATTGAAACCGTAATATCAGCGCTGAAGATAGTATTACCACAGGCTGGATTCAGGAGTTAGCTAAAATGAAGGTCTTAATCACCGAGCCTATTTTTGACGAGGGAATAGATATTCTGCGTAATTATGCCCAGGTGGATATTAAATTAGGGCTAACGCCAGAGGAAATGATATCCATAATTGGCGATTATGAGGCACTGGTGGTACGCAGTCAGACTAAAGTCCCGGCTGAGGTTATGCAAGCTGGGAAAAAATTACAGGTCATCGCCCGGGCTGGTGCCGGTATAGACAATATTGATGTCGAAGAAGCCACCCGGCGCGGCATTGTAGTAGTTAATGCCCCCACCAGCAACACTGTCTCGGCTGCTGAGCATACCATTGCCCTTATGCTCGCCTTAGCCCGCCATATCCCTCAGGCTAACGCCACACTCAAATCCGGGGTATGGCGACGGACTGAATTCATGGGTACCGAGGTTAAAGGTAAAACATTAGGTATTATCGGCTTAGGCAGCGTGGGTTCAGAGGTAGCCAGACGGGCTAGAGCGCTGGAAATGAAGCTTATCGCTTACGACCCCTTCATCTCTATTGACCATGCCCATAGCCTCCATGTAGAGCTTGTTTCCCTAGAGCAGTTGCTCAAGGAATCAGACTTTATCACCCTTCACTTGCCATTAACCGCAACGACAAAGAAACTGATTGGAGCCAAAGAGCTGTCTTCGGTCAAACCAACGGTTCGTATTATTAACACCGCCCGCGGCGGATTAATTGACGAAAAGGCGCTGGCTAAGGCAGTAAAGGAGAAGCGAGTAGCTGGTGCCGCCATTGATGTCTTTGCTACAGAACCGACTACCAAGAGCACCCTTTTTGAAAGTGATAACATCGTTGTTACCCCCCATTTAGGCGCTTCAACTACTGAAGCTCAAGCCACGGTAGCTAAGGACGTAGCCAACCAGATTATTGACGTATTTAAAGGTCAGCCAGCTAGATACTCGGTTAATGCTCCCTTTATTCCTGCTGAGACTCTAGCTATGCTAGCCCCGTTCATAAAGCTGGCTGCCACAGTAGGCAAACTGGTCAGCCAACTAGCTGAGGGACAAATGAATGCCATCAAGATTAGATATGATGGTGAGATCTCTAATTATGATACTAATGTTCTCAAGGCATCTGTCCTAGGTGGGTTACTTAATGAGATAAGTGAAGAACGGGTTAACCTGGTCAATGCTAATATAGTAGCTGCCCGGCGTGGTCTAACTGTGGTAGAACAGAAGGAAGCTACCTGTGAAAACTATGCCAGCCTTATTAGTATTGAAGCCACTACCAGCGCCGGGGTTACCATTGTTGCCGGAACGGTAATACGTGGGGAATCACACATTGTCCGGGTTAATAATTATTGGCTTGATATCGTGCCCACCGGGGGTTACTTCCTGTTTAGCGACCACCTAGACCGTCCCGGGCTCATCAGCGCCGTCAGTAAGGTAACCGGCGATGCTGATGTAAATATCAGTGCCATGCATGTTGGTCGCCTTAAACCCAGAGGGCAAGCATTGATGGTCTTAGCCTTAGACGAGCCCCTGTCCGAGGAACACCTGCAGAAGATACTATCCATCCCCGATGTCTACACCGCCAAACTGGTAAAGTTATAATGAAAAGGAGGCTATACCATGTTTGCACGTCTAACCATAGTTCAAGTCAAGGTTGACAAGCTAGATGAAACCAGAAAGATCTTTGAGGAGAGTGTTATCCCTGCGGCTAAATCACAGAAGGGCTATCGTGGTGCCTATCTCCTCACCGACCGCAAAACAGGCAAAGGCATTTCCATCGTCCTTTGGGATAGCGAAAAGGATGCCATCGCCACTGTAAAGAGCGGCTTCTACCAAGAACAGCTAAACAAGTTCAAGGGCCTCTTCACAGCACCGTCGGTTCGCGAAGGATATGAGGTTAGTCTCCAAGACTAAGTCAACGCACCTACACCAATCGGTGAAAGACTAGTCCGGCTGGCAGTTTGGGATAGAAGTAGGTTGATTTCCGGGGCATCCGGTCACCGGCATCAGCAATGGCTTTGACCACTTCCACCCTAACCGGACTTAATAGAAAGGCTAGTTGATATTCCTGGTTTAGCACCCTGTTTACTGCATCCAGCTTATCATAACTATAATTAAGGAACGCTTCCTCGCTACCCCCGCCCAGCCCTAGTAACTTCTCCAGTATAATATGGTCAAGAATACTAACCGCTAACCGCTTATATAGCTGACAGTGAAAGTAAGGTATCATATGGCTAGTAGCAGCAAAGTCGCGCAACCTTAGTAAATAAAGGCGCTCTGGGGCTAAACCAAAAAGTATTAATCTGACCTGGTCGGTATCCCCAACCAATAAATCCTCGACCCGCTGCCAAATACCGGGGGTACTTAGTGGCATCTCTTCCACTTCAAAGAATAAACTCAACTTAGCCAGCAGCCCACCTAAGCTAGCTCTTGCTATACCGCGAACCAGCCGGTGAGGCGGTAGAATAATAAGCCCTGGGTCGGCGAAGCTTACCAGGGTCATCATCACAAAATTAAACCCCTCGTCTCCCGATAATGATGCGGCACAAGCCTGTCTTTCCCGCTGATGGGTAAGAGCACTCTCGTAGCGATGATGTCCATCAGCAATATAAAGCGGCTTACGAGCCAAGCTGGCGCATATCTGACTTATAACCCCGGGCTCAGTGATAGCCAAAATACGGTGGCTCTCTCCGGTAGCCGTGCTCAGACTAATCATCGGCTGGCTTCGTTCCGCTAAAGCTAACAATGAAGCGATGCGCTTTCCTTGGTCTTCATATAGAGCTAAAATCGGGCTGGTATTGGCTTGGAGCGCCCATAATAGGCTTAGCCGGTCATTCCCTGGCACAGCTAACGTGCCCTCATGGGGGCGAATTACCTTCTTATCCCATTCCTCCAACCTAACACAAACGATTATCCCCCGGCGTCTATATTGCTTTTCCTGATGCACAAAATAGTGGTCATGGAGATAAATGGCAGGCGCCTCATCAACCTTAAGAATACCTAGCTTCAGCCACTGCTCCAGGGTAGCTGCCGAACGAGTATACTTATTGTCCATAATCGTGTCCTGCGGTAACTGCCGACCCTGCTCCAATCGGACAAAGTTATACTCGCTTAGGTGATAAAGCTCTTGCCCTAGCTGAGGGGTAATGACGTCATAAGGGGGACAGATAACAGATGACAGGTCGTTAACCAACTGTTGATTATAACGGACGCCCCGGAAGGAGCGAATCTCAGCCATGCTTTACCTAATCCTCTTCTAACTGAATCCAGGCAGGTGATTCTTCCCTGACCTAGTTTACTGTATGCCCTAGAACGGCGCAAGTGAGCCACAGTATGATATGTGCTATAATTTTAGAAGAATAATCATTATGAAAGTGGAGATGACGGACTTAGCCCAGGTAAAAGAAAGAATAGAGCAGCTAAGGGCTCAGATTAACTACCATAACTATCGCTACTATGTGCTGGATAGCCCCGAGATTACCGATGCCGAGTACGACTTGTTAATGCAGGAACTAAAGCAACTGGAGGAAGAATACCCCCAGTTCCTGACCCCCGACTCACCCACTCAGCGGGTTGGTGCTGCCCCGGTGGAAGCCTTTGGCGTAGTGGAACACCCCTTGCCCCTACTATCTTTAGGCAATGCCTTCTCCGAAGAGGAATTAATCGCTTGGTATACACGAACCTCAAAGCTGGTAGCTGGGCAGCCGTTCAAATTTGTCTGCGAGCATAAGATTGACGGGTTAGCGGTAGCCCTGACCTATGTTAATGGTCGACTGGTTACGGGGGCTACCCGCGGCGATGGCTTCCATGGTGAAAATATCACCCAGAACCTGCGAACCATCAGGAGTATCCCGCTTTCGGTGCCCAAAGAGGCACCACCCCGGTTTGAGGTGCGGGGCGAGGTTTTCTTGCCCAAGGCTGGTTTTCATAAACTAAATGAAGAGCGGGCTAAGGAAGGGCTGCCCCTGTTCGCTAACCCCAGGAACGCCGCTGCTGGCTCAGTGCGCCAGCTTGACCCACGCATTACGGCTAAACGCCCACTGGATATATATATTTATATGCTGGGTTATGCTGAGGGTAAGGCTACTCCCCCAACTCACTGGGAAACTATGGAGTATCTCAAGTCCTTGGGCTTTAAGGTAAACCCGAATAATAGCCTATTTACCACCATTGAGCAGGTTGAACAGTACCACCATACCTGGGTAGAGAAACGGGAAGGCTTACCCTATGAAGCCGATGGCATCGTGGTTAAAGTTGACTCGCTTGAGCTACAACGGCAATTGGGAAGCATCGGTCATGAACCACGATGGTCCATAGCCTATAAGTTCCCAGCGGTTCAAGGTACCGGCTACCTGAAGGAAATAAAAATCAGTATTGGTCGAACCGGTACCCTTAACCCCTATGCCGTCTTGGAGCCACCGGTCTCTGTAGGTGGTGTCACCATTCGAACCGCTGCCCTTCATAATGAAGACGACATCAGGCGCAAGGACATCCGTGAGGGTGATTGGGTTGTCGTCCAGCGGGCAGGACAAGTCATACCCGAAATCGTGGAACCAATCAAAAGTAAACGCACCGGGCAAGAAAAGGAATTCGACCTCCTAGAAAAGATTTTTGATAAGGAAAAACAACGTCCGGCATGCCCGATATGCGGGGCTGAGGTGATTAAACCGGAAGGCGAGGTAATGTACTACTGCTCTAACGCTGCCTGCCCGGCCCAAATCCATGAGCGACTAGAGCATTTTGCTTCCCGGGGAGGTATGGATATTAGAGGCATAGGCGAATCACAGAGTGCCATGTTGTTAAGGGAAGGGCTGGTCAAGAATATTGCTGACCTATACAACCTCAAGGATAAGAAAGAGCAGCTTCTCAAATTAGAGAGAATGGCTGAGAAGAGCGTAAATAATATACTTGAGGCTATTGAAAAGAGCAAAGAGACGCCGCTACCGAGGCTTATCTTTGCCCTGGGCATACGCCATATCGGTGAAGAAATGGCAGAAATCCTAGCCAGACACTTTGGCAGCATTGACTACGATAACCCTAATAGCCTGGCTAACGCTTCAAGAGAAAGGCTCACGTCCATTCCTACTGTTGGTCCCAAGATTGCCGACAGCATTATTGCCTTCTTCGGACAAGAAGAGAATCGTCGCATTATTGATAGGCTGAGAAAGGCAGGGGTCCGGTTAGAGGAGGAAGCGGTTAGACCAGAAGAGTTACCCTTAGCTGGACAGGAATTCGTCATCACCGGTAGGCTAGAGACCTTTAGCCGGCAGGAGGCAGAGACACGGATAAAAGCCCTCGGTGGCACCGCCAAAAGCGATGTTACCAAGAAGACTACATACCTTGTCGTCGGAACTGACCCTGGCTCAAAACTAGCCCACGCCCAGGCTCTAGGCACCAAACAGCTCACCGAAGAGGAGCTCCTCCAACTTCTAGGGAAATAACTTGACATGGAAAATGAAGTTTATCAAGGGTAGATTGAAGGGGCGAAGCCCCTTCAAATCCTATACTCCCCCTCTCCTTTGAAGGAGAGGGGGAGTATAGGGGGTGAGGTAGGAAGTAGTCTTAATGAAGTTAATTGTAGGACTAGGTAACCCGGGACGCGGTTATGCCAATAACCGCCATAATGTAGGATTTGCCTGCCTTAACCATTTTGCCAGGACAGAGGGCATACGATTTGATAAAAAGCAAGGCAAAGCCCGGATTGGCATCGGTGAGGTAGCTGGCAGCAAAGTAGTCTTAGCCAAACCCCAGACCTATGTGAACCTGAGTGGTCAGTCAGTTAGCCGTCTGATAAAGAGATTTAACATCAACCTTAACGACCTTATAGTTATCCATGATGACCTTGACCTCCCGTTGGGCAAAATCCGCATCCGCCAGGGTAGTAGCTCTGGTGGGCATAAAGGAATTGATTCTATTATCTCTTCCCTGGGA
Organism: uncultured Dehalococcoidales bacterium; assembly: GCA_964354655.1. GTDB lineage: Bacteria > Chloroflexota > Dehalococcoidia > Dehalococcoidales > E44-bin46 > E44-bin46. The sequence goes on from CAYHAL010000004.1 coordinate 63,550, forward strand.
AGCCAGGATTTTACCCGCCTCCGGGTAGGTATTGGACGACCAACCACCGAAGGCTTTGCCGAAACCAGCGAAACTGATATTGTTGCTTATGTACTTAGTAATTTCACCCCTGACGAAAAACAAATTATAGTCCAAGTCATCCCCGGGGTGAGTGAAGCCATTTACTGCCTCCTCAGCGAAGGTCTAGCAGTAGCTATGAACAAATATAACTAGAATATTTATTAACCTCACCCCCTTAATCCCCCTCTCCTTGAAAAGGAGAGGGGGAGGAAAAGAAAGAGGGGTTATAACCCATCTAAAACTCCCTAATAGTTAGCCTATCCAGAGAGAGTTTCAGCCTATCTAAGGAACGTTAAAGAGAGGCAAAGCCTCTCCTATAAAGCTAATCCCCCCCCCCATAATAGGGAGATGTATTCTTAGCATGAGGGGGAGGAGATTTTAGAGAGGGGCGAAGCTCCTCTCTTACCTACACTCCCCCTTCCCTTAATAAGGGAATGGGGTCAGGCGGGTTCCCAGAAAAATCTATGATTTTTCTGGGTGCTGGGGGGATAGGTTACTAAACAACCTCTCTTGGCTAAGGTTTAGTTCAGGTGATATAATCCATAAAAGAAAGAGAGTTACCGAGTGGGAAGTAACCAGAAATTTATTGCCGTTATTGGTGGTAGCCAACCTTCGTCAGAGGAAGCCAAGTTGGCTGAAGCGGTAGGGCGTGAGCTGGCTAAACGTGGGGCTATCTTGGTCTGCGGCGGCTTAGGTGGGGTTATGGAGGCAGCCTGCAAAGGCGCCAGCTCTGAGGGTGGGATAACCGTCGGCATTCTCCCCGGGGATAGTCGTCAGGCAGCAAACCCCTATGTCCAAATCCCTATCGTTACCGGAATAGGCTATGCTAGAAATGTTGCCGTGGTTAGAACAGCTCAGGCAGTTATCGCCATTGGTGGCAACTATGGCACCCTTTCTGAGATAAGCCACGCTTTACAAAGCGGCATCCCGGTTATCGGTCTAAATACCTGGACACTATCCAAAAATGACCGACAGGATAACTCAATTATTATAGTTCAAAGCCCCGCTGAAGCAGTGGACAAAGCTCTTAGCTCAATCACAGATTAGTGCTCAAAAAGGTAAAGGAGGCTGCGATGAGGCAGGATATTCGAAATAGATTGATCCAGGCAGCACGGGCAGGAGAGGTCATTTTCTATCAAGAGTTAGGCATTGGACGGGGACGGGCATTGGGCACAACTCTTGGAGAGATTTGTGAGTATGAGCAGAGCCAAGGGCGTCCGTTACTTTCGGCAATCGCGGTTAGTAAAGTGAAAGGAATGCCAAACCCTGGCTTCTGGGGAATACCGGAGGTCCCTCCGAATCTGAGCGATAAGCAGCGTCCTATCTTTTGGGCACGTGAGGTAATGAAGGTTATTAATTATTGGCAAAGCCACTAGAGATGTCAACTATTGAAAGTGTTAAAGCCAGGGAAATCCTAGATTCCAGAGGCAACCCTACCCTAGAAGTTGAGGTAGAGCTAGTCGGTGGCATAATAGGTCGGGCGGCGGTGCCCTCTGGCGCCAGCACTGGTAAGTATGAGGCGGTGGAGCTCCGCGACGGAGATGACTCCCGCTTCAACGGACTGGGGGTCCTCCAGGCGGTAGCCAATGTTAACCAACAGATTGCGCCAGCTATAATCGGTATGCTGGCTACCGAGCAAGCAGCTATTGACAACAAGCTAATCGAGCTTGATGGCGCCGCCAATAAATCACGCCTGGGGGCTAACGCCATTCTGGGAACATCACTAGCTGTGGCTCACGCCGCAGCCAAACTACTTAATATGCCCCTATACCGCTACCTGGGTAAGGTAGCCACCTATACCCTGCCGGTACCGATGCTCAATATCCTAAATGGCGGCAAGCATGCTGCGGGGTCGACAGATTTCCAAGAATTTATGGTAGTGCCGGCTGGAGCCAGAAACTTCGCTCATGCTCTTCAAATAAGCGTTGAGATTTACCACAGCCTAAAAAGGGCGCTTAAGGATAAAGGGCTGGATACCAATGTAGGCGATGAAGGCGGGTTTGCCCCTCCATTAGCCTCAAATAAACAGGCAATAGAGGCAGTCCTAGCCGCTATTGAAAAAGCCGGCTACAAGCCAGGTAAGGACTGCTTTATTGCCCTAGACCCGGCAGCTAGTCAATTCTATAGAGATGGTAAATATATCCTGACTAAGGAAGGCGCTTCACTCACTAGTCAGGAAATGGTTGATTATTACGTCAAGTGGGCAGCAGGCTATCCCCTTATTAGTATTGAGGACGGAATGGCTGAGGATGACTGGGATGGTTGGCAACTCTTGACTCAAAAATTGGGCAGTAAAATCCAGATTGTTGGTGATGACCTTTATGCGACTAATGTAAGCCGCCTCAATCGGGGTATCAACCTAAAAGCATCTAATTCCATTCTTATCAAACCAAATCAAATTGGCACCCTTACTGAAACCATTGCCGCTATTCGGCGGGCACAACAGGTAGGCTGGACAGCAATAGTAAGTCACCGCTCAGGCGAGACCGAAGATACTACTATCGCCGACCTAGCTGTGGGGCTAAATACCGGTCTAATCAAAGCTGGCGCCCCTTGCCGTTCAGAGCGCGTTGCCAAGTATAACCGCCTCCTTAGAATAGAAGACGAGCTCGGGGAAAGGGCTAATTTTACCGGCATGGGGGCGTTCTACAATTTGAAAAGGAGGTAAAAATGACAACAAAAATTGGCATTAACGGCTTTGGGCGGATAGGCAGGTTAACCTTGAGGTCAATTAACCAGTACCACAGCGGTAAACTTGAGGTGGTAGTAGTTAATGACCTTACTGATGCCAAGACCAACGCCCACCTACTAAAATGGGACAGCACCTACGGTCCGTATCCAGGCAAAGTAGAGGCAACCGAGAATTCAATTATGGTTGGTGGCAAGAAGGTAACCGTGTTAGCCGAACGCGACCCAGCAAAAATCCCATGGCGAGACTACGGTGTAGATATAGTCATAGAATCAACCGGGCTATTTACCGATGGCACCAAAGCCGCGGCTCACCTACAGGGTAACGCCAAGAAGGTAATTATTTCCGCCCCGGCACGCAACGAAGATGTAACCATTGTCCTCGGCGTAAATGAAGACCACTACGTTCCAGCTAGGCATAAAATTATATCTAATGCCTCCTGCACTACCAATTGCATTGCCCCTGTGGTCAAGGTATTGCATAAAAGCTTTGGCGTAGATAAAGGGTTAATGACCACCATTCACGCCTACACCAATGACCAGAGGATTTTAGATATGTTCCACAGCGACCTACGTCGGGCTCGAGCCGCAGCAATGAACATTGTGCCCACTACCACCGGCGCTGCCAAGGCAGTAACCCAGGTTATTCCTGAACTTGAAGGCAGGCTTCACGGATTAGCCTTCAGGGTTCCAGTGCCTGTAGTCTCGGTGGTTGACTTTGTTGCTGACCTAACTAGAGAGGTTAATGTGGAACAAGTGAATCAGGCTTTTCAGGCGGCTGCCGAAGGACCGCTAAACGGAATCCTAGAATATTGTCCAGATGAGCTAGTCAGTATGGATTTCAAGGGTAACCCGGCTAGCTCTATTGTTGATGCACTGAGCACTATGGTCATTGGTGGCAACATGGTCAAGGTGGTCGCCTGGTATGATAATGAATGGGGCTATAGCTGCCGTTTAGCTGACCTTGCTGCCTATGTCGCCGATAAAGGGCTATAGTTGGTACTAAGCATTCCTATACTAAATATAGGGATTGACATTAGCACAACGGGTGTGCTTAAATCTGGTAAAATCCTTAATAACGAGGTGAGAAATGAAATTAGTAGTTATAGGCTTTGGACAATGTGGCGGCAGAATTGCCGACGAGTTTGCCCGACTAAATAGAAGGGCACATGCTTATCGGGGGATTGAGATAATTACTGGTGCTTTTGCTGTAAACACAGATGCTGCTGATTTAAGCGGGCTAACCACCATAAGGTCTGATTACCAGCATAGAATCCTGATTGGCGGTCGAAAGACCGGAGGGCACGGCGTAGGCAAGATAAATGAACTAGGTGCCGAGGTAGCCGCTGAGGACGGCGACAAGGTTGTTGATGCCATAAGAACGGCACGGCGTTTCTTTGAGTCAGATGCCTTCTTACTAATCGCCGGTTGTGCCGGTGGCACCGGCTCTGGGTCAATCCCAATAATGACCAAAATGTTAAAAGAGCGCTATATGGATAAACCAATATATAACCTTGTCATCCTTCCCTTTGAGCACGAAGAGACTACAGAGGAAAGAACCATCTATAACTCAGCGGTATGCCTTAAATCGGTCAGCTCAGTGGCTGATGCCGTATTTCTTGTTGACAACCAAAGATATGTCAGAAAGGACTTCTCACTTAGAAACAACCTAGCCAAAATTAATGCCCTGATTGTTGAACCATTCTATAACATACTTTGCGCCGGCGAGGAGAAAAAGCCAAAACACATCGGGGCAAGGATGCTTGACGCCGGAGACATAATACAGACCCTAGTCGGCTGGACAGTAATAGGCTATGGTAAATCGCCACTACCGCTAATCAGGCTCCTCTTTGAACGAACCCGTGACTTTCGGGCTAAGAGCACCGAAACCCATAAGGGAATTCACGCCATGGACGAAGCCCTAAGTGAGCTATCACTCAGATGCAATCCCAAGGACGCAGGTAGAGCCTTATATCTCCTCTCGGCGCCGGCTAAAGAAATGAACATGGACCTAATCAAGGAGCTTGGAGACTATCTAAGAGACCTAGCTCCAGAGGCGATAATAAGAAATGGCGATTACCCCAGAGAAAGGGGAGTGTTAGATGTAGCTGTAATCCTGTCTGAACTCAACGCTGTGGACAAGGTCAAGGACTACTATAATAAATCGACTGGTTTTATCTCGGCGATTAAAGAGAGACAGGACGAAATAAAGGGCAAATTGAAGGACATAGAAGAAGCGGGAAAAGATATACCCTCGTTATTATAACTAGCTAATTCAAGCCCATTTTGAACAAGGCTACCCCTCTTCCTAGGAAGAGGGGTAGCTATTTTAAGGAGCAACCAAAAATTCAATACTTATTTAGTCAAAAACCTTGGGAAACCAGATAATATGGAGTATAATAGAGGCAACCGAAGATGGCTTCCCAAGTTTTTTATCGTAAGTGGCGCCCTCAAACCCTAGCCGAGGTAGTCGGTCAGGAACCGGTAACCCAGACGCTACGTAATGCCCTCAATAGCGGTCGTGTATCCCACGCCTACCTTTTTTGTGGTCCACGAGGAACCGGTAAGACTACCACTGGTCGTATCTTGGCTAAGGCAGTAAATTGCCTTACCAACGGCAAGGGTGAACCGTGTAATGCTTGCCCCATATGTCAAGCAATAAGTGAGGGTCGGGCTCTGGATGTTATAGAAATAGATGCTGCTAGCAATCGCGGCATTGATGACATCCGGGACCTCCGCGAGAAGGTCAACTATGCCCCTAACCAAGCCCGCTACAAGGTCTATATTATAGACGAAGTCCATATGCTGACTAAAGAAGCCTCTAATGCCCTGTTAAAGACGCTTGAGGAACCGCCACCACACGTTATTTTTGTTCTCGCCACCACCGAAGCCCATAAAGTCCTGCCCACCATTCTGTCACGGTGCCAGCGATTCGACTTCCGGCGCATCTCACAAGCCGATACAGTTTCAAAACTGACCCGTATTTGTAGTCAAGAAGGTATTCACATGGAGCCGGAAGCACTACGGCTCATCGCCAGGAGTGCCACCGGTAGCCTGCGAGACGCCGAAAACCTATTGGAACAGCTAACTACCTATTATGGCGCTGAGGTCGGACTCCAGCAGGTTCAGGCTATGCTGGGTACCACCGGAGATTGGCGTGTCAAGGGGGTAGTAAAGCACATTGTAAATAATGATGTCTCTGCCGGGATAGCGACGATAAACAGCGTAAATAGCGATGGCTTAGATTTACGCCAATTCAATCGGGAACTGGTGGAATATCTCAGAGGCTTACTCCTAATAAAGACTGGCTCCGACGAAGCTATAGACTTCACTACCGAGGATAAAGCTGAACTGAAGGCGCTAGCCGCTAAAGCCTCCCTGGCTCAAATATTGAAGGCAGTCAAGCTCTTCGGGCAGCTTGAGTTTGGCTTTGATAACTACTCAACCTTGCCCCTAGAGTTAGCCCTGGTTGACTGCACCCTAACCCCAGAGGAGGAAAAGGGAGGCCTTGCCCTAGAAGCTGAGCCCGAACTTCGCCAGCCGGTAACAGCCGCGACCACGCCGGTGGCTCCACCCCAACCAAAAGCCAAACCCGAGCCAACCAACCTCCCCACACCAGAGGCGACTATTACCCCGCCGCAACCAGGTAGGGAAATTGAACAAATAAGACAAAACTGGAAACAGGTTATTGAGCAAGCCCCAGAAAACGCCAAAAGAACCCCGGCTATCGCTATTCTCAGAAGTGCCGGGGTTAAGCCAATATCAATTGAAAACGATACTATAATTTTAGCCTTTAGATATCCATATCATAAGGAGCAAATAGAGAAGCCAGAAAATCAAAGGATAGTCGAAAAAATCATCGGTAACTACCTCGGGCGTTCCTGCCATGTGCGCTGTATTTATGAACCGGAAGCTAATCACCTGCTGCGGGCGGCACTAAAGATGGGCGCCCAAATTATTGATGTGGAGGAGAAATGAACCCATCTTTGCTAAGTCAAGCCCGGGAACTTAAATCAAAGCTGGACAAGGCACAAAAAGAGCTAAGCACCACCATAGTAGAAGCCACCTCGGGTAAAGGCGCAGTTAAGGTCATTATGAATTGCCAGCAAAAAATACAGTCAATAAAGATTTCACCCCAAGTGATAAACCCTGATAAAGCAGAAGTGCTGGAGGAATTAGTGTTAAAGGCGGTAACCGAAGCCATTGCCAAATCTCAGAAGGTGGCAGCCAAGTGCCTTGGGGGTATTAAATTCCCAGGGCTAACCTAAATATAAGACTCCTTATTTAGAAAGAGTTTAAAGGGGCCGATACTAAAAGGAGTGTAAAGAGAGGCTCCGCCTCTCTTATATAATAATTCCCCCCTCCTTACTCAAAATAGTAGCCAAGGGGAGTTTAAGAGGGGTTTTTTAAACAAGAACTACAGGGGGTGAGGTTGAACCAGGGGCTCATACCTACTACCGAATCGG
>CAYHAL010000005.1:0-6350 GCA_964354655.1 uncultured Dehalococcoidales bacterium
ACCAAGAAGATTACCGAGCTGGTAACTACCGGCAAGCTTGAATACTACGAAAAGCTGAAGGCTGAGTTCCCCGAGGGGATTAGCACCCTGCTTGATTTGCCCGGTGTTGGACCCAAGACAGCCATGCTGCTCGCCACAGAACTTGACATAAAGTCAATAGACGAGCTGGAGGCAGCTATTACTGAAGGTAAGGTGGCTTCATTACCCCGCATGGGGGATAAGACGGTGGACAATATCCTGCGCCAGATTCAGGCACTGCGGAGGAAGAAACGGAGCCAGCGCATCCCTATCAGCGAAGCATTGCCAGTAGTGGATGAAATTACAGCTAGGCTTAGTCAGTTGCCTGGACTGCGCCACCTGACGCCGGCGGGAAGTCTGCGCCGCTTCAGTGAGACGGTGGGCGATATTGACCTTGTGGGTACGACGGATAAGGCTACTGAAGCCATCCACGCCTTCACCACCTTGCCCCAGGTCAAGGAGGTCTTAGCCAGCGGCACCACCAAAGCAAGCGTGCTCGTTTCTGGTGGGCTTCAGATTGACCTAAGGATTGTCGAGCACGACTCCTTTGGCTCCACCCTGCAGTATTTCACTGGTAGTAAGCAGCATAATATTAACCTCAGGGAGAGGGCACACCGAATGGGGCTAAAATTGAGTGAGTATGGCATCACTAATCTAGAGACCGGGGAGCTGGAGAAGTTTACCACTGAGGAGGCTTTTTACCAGCGGCAGGGTCTGGAGTTTATCCCTCCTGAGATACGAGAGGGTCAGCAGGAAATAGAGAGGGCAGAGCAGGGCACTATACCAAGGCTGATAGAGTTGTCCGACATAAAGGGCGACCTTCATGTCCACACCGACTGGAGTGACGGGCGTAGCAGCATTGAGGCGATGGCTCTGGCTGCTAAAGCCCTTGGCTACCAGTATCTCGGCATCGCCGATCACTCAATAGGGCGGGGTATTGCCCATGGGCTAGATGCCGAGCGACTAAGGCAGCAAATTCTGGAGATAAAACAGCTTAACCAGAAATTAGAAGGCATCCATATCTTTATTGGCATAGAGGTTGATATTCGAGCCGATGGTAGTCTGGATATGCCTGATGAGCTTCTAGCTGAACTGGATATTGTTACCGCTGCTGTGCATTCCAGTATGAACCAGAGCCAGGAGCAGATGACGAGGCGGATTTTAGGGGCGATTGAAAATCCTAATGTAGATATGCTAGCCCACCCCACTTGTCGCCTGTTACCGGATAGAGAGCCGGTAGCGGTAGATATGGAGGCAGTGTTTCAGGCGGCGGCTAAGACTAATACCATACTGGAAATCAACGCTATGCCTAGTCGCCTGGACCTTAAGGATATTCATACCTATCGGGCTAGAGAGCTGGGGGTAAAACTGGTAATTAACACTGACGCCCATAGCACTGAACATCTACAATTCATGCGTTTCGGGGTAGGGGTGGCTAGGCGGGGGTGGTGTGAGGCAGACGATATATTAAATACCAGGCCATTAGCTGAGATAATAGCTCATTTAGGGCATTAATCCTTTGGGGATAGTAGGTAATGGATAACCAGTTACAACCTTCTCAGTTTCCCTCTATCAGCGGTGCTGAGGTAATAAGGTATTTAGAACAGGCTATCACCGGTGGTAAACACTGGTATATTGCCCTGCTTGAGGCTATCGGGTTGTGGACGGTGGCTGAGGAAGTCCATAATGGGCGCCGCTACTGTTACCTTATTGACGGTGAGGCTTTTGATTGGTTACTTCTGGCTGAGCGCCTGTGTCAGGAGGTAGACGGTTTATTGTCCGATGATGAGAAGACGGCTCTCCTGTTTCGTGGGCAACCTCCACTTGACCTAACCGTTGACAGGTTCAAGGAGCTTATTGGCGGTGGTAAGTATCATCAATATCTCAACTACTTCTACGGCATCACCGTGGAGGAGGCTTTAATTCTGGCAGTGCAGGAGGAGGTGCGCAAGGAGAGACGGGCTTTGGGTTATAGTAATAATAAGGAGCATAGTGTTATCAATGAGGTCTATCGTCGGATATACGGGGCTACTAAACCGGTATTGCTTAGGCGTTTTAGGCGGGAGAAGGGTTATCCTCATCTTAAGTCTATCAGCCTCGCTGAGCTAAAGGAGTTTACCTACTGGCTATTTAAGTATCGGCTGAAGCAGTGTGATAAGGCACGAATTGCCAGTGATACCAAGAAGGCGCTGCAGCAATTAAATCTTAATGGTTATCCTAAGGGGCTGGTAGCTGATGAGTCCCTGGTAGTTGACTAAGCAGGTCATGGTGACTTTTTAGGTAATAACCCGATAGGTAGTACCCAACGCCCATATTTGGCATTCATAATTATTGCTGCTGAGCCGTAGACGGCAGACGCACCGCAAAAAATTCCCTCTATTCCGGCAACACGGGCTGGTATAGCGCCAAAGAAATGTCCTGCTAGTAGGCCATAGAGCACTGTTAGTGAGGCAAATATGAAGACGTGTACCCAGGATGTTCTAAGGGCACCAGCTGTCATATATCCGGTAAATATACCCCAGGCTATCATTGTCCAGGCCAGGCTGGGACCGTCAAGTGTAACTATATGCAGCCATTGCAGGAGGAAAGCAAAGCCAAGACCTATCCAGAACACGCCATAAGAGACAAATGCAGTCAGGCCGAAGGTGTCTCCCCGGCGAGCATCAATTACTCCAGCAATAACCTGAGCCAAGCCTCCCCAAAAGAGCCCCCAAATTAGGGGCATTGTACTCGGTATCCAGCCAATGTTATGTACTTGCAGTAGAATAGTATTGAAGCCAAAGGCGGCTAATCCTAAGGCACCCGGGTTAGCCCACACAACTTCATCTTTTGACATACAGAAAAACCTCCATTATTAGTAGATTTAATAGTGTTGGCAGAAATTAGCTAAACTAGCCTTAGGTTATTTCTTTATAGCCGACCAGTTTCTTAAGGTTCTCGACAGACTCTGGATTCTCAATAGTGGTAATGTCTCCTATTGGCTCATTCTTGACTAGGCTCTTCAGGATGCGGCGCATAATCTTACCACTCCTTGTCCTTGGCACTGCATTGGCAAATATAATCCTGTCTGGTCGGCATGTAGGACCAAGTACTTTAACCACGTGGTCCATAATCTCCTTGGCGAGCTCATCTGATGGCTCTCCGCTCTTAAGTCTGACGAAAGCCCATGGAACCTCGCCTTTGATCTCATGCGGAGCCGATACTACAGCACACTCAGCTACAGCCTCATGTCCGCCTATTGCGTTCTCCACCTCAGCGGTGGAAAGCCTATGACCGGCTACCTTCATCACATCGTCCACTCGGCCGGTAAGGCGGAAGGTGTCCTTCCTGACTAACCTTGCCCCGTCACTGGTAAAGTAGGCCTTTTTATACTGACTCCAGTAGTTTTCCTGATACAAATCAGGGTTCTTGTAAATACCTCTAAGCATACCTGGGCCAAAGGGACTTCTTTGAACCAGATAGCCTCCCTCACCTATGCCCAAGGATTTACCCTCTTCATCTAAGACTTCGTGTCTAGTTCCAGGGAAACTCCTGCCGGCAACGGTAGGGATGAAAGGACCTACGCCGGGTAGGGCATTAATCAAAGTCCCTCCAGTTTCTGTCTGCCACCAGGTATCAATTATTGGGCACCTGCCACCACCAACCTTTTCAAAATACCACATCCAAGCATCTCGGTTGATGGGCTCACCTACAGTACCCAACAGGCGGAGACTACCTAGGTTGTGTTGTTTTACCCATTCCCCCCCCCAGCCCATACACATTCTTATCATCGTCGGTGCAGTATACAACACAGTTACGCCATACTTTTCTATTATTTCCCACATTCTACCCCGGTCAGGGTAGTCAGGGGCTCCTTCATAGAATATCTGGGTGGCTCCCACAGATAGTGGAGCATAGACGTTATAAGTATGACCTGTAACCCATCCAATGTCGGAAGTGCACCAGAATACATCTTCGTCGTGAAGGTCAAAATCCCACTTTGCTGTCCAGTAGGCCTGTGTCATATAACCACCGGTAGTGTGTATTACCCCTTTCGGCTTGCCGGTAGTGCCACTGGTATAAAGGAGGTACAATATGTCTTCGCTATCCATCACCTCAGGCTCACAGTAGAGGTCAGCCTTTGCCATTAGCTCGTGCCACCATAAATCCCGACCTTCAACCCAGTTTACCTCCTGACCGGTTCTCTTAAAAACTATTACTTTCTCTATAGTTGTTCCTTTTACTGCCTCGTCAGCATTATTTTTTAGATTCACTGGGTGCCCACGGCGGTAATAACCATCACAGGTAACTAAAGCTTTGCTCTCAGCATCGATTATCCTGTCGCGAAGTGAGTCAGCACTGAAGGCAGAGAAGACAACACTGTGGGGTGCTCCAATGCGGGCGCAAGCTAGCATTGCAATTTGAGCCTCGGGTATCATCGGCAGATAGATACTAACCCTGTCTCCCTTTTTAATACCGAGGCTTTTCAGAACATTGGCAAACTTGTTAACCTCGCGGTAAAGGTCATAGTAAGTCAATGTTTTGCTCGGTTCGTCAATAGGCTCTCGTACCCCAATTATGGCTGCTTTGTTGCGTCGCCAGGTTTTAATATGTCGGTCTAAGCAATTATAGGAGGCATTCAGTTTGCCACCAACAAACCACTTAAAATAGGGCAGTTCTTCTTTATAAGTTTCGTCCCACTCCTTAAACCAATCCAGCCCCTCACGAGCTAATTTAGCCCAAAATGCTACTGGGTCATTATCTGCCTCAGCATATATTGATTCATCACTCACCCACGCCTTCTTTTTCAACTCCTTACTAGGCCAAAATATTTCCTTTTCTTTAGAATCCTCAACAATCCATTTGATTGCCTTGGTCATAATTAGAGCGCCTTCCTTTCTTTCAAAAAATCTGTTAAGTATACTTCATGGACTATTGAGGGGTCAATAGTGACATTCACTAAGCTTTTGTTTTAGCCTTTCTAGTTTAGCCTTCCTTTCGGCTAATTTATTCTTTTCTTTATCCACGACCGCCGCTGGTGCCTTGGTTAGAAAATCCCTATCCTTGAGCCTGGCTTCAAGTTTGGCTACCTCAGCCTGATTTCGTTCTATCTCTTTTTGTAGCCGTTTCTTCTCAGCCTCCAGATTAACCATACTTTCCATGGGTATGACTACTTCAGTCTCTTTGAGCACTAGTACCAGGGCATTTTCCCTTGGCGGAGTCTCTTGCCTACTATCAAAGAATGCGATTGGTTTTGCCCTAGCCAGAGTCTGGATGGCTTGAGAATAAGGGGTGATGGCTGGGGTAAGCTTGCCGCCGTAGATTTGGGCTTCAACCCACCGGGTGCTGTCTACCTTGTATTGTGCCCGGGCATTGCGGATGGAGCGAATTATTTCAATTATGGATTCCATAACCCGCTCCGATTCCGGGTCAGTGGCTATCCCTCTCGCCTCGGGGTAGGGGGCAACCATTATAGATTCAGCCTCTTGCCAGGGCAGGTGCTGTTTCAGCCGTTGCCATAACTCTTCAGTGATGAAGGGCATAAAGGGGTGTAACAGCCGTAGTGAGGTTTCTAGGACATGAACCAGAACCGGGAGGGGTGATGCTACCTCTTTATCCGTAGAGCCAAGGCGAATCTTGGCTATTTCAATATACCAGTCACAGAATTCACCCCACAGGAAATCGTGAACTTGTCTCTGGGCTTCGCCAAATTGGAAGTCATCCATCAGGCTGGTTACACTTGAGATAGTGCGGCTCAGGCGGCTTAGAATCCAGCGGTCTTCTAGCTGGAGCAGGTTCCATTGAATTTTCATATTGGTGTCGGTTGGCTTAATGTTTCTGATTATAAATCGGGTGGCGTTCCACAGCTTATTGGCAAAGTTGCGTCCGCCTTCCAGCTTAGCTGGGGTTAATTTAATATCATTTCCTGGTGATGTGCCGGTAGATAAAGCAAAGCGCAGGGCATCGGTGCCATATTTCTCCAGGGTGTCAACTGGATTAAGCACGTTGCCCCTAATCTTGCTCATCTTCTCTCCCTTCTCGTCGCGTACCAGACCGTGAAGGTAAACGGTGTGGAAGGGAATGTCACCAGTATTCTCCAGACCCATCATAATCATTCTGGCTACCCAGAAGAACAGGATGTCGTAGCCGGTTTCCATTACTGTGGTCGGGTAGAAGTAGCGTAAATCATCAGTATCATCAGGCCAGCCCAGGGTGGAGTGAGTCCATAGGGCTGAGCTAAACCAGGTGTCAAGAACGTCCGGGTCCTGTCCTATATTGGCTGAGCCGCAGTGGCGACAAGATTTAGCGTCTTCAATAGTTACCGTCAGCTCACCGCAGTCCTGACAATACCA
>CAYHAL010000005.1:6450-57266 GCA_964354655.1 uncultured Dehalococcoidales bacterium
AAGATTTAGCGTCTTCAATAGTTACCGTCAGCTCACCGCAGTCCTGACAATACCAGACTGGAATTCGGTGCCCCCACCATAGCTGGCGGCTGATGCACCAATCGCGAATATTCTCCATCCAGTTGAGGTAGACCTTGGTAAAGTGCTCCGGGATAATTTTGATGCGCCCATCAATGACAGCTTTAATGGCTGGTTGGGCTAGGGGCTGTGCCCTGATAAACCATTGCTTACTGGCTATTGGCTCAATAACCGTCTGGCAGCGGTCGCAGTGGCCCACGGAGTGGGGATAGGGTTCAACCTTTACCAGCAGCCCGTCCTTTTCTAAGTCGGACAGTATCGCCCGGCGGCAGGCAAAGCGGTCAAGCCCAGCGTAGGGTCCGGCATTTTCATTCATAGTTGCATCCAGGTTTAGTATATTTACCAGCGGCAATCCCTGACGCTGGGCTACTTCAAAGTCCACCGGGTCATGAGCCGGGGTGATTTTAACCACTCCGGTGCCAAAGCTGGGGTCAACAGCCTCATCAGCCAGGACAGGTATTACCCGCTTGACTATAGGCAGGATAACCTTCTTACCGAGCATAGCCTTAAATCGTTTATCCTCCGGGTTGACAGCTACGGCGGTATCACCGAGTATGGTTTCGGGTCGGGTGGTGGCTACGGTTATAAAGTCCTTATCGCTTTCAGCCAGAGGATAGCAGACATAATACAGGTGTCCTGGTATCTCTCTGTGGTCTACCTCAAGGTCGGAGAGGGCGGTAGCACAGCGGGGGCACCAGTTTATTATCCGCTCCCCACGGTAGATTATCCCTTTGTCATACAGGCGGACAAAGGTGGTTCGAACTGCGCGGCTTGGTCCCTCGTCCAGGGTGAAATGCTCCCGGCTCCAGTCGCAGGAAGCCCCTAGCCTCTGGTGTTGTTTAGTAATAGTCTCACGGCATTTATCTGCCCACTGCCTCATTCTCTCCAGGAATTTATCCCTGCCCAAACAGTGGCGGTCTAACCCCTCTTCAGCTAGCAGTTGCTCAACTACCACCTGAGCGGCGATGCCAGCATGGTCAAAGCCGGGGAGCCATAATGCTGACTCACCTTTCATCCGATGCCAGCGGGTCATGATGTCCTCTAAGGTAGCGGTCAAGGCGTGCCCAATATGAAGCTCACCGGTAACATTCGGCGGTGGCATGATAATGACAAAAGGTTTCTTATCTGGCTCTATCTTTGGTGTGAAATAGCCCTTCTCCAGCCAGAACTGGTACCACTTCTGCTCCACCTTCCCCGGCTCATAGGCTCCGGGCATTTCATATTGAGTTTGTGTTATTTCTGTCATAGTCGTCTTTTCACGATTATTTTGGTAACCTCACCCCCTTATTCCCCCTCTCCTTAGTTTAAGGAGAGGGGGAGGAGATTTTTAGAGAAGGAGCTTCGCCCCCTCTTAGACTCCCCGTTCTTCTAGGTGTTGACTATTCCGATAATAATTTCATCCCCTGTCCCCGCGTTGACTTCTAATTTGTTCCTCTAAGTCTCTTAGAAACTCCCCATCTTCTGTTTTCCAGTATCTAGGACCTGCTACACCGTGCTCGTCATGTTTAAAGCCATGTTTTATAAGGAGAAGTCTAGCTAATTCTGATTTCGAATATGTGTGTCCATCCCTTTCATATTTCAGTCGGTTTGAGGAAACTATTACTTGTGCCCGCTCATCTATAAATGGTTGAGTATGATAAAAATATAAAAATTGCCCATCCTTGAGTAAACCTGCACTTGCTAGTTCTTCAAACGTGACCTTTCTTCCTTTTTCGCCAGCCTTCTTTGCTCCTTTGTCTGGTGGAGGTGGTGGGGGAGGAAGTACGAAAGCATAAATAGGCTGAAATAAATGGGCATGAACTTGTAAGCCAACTCTTTCCCTTACAAAAGTTTGGAACTCTACAACCTTGATTTGAGGGTAACGGAGTGTGTTGAGGGCTTCTCTCAATTCCTCTGTGTCTTTCTCTATAATAATTGTCAATATAGGTGGCTTTGAGATAAGGTCTGCCAAGAATTTGTAAATCTCAGTGGGTTCGATTGCTTTCCTTAACTTGAGCTTGAGAAAGTCATCTCTAGTTATTTCGTCATGTATAGCATTAGCTATTCCTCTCTGAATGTTAGTGTTGCTTATCCCAGCAATGAACCTGCTGACTTGTGAAACTATGTGCTCATGTAAGGGATGAGATGACAGTTCCACTTCAACGATATGCCAATGAGGTGAGTCTCCAAAGATGATAACGTAGCCATCAGGTATTGAGCCGATTCCCGAAAGCGACTTTAGTTTTTGCTTCTTATCAAGGTATATGGACTGTTCGCCGAAGATTTCTTGAGCGTGCTCTTTCACCACCCGCTCAAACTCATCTTCGCTCGGTGGAGTCCACAGTTCGTATTTCACGCCGTCTATCAGTAACATTTTCCCACCCCCTACCAAGTGGCTATTGACAATTTCAATAAAATTTGTTATGCTTTACTCAGAATCATTTCGGAAAGCACGCTATAAGGGTTAGTCCTTATGGGGTGCTTTTCACTTTATACTCAAGTTTTGCTCTCAGATTATCCATATAATCAACCTTACTTCCTGCTGCTTGTCTTAAATACTTTGAGCAACCACCTTTACTAGCAGCTAGAAGACGCTCAAATTTTCCGATATTCTGCAGATACTTGACTAAACAATAAAAATCACCATCGCTAGTCACTATGACGGCTTTTTCATAGTTATTTACATCAATCATGACTTGTAGCACCAGCTCAGCATCAACATTACCCTTAAAGTTACCATATTTGTCTTTTATAGGTGGCTTGAAGACAAGTTCATACCCGTATGATTTAAGAGAGTTGTACAGCTGTTCCATCCCAGGAACTTGCCCAATAAAATAGTACGCTTTCGCTATATCGTATTTATCTCGTAGATACGCTCTGAATCTTTTATAGCCTAATTTCCATCCAATATTAAGTACGGATAAGTGAAGATTATTACCGTCAATAAAAGCATAATTCTTTTGAGGCATTTTCACCATCTGGTGTCCATAGTTCGTATTTCACACCATCTATCAGCAACATCTTCATACCTCGTGTCCTCCTTTTGGACTGCTGTCCATTTTTGTTGACATAACACGAAAAACAATTCAAAGCTAACCAGATACGAATTGTTTCCCAAAATTTTTATCCTGTTTTGCCTTTAGTCACATCAACCCTTCGCTGTCCATACCTCATACCTCACGCCGTCTATTAGTAACATCTTCTTACATTCCAGCTTTCTTACCTAAAAGCCCCACCACCTTGTCCAGTATCCTATCAGCTACCTCTCTTTTAGTTAGCAAGGGCAGGCTTTCTACTTTGCCATCTCGGTCAATCAGGGTTACTTTGTTGGTGTCGGTGCCGAAGCCGCTACTTGGGTCGGTAATATCATTAGCCACGATGAAGTCGAGCTGCTTACTCTGCAACTTCTTTTTGGCATTTTCTACTATATTCTCACTTTCGGCAGCGAAGCCGACCTTGAGGAAGTTGCCCTTTACTTCGGTCAAAATGTCTGGCGTCCTGATTAGCTCTAAGGTCAGGGTGGGGGTTTCTTTCTTAATTTTAGCCTTGGCTGTGGTTTTCGGCTGATAGTCGGCGACAGCCGCCGCCATAATCAGGGCGTCAGCTTGGGCTACTGCCTTGGCTACTGCTGCCTTCATTTGAGTGGCGGTTGTAACTGAGATAACCTCCGTGCCTACCGGTTTGGGGAGGGAGGCGGGGGCGGTGATTAGCTTAACCTCAGCCCCTCTATCCCTAGCCGCTTCAGCTATGGCATAACCCATTTTACCCGAGGAGCGATTTCCAATGTGGCGAACAGGGTCAATTGGTTCTTGGGTGCCACCGGCGGTAACTACAATGCGTTTACCGGCTAGGTCTCTGCATTGTTCTAATACTTTACCGATGGTGTCTATGATTTTGGCGGTGTCAGCCAGACATCCCATGCCTACTTTACCTGAGGCAAGCCAGCCGTGCTCAGGACCAACGATGGTAAAACCTCTGGCTTTAAGCTTAGCTAGGTTTTCCTGGGTAACGGGGTTCTGGAACATATTGACATCCATGGCCGGGGCTAGAATGACCGGTGCTTTGGTAGCCAGCACGGTGCAGGTAAGCTCATCATCAGCGATACCGGCAGCTAATTTGGCGATAACATTGGCGGTAGCTGGGGCAATAACCACTACATCAGCGGCTTCGGCTAGGGCTACATGCTCAATGCTGAACTCAGAGGCTAGCTCAAACATATCGGTTACCACCGGTCGGCCGGTGATGCTACGAAGGGTTAGCGGAGTTATGAACTTGGTCGCCGACTTGGTCATAACTACCTCAACCTTGGCTCCAGCCTGGGTCAATTTGCTGGCAAGGTCAGCCGCTTTATAGGCGGCTATACTCCCGGTTATACCCAATACTATAGTCTTATTAGCTAACATAATGCTCCTACTCAGCTTTATTCATTAGATAGATGAGTCTCAGTCCAATCAATGTCAAGTTGGGGTTTACCACATCAATTACCGGTGTTTCTCTAGCTATGAGTTCCGCCCAGCCCCCGGTAGCCACCACCTTAGCTTTCTCGCCTAACTCCTGCTGGATGCGAGCCATTATACCTTCAACAAGTCCCACATAGCCGAAGACAATCCCTGATTGCATGGCGGCGATGGTGTTACTGCCGATAGCCCGTTTGGGGCAGACTAATTCCACCCGGGGTAACATTGCTGTCTGCGTAAATAGAGCCTCAGCCGCAGTATTTATACCCGGGGCAATAACCCCGCCGAGGTAATCACCTTCTTTGGATACCACATCAAAGGTAGTGGCTGTCCCCATGTCAGTGATGATTGCCGGACCGCCATAGAGGTGATGGGCAGCCGCCGCATTCACGATGCGGTCAGCGCCAACCTCCCTGGGGTTGTCCACGCGGATGCGCACCCCGGTCTTGACCCCGGCGCCTACCACCAGTGGCGAGATGTGGAAGTATCGCCGCAGTAAGTCCTCACCGGTGGCTATCACTGGTGGGACGACGCTGCACAGGGCTGCCTCCTTGATAGCTGATGGATCTATACCTTGGTGGTGCAGCAGGTTGAGCAACAGGGCGGCATACTCATCTGCCATACGGTGAATATTAGTCGCCATATGCCAGGTAGCACAAAGCTCCTCGCCTTCAAAAACGCCGAAAGTGGTATCAGTATTTCCAATATCAATGGCTAATAACATAGCTCTTAATTACTCCAGGTCAAAGACCTTGCCCGGATTCATAATATTGTTGGGGTCAAAAGCCCGCTTAACCCTTTTCATCAGCTCCAGTTTATCCTTATCTGTAGCAATATCGAGGTAGCCTTTCTTGGCAAAGCCAAGACCGTGCTCTCCCGAGATTGTCCCACCTAATGATACTCCAACCTCATAGATTTTGGTAAGGATTTCTTTTATCCTGTCCTCGGCTTTGTCTGTTTCCCGACTCATCATAGGGTGGAGGTGGACATTTCCATCCCCGGCATGTCCGTAGGCGACGAGAGGAATCTTGTATTCACTGGCTATTCCCTTTGCCTTCTCCACAAACTCAGCTATCCTACTGCGGGGGACAACCACATCAGCTATATCTGGCATGCCAAAATGCTGGATGACGTGGTAGAACTTCTCTCTGGCCTCCAGAAGCTTTCTCTTAGCCCTCTCACTACCAGGGACAAAAACATCTATAGCACCGTGATTCAGGCAGGCTTCGCCGATTTGACTGGAGAGCTGGTGAATCTCGTCTTCACTATCCGCCTCTATAATTATCATGAGAAAGGCCTCGTAGTCGTGTAGCGGGATTTCCTTACCTGTATATTGCTCAACCATATTGATGATGTCCTTCTCCATAAACTCTATACCCACAGGGAGTATCCTCGCCTTAAGTATATCAGGGACAGACTCAATAGCATCGTGAAGACTATTAAACGGGATAAAAAGTACTTCCCTTTTTCTCGGAGGTGGAATAAGCCTCAGCATGACCTTGGTTACCACTGCCAGGGTTCCTTCCGAACCAATGATTAGCTGGGTCAGGTCGTAGCCAGTGGAACATTTAACAAACTTGCCTCCGGTTTGTATTGTTTCCCCGGTAGGTAGCACCGCTTCCAACCCTAGGACGAAGTGCCTAGTTACTCCATATTTCACCGCTTTCATCCCGCCGGCATTGGTGGCTACATTTCCGCCTATGGTAGCGCTCATCTCACCAGAGTACAGCGGGTAGTAAAGTCCATGCTCTTCCACAGCCGGATAAAGGTCAGAAAGAGTAACCCCTGGCTCAACGGTAGCCACAAAGTTATCCTCGTCTATCTCTAGGATTCGGTTCATCCGTTCCAAAGACAGGACAATCCCTCCATAAATGGGCACAGCACCCCCAGAAAGACCAGTCCCCCCACCCCGAGGGGTGACTGGGATATTTTTCTCATTAGCCAGCTTTAGTATCTTAGCCACTGAGTCAGCGTTTTCAGGTTTGACTACTACTGCGGGAAGAACCGGCTTTAGCTTGGGCGTCTCATCACGAGCATAATTCTCCCGCTCGTCGCCAGTCACGATATTCTTATTACCAACTATTTCAGTCAGTGAGGTGAGAATGTCATCGGTTACTTTACCATAGCCACTTGAAGCTACCATCTGACTATTCTCCTAACGTCCATTTCCTCAGCTTTTCGGTCATCCTCTGCCAGTGTGTGCCTCTCCAGTAGATTCGGTGGCAGCTAGGGCACTCCATATACTGGTTTTGGGTTTGGAAAACATACGGCGGCACTAGGTCTTTCACTTCCTGTTTGCTCTTTTCCACTAGGGGCTGATTGCATTCCAGACAGATAGTAAATGGCTTAAACCGACGGTCTAGGTGCAGGCTGTCTATTACCTGATGCATTTGTCGCTCAGGTTCATCACCTTGGATGAAGATGGCTTTGAGCCGTTCACTGGTTACCACCCGTCTTTTCATAATCTGAGTATCTCTGGTTAATATTACCCTTTCCTCAGCCAGAGCAATAGCTACCATGCGGGAATCATTGCTGCCATTAAAGAACAGGGCATCATATCCCATTATTCTCAGCCACTTGGCTAGCTTGCCAACATTGTTGTCGACGATAAATTTCAGACTGTCTATTGGTCTCAACCCTTCCGATTCCCCTTATAGCCTTCTATTTGTCAGTGGGTTATTTTATATCTGAAGTTGCATCCCCTCATGGGCAAGATTAATTGGGTTATTTAGGTCTTTGGCGACTACGGCTATTTCAGCCTCTATCTCCTTCTCTACATTAGGGCTCATATGAACCGTGACTACCTGGGGCAGGTAACCCTTAAGCTGGCGAAAGGTAATTAGCTCCTGTTTGAGTAGATTGGGAGTAAGATGCCCCGACTGTTTGGCAAACTCCTCGTATCTATTTGATGCTGTAACTTCAACAATGAGTAGCTGGGGTGATACATACTTCCAGCAGTCGGCTAAAGTTGGGCCGGTATCTCCAGTATAAAACATTGCCTTGCCCTCTGGGGAGGTAACCTGATAGCCGATGGTTGGGACAGAGTGATTTACTTCGGTGGCTAGGATACTATAGCCTTCAATGTGCTCAATCCGGTATGGTTGTATTATGGTGAACTTAATTGTTGGATTCTGCTCCGGCCGTTCTAGGAAATTGGGGTAAAGCTTGTCATTTAGTAAGTGGGTGGTAAGAGCATCATATACCGATTGTGTAGAGTAGATATTGATGGTAGCGTAGTGAAGGAGAAGGTTCATGCCTAGGGCTGGGATATCTCTGATATGGTCGTAGTGGTAGTGGGTGAGCAGTATGGCTTTGAGTTTTTGTTGTGCCTGGAAGGATAAACTGGAGGTAAGCCCGCCGGCATCTATCGCCAGAACATTATCAATTAGTAGGCAGGTGTACTTTGAGCTTTGTGATTCACAATTATGGGCACCCAGGACTTGAATGTTCATTATTAAATCCAGCCCTTGCGACGGAAGAAGTAGAGCATGGCTCCCGTTATAGACAGCATTATTGCTATCACAATAAATACAGTAATGTGACTGCCCCCGGGAGCCTCCCAGCTCCCGACGATGGGGATATTCATTCCATAGAAGCTGACAACAACTGTTAGCACGGTGCCGATGGTAGTTAGGATGGTCAGGATGCGGAGGACCTCGTTAATACGGTTTGAAGCTAGCGAATCACGGGTAGCACTTAGCCCTTCGAGCACCTCTTTATACTCGTCTAAGCCATCCCAAATCTTGTCTAGGTGGTCAACCAAATCTCCGAAGTAAGCAGCCATGTCCATTTTGGTAAAGCGGCGGACTTTAGGTTCTAGACTGCCAATAACTGCTCTAATTGGCCAGATGACGCGGCGAAAGGCAATAACCTCACGCCGAAGTATAGAGATGTCTCTTACTGTGCCTGGCCTTCTCTCTGCGAACATAACATCTTCAACCCCCTCAATTTTGTCACCGATTTTGTTTAATATCGGCAGGCAATAGTCAACTAATCTATCAACTATGCGGTAGAGTAGGTAAGTAGAGCCTTGGCTGAAGTTCTCTTGTCGTGACTCTTCGTCAGACTGACATAATTTAAAGAATTTAGCTAATGTCTTGAGGTTACCTGTGTAGTCAACTGTCACTACATAGTTTTCACCTATAAAAATATCCAGCTCACTGGAAATTATCGCTTGTTCCTCCCTATTCCAAAACGGGAAGTGGAGAACAATAAAAAGGTGGTCTTTATATTCATCAATTTTAGGTCGCGTTAGCCGGCTTAAAAGGTCATCAAGATTAAGCGGGTGGAATGGGAAATGCTGAGCTAGATACTCGGTCTCCTTTCTTGTCGGGCTATCGATATTTACCCAGGTTAGGTCACCCCAGGTAAGGGACTCCAGATTTAGTCGTTCTTCTTTTTTGACCTCAGGAGTAGCCATTGGCAAATTCCCCTTTCAACATAATTAAACTATTTTAGCACAATTTTTGCTAGGTAGCACCAAACCTGATATACTAAAAAGGCATTTTTACGTTAAATTGGTTTGGTTTAGATGGAGTCTACGAAGCCCCCTTGGAGACGCAGGATTAGCCTTAGAGTTAAGAAGGCGCTGGGAATGAATATTTTCCTGTGTGATAGCTGTAAATGGGACTGGCGTGGGGCGTGTCATAACTCTGACCGTCCCAATGCTACCTGGTGCCCTGACTACAAAAAGCGAGGAAGTTAGTATTACTTCCTCTCTATAATTATCGCCATTCCCTGCCCACCACCAATACACAGTGTTGCCAGACCGAATTGGAAGTTTTTGCTCTAAAGCTCTATTGCGAATTCTAACAACTGGCTATACTACCGTCAAGGTGAAACGGAAGGTCTATAGAAGACTTGACACCCGTGTTATCGGTGTGATATTCTCATAGCCAAGCGCATAAATTAAAAATTACTCTCCGAGCCTATTCTCCTAAAGGTATGCCTATGGAGATTGGCCGGTAGGGTATCACTGGAAACGGTGATGCCTCCCGTGTTTGGAAAGGAGAGCTCATGCCAGTACTTGTATCAGTTAGAGCACCTCCTTCCGAGGTGCTTTCCCATTTTATTTAGGCGTATCTTTTAGTAGTAAATTGAGAGGTGAAAGTTGAGAAAAATAGGTCTTTATTTATTAACTATATCGGCGCTTTTAAGCATGCTGGCGACTGGTATAGGCTGCGCTACGAAGGGGGCAGCAGAGCCGCTCACACCGCAAGAGAGGCTACGTGTGGCGACTACTACTAGCCTTTACGACACTGGTCTATGGGGATATCTTGAGCCAATGTTTGAAGAGAAGTATGGTGTTGAGCTTGACGTCCTCTATACCGGAAGCGGCATTGCCTTTGAATATGGCAAAAGGGGGGATGTGGATGTCATCACCATTCATGACAAGCCTAACGAGTTGCAGTTCATTGCCGACGGGTATGGGGTAGAGCGGGTTCCTTTTGCCTATAACTACTTCCTCATTGTGGGGCCCGAAAGTGACCCGGCAGGCATTAAAGATATGACACCGGAAGACGCCTTCAAGAAGCTTGCCGAGATGGGAAGTGCCCCTTTCATCTCCCGTGGTGATGATTCAGGCACTCATAGCAAAGAGAAGGCAATCTGGAAGAGTGCCGGCTTTGATTACGAGGCGATCCGTCAGGCAGGAGCCTGGTATGTAGAGACCGGCAAGGGCATGGGCCCCACCCTGCTCCATGCCAACGAGAAGCAGGGCTATACTCTGGTTGATATGGGAACCTTCTTTGCCTACAAGAGCAAGGTAAATCTGGTGCCTATAGTGGATAAGGGTAGCATCATGCTTAATGTCTACTCGGTGATTGCGGTTAACCCCGAGAAGGTTACCGGCGTCAGGCTGAATTCAGAAATGGCGGCTAATATGCTGGGCTTTCTGACCTCGCCCGAAATCCAGAAGCTGATCGGTGAGTATGGGGTTAAGGAGTATGGTCTGCAGCTGTTCACCCCGTGTGCCGGGGCTGAGCCTCAGCCTTAAGAGTCTATGGGGTAAAGTACTTTGGAAGCGTTTATAGAGGGGCTGATTAAAGCCCTACACCTTATTGCCTCACTTGACCCAGAGGTGGTGGAGATAACCAGGAGGTCGTTGGCAATCTCATCGACCTCCTGTAGTCTCACCACTGTGTTTGCCATACCTTTGGGTAGCTTGATTCACTTTGCCCACTTTCCGGGGAAAAGGGCTCTTATCAGTGTCATCCAAACCCTCTTCAGTCTGCCCACTGTGGTCGTTGGTCTCCTCGTCTTCATCATCTTTTCTCGAGCCGGGCCGCTGGGTGGCTTACACCTTCTGTTTACGCCGACAGTGATGGTTATCGGTCAGGTCATTCTAATTATGCCGCTGATGCTGGGCCTGGTTATCTCGGCGCTGAGCGGTGTTGATAAAGCAGTTCCGGAAACCGCAGTTTCCCTCGGTGCGAGCCGGCTTCAGATGGGACTTATCACCCTCAGAGAGGCAAAGTATGCGGTGCTGACGGCGGTAATCATGGGGTTCGGTCGGGCTTTCTCAGAGGTCGGCTTGGCCATGATGGCCGGCGGCAACATCAGGGGGTTCACCCGAACCCTGACTACGGCTATCTCGCTTGAGACATCAAAGGGTGATATTGAGCTGTCACTAGCCCTGGGGATAATACTCCTCTTGATAGCACTGGCAATAAATATAACCGTGAACAGGCTTCAGCATAGATAAGGAGATGGGATGATAGAAGCTTATAACCTGGGCCAGAAATACGGGGGGCGCTATGTCCTGCGGGACGTAAATCTCAAAATCGAGAGGGGTGAGGTTTTTGCTGTGATTGGCCCCACCGGTGCCGGTAAGACAACGCTGCTCAGGCTTTTAGACCTCTTGGAAATGCCGGCGTCAGGGAAGGTGCATTTTGATGGGGTGGATGTTACCAGCTCTGGACAGGAAAGGCTCAGGGTGCGTCGCCGGATGTCGTTTGTCCAGCAGAAGCCGGTGGTCTTTACGATGAGTGTCTACGATAACGTTGCCTGTGGTCTGAGGTGGCGGCGAGAGAAGGACGAGGTTATTCGTCAGCGGGTAGAGGGTGCTCTCGAACTTGTCGGTATGACTGACTACAGAGATAGAGATGCCAAAACACTTTCTGGGGGTGAGACCCAGCGTGTGGCTATCGCCCGGGCTCTGGCTACTCAGCCGGAGTTGCTGTTTCTTGATGAGCCGACTGCCAATCTGGACCCGGTTTCAGTATCAAAGGTAGAGGAGGTCCTGGCGCATATTGTTGGTGAGCACAAGATGACAGTAGTGATGGCTACCCATGATATGTCCCAGGGGCAACGCCTGGCTAACAGGATTGGTGTTCTTGTAGATGGGAGAATATTACAAGTGGGTACTCCTAACGAGATATTCACCTTGCCTGAGAGCCGGGAGGTAGCTGAGTTCGTCGGCATTGAGAATATCTTGGCTGGTGTGGTATCGGGGAAGGACGGGGGTCTGGTTGCTGTAGATGTGAATGGGAGCATTATTGAAGCGATTTCCGATTACGAAGTGGGGGAAAGGGTTTATGCCTTAATCAGACCTGAGGAGATAACTTTAATATCCGCAAAAGGCTTAAGTAGTGCTAGAAACACTTTCCAAGGCAAGATAGTCAAGATGTCTTTAGTCGAGCCGCTTATTAGGATTGAGGTAGACTGTGGTTTTTCTCTGCTATGTCTGGTAACAAAAAGGTCAGCCGAAGAGCTTAACCTTACTATCGGTAAAGTGGTTTACGCTAGTTTCAAGGCCAGTGGGGTCCGCATCATCAGAAGATGGAGTTGACCCAGTTCAAAACCGCAATGTAAGAGAATATGTTACTGGGGTTGATTAGCTGTCCGAGAATTGACAGTCAGATTTGAGTTATGTTATATTTTGCCTGCTGGCAACGTAGCTCAGTGGTAGAGCAGAGGACTCATAAGCCTTTGGTCGTGGGTTCAAATCCCTCCGTTGCCACTTATTTGTAGCTAGTTTTTTTAGTCCCACAGATTTGTGCTTAACCCTTGTCATCACCCCTTCCTTCTTTCTGTTTATTCGCTGCAAGTTTCTTTTGCAGTTTACGACAACGCAAATAAACAAGAATTATACAGAACCCTATCCCAGGGGCAACTGTAGCGCTCGACATCAGACTGGAGAATACCTGTTGAGTGCTACAATATGAAGAGATGAAATGAGCGATGTAGAAAGAGAAACTTGTGACCGTAATAAAAACCATCGCTATTACGTAGGCGGTGCTACCGCTCCATGATGGTTTTCCTTCAATCGGAGGGTCAATTAGAGCGATAGAAGCATATTCTTCGATTGCCATTATTCGGTCGCCAAATTTCTTCTGCAGGCTTTGGTGTTTCCAAAGACCCAGCGTTAGTATGAGGTTCAAAAGAGATAATATTCCAAAGGCGAGGATTTTGCCCTCTTTAGGAATATGAGTTGTGAACACCGCGACATAAGCACCAATATTAATGCCTGATGCTACAGAAGGAATGCTCCAGATTGTAGTCGTCCAATGTCGCCAGAATTCTCCGCATCTTCTATAATGCTCAAACAGAGCTGCCCTCTGCGAGTCTTCCAGTTTAGTGAATTCTGTATTGCCAAATCCACCCTTAATTCTTTCCGTTTCATCCTCTATCTTCCTTTTTTTCTTGCCTTGGCTACTATTACCTGATTGTTGGTCTTGTATCTTTTTTCTACACCGCATTTACTTCCCTCCCATTCTTTATCTTTGGTTTTATTCCTCTTCTCCCTCTGTAAACCCACACTTAGGGCACTTAAATGACTTTAATGACTTTGGTTTTGAACGTGCCATCCCCCAGCCAACTATAATAAGAATGCAGAGAAGAGAGACAACAGCGACAGTTCCCAACACAACTTGCCACCATGCCTCGCCAGGAAGTCCTCTTATGCCACCTGATAGTACACCGTCTACTATCAAGTAGAACCCTGCCCCAAACATTATCCATCCCCAAATTTTCCTTTCCACTTCAACCTCCTTATTATCTAAATGCCCGTTCTTATTTTCTCACCAAAGAATAAGCAGATTGAAATATTATGGCAACAGCAAGGGCTATAATCACAAACGCCAAATCACTCTTACCAAGCCACATCGTCGCCTCATAGCCAGCTATTCCGATTGCAATTGCAAGCGATATTATAGGTAGAGCTTTCACCTCAACCTCCTTCCCTTCGGTTTTCTCTTTCTTTTGTATTCTAAGCTAAGAACTACCCAGTCATGCCCTAGCTTCTTGCCATGTATCTCCCCTTTTTCGACTAGCCTTCGGCAATGGCTTTCAGATATTCCTAACTTACTTGCTGCCTCTTTCACGCTATACATCTTACTGGCATTATACACGATAACGCTCACAACGTCAATGCATGACCACTTGCGAAGGGGAGAAAGCAAATAGTAAATAGGTATTTGATAATTGTCTGTTTTTCGGCTACAGTAAAGTCTAAAAGGGTAACTTTTGGCTCGGAACCTCGTTTTTATAGATAGGGAAAGGCAATGAAGGCAAGGTTGCTTATTTCTTTGCTACTAATCGGCATTATCTTGGCTAGTGGATGCGTGGTCCAAAAGCCATCTCTGCCACCTGCCTTGAATATACCATCAGTGGTAGCCGGTGACATATACAATCCGAAGCTGGCAATGGCGTCTACTTATGAACAGGAGGCTTTGTCTATCACTCTGTCTTCCCCCGCTTATTCCTTGCCACTGGCATTGGAGGAAGTTGGCAACCTGTCGGATGTAGATTTGAATTTGCCGCTCAACAGCAATCAGAAGGAACTCCTCCAGAAAAACGGGTTTGTGGTCATACCGTGGTATGGTGACGATATCGTAGAACCCTATAAGGCGATGAAGGAGCTTGGTGTTCCTATCTTTGTAACCTCTGACACGCTCCTCCATCTTTATCATATCCAGTTCAATGAGATTTTGAAACGGATTGAAGAAGAGGAATTCTTTGATAAGCTCATTGATATGAGTCAGGCTATGCTGGGAAGGTCTATTCAGGACTATAACGCTTTTACCGATTCCGACCTCAAGGAGGCAGCGAGGAGAAACGCGGCTTACTTTGCTGTTGGGCTGGAGCTTCTCCAGACGCCCACTGAGGGCTATGACGAGGCAGAATTGAAGGCGGAGATTGAGCAATGGAACCGCGAAAATCCCTATGACCAGAAGGAGTTTAAGCCGATAAGGAAGGTCAGTTTCACTATCCCTAGCTATGTGCAGGAAGAAGTAGATGAGGAGCTCAAGAACATTGAACAGCACCAGGACTTTAAGCCCAGTGCTATCTTTAATACAAATACGGATTGTCTTTGCGATGTTCCCTGCTGCTATTGTGAAGATTACTCCCAGTATGTGCCACGGGGGCACTACACCCGTAGCGAGACCTTAAAAAGGTACTTCAAGGCGATGATGTGGTATGGCAGGATGGCTTTCCTGTTAAAGGGTGGGGAGGTAAGCGAGTGCGCTGCCTCGGAAGGACCCTTAATTGCTGAAGGGGATGCCAAGCTGGCTACCATTCAAGCCTCCTTAATTTCGGCTGAATTATCTGGTGTCGAGGTGGGTGACGGCACCGCTCAGGAAATATGGGACCGCATTTACTCGGTTACCGCGTTCTTTGTTGGTACCGCCGATGACCTCACCCCTTATGAGTACCTTAGTGCCATTGAAAAGGTCTTTGGCACTGAGTTTGACGCCAGCCTGCTTGCCAATGATGATAACCTTCTAGCCCTTAAAGCTGAGCTGGCTCAAATGAGAAGCCCGGAAATCTATGGCGGTTCGGGCATCTGTGTGGTCTATCCGCCGGTAACCAGGGAGAAGCTTTATCAGTGCTTGGCTAAGACCAAGGGGATGCGATTCATGGGGCAGAGGTTTGTCCCCGATTCCTACATGTTTCAAAACTTGGTCTCCCCTGCCGTCGGTATGTATGTTGGCAGTGGTGAGCCCTTTACTATGAAGATGACCCAGCTTGGTCCAGCTAGGTGCTTTCCTCGAGGTCTGGATATAATGGCAGTCCTTGGTTCTGAGCGGGCTTATCAGGTATTAAAGGAGGAGGGGGATACTGAATACCAGGGTATAGATACCAGCTATGATAAGCAGCTAAATGAACTAAAGGCTCAATTTGGTGAATTTGATATTACCCAGTGGAACCGTAACCTCTATTGGGCTTGGCTGTATGCGCTAAAGCCATTGCTTGAGGGGTTTGGCAACGGTTATCCCACCTTCATGCAGACGCAAGCTTGGCAGGATAAGGAGCTACAGACAGCTCTAGCCTCTTGGGCTGAATTGCGGCATGATACCATCCTATATGCCAAGCAGAGCTATACCCCTGCTCTTAAGACAGCACTGCCACCGTCCCAACCGGTAGTTGGCTATGTTGAGCCTGTCCCTGAGTCCTACACCCGAATGTTAGCTCTTACCAAGATGACCAAAGAGGGACTGGCTCAGCTTAATGCCCTAAGTGACGAGGAGAAGTCGCGGCTGGAAAGCCTGGAGGGCATCCTGACCAGGCTGATAGATATATCCAAAGACGAACTGGAAAATAAGGAACTGGCTGAAGCCGATTATCAGTTTATCAGGGACTTTGGTGATGAGCTTGATTCCATCGTCGCCGGGGTCGAGGCAAAGGGGAAGGAAACGACTATAGTTGCTGATGTACACACTGATACCAACCCACCGCGGCAGGTTTTGGAGGAAGGGGTCGGTTATGTTGACCTCATCCTGGCTGCCTACAAATTACCCGACGGTAGAATCTTGGTTGGGGCTGGACCTGCTTTCAGCTATTTTGAATTCAAGCAGCCTATGGATGACCGGCTCACCGATGAGGAGTGGCAGGAGATACTGGAGGTGGGGAGAGTGCCGGAAAGGCCTGGCTGGATTGCCAGTTTCTATGCCAAGTAGACAGTTGGCTACAGCATGCTGCTGGGAGCTTTAACCGCTCTGGTTACCCCTTTTGTAGCTTGAATTAACCTATTCCCTCATTAATTTGTTATTATACATTCGTGGATGACAAATTAATTTAGGAAGGAGGCTTGAAAATGGCAGCCATTTTATCCCAGCAGGATATCCACCGATTGCTCCAGCAAGAGCCGCCGCTGATAGAAGGCGGTATCAACCTTGACGAGCAGGTGCAACCTAACGGTGTTGACCTTACACTGCGTGAGGTGGCAATGCTTCAGTCATCGGGTAGGATAGTGGTCAAAGATAGTCAAAGGCTGGTATCTAATTTAGCCCCATTGGTGTTTGACGGGCTGGATTTTGTTGACTTGATGCCAGGTGCCTATATTGTTACTTATAATGAGATAGTCCATCTACCTAAAAATGTTATGGCATTAGCCACCCCTAGGTCGAGTCTGCTTCGTTGTGGGGTTACGGTAAACACCGCGGTTTGGGATGCTGGCTATTCCGGTCGTTCCCAATCCCTTATGGTGGTCTATAATCCTCAGGGGTTTCGTCTGCAGAGGAATACCAGGATTGTCCAGCTTGTTTTCCTATGGCTAACCGGGGAGACAGAAGGCTACCAGGGAGTCTATCAGGGAGAAAATATAGGTTGAATTTAATTCACCCCTTTTTGCCTATATGACATCTACCATAGCTGTTGACAGCTAACCATTAGCTGTGGTAGACTAAAAAGCTAGCCTTTGACACTATAGCTAAAAAAGTGGTAGATTGAAGTTTAATGTTCAATTTATCGCTTAGCTTGAAATGGATGAGCCTAAGCTCATCCATTAAAATTGTTGGGGAATAGGAGGAGCCGATTGCCTACAGTTAACCAGCTTGTCCGTAAAGGGCGTAAGAAGTTTATTAAGAAAACCAAAACGCCGGCGCTGCGCTTTAGTTATAATGCGTTAAAGAATAAAAGGGTGCCGGGGAACTCGCCACAGAAGCGAGGGGTTTGTATTAATGTTAAGACTACCACCCCGAAGAAGCCCAATTCGGCGTTGCGTAAAATAGCGAGGGTGAGGCTGACCAATGGGCTGGAGGTCATAGCCTATATTCCTGGCGAAGGGCATGAGTTGCAGGAGCACTCCGTAGTCTTGATTCGCGGAGGTCGGGTAAAGGATTTACCTGGTGTTCGTTATCACATCATCCGTGGTGCCCTTGATGCCAGTGGTGTAGCTAATCGTCGTCAGGGTCGTAGTAAGTATGGAAGCAAGCGAGCTAAAGGGGTAGCTGAAGAGGTGGCTCAAGAGGCGGCTTAAATTAAGGAGGTAAAGTGCCAAGGCGAGGCAGAGTTGTAAAAAGAGAGCCCTCTCCGGATAGTAGGTATCACAGTGTCTTGGTGGCTCGGTTGATTAACCGAGTAATGGCGGGAGGCAAGAAAGCTAAGGCGGAGGGGATTGTCTATGATGCTCTAAACATTATGGAACGGCAGGAGTCAAAAGCCCCGGTCAATGTTTTAGAACAGGCGATAAAGAATGCCACGCCTCTACTTGAGGTTAAGCCTCGTCGGGTAGGGGGTGCTACCTATCAAGTGCCGATAGAGGTTCGGTCTGACCGTGGTACTGCTTTGGCTATACGTTGGCTAATAGGATCGGCTAGAGCCAGAGCCGCCAAATCTATGGCGGAGAAGCTAGCGGCTGAGCTTATTGACGCTTCGAAAGAGCAGGGGGTAACTATTAAAAGGCGTGAGGACACTCATAAAATGGCTCAAGCCAATAGAGCCTTCGCCCACTATAAATGGTGAGTTTAAGGTAGGGACAGGACGTGGTTGAGAGATTTCCATTAGAACGTATACGAAATATAGCTATCATTGCCCATATTGATGCTGGTAAGACCACCATCACCGAGAGGATACTATACCTTACCGGTCGTACCTATAAGATTGGTGAGGTAGACGAAGGTACAGCCGTGATGGATTGGATGCAGCTAGAACGGGAACGCGGCATTACTATTACGGCGGCGGCTACTACCTGCTATTGGCAGAATCACCGCATCAATATTATTGATACCCCAGGGCATGTGGATTTTACTGCTGAAGTAGAGCGCAGTCTTAGAGTATTGGATGGGGGGGTGGTGGTTTTTGACGCTGTAGCCGGGGTTGAAGCTCAATCAGAAACAGTATGGCGACAGGCTGATAGATATAAAGTGCCCAGAATTTGCTTCATCAATAAGATGGACCGAGTTGGTGCTAACTTTGACCGCAGTTTGTCCATGATTAAAGAGCGGCTTCAAGCCAAGCCCCTGCCCGTACAATTACCTCTAGGTAGTGAAACCTCACACGAGGGCGTTATTGACCTGATAGGGAATAAGGCGTGGCGCTTTGACGGAAGCCCAGACTCTGAACCAATGCAAGTACCTGTTCCAGACTCGGAGCTGGCGAAGTGTACCGAATTTCGTCAGGTACTAATTGAAAAATTGGCTGAAAGTGATGACCGGATTATGGCGGCTTATCTGGATGGCAGGAGCATTATTTCTAATGAGCTGGTAGCAGCCTTAAGAAGGGTGACCTTAGCCAATAGAGGGGTGCCCGTCCTTTGTGGCAGTGCCCTGAGAAATAGGGGTGTCCGGTTCTTGCTTGATGCCATTGTAAGCTATCTTCCGTCCCCTTTGGATGTACCGCCGATAAGGGGCATTGATGCTAGATTGAGGACTCCAGTAAGCCGTCCGGCTTCAGATGATGCCCCCCTTTCGGCACTAGCCTTTAAGGTGGTGTCTGACCCGTTTGTGGGGAGGCTGGTCTATTTAAGGGTGTATTCGGGTAGAATGAAGGCGGGGTCTCGGGTATTTAATGCCACCCGGGGCAGGAAGGAGCGCATTGGGCGGCTATTACTAATGCATGCCAATCATCGTGAGGAGATAGGTGAGGCTGACACCGGGGCTATCGTTGCTACCTTAGGTCTTAAGGATACCTTTACCGGTGATACCCTATGTGATGCCTCTCATTCTATATTACTTGAATCTATCCGCTTCCCCGAGCCAGTGCTGTCAGTGGCTATTGAGCCCAAAAGTAAGGCTGACCAAGATAGGATAGGGGAAGCCCTAAGCAAATTGGTTGAAGAAGACCCTACCTTTAAGGTGGGCTACAATCAAGAGACAGGACAGACTATTATCTCAGGTATGGGCGAGCTTCACTTGGAGGTCATAGTGAGCCGACTATTTAGTGAGTTTAAGGTAGGGGCAAAGGTAGGTAAACCGCGGGTTGCCTATAAGGAGACGATAACCATACCGGTGCGGGTTGAAGGGAAATTCGTTCGGCAAACTGGAGGGCATGGCCAGTATGGACATGTCTGTCTTGAGCTTAAGCCTGTGGAGCGTGGCAGTGGCTTTCAATTTGTGAGCCAGGTTAAAAATGGGGCTATACCCAAGCAATATTTCCCAGCAGTGGAGATTGGGATTAAAGAGGCTATGGAGACCGGGGTGCTGGCTGGCTACCCTATAGTTGATGTTAAAGCCATCCTCTACGACGGTAGTTACCATGAGGTTGACTCTTCAGATATAGCCTTCAAGATGGCTGGGTCAATTGCGCTAAAGAATGGCGTGGCTAAAGCCAAGCCTATCCTTCTGGAGCCAATTATGAAGTTGGAGGTGGTTACTCCAGAACAATTTCTTGGTGATATAATAGCTGCCCTCAATTCAAGGAGAGGACGTATTGAAGGTATAGAAACACAAGGCGAAATGCGGGTCATCCATTCTTTCCTCGCCTTAGCTGAGACCTTTGGTCTTGCCACTAGCCTTAGGTCACTAAGTCAGGGTAGAGCCACCCATTCTATGGAATTTTATCACTATGAGGAGCTACCAGCTGAATTGGTGGATGAAATTAGAGCTATAGGTAAAAGGTGAGCTTTTATGCCTAAGCAGAAGATTCGTATTAAGCTAAAGGGTTATGACCACAAGATTCTTGACCAATCAGCTCTGCAGATTGTTGAAGCGGTGGAGCGGACTGGGGCAGTTGTTATTGGACCAATACCTCTGCCGACTCATATCCAGAAGTTTAGCGTTATCCGCTCCACTTTTATTGATAAGAATTCCCAGGAGCAGTTTGAAATTCGAACCCATAAGCGCCTTATTGACATTGTAGAGACGACCTCTAAAACAATAGACGCCTTAGCTAGCTTGAGCCTACCTTCAGGCGTTAGTATCGATATTAAGTTGTAGAAACTAGGATGGCTAGTGAGATGAGCCAAGGGATTATTGGCAGGAAGTTGGGTATGACCCAGATATGTCGGGACGATGGTAAAGCCGAGGCGATAACTGCTATCGAGGCTGGGCCGTGCACTGTAATCCAGGTTAAAACGGCGGCTAAAGATGGGTATAATGCTGTCCAGCTTGGATTTGGTCAGGCAAAACGGCTCAACTCTCCTCAGCGGGGACACCTCAAGGGACTGAGTTCATCTAGATATCTTCGTGAATTCAGAACCGATGATGTTGATAATGTTAAAGCAGGGGACAAGGTTGATGTTAGCCTGTTTAAGGCGGGTGATGTAGTGGATATTACCGGGGTGTCAAAGGGCAAGGGCTTTGCTGGTGTAGTAAAGCGCCATCATTTTGCCGGTGGCCCCAAAACGCATGGGCAGTCAGACCGCCACCGTGCCCCAGGCTCTATAGGTTCTACTACCTCCCCGGGTAGGGTATGGAAGGGGATGCGCATGGCTGGACATATGGGGGATAAGCAAGTTACAGCGCGTCATTTAGAGGTATTTGAAGCTGACCCTACCCGTAACCTATTGGTGGTTAGAGGGGCAGTACCTGGGGCGACGAATGGGTTATTGCTAATACAAAAATCGGGCGGGAGGAAGTAGGGAGTGCAAGTTCTAGTTTATAGCCTTGCCGGAGAGGTAATTAAGCATATTGAGATAAGCGACCGAGTTTTTGCCGTGCCGTTTAATGAGGCAGTGGTGCACCAGGCAATGGTAAGGCAGCAAGCCGATGCTCGTCAGGGGACAGCTAGTACTAAAACTCGAAGCGAAGTTTCTGGTAGTGGTCGGAAATTATATCGGCAGAAACACACCGGTTTTGCCCGAGCTGGCAGTCGTAGGTCGCCGCTGCGCCGAGGGGGAGGTGTTGCCTTTGGACCTAAGCCCAGGAGCTATAGGCAAGCAATGCCTAAAAAGGTGCGCCAATTAGCGCTAAGGTGTGTCCTATCGGCTAAGGCAAGAGACGGGGGATTAATGGTTTTGGAGCAACTAAAATTTGACGAGCCTAAAACTAAGGATATGGCACAGATTCTGGCAGCACTAGGGGTGGATTTCTCAGCTCTTATCGTTACTAGAGAACCAGAGGCTAATGTAGTTAAATCAGCCCGTAACCTGCCAGGGATTAAGACATTACCAGCTAGTCTGCTTAATGTGGTTGACATCCTTTCCTATAGAAGGCTATTAATGACTGAAGCTGCCGTGCGCAAGGCAGAGGAGTTATGGGGAGAGGAGCTATCTCAAGGAGAGAGCAATGCATCCCTATGAGGTATTGCGTCGTCCGGTGATAACTGAGAAGAGTACCGAGCTTCAGGCTCAGGGTAAATATGCCTTTGAAGTAGCCAGAGACGCTAATAAACCGCAGATTAAACAGGCTGTAGAAAAGGCGTTTAAGGTCAAGGTGACCGCAGTTAATGTGGTGATGGTACGTGGTAAAGAACGAAGGGTGGGCAGACGACAGGTGTTAACTCAACCCTGGAAAAAGGCGATAGTTACCCTCCAACCGGGGGATAAGATTGAACTATTTGAAGGGGTTTAGCATTTATCAAGGAGGAACTAAGTGGCGCTAAAGGTATATCGTCCAACCTCTCCGGGTAGGCGGGGTATGAGTGGTTCTACCTTTGAGGAAATAACCAAAGGCAAGCCAGAGAAATCGCTGCTCCTACCCCTTAAAAAGAAGGCTGGGCGTAACAGTCAAGGGAAAGTAACAGTCCGACATCGGGGTGGGGGTGCCAAGCGGAGTTTACGCATTATTGACTTCAAGCGTGATAAGGTTGGTGTTCCCGGTAGAGTGGCTGCTATTGAATACGACCCTAACCGTTCAGCAAATATTGCTCTCATTTACTATGCTGATGGGGAAAAGCGCTACATTCTGGCCCCTTTAGGGCTTAGCGTGGGGGATACGATAAAGTCAGGCAGTGAGGCTGAAATAAAACCTGGGAACGCTTTACCCTTGAAGCTAATCCCAAGCGGCACTTTGATACATAATATTGAGTTGGAGAAGGGGAGGGGTGGGCAGTTGGTGCGAAGCGCTGGAGCCGCAGCTCAATTAATGGCAAAGGAGGGTGAATATGCCCTGGTTCGGTTACCATCTGGTGAGGTGAGGCGTATTCGCAGTGATTGTTTAGCTACCATTGGGCAGGTGGGGAATATTGACCATCAGGGTATTAAATTGGGCAAGGCAGGTCGCAAGCGGTGGTTAGGTGTGCGCCCTACGGTTAGGGGTTCAGCTATGAGCCCGCGTGACCACCCTCATGGTGGTGGGGAAGGCAGGACGCCAATAGGCATGCCCGGACCTAAGACACCGTGGGGAAAGCCAGCTCTGGGCTATAGAACTCGTAAGCCAAAAAAGCCGTCAGATAAGTTGATTGTTAAACGTCGGGGGAAGTAGTAAATGTCAAGGTCAATTAAGAAGGGGCCAGCCATTGACCCCAAACTGCTAAAGAAAGTGGAGGCGGTTAATCGCTCTGGTCAGAAGGCGGTAATAAAAACCTGGGCGCGCTCATCTACCGTCATGCCGGCGATGATAGGGCTTACCATCGCGGTACATGATGGCCGGAGGCATGTGCCTATTTTTATCACCGAGAATATGGTGGGGCATAAATTAGGCGAGTTTGCTTCGACTAGAACCTTTAGGGGGCACGTGGCTAAAGCAGAAAGGGTTACTCAGGTAAGAAAGAGACAGTAGTTATTGAGGTAGGCATGGCATGGAAGTGAGAGCAGTGGCTAAGGACACAGGTATTTCATCTCGTAAGGTGCGTCCGCTAGTAGATATGATACGAGGCAAGACAGTGGACGAAGCCTTGACTTTACTCAAGTTTGCCTCCTCACCCACAGCCCGGGTTGTGGCTAAGGTAGTGAAATCAGCGGCGGCTAATGCTGAGAATAATTTTCAGACGTCGCCGAATTTGAGGATTGTTAATATCTTTGTTGATGGGGCAGGAACCTTGAAGAGGTTTTCCCCTCGAGCTCGAGGGCGAGCCAGCTCCATCCTTAAGCGGTCTAGTCATATTACGGTGGTTGTTGCCGAGCAGGAGGAGAAAGTTGGGTCGTAAGGTTCATCCTATTGGCTTTAGAATTGGCATCATACGGGATTGGCAAGCGAAGTGGTATGCCAGTAATAAGCATTATGTAGCGTTTTTGCACGAAGACCTGAAACTTCGACAGTCAATTAGGTCTGAATATGATGATGCTGGTGTCTCTCTGGTGGAAATAGACCGTCAGGCAAACAGGATAGTGATAACTATTCATACTGCCCGTCCTGGTGTTGTCATCGGGCGGGGAGGGCAAAGAATTGATGAAATGAGGCAGCACCTTGAGCGCCTTATTGGCAATAGGGTCCAATTGAATATCCAGGAGATTCGGCAGCCCGAACTTGATGCTTATTTAGTAGCTAGGTCGGTAGCTGAGCAAATTGAGCGTCGTGTTGCTCATCGCCGGGCGATGAAGCAAGCTATTTTTCGCACCCTTGCGGCTGGGGCAAAGGGGATAAGGATCAATTGTGCCGGTAGATTAGGTGGTGCTGAGATAGCTCGGCGGGAAATGATGCATCAGGGGCAGGTACCCTTGCAGAAGCTGCGGGCTGATATTGACTATGGCTTTACTGAGGCGCATACCACTCTCGGGCGGATTGGGGTAAAGGTCTGGATTTATAAAGGTGATATTCTTCCCCAGGTTAAAGTGGAGGAAGTTGAGGAAGTGCCTGCTGTTCTAGCCGAAGGCCTAGCCGAGCCAGTGGCTGATAAAGGCGTAGCTGTGGAGCCCTTGCCTCCGGCTGAGTTAGCTAAAGAGATGCCTGAGCCCGAGCCAATAAAACCTGCTTCTACAGAATTGGAGAAGAAAGCTAAGAAGCCGGCAAGAAGAACGAAGAAGGTAAAGGCTGCTGAGTCTGCTTCTGCAAAATTAGAGGAGAAGGATGCTACAACCCAAACGAGTGAAATATCGCAAGAGTCATAAGGGGCACCGCAGGGGTAAAGCCCAGGCGGGGAACACGGTTGTTTTTGGCGATTTTGGTCTGCAGGCACTGGAATCTGCCTGGGTTACCAGTCGGCAGATTGAGGCTGCCCGGAAGGCTATGACTCGCTATATTCGTCGCGGTGGTAAAATCTGGATACGTATTTTCCCGGATAAACCGGTTACTCGGAAGCCGGCTGAGACCCGTATGGGTGGAGGGAAGGGTGCTCTAGACCATTGGGTAGCCGTGGTTAAACCAGGCAGAATTTTATTTGAGATGGGGGGGGTTGATGAGGAGGTAGCCAGGGGAGCGATGCGACTTGCCTCATATAAGCTTCCTATAGGTACTAGATTTGTGGTAAAGGAAGTCGGCGTCAGCGTTAGCAGTGATTCAGTAAAAAAGGAGCTAGTCCAAGTTGAAGGTTGAGGAGATTCGAGACCTCAGTGATGAGGAATTGGCAAAGCAATTAGAAGCAGCTCATCAGGAGCTTTTTAACCTTCGCTTTCGCTTAGCCACCAAGCAGTTAGTAAACCACCGCGAAATTCCGAGGGTTAAAAAGAAGATTACTAGACTAAAGACCATAATGAGGGAGAGGGAGCTGGGTATAAATTATCCAGCCAAAACTTAAGCCTATGGATGAAAAGCGCAAAATCAGGTTTGGGCGGGTGGTGAGTAATAGGATGGATAAGACGGTGGTGGTGGCAGTAGAAACACCCAGGCGCCATCCCCTATATAAGAAGACCATCAGAGGGGTGGTTAAATATAAAGCCCATGATGAAAAAAAGGAGTGTGGGCTGGGAGATATAGTTAAGCTTATAGAGACTCGTCCGTTGTCAAAGCATAAGCGGTGGCGAGTAGCTGAGATAATAACCAAGGGAGAGGTAGTTAAGGTCCAGCCTGAAGAGATAGCCTGAAATTAGTCTTAAGGAAGAGTGGCGTGATTCAATCGTATACCAGACTTAAAGTGGCAGATAATACCGGTGCCCGACAAATTATGTGCATTAATGTGTTGGGTGGCACAAGGAAGAGATATGCCTATGTGGGTGATGTTATAGTGGCTGCGGTCAAACGGGCGACCCCTGAGGCAGTGGTGAAGAAGGGAGACGTGGTCAGGGCGGTTGTCGTTCGTACCGTTCAGCCATATCGGCGCTCCGATGGCTCTTATATCAGGTTCGATGAAAATGCGGCGGTGATTCTTACCGATAAGAATAATCCTAAAGGGACCCGGATATTTGGGCCAGTAGCTAGGGAGTTGAGGGCGAAGAATTTTACTAAGATTATCTCACTGGCACCTGAAGTTTTGTGAGGGGAGAAGCGATGAAGATTAGGAAGAATGATACCGTGTTGGTTATTGCTGGTAAGGACAGGGGTAAGAAAGGCAAGGTTCGTTTTGCCTACCCCAAGGAGGAGAAGGTGCTGGTAGAGGGTATCAACTTTATCAAAAGACATACCAAGGCGGTGCGTCAAATCAGGCAGGCAGGCATAGTAGAACGGGAGGCACCGATTCACTTGTCAAATGTTATGCTATTGTGTAGCCGGTGTAATCATCCTACCCGGGTTGGCTTCCGTTTTTTGGAGGATGGCAGGAAGGTTCGTATTTGTTGCTCTTGTGGCGAGGTAATTGATTAAATGTCACGACTCAAGGAAAGGTATAGAAAAGAGGTCATCCCCAAGCTAGTGGAGCTTTGTGGTTATAGGAATATAATGCAGGTACCGCGCCTAGACAAGATAGTGCTTAATATTGGCCTGGGAGAGGCAATTCAGAATGCCAAGGCTCTGGAGGCGGCTGAGAAGGATTTGGTGACTATTTCAGGGCAAAAACCGGTGATCACCCGGGCCAAGAAATCCATTGCTGCTTTCAAGTTGAGGGCGGGGATGCCCATTGGTTTGAAGGTAACCCTGCGAGGGAAGCGGATGTATGACTTTTTTGACAAGCTGGTAAATGCTGTCTTACCCCGGGTGCGTGAATTTCAAGGGGTGCCCCGAAACTCATTTGATGGCTGGGGCAACTATACATTGGGGCTTAAGGAGCAAATTGTCTTTCCTGAGGTAGATTACGATAGTATAGATAAAATACGGGGGCTTGAGGTGTCAATCATCACTACAGCTAAGACGGATGATGAGGGTAGGCATCTACTGGAGGCATTGGGTATGCCTTTCACTAGGGATTGAAAAAATGGCTAAAAAGTCAAAGATTGCCAAGTCGGAACGTCCAGCTAAACATAGAGTACAGCAACGCAATCGGTGTTATTTATGTGGCCGGCCTCGGGCTTATATCCGTAGGTTTGGCTTGTGTCGTATTTGTTTTCGTAATCTGGCTCTGGCTGGGCAGATCCCTGGGGTGAGAAAATCAAGCTGGTAATAAGATATTCTAAAATAGGACTAAGGAGATAGGTGACTGTTTCTGACCCAATAGCTGATATGCTAACCCGAGTACGAAATGGCATTATGGCGAGGCATGATTCGGTGCTGATACCAGCCTCGAAGATAAAGCTATCTATTGCTAGAATCCTTAAAGCCGAGGGTTTCATTAATGACTATGAAGTGCTTAGGGGTAAGCCGCACCGGGTAATTAAGGTTCACCTTAAATATGATGATAAAAATCAACCGGTGCTTTCTGGATTGGAGCGGGTAAGTAAGCCTGGGTTAAGGGTGTATGCTGGGCGAAGTGAAATACCTCGTGTTTATGGTGGCTTAGGTATTGCTATCCTGTCGACACCTAAGGGTTTGATGACCGGACAGCAAGCTTGGCACCAGGGGATTGGTGGCGAGATATTATGCTATGTGTGGTAGATTAAAGTTGGGGTGATATGCATGTCTAGAGTAGGGCAGATGCCGATACCTGTGCCAAAAGGTGTGGCAGTAAAGATTAATAAAGATAACGAGGTTACTGTAACCGGACCTAAGGGGGAGCTTCGTCGTCGTTTCAGCCCTGATATGTCAATTACTTTAACTGATGATAACCTGATAGTGGGGCGGCCTAGTGATAGCAAAGGGCATCGCTCCCTGCATGGGCTGACACGGAGTCTGTTGGCTAATATGGTGGAGGGAGTAACTAGTGGTTTTGAGAAGAATCTTGAGATAGTTGGGGTGGGTTATCGGGTTCAAAAGGCTGGGGATAAGCTAATATTTCATGTTGGTTTTTCCCATCTGGTGGAGGTACCACCGTTGCCCGGTGTGTCTCTGGCGGCAGAGGGGGCAAATCGGATTAAGGTTACCGGGATTGATAAGGAAGCAGTTGGTCAGATGGCAGCCGAGATTAGAGCTATTCGCCCTCCCGATGCTTATAAAGGTAAGGGTATTAGATATGCTGGCGAGCTAGTTCGTTTGAAGCCAGGTAAAGGCAGGCAGACTGCTAAGTAGGATAATGAGTAAAATTGAACCCAGAGCAGGGCGTCTCAGAAGACATAGGCGGGTTAGAGCCAAGGTGAAAGGCACTACCTCTAGGCCGCGCCTATGTGTTTTCCGTAGTTTGAATCATATTTATGCCCAGATTATTGATGATTCGCAGGGGCATACCCTAGCTCACGTCTCAACCCTTGACCCCGAGATAAAAGATAAGCTAGTTGGTAAGGCAAAGACGGGTGAGGCTGAGCTTGTTGGCAGTCTGGTGGCTAAGCGAGCCTTGAGTAAGGGGGTAACCCAGGTGGTTTTTGACCGTGGCGGATATAAGTATCATGGCAGGGTTAAGGCGTTGGCTGAGGCAGCTCGGGAAGGGGGATTAAAATTTTAAATCGGTGGAAGCTTGAAGGGGCTCCACCCCTTCAATAACTATCCTTTCCCTTTATGATAGGAATATATATCCATATCATGGAGAGGGGGACTAAGGGGGTGAGGTTGATAAGCAATCGCAAGATAGACCCAACGGAACTGGCGCTGAGTGATAAGCTGGTCTATATTAATCGAGTGACCAAGGTAATGATGGGGGGGAAGCGCCTCAATTTTAGTGCCTTGATGGTAACCGGGGATGGTAACGGGCATGTAGGCA
Source organism: uncultured Dehalococcoidales bacterium (assembly GCA_964354655.1). GTDB lineage: Bacteria > Chloroflexota > Dehalococcoidia > Dehalococcoidales > E44-bin46 > E44-bin46. Next base: position 35,040 of record CAYHAL010000005.1, read on the forward strand.
TTGGCGTTGGTAAGGCTAATGAAGTGCCAACAGCAATTAGTAAGGCTAGCGCTATGGCGAAGAAGAATTTGATTACGGTACCGCTGGCTGGGGCTACTATTCCTCATGAAATAAGGGTTAAATTTGGTGCCGCCGAGGTGTTATTAAAACCAGCATCACCAGGTATAGGTATCATTGCCGGGGGCAGTATCCGGGCTGTGGTTGAGGCAGCTGGAATTAAGGACATCTTGACTAAATCTTTGGGTAGCTCAAATAAGGTTAATGTGGCTAAGGCGACGATGCTCGCCCTTATGCGGCTTAGAGAGCCGAAGGAGGTGTTAGCCAAACGTAAACCGGTCGTTGAAGCTGGGGAGGCGGTAACTAGTGGCTAAGCTACGTATCACTTGGGTTAAGAGTGGCATTGGCTATAATGAGGTCCAAAAGAGGACGTTAAAGGCCCTCGGTTTTCGTCGGCTAAATCAGAGCGTTACCCATAATGACTGTAACTCAATCCGAGGTATGATTAATAAAGTGAAGCATCTGGTTAAGGTAGAGGAGGAAGGCAGGTGAGGCAGAATGAACTCTCCCCAGCCCCAGGCTCTAAGAAGAGCCGAAAGCGGGTAGGTCGGGGGGATAGTAGTGGACATGGCAGCTATTCAGGGCGAGGTTGTAAAGGGCAGAAGTCTCGTTCTGGTGGTAAGATGCCCCGCGGCTTTGAAGGTGGGCAGCTACCTTTAATCAAACGCCTGCCCCAGAAGCGTGGCTTTGTCAATATTTTTAGAATCGAGTATAGTGTGGTTAATATCGGTAAACTCAATATGTTTGAGGCTGGGAGTGAGGTAACGCCGGAAAGATTGGTAGCCGCCGGAGTGGTAAAATCTCTAAGGCACCCAATCAAGGTTCTGGCTGATGGTGAGATTAATTATCCCCTTGTGGTAAAGGCAAACAAGTTCTCGGCTGCGGCTAAAGCTAAGATTGAGGCAGCAGGGGGCACGGTGGAGGAGATTGAGCATGCGGCAAAGACAGGCTAAACCACGATTACTCCAGGCAATGTTTGATGCCATCCGGATACCTGATTTAAGGCGCCGGTTTCTCTTTACCATAGGTATGCTGGCAATATTCCGTTTTATAGCCCATGTGCCTATGCCCGGGGTGAATCCGGCGGCATTGCAGGAGCTGTTTCAGCGTAATGCATTACTGGGCATGCTAGACCTGTTTAGTGGTGGTGCCATGAGGTATTTCAGTGTGGTGGCGATGGGGGTTTATCCCTACATAACGGCTTCAATTGTGATGCAGCTAATGGTGCCTATTGTCCCCCGACTTCAAGCTCTTTCCCAGGAGGGGGAGGCTGGCAGGAATAAGATTAATCAGTATACCCACTGGTTGACTGTGCCCATGGCTGCCATCGCTGGTTACGGGCAAATAATCTTGCTCCAGCGTGAAGGTGTGGTCAGTACTACGTCTGGTCTACCGATGGCGGCGATGGTTTTGGCTATAATAGCCGGCACTATGTTCTTGGTCTGGCTGGGTGAGCTTATCACTGAGTATGGTATTGGTAACGGTGTATCTATAATAATCTTTGGTGGTATCGTGGCTACCTTGCCGACCATGATAGGTCAGGGCTTTTTGGCTGCCGGAAATAGAAACTACACTGGCTTAGTCGCTTACGTTGGCATAGCCTTGGTCACAATTGCAGTGATAGTCATCTTCACCGAGGCACACCGTCGTATCCCGGTTCAATATGCTCGTAGTGTCTTTCGTGGTGGTCGTATGTATCGGCAAGCCGGCTCAACCCATATCCCGCTGCGGGTAAACACCGCCGGAATGATACCCCTTATTTTTGCTATGTCACTGGTAATGTTCCCCGGTATGATAGCTAGCTACTTTGCAGCTCCAACCGGGGCTGCGCCTAATTTGGCTAACACTATTCAGAACCTGTTTAATCCCAATTCAATGTTCTACTGGGGGCTTTACTTTGTGCTGGTGGTTGCCTTCACCTTCTTTTATACTACGGTCATCTTTCAGCAGCAGGATTTGCCTGGCGTCTTGCAACGGCAGGGAGGATTTATCCCCGGGATTCGACCGGGAAAACATACCGCTGATTATCTTAACCAGGTCATTAAGCGTATTACCTGGGGGGGTGCCCTTTTCCTGGCGGTAGTGGCAGTAGTGCCCTTCTTGGCTAAGGAGATTACCAATATTCAGGTGATACAGCTATCAAGCATGGGCTTACTTATTATGGTTGGCGTTATCTTGGATACTATGAAGCAGGTAGAAGCGCAACTAGTGATGCGACGCTATGAAGGCTTTATCAAATAGGAGAAAGAGTGTATATTATTTTTCTAGGTGCCCCTGGGTCGGGCAAGGGAACACAAGCTGCTTATGTGGCTCAGGAGCTAAATTTGGTTCATATTGCTTCTGGCGATTTGTTTCGACAGGCAGTAGAGCGGGGAACTAAGCTGGGAATGCAGGTTAAGTCCTATATGGAAAAGGGGGTGCTAGTTCCTGACCAAATAACAATACGAATGGTTCTGGAGTGTATATCAGCACCAGACTGCGAAGCCGGGGTAATTTTTGATGGTTTTCCCCGGAATCTGAAGCAGGCTGAGGTATTGGATAAGGCTTTAGTCCAGAAGGCTAAGGCTATAGATAAGGTGGTATATATCAAGGTACCTGAAGAGGAGCTTATAAAGCGTTTGAGTGGGCGCTGGATTTGTCGTAATTGCCAGACGCCGTATCACGCCATAGATTCGCCGCCTAAGGTCTGGGGTAGGTGCAATAAGTGCGGTGGTGAGCTATATCAACGCTGTGACGATACCGCCGAGGTGGTTAAAAAGCGGCTGGAGGTCTACTTTGCCGAAACAGCTCCCCTCATTGACTATTATAATCAGGCGGATAAGCTACTAGAGATAGATGGGGAAGGGAGCGTAGACGAGGTAGGTAACAGAATAATCGCTGCCCTTCATGAGAGGGTATGTAGCTAGATGGGGATAATCATCAAGTCTGACCGAGAGATTGATATTATGCGGCAGGCAGGTAGAATTGTCGCCACCATACTGGGGATATTGATTAAGCAGGTGAGACCAGGGATGAAAACCAAGGAGTTGGATATTATCGCCGGTAGAGAGGCAGAAAGGCTGGGGGTTAAGCCCTCGTTTAAGGGATACCGGGGTTTTCCGGCTAACCTTTGTGTGTCGGTAAATGATGAGATAGTGCACGGAATCCCCGGGGAGCGAGTTTTAAGCGAAGGGGATATTGTATCCCTTGACTTTGGCGCCATTTTTGATGGTTTTCAGGGTGATGCTGCGGTGACAGTAGGTATAGCTGAGATTAGTCTGGAGGCTAGGCAGCTTTTGGAAACTACCCAAGCTGCCCTCAAAGCCGGTATCGCTGCCGCTTACTCCGGGGCGAGGTTGGGGGATATCTCGGCAACTATCCAGAATTGGGCTGAGTCAAGGGGCTACTCGGTAGTCCGTGAGTATACTGGGCACGGTATTGGTCGGGAGATGCATGAGGAGCCTCAGATACCCAATTTTGGTCAACCGGGGAGTGGTCCAGTGCTGAGGAAGGGTATGACCCTTGCCCTTGAACCTATGGTGAATATCGGTGATTGGCGTACCCGGCTTGATAGTAACCATTGGACGGTACTTACTGCTGACGGGGGTCTTTCAGCCCATTTTGAACACACCATTGTTATTACCGAGGCTGAACCAGAGGTGCTTACTATTCTATAGAGAAGGAGTTTATGCCTAAGAAAGAGGCTATTGAGGTTGAGGGGATAGTAGTGGAGCCGTTGCCTAATGCCATGTTTCGTGTCGAGCTACCTAACGGGCATAAGGTGCTGGCTCATATTTCGGGTAAGATAAGGTTACATTATATTAAAATCTTGCCCGGCGACAAGGTGTTGGTGGAGCTTTCCCCCTACGACCTAAGTCGAGGTAGAATTACTTATCGCCTCAAGTAGGGAGACTTATCATGAAAGTTAAGGCTTCGGTTAAGGTTAGATGTGAAAAGTGTCGGGTGGTGAAGCGGCGGGGGGTGGTCAGGGTCATTTGTCCTAATCCTAGGCATAAGCAGAGGCAGGGCTAAATGTCTATGGAGGGAGGGCGATAATGCCACGTATAGCTGGTGTAGATATACCTAAGAATAAGCAGGTTTGGGTTTCGCTACAGTATATCTATGGCATCGGCCCTACCTTGAGCCGGAGGATTTTGGCTCAAACCGGTGTCAATGCTGAGACTAAGGCGGGTGACCTTTCTGAAGGCGAGGTTAATCGTCTTCGAGAGGTCATTGACCGGGAGTATAAGGTTGAGGGTGAACTTAGGAAAGAGGTTGGCCTTAATATTGGTCGTCTCATTGAGATTGGTAGCTATCGAGGTATTAGGCATCGGCATGGTCTGCCGGTTAGAGGGCAGCGGACACGAACCAATGCTCGGACTAGGCGTGGTACTCGCAAGACGGTAGCTGGTAGAGGCAAGAGACGCGGTACGGCTAAGAAGTAGTAAACCGTTACATATAGTCAAATAGGAGATTAGAATGCCACAGAAGAAGCGAACCAGAAGAAAGCTAGAACGCAAGTCTATCTCGGAGGGGAGAGCCTATATCCAGTCGACTTTTAATAATACCATGGTGACTCTCACCGACTCCCGGGGGAATGTTATTGCTTGGGGAAGCTCAGGGACAGCTGGGTTTAAGGGCTCGCGGAAGGGCACTCCCTATGCTGCTCAATTGGCAGCGCGTGATGCCGCCCGGAGGGGGATGGAATACGGCTTACGCCAAGTAGAGGTCTATGTTAAGGGGCCAGGTAGTGGGCGTGAGGCAGCTATTCGTTCCCTCCAGAGTTCAGGCCTTTATATTACCGCTATTAGAGATGTGACTCCTGTCCCGCATAACGGCTGTCGCTCTCCTAAGAGAAGGCGAGTGTAAGGGTAGGGAAATGGCAAGATATACAGCAGCAGTTTGTCGATTGTGCCGCCGTAGCGGTGAGAAATTAATGCTTAAAGGCAGTAGGTGCCTTACGCCTAAGTGTGTGCTGGAGAGGCGGGCGAAGCCCCCGGGGCAGCAGATTGGTCGGCGGCGCCGACTTTCTGACCGTGGTTTGCAACTGCGGGAGAAGCAAAAAGCCCGTCAAACCTATGGGGTTATGGAGAGGCAGTTTAGGCGGCTTTTTACTCAAGCCGAGAAGCAGGCAGGCATCACCGGGGAAAATCTACTAGTGCTACTGGAGAGGCGACTTGATAATGTGGTCTATCGTTTGGGCTTCGCCGATTCCCGGTCTCAAGCCCGTCAGCTAGTTCAGCACGGGCATATCCTGCTTAATGGGCGTAAAACTGATATACCCTCCTGCTTAGTCAAAGAGGATGATGTTATTAGTTGGAAGGAGAGTAGTACTAAAACTGGATATTATCAGCAGGTAGTTCAGAATATTCCGGCTAAGTTGGTTTTGAGTTGGTTAAGCCTGGATAAAGAAAACTTGGTCGGTCGAGTTGTATCACTACCTACCCCTGATGATATTGATGCCAAATTTGAGGGGAAGGCTATAGTTGAGTACTACTCGCGATGATAATTTGATGAGGAGGTAGCACTTTGTCTCGCTTAGCAATACCGAAGATTGAGTGTATTGAGAGTAAAGATAACTTTGGTCGGTTCTTAGCCCAGCCACTGGAGAAGGGCTTCGGCGTTACTTTGGGCAACTCATTACGGAGGGTGCTGCTTGGCTATCTTCCTGGGGCAGCAGTAACTAGGATTAGGATTGAGAGAATCCAACATGAATTCTCCACCATTCCTAATGTCAAGGAAGACGTCACCGATTTTATACTTAATGTTAAGGAATTGAGGTTGATTGCTCTTTCTGGTCAATCAGGTAAGTTAATACTGGAGGTAGAAGGGGAGGGGCGGGTTTGTGCTGCTGACATTAAACCCTCGACTGATTTTGAAATTGCCAACCCTGAGCTATATTTAGCTACCTTAGATTCGCCCGATGCCAGACTCTATGTGGAGCTTGATGTGGAGATAGGCGAGGGCTACAGGCAGGCTAAGTCCGGTGATGATCTACCTGTAGGGACGATTCCGGTGGATGCTATCTTTACCCCAATACGTAGGGTTAATTTTACTGTCGTGCCAACCCATGTTGGCGAGGAGAGTAGCCGCGAGCAGTTGTATCTGGAGGTGCGGACTGATGGTACTATATCACCAGTTGATGCCATCAGCCGTAGTGCTGCCATTTTGGTAGAGCAGTTGACCCCGTTTGTTGATTATGCCAAGGTTTCGCCCATAAAGGAAGAGAAGGAGCTTGTTGGCTTAGCTATCCCTGAGGAGCTGTATAATATGCCCGTAGAGCAATTGAGTCTATCAGTGCGTACCATGAATTGCTTAAGGCGCGGCGGGATTACTACCGTGGGGCAGGTTATCGCTACCGGGGAGAAAGGGTTGCTTGCGCTACGGAATTTTGGTCAGAAGTCTAAACAGGAGATAGAGGCGCGGCTCAACGAGTTAGGGCTGTCCCTTAAACCTAAAGCTGAAGAGCCAACCCCGCCAGATGAGGAGGTTGAGGGTGAGGCATAAAGTAGCTGGTAGAAAACTGAGCGGAGCCTCGGGACACAGAAGGGCAGTGTATCGTAACTTGGTTACTGACCTTTTGGGCTACGGGAAAATTACCACCACTGAGGCTAAAGCCAAGGAGGTGCGTGGCCTGGCGGAGAAGATGATTACCTTTGGGAAAAAGGGCGGACTTCACTCTCGTCGTCAGGCATTAGCCTTTATTTTAGATGAAAAGGTAGCCGATAAGGTATTTACTGACCTTGCCTCAAGGTATGCTGAGCGCCCTGGCGGCTATACCCGTATCACTAAGCTAGGACCAAGATTGGGTGACGGGGCACCTATGGTTCGACTTGAGTTGGTGGAGTAAGGAAGGTTTCAGTTTGGCAACAACGACTAAGATTGTGTTAATTATGGAATATGACGGCACCCATTATCATGGCTTCCAGCTACAAGATGGTTTTCCTACTATTCAAAGCGAGACGGAGGAAGCACTGCGGAAGCTTACCGGGGAAAGACTCCGAGTGATGGCGGCTAGTCGAACTGATGCCGGGGTTCACGCTAAGGGGCAGGCGGTTAACTTCAGGACAAAGTCGTTTCTCCCCTTAGCGGCGTTTATTAATGGGTTGAACTACTATTTACCGAGGGATATTGCAGTTAAGTCAGCCCATAGAGTAGGCGATTCTTTCAACGTCAGGCGTGATGCCATCAGCCGGGAATATAACTACTATATATTAAATAGCTTGACCCGGTCTCCAATCTGGAAGGGCTTGTCTTACCTGGTTACCGGGTGCCTTGATATTGAAGCTATGAATTTGGCATGTCAAGCCCTTATTGGTGAGCACGATTTTGCCTCATTTGTCGGTTGTATCGGGGATGGGATAAAGAAAACGGTACGAAGTGTGTATCAGGCAAAAATAGACAAGGATGGGGAACTGGTCGTTGTTAATATGGTGGCTAACTCCTTCTTACCTCATCAGGTGCGCAATACCGTAGGCGCTCTGATTAGGGTTGGCTTGGGTAAAATAGGGGTTGACCAGTTTCATAGTATAGTTGAGGCAAAAGAGCCAGGGCTGGCTGGTCCAGCGGTTCCGGCTTATGGGCTGTGCCTTATGCGGGTAAACTATCCCAGCCCCTTTGGAGGAGAGGGTGAAAACCTATAGCCTTAAGGTGTCTGAAATTAAGCGAGAATGGCAGGTTATTGATGCTACCGACCAAGTTTTGGGCAGGCTAGCTACTCGGGTAGCTCGCTTGCTTATGGGCAAGCACAAGCCGATATTCAGCCCAAATTTAGATGTCGGCGATTACGTTGTCGTTATTAACGCTGATAAAGTTCGCGTTACCGGTGGAAAAGCTAAACAGAAGGTCTATTACCGCCACTCAGGGTATCCTGGAGGACTTAAGGCTATTAGTTATGATAAATTGATGCAGACTAACCCAACCCGAGTGATTGAATATGCAGTTAAGGGGATGTTGCCCCACACTCGACTGGGTGCTAAAATGATGAAGAAGCTCAGGGTCTATGTCGGTGATACTTATCCTCACCTGAGTCAGGCGAAGAAGTAGGTTCAGATGGAAGAACAAACTTACTATTATGCAGTAGGTAAACGCAAGACGGCGGTAGCCCGGGTAAAGCTACTGCCGGGGGATGGCTCTATTATTGTTAATAACATACCTTATGAGGAGCGTTTCCCCCGCCTTGAGCACCGCCGGGTAATCCTACAGCCGCTTTTGGTTACTGATAATATAGGTAAGTATAATGCTGTGGTTAAGGTAGTTGGGGGTGGTATATCAGGGCAGGGTGGTGCTATTGCTCATGGTATTGCTCGAGCCCTGGTAAGGGCTGATGAAAGCCTCAAACCGATACTAAAGCAGAATGGACTGCTCACCCGGGATGCTCGGATTAAAGAGCGGAAGAAGGTTGGACTCAAACGAGCCCGCAAAGCCCCTCAATACACCAAACGGTAAGGTCGCCAACCACGGTTGGTTAAACTTCTTAAAGTCTGACTAAGCTAGTTTGCAAGGAAAGAGAGGTGATGCCTATACGAAATAAACGGGGGTGGAGGGAATAACCTAAAAAAGGAGAGGTGACAAGTATGGCTGTTAATAAGAATAAACCCACATACCAAATAAAAGTACTGGATATTGGCGACGTGGGAGGCCTTGACGGCAGTTTCTGGGTTAACAAATGGTGTCCAGGGAAAAAAATCGTTATTGCCTGCTATGCTTACCTGATTACTGGGGAGAGTATTCCCCCAATCATTGTGGACACCGGGATAAAGGAAAATCAGTTGGATATTATGGGGCGATTGGGCATGACAGGCAGCCAAAGACCAGACCAGAAGCTGTCCTACCAACTAGGTAAATACGGACTGGATTTCAAAGATATTAAGGTCATCTTGCATACGCATCTTCACGTTGACCATGCCGGCAATGACTATCTCTTCCCGAACGCAAAAATCATTTTCCCCCGCAAAGAACTCATGTTCGCTGTGGCAGATTTGATGGATGCGCAGTATCCTCCGGAATACATTACCTATTTGGTGGAGCAAATTCACGTTCCAGGGAAAGTCCGTCTCATTGATGATGCTCAGGAATTATTTCCCGGCATTGAGCTAGAGCCAGTCGAAGGGCACACGTGGGGAAGCATGAATATCAAAGTCAATACCAAAAAGGGGTTAGCAGTCATGTGTGGCGATGTCATTTATGATGAAAGGCTGCAGTGTTATGAGAATGAGTTCTTTCCCGAAATTGCTAAACATGCCGGACATCCCGCTTTCCCATTTGGTGATCGCTCTACAGGTAATTATTGGAACCTGTGGGCAGCTAGAGCCGGGGTACAGAAAATAAAGGCTGAAGCCGACATTATATTACCCACTCACGATCGACTGGTAGTAGAAAAATACGGCTATGAAATAGGCTAAATAGGGACTTTCAAGAGAAGGGTTGGAAAAAGGTCATTCTGAAGCTGGCAAATCAGGGAAACTGAACTTTTGTGATGTTCTCGTCCATATGACTAGTGACACATCATCCTGTTCTTTGCTGGACATCATTTCCCTCCAGCTTTAGCCAGCTGCTCCTTCAAGTAGTCTATGGCTTTCACCGGCGTTGGGTCAATTTTATTTAGGTTTGGCCCGTCCGTAGTCATCTTCTACCCTGACTACATCGTCCAGCTCAGGGGTGGACACCTCAAAAAAGATAGTGTTTTCTATAGCCTCCAGGCGGTGCTTGGTCAAGGGGGGAATTCTGATACTGAGGCCTGGCTGGGCTATATATGAGGTCGTCTTACCATCGGCCTCTTCAATCTCTATCTTTACCTTCCCCTGAGAGATATACATGCTTTCGTCTTTCTTCTTATGGTATTGAAGGCTGAGCCGGTGTCCCTTTTTTATGAAGATAACCTTGCCGGCATACTTTTGGGTGTAAGCAAACAATATTTCAAAGCCCCAGGGCTTTTCCGTTTTTCGGGGGAGTTCGTTTTTCATTTTCATCTCCTTAGACCCCGGCTAATTCTCTCCCCAGCTTGAGTAGCCTTTCTACCCGAGCTTGGGTATTACTTTCTGAATAGATGCGAAGCACCGGCTCAGTTCCGGAAAACCTGATGAGTAGCCAGGTAGTATCAGCTAACACAAATCGGAAGCCATCCTTGGTGTCTGACTTCACCTTGATGCCTTCAATGGATTCGGGGAGATTATGTTTAATGCGATTAGTTATTGCCTGGCGTTTACCCTCGGGGAATTCAATATCTATACGCTTAAAGTAGTGAGGACCAACCTTACTATAGAGGTAATCAATGAGTTGTGACGGGCTTTTACCGGTCTTAATCATCAGGTCAAGGAAGTAGAGACCTGACAGGATGCCATCTCGTTCTGGCATATGACCCCTGAAGCCGTAGCCCCCGGATTCTTCACCGCCAATGAGAGCATTTTTAGCTAGCATTGCGCTGGCAACATACTTAAAGCCCACCAGTGTTTCATAGACCGGCACGTTAAATATTTTTCCTAGGCGGTCAAGCATGCTGGTGGTAGTTATAGTTTTAACAATAGCCCCTCGTTCCCCCCTTACCTCCAGTAGGTAGAGGCAGAGCAGGGCAAAGACCTGGAGGGGGGTTAGAAATGTGCCATTCTCGTCTATAACGCCAATGCGGTCGGCATCACCATCAGTCGCCAGTCCAACATTTGATTTTCGCCTTTTGACCGTAGCCGAGAGCTTGGCTAAATTAGCCTCAATTGGCTCTGGCTGTATCCCGGGGAATAAGGGGTTTCGTTGGCTATTTATCTCTATTAGCTCGATAGCTCCATCGCTTAACAACGTCTTGAAATAGCCAATACCAGCTCCATACATGGGGTCAACAACAACCTTCAGCTTGGCTTGGCGTAGCCCATTTAGGTCAATGAGCTTGGCTAGATGGTCGAAGTAAATTGGAGCCAGGTCAAGATATTCTACTAGCCTTTGCTTTAGGGCTTGAGCTAATGGCATCTGGTTTATCTTGCCAGCAGAAATAGTGTGGGAGATGTGTTTCTCCAGCTCAGTAGTAACCTCAGGCGAGGCACTAGAGCCAGATTCAGTTTTATACTTAAAGCCATTCCAGTTAGCTGGATTATGGCTGGCAGTTATGATTATAGCCCCGCCCGCCTTTTTGGCTAGGATACCATAGCTGATGACTGGTGTCGGGGTAGCCTTGGGGCAGAGATAAACCTTCATCCCATTGCCGGCAACTACCTCAGCCGCGGCTGAAGCGAAGTCCTCAGAGGCAAAGCGGGTGTCATAGCCTACAATTAGCCCTCGGCTGGCTAGACCCGTCTCCTTTAAATAGTCAGCTACCGCCTCAGCGCAGACCCGCACATTGTCAAAGGTGAAGTCCTGGGCAATAATCCCTCGCCAGCCATCGGTGCCAAATTTAATCGGGTTGGTTATCTACCTCACCCCCTTAATCCCCCTCTCCTTCAAAGGAGAGGGGGAAGAAATTATAGAAGAGGGGCTTCGCCCCTCTTAAACTCCCCGTTCTTGTTGTCTGACTGCCGTTCAAGTTGTTTAGGCTCCACTATTGGCAATATCATCATCTAATCTCGCTAGCCTCCGCTCAGCCTCCACCTATAGACCTAATCCACATCTCAATTATTCTGATATGGGTTTGTACCCTGCTTTTATCTTCGTTTGATATGTTGCACGCCAGCGTCTTGCGAAAGTATTGCAAGGCTAACTTTGCAGCCTCCTCTGGTGATACTACCAGTTTTAACTCGCGAAATGCTTGCACAAGTTGCTGATTTTCCTGCTGGAACTGGCGAATCCGGCGCATTCGCTCCTGTATTTCCCATGGGTAGTCCTGCACATCTGTTCCATCTAGCAACTTTCCTGTCTCTGTTGCTTGGGAAAGTCCATAGTAGATGCTCCCCAAGGAATAATATGCTCTTGGGTCGGCGGGATACTCCGAGGCAGCACGCGAACACAAGGCGATGGTTTCCTGAAGCCTGCCCTCCGCATAATACAATGTCCCGAGAAGGCAGTATACCCACACCTTGTTGAAAGTTTTCTCGTTGACGCATTTCTCCAAAAGTTCTAGAAAACGCTTCCGAGTTGCTTCGGGGTTTTGGGTAGCCATCTCTTTGGAAATGCCGTAGCCTTCAAAAAAAGCGTCAGACTCCACCAGTTCGCTTTGCAAGAGTCCCTCCAGCGGTAGCGGCTTATGTTTCTGAAATAGTGGCATGAGGCTCACCTCTAAAAATTATCCAATGAGTACCTTGATTATCTCTTAATCAGTGCCTCTTTTCTCATGGTTTCGGCTTTATCGGTCTTTTCCCACGGGAGGTCAAGGTCGTCTCGACCAAAGTGCCCATAACAGGCAGTCTGGCGATAAATGGGGCGGCGGAGGTTAAAGGTTCGGATAATGGCTTCGGGTCTAAAGTCGAAGTGTTTATTAATCAAGTTAAATAAGACTTCTTGGTCAACCTTAGCCGTGCCAAAGGTCTCAATGGAGATGGAGAGCGGGCGGGCGACGCCGATAACATATGATACCTGGATTTCTGTCCGCTCGGCTAGCCCGGCGGCGACAATGTTCTTGGCTACGTAGCGAGCCATATAGGCTGCCGAACGGTCAACCTTGGTCGGGTCTTTGCCTGAGAAGCAGCCACCACCGTGCCGGGCAATACTGCCATAACTATCAACCAGAATCTTACGTCCGGTGAAACCGGTATCGGATACCGGTCCGCCAATTACGAATCGACCGGTAGCGTTGACATAATATTTAGTTCTATCATCGGTTAGTGAGGCAGGGATAACTGCCTTGATTACCTGTTCAATAATATCCTTTTCAATCTGAGCATGGGTGACATCAGGGTCATGTTGGGCTCCCATTACCACGTTATCAATTCTTTTGGTAACGCCATTATGATATTCCACTGTTACCTGTGATTTCCCATCGGGGCGGAGGTAGGGTAGAGCCTTATCCTTCCTGACCTGGGCTAGACGCCGGCATAGCTTGTGGGCTAAAGAAATAGGTAGGGGCATAAGCTCGGGTGTCTCGTTACAGGCGAAGCCAACCATCATTCCCTGGTCACCAGCACCGATTTTATCAAGGTCATTAGCCGATGAGGTTGTCTTTACCTCCAATGATTTATCTACCCCCATAGCAATATCGCTGGATTGCTCCTTAATAGAGACCAGTACGCCGCAGGATTGATACTCAAAGCCATATTCAGGATGGGTGTAGCCCACATCCCGAACTACCCCCCTCACTATCTGGGGGATTTCAATATAGCAACCGGTTGTAATCTCCCCCATAACAACTATTAAGCCATTAGTTACCGCTGTCTCGCAGGCTACCCTGGCATACGGGTCCTTTCCCAGGATGGTGTCTAGGATAGCGTCTGATATCTGGTCGCATAGCTTATCCGGATGCCCTTCGGCAACCGACTCTGAAGTCACCATATAGGTAGAAGAGGCATTAAAACTGTTAACCATTTTTCTCCCTTCTATGTTCCTTGCTCCCAACTGGTCAGGTATTCCTGTTGCTCTGGAGTTAAACTATCAATGCTAATACCCATAGAGTTTAGTTTTAACCAAGCCACCTGTTTGTCTATTTCTTCAGGGACGGGATAAACCTTGGGCTTGAGCTTTCCCATATTCTCCACTAGATATTCCAGGCACAGGGCTTGGTTAGCGAAGCTCATGTCCATAACACTGGCTGGGTGCCCTTCAGCGGCAGCCAGATTAATCAGCCTCCCTTCCCCAAGCAGGTATAAGCGGCGCCCGTCATTCAGGGTATATTCATCGACGAATGGTCGTATGCGTTGCTTACTTTGAGCCAGGCTTTCTAAAGCTGGAATATTTATCTCCACATTAAAATGTCCGCTATTAGCCAGAATGGCTCCGTCCTTCATCACTTGGAGGTGGGCTTTATCAATGACATTTTTATCACCGGTAGTGGTGATGAAGATATTGCCCAGTTTGGCTGCCTCTATTAGTGGCATGACCTGGAAGCTATCCATGATTGCCTCTAGGGCACGCACCGGCTCTACCTCACACACAATCACCTGGGAGCCCAGCCCTTTAGCTCTCAAGGCGATACCGTGCCCGCACCAGCCATAGCCACAAATCACTACCTTTTTGCCTGCCCACAGGATATTGGTGGCTCGGGTAATTCCGTCAATGGTGCTCTGCCCGGTGCCATAGCGATTATCAAATAGATACTTGGTTTGAGCGTCATTTACGGCAATTATGGGATACCTTAACCCTCCGGCTCTCTCTAGGCTGCGGAGCCGGATAATACCGGTAGTAGTCTCCTCGGTGCCGCCAATGACATTGCTGATTAAATCGCTTCGTTTAGTATGGAGGGTGGTAACCAGGTCGGCGCCATCATCTACAGTAAGCTGAGGTTTACTGTCCAAGGCAGTATTAATATGTTTATAGTATGTTTTATCATCTTCACCTTTGATGGCATTAACCGGAATTCCATGTTCTACTAGTGCGGCGGCGACATTATCCTGGGTGCTGAGTGGGTTAGAGGCACAGAGAACAAGGTTGGCTCCCCCCTCCTTTAAGGCTAGAGCCAGATTTGCTGTTTCGGTGGTAATATGGAGGCAGACTGAAATTCGAACCCCCTTTAGGGGCTTCTTGGTGGCGAACCTTTCCCTGATTAGTTTCACCACCGGCATTTCGTGGGCAGCCCACTCTATTCGCTGCCTGCCAGCTTCAGCCAGGGAAGGGTCTTTAATATCATACTGACTATTTATCAACCTCACCCCCTTTGTCCCCCTCTCCATGATATGGATATATATTCCTATCATGAGGGGGAAGATATTTATTGAAGGGGCGAAGCCCCTTCAAACTACCCCTCTATTGCCTGAATTGTTCAGCAACAAAATCGGGTATATCCACTGTGCCCATAATTATCGGCTTTTGGTGGCAATCACTGCCTCCGGTCATAAGCAGGCGGTGTTTCTTGGCGAACTCAATATAGTGGACAGTGGTCTTGGCATTGTTTCTTGAGTGCCAGCACTCCACGCCATCAATGTATTCTAGCATATATTGTTCAATAATTTTCGTCTGCTCCTCTAAATCGCCGGTTATGCTTATTAGAGATATCCCGTTGGGGTCATTAGGGTGGGCATGCACCAATATCCCACCGGCATCCCTTATCAACCTTGATGCTTCAGCCAGCGAAAGCGGGTATTTGGGGACATCGCACTTGACCAGATATTTATCAAACGCCTCTTGCTTGTCCTTAACAATCTCCTTTGCTATCAGGTAGTTGGCGATATGGGGTCGACCGAATGTACCATCAATACTATCCTGAATAATCTTAAGGTCTTCCTCGGTAAATCTTTCAATATTCTCTTTATCAAACTCAGCATTCAATTTGTCCAGAATCTGACGGGCTCTGGCTTGTCTATGTTCTCTTATTAAGTGGAGTTTGTTTTTTAGTCCTTGATTGTTGATATCATACCGGTATCCCAGGAAATCCAGGGAGATGGACTTACCACCGGAATACTGGAAGGTTACATTTAATTCTACACCGATAATATAAGCTATGCCATACCCTTTAGCCAGGGCTAGGGCTTTTTCCTGGCAGTCTACGGAATCGTGGTCGGTTATCGACATTAAATCAATATTTCTCCTTTTTGCCTCCTTAAAGACCTCTTCAATAGAGAGATTGCCATCGGAACAGGTCTTGGTATGAATGTGTAAATCTATCCTCATTTCTTTTCCATGCCAAGGATATACCAATTTTCAGGAGGGTCATAGTGGGTATCAACTATCAGGTGGATGATATTAAGGTCGGGATACAAGCCCTTTAAGTCATTTAAGTCCACCTTTTCAAATTTCCTTTTGTTGCTAAGGTAGGCTTGCTTGGTCAGGGCGTTGGATACATAGTCCTCTTTAGTCCGCTTCAGTATCCGTCTAATGGCTACCTCCTGCGGGCATCGGGTCTGAAGGATGACGAAGGTCAGATTGTGTTTGGCGGCTATAGCTGCGGCACGCTTCCTCAATGACTGGGTAATGAAGGTGGCATCTAATATCACACCATCGTTCTTGTTTAAAATTTCGTCTGCCTGTTTAAATATCTCCTCATAGACCATCAGGCGTTTGTCCATATTTGAGGCGACCTTCTCATCAAAAATATCCTCATTTTTCAGTACCTCAAGTCTAATCAGGTCGCTGCGAAGGAGAGGATGGCCCTTAATCTTGGATACTTCTTCAGTGGTCTCGGTTTTCCAGGTGCCGGGAAGTCCGCAGGCGATAAGCAAAAAACCAGGCGGTAACTCGCTTTCTATGAACTTGGCAAACGGCTCTTTCATTATATTACCCCTTCAACAGATATTTGGCGTTCTTTCATCAGTCCGCCGAAATCTGCATTTGTTCAGCTATATATAGCCTCCCGTTGGCGGTGGCAATTGCTTATATTCTTCTTTGGATTCAATGATATCTCTAATGAGCGTAATAAGCTCTCTTAGCTTCTCAGCCTTCTTGTCTTCGTTGATTATGTTATCCTCCCACCGTAACTCCTTGACCTTAGAATCGTATTCTATCCTAAAGTAGTAGCTACAATACGGGGTTACCATACCAACCGACTGTCCGGGAGATACGGAAACAGAAAACTCGTCAGGGTAGCCAAAGAAATTAATTTCAATCATCTTTTGATAGATTCTGTCCAGCTCCTCTTTAGATAAAGATAGATTCACCGTAATTGATGGGTCCATAACCATGTCTTTGGTGTATGTTCCTTGGGATGTGTTTAACTCATTCTTGGCGCCCACACCGTATTTGAATATCAGGTTGAAAGTGGATGGACTGGGCGGAGAAGGAGCAATGCAGCCCGCTGTCCCTGAGAGGGCGGCCATTAGGGCTAAAACTATCATTATTGACCATCTTCTTTTCATCTATAATCTTAGCCTTCCATTATTTTGTCCTACATACGATTCGGCAAGGTCAAAGTAGCTCCTGGCGGTAGATTGAGCCCTCGCCCTTTCCTCATCCGGGATATGAGGGTCATCAAGCTTGAAGCTCTCTACTTTTCCCCGCACGTAAGCCCGATAGCACTTATAGAAATTAAGTAGCTTGAGTAGTTCTCTATCCTGGCTCCGAGCCACATAAGCGTTAACAAAGCAGCGTGATAGGTCAGTCTGCCGGTAGTGGTCTAAGTCCATAGCCAAGAAGGCAACCTCTGAAGCGACGTCACAATATCTAAACCTATCATTAAATTCTATACAATCATAGATGCAGATGTCATCAGTGAAGCAAATATGGGCAGCGTGGAGGTCCCCATGGCAGTCCCTTATCCTACCCCCTGCCACCCGCTTATGGAATAGAGGGGTATTTTCTATCATAAAGGCGTGGGTATAGTTGGTGATATTGAGATACGTATCTCGGGGGATAGTATTGCCAATATATTTTTCTGTCTGGGTGAAGTTCTCCTCGGTATTCGTGGTAATAGTATCAAGGTCACCAAAGCCGCTGACAATCTCTGCTTTCTGATGAAACTCTGCCAGCTTTCGTGCCACATTGTTCACCATTTCTGGTGACACCTGATTATTGGTCAGTAGCACATCCATCATAGCCTCTTGGGGAAGGCGGCGCATCTTAACTGCATACTCTACGGCTTCACCCTGACCTTCTATAATGAAATTACCCTTGTCTTTAGTTATTGGCACTACGCTCAGATAGACATTAGGACAAAGGCGCTGGTTGAGCTCAATTTCTCGGTGGCAGTAGAAGTGGCGCTTTTCCAGGGTGGTATAGTCCAGATAGCCCAGATTTACCGGCTTCTTCACCTTGTATACAAAATTATCGGTCAGGAAGATAAAGGACATCTGGGTTTGCTTCAGCTCTATCCGTTGCGGATATTCGGGATAGGCTTTCGGTTCTAGCAGGGCTTGAACTAATTCTGGTAGCTTCGGCGTCACCCCCTTCTCCTCCACTCAAGCCTTCTTTTAAGGGTTCACCCATTCTCTAATATGGCCCTTAACCCTTATAACGTGGCTTAGTAATACCAAAATAGTCACCGCCAGAACGGGGAAGAATTGCTGAGGGTCAAAGAAATAAATGGGAACCAAAGCAATAGCTACTCCAGCCACCCTCCCCGCCACCTGACCACCAACTACTGAAAATATATCAGAGAAATTCTTCCATTTTGCTTTTCCGGTTAGAATGTACTGAGCGGTAAAGATTGAAACAACGAGAGTCCCGCCCCAAATCCCTAACAAAGGGGGGTTTAAGCCAAGCAAGACCCCCATCAAAGTGGCTAGTCCCCTTCCTCCAGCTTTGAATCTAAAACAGAAGGGATAATTATGACCCACAATGACAAAAGAGCTGGCTATTATCAGTGCTATTGGCTGGTTATACCCCAGGAAGCCTAGCCATCTAGCCACAAAGATGGCTAATGACCCTTTCCCCATATCGCCTAAATATGTTAGGACTAGCCCGCTTATGGCTAGCTTCCTTGACCTATTACTTTTTATTATGCCATAGGCGTTCATCGTGCCTACGTTGCGTGAGCCTTCAAACCTGATATCCTTCCCAGTCATTCCCTTGGTTACCAGATAAGGGGTAGGGAAGGAACCGGCAACATAGGCAATAGCGGCAATCAATATTAGCCAAGTGTTGCTTTCTACGGGGCTCATAAGCATAATCAACCCTCTGAGCTTTGGTCAACTTCTAGCCAGGCTAATATTTCCTCCAGCACTCGCTGGTGGTTGGCTCTGGTTACCTCAACTAAATTTACCTGGGGCTGGCGTTTAATGGCATCTGCCCACGGGTTAGCCTGGAACATGATGGTGCCTAAAACCCTCTTTCCACTATTGATTATCTGCCAGATGGCTTCCCTGAAATTAGCTGAAAACAGCTCCATCTTCCCGATTTCATCAACGACGATTAAGTTGCACTCCTTAGCTGCTTGATTGAGGGCAGAAACCCCCACCCTATCCAAGCTATCAACGTCAACCCCATACTTACTTACTCGGTATGGGCTATGGATACCCACGTGAGCCAATATAGCCCCCTGACCGTCTAAAGTAACCAGCCTGAAGCCTTCCCTTACCCCGCGGCTTCGTATTTCCTCGGTGTAGAAACCACCGGCTTTACCTCTCATTCCGGCGATGGCTTGCTTAATAAGGCTGGTTTTGCCTGTCCCCGGTCTGCCAGTGAGCAGATAGACTTGCTTCATAGGCTTTTGCCATCACGGACTATCTTCAGCTAAGCCTTTCGGCTTTCCTTTTTAACTCCAGCTTCTTTTTCTTGTGCCGATGCTTAAGATTGGCTACCCTTTTCCTTTTATTCATCCTTAGTAATATAAACTAAATTAGACTTTCCTGCCACTTTTGGCTTTGTAGGCAAAGACTTCAACAAACTTGGCTATAGAGCGGTTGTAGGTCCTCTCTACCTCTGGGGGGAATACGCAGGCGGGAAGCTCATCAAACTCAAGGTGATAGGAGATGCAGTCACAGCATTTGCCCTTTCTGGAGCAAGGCTCGTAGGTGCAAGGGCATTTTACCTTATTAGTATCAATCTGGCATTCCATCGGTAAGACCCCTTGCTACATATAGCGCTTTCTGATTCTTATAGATAGCTCAGCCAGTAGCTCCAGGACTCGGCTGGCTGCTTCCTCAGTAGCCATAGAGCCTAGTCCACAGCTTGGAGTAAGCAGCCCCTGCTCTATCAGTTGCTTGAAGCGGGTGCCCTTTCTGGTAAACGGCGCCATTGCTTCTTCCAAGCGGTCATTAAGGCTGGCTGCCGATTCTTTAGCTAACGATTGTTCATCGTTGGGGATAATCCCCCAGGCAATAGTCCCCCCTCTATCCAGGAATTTCTTTACCTCAGCAGGATAAAGGCTTAGCGACTGAGCATAATTGTAAGTGTCAAAGCTGATAATGTCAGCACTGGTGCCCAGCAAGACTGACCAGTCGGTATTGCCACAGCAGTGGACGCCTTTCAGCCCGCTGAGCCCACTAAAGACCTCTTCCAGCAGGCTGATAACCCTTTCCTTGGACAATAAGACACCGATGGAGCCAAAGGCGGCCATATATGGCTCATCAACAAAGATGATGATATTTTTTGCTATCTGGCTTAACTGCTTCTCCTGCCAGCTTGCCTTCAGCCTGAGCAACTTAGCCACGGCATCACCCAGGACATCGTCATAGATTATCGCTTTATTCTTATCGGTGACGGTCAGCCCCCAGGTGATCGGTCCGGTTATCTGCCCCTTTACTGCCACAGGAGACAGATTCTTTAAGGCTAGGAAGTGGTGAAGACCGGCGGCATAATCAGGGCTAATCGGGTATTTATCAATATTGTTCTCCAGATAGGCGGCATAGAGTTCCTCCAAGGGCTTATCTAAGTCCTGGGAGCGGTCTACATATATTCTATTCTCTTCAACCACCACTCCGGGGAAGCCCTGGCTGAACTGGGCATACATGTTTTCCAGGAAGGAGCGCTTGGGTAACTGGGGCCAGGCTGGGATGTCTTTGAGGTAATGGGCTATATCTGAGCATGCTGCCTCTGGGTCGGTATGGGGCATGCTGCCAATAATCGTCGGTAGGCAGCCAAATTCTAAGGGCATTATCTATCTTCCTTCAGATACTTCCCGATTAGCAGGTTAAGCCGTTTCTTCTGCTCCCCGGGTATCAGCTCTGGGTCGGTAACAATAGCTGTTTTTAAAGCGGTGGCACAGCCACAATTACGCTTTTCCGGTATTCTGGCAACTGCCAGCGTGATAATCTTCTTGGCGGTATCAATGCTCTGGTGCAAGACGTTCAGGACAACATCTATGGTAACCGGCTGGCTCTGCCTACGCCAGCAATCGTAGTCACTGACACAGGCAATAATAGCATAGCAAATCTCTGCCTCCCGGGCTAGCTTGGCTTCAGGTAGGGCAGTCATGCCGATAATGTCAGCCCCCCACGAGCGGTAGAGTTGTGATTCAGCCCGGGTGGAGAAGGCAGGACCTTCTATGGCTATGTAGGTGCCTTTGGGGTGAACACTTGCCCCTACCTCTTGGGCGGCGCGATATAAAGTTTGGCTCAACACCGGGCAGAACGGCTCGGCGAATGGGATGTGGGCGACAATGCCCTCGCCGAAGAAGGAATTGACCCGGCTTCGGGTGCGGTCTATAAGCTGGTCGGGGATAACCAGGTCGCCGGGCTTAATCTCCGGCTTAAAGCTCCCGGCTGAGCAAATGGCAATGATATGTTCCACCCCCAGCGACTTCAGGGCATAGATATTAGCCCGCACCGGGATTTCAGTCGGCGAGATGCGGTGCCCCTTACCATGCCTGGGCAGGAAAGCCACCCCCACCCCCTCCAGCCTGCCAATAGTGATAGCATCGCTCGGCTTACCAAAGGGCGTATCTATATTAATTTCTTGAATATCACTCAGCCCCTCAATATCATACAGCCCTGTCCCCCCAATCACCCCAACCTTTGCCTGTGGCATTAAGTTCCTCCTTTAGATATAGGTCAAAACAGTTCAGGAAACTCGTCTTTCAATGTTTTTAAAACTTCATGAGCAATTTGACGAATACTTGGTAGCGCAGGATTGTTCTTGAAGTCCTCTGCGACGTCATTTCTAAAGAACTTCCAGCCTAATGAATGAAATCTTGAAAGGTTGGCATAGGCTTGGTCAAGATTCGGATCAATATGGGCGCCGCCCTCTGTATTTGTAACATTAGTAACTAAATCCTTTCGAGTGAATGTGTTGTTTTGGTTGTCTCTAATTACTATTTTCTTATCCCACCACTGGTCAAAATCTACCTTCTTACTCTTGCTTCTGCTCGGAGGCACGTCATCCAATGGAGCTACATATTCTCCTCCCCCCTTTGGGAACGTAAATCTCTTCAACACCAAACCACTATGTGAAACGACAACTCTATTAGGGTCATAGTCACTAGCTGAATCATAAAACTTAATGTTCTTTTTATTTAACAAGGTTAGCAAAGAGATGGATTTTGAAGTATCATGAACCAAAACTCGAATAACAACAGCTAGTCTCTTTGCTTCATCTTCAAATCCATTATCATAAGAAGTAGCTGATTGTTTCATGAAGGCTATTTGTGCTTTCAAATGAGCTAATAATTCGTCTTTGGTTTGGGTATATCTGCTCATGTGCACCTCCTTAATAGTTAGCGTTAGATTAGTCAAATACCCTTTAGCCTCTCAATATACGGTTCTTTTATTATACCTCTTTCGGTGATGATGGCGGTTATGTACTGGCTAGGGGTAA
>CAYHAL010000005.1:57366-60942 GCA_964354655.1 uncultured Dehalococcoidales bacterium
TTATTATACCTCTTTCGGTGATGATGGCGGTTATGTACTGGCTAGGGGTAATATCAAAGGCGGGGTTGGCGGCTTTGGTGCCCCCGGGGGCAATGCTTACCCCTTGAATTTGGGTCACTTCTTCAGGGCTGCGCTCTTCGATAGGGATTTGATACCCACTGTGTAGGGACAGGTCAATGGTGGAGGTGGGGGCGGCAACGTAGAACGGGATTCCGTGCGCATTGGCAAGCACCGCCAGTGAGTAGGTGCCAATCTTGTTAGCGGTGTAGCCATTGGCGGCAATCCGGTCAGCTCCGACGATAACGCAGTCAGCCTCCCCCCGACTCATAAAGTAGCCAGCCATAGAATCGGTGATGAGGGTAAACGGGATATTAGCCTTTTGTAGCTCCCAGGCGGTGAGGCGTGCTCCTTGGAGAAGGGGGCGGGTCTCGGTGGCGAGGACTTTTATTTTTTTGCCTTGCTCCTTTGCCTGCTTAATTACGCCGAGGGCAGTGCCATAGCCGCCGGTAGCCAGGGCCCCGGTATTACAGTGGGTCAGGATGGTAAAACCGTCCTGGATTAGCTCGGCACCAAACTGGGATAGCTTCCTGGTTGCCTCAGCCTCTTCGGAGTGTATTTTAACCGCTTCGTCAACAAGCGCCTGTTTAATCTGTTCTACATCGTTGCCGGCTTCGGCTACCTGCCGCATTCGGTCAATAGCCTGGAAAAGATTTCGGGCGGTGGGTCTGGTGGTGGCGAGGGTCTGTTTAATCTTGTTGAGCCTTTCCAGGAACTCGTCCCTAGACTTAGCCCTAATTTCTAGGGCACCCAGAGCCATTCCATAGGCTCCGAGGATGCCGATAGCTGGTGCCCCCCTGACTCTCATTTCGGTGATGGCTGAGGCTATAGCCTGATACCCAGTAAGCTCGAGATAAACCTCTTCTTGTGGAAGCCTGGTCTGGTCAAGAATTTTTACCCTGTCACCCAGCCACTTTATAGGCAGATTACTTCCCTCCCTTTGACTGTTCCTCTTGCCATTGCTTACGGTGGAGTTCCATAAGCGTGAAACTATATCCGTCCTTACGCCGGTGCCCGTATGGAGTGAAGCCACATTTTTGGAAGCACTTCTGGGCTCGTTGGTTTGAGTCAAGGGTCTTCAGGTAGATTCGGTTGAGGCTTGTCTGGCGGAAAATATGATTAACCAGGGCGGTTACAGCATCGGTACCGTAGCTCTTATCCCAATAGTTACGGTCGCCAATCATAATCCCTAGCTCGGCTTTGCCTTTAGTCTCATTAATATTGTAATATACGCAGTTGCCAATGTGCTTACTGTCCAGGGTTTCTATGGCAAACGGGTGTCTGGTTGAGGCGGGGTAGCGCAGTTCAATAGCGTAGCCAGATAGATACTGGGGGAAGGTAACAGTTAGTAGTGGGGAAGCGTCGAGCTGAGCTAATTCAGGGTCTGCTCGCCAGATGTAGTCATCTAGGGCATCGGCTAGTCTTTTGTCACGAAGCTTAATCTTGGTGCTGGTAATCATATGAGCCTCAAGGGTTGTCAAAATCAGAAGGAGAGTGGCTCCTCTCCCAGTTCTAGCTCCTGTAGGGCTTGCTCTGCTGCCTGTTGGATTATCTCATTGGGGTCATCTAGGCATTGTTCCAAGCAATTTTTCGCCTCGGTGCCACCTATCTTACCTAGTGCCTGGATAGTCGCTAGTTGGATCTCAATATCGGGGTCGTTGACAAGGGCTATAAGTTGGGGTGCTGCTTCTTCCTCGCCTAATTCGCCGCAAGCCGTGGCTGCCTCATAGCGTATCTCAACATCAGTACTAGCCAGTTCCTTTAGCAGTGTCGGCAGCCAAGCCGGGTTGCAGCTCTTACCCATAGCGTAAATAGAGCTGACTCTAAGTTTAGGGTTACTGCTTTGGTAGGCTTCTAAAATGGCTCTCTCTACCTGGGGGTGTCTTATCGGGGCTGCTGCCTCTAGGGCACGGCGCTTGACTTCTGTCGTCTTGCTTTTATCACTAATTACAGTGAGTAAAGACTGGCAGACTTTGGCTCCATGACAGGGGCGTAGCTTTTTATGCTCGGCTAACATGACGAATTTGCCCAAGGCGGTGGCGGCTGCTGCCCGGACTTTCTCCGAGCCATCTTGCTCTAGTAGATTAATTAGGGGGTTAATCAGAGACGGCTCCTCATTCTCCCACAGACCTTCGATAGCCTTGCTTCGCACCTCGGCATCCTTGTCTTTAAGGCAATTCTTAAAGGTACTATCAAAGTTGAGCTCAAAGTCGTCCTCGGCAAGCCTAACCAGTTGAGATACAATCTGCCGCCGCCGTTTTGGCTCAATTGTTGCCCATACCTGTTCAAGGATTGCTAGCTCTTCTGGGTTTAGGTTTGATAGCTCAGCCAGCCTTGAACTGCGTAACGGCTTGTCACTGTTACCTAGGTCAGCAATAATCTTCTCCACTGGCGATGGCATCATGGGCTCCTTAGTTTTATTCCTCTTCCTCTTCCCTTTGTTCCCAGATAGGCTCAGTAAGGTAGTCTATATACTCTCCCATTGCCTCAGCCGCTGCCTGCTTCATTCTTTCTTTCATTTCTCCAGCTAACTGCGCTAGCTCAGTGGTATCAATCTCAATGTCTAGCATTTTAGTCAGAACCTGGAGTATAGCTAGGGCAGCCATTGGGTTCTCTATCCTGGTGGCATACATCGGCACCTCACCCAGTAGACAGATACCATCGATGCCCCTCTCTTTGGCTACGCCTAGCAATAACCCGTTCAACCCAGCAATTTGCAGGTTACCCCTTCGCACTAAATCATATTTTTTAAAATCCTCAGCTACTTGCTGGCTGGTGGCTACCCCCCAGACTGCGGGTTGCTCGGTGTGGTGAATGCGACTCAGGGCGGCAGCACACGTATAAACCCGCTTAACCCCGAAGCTTAGTCCTATATCAAGGACGCAATTAGCCAGCTCATATCCTTTGGCTGCTGGTTGGTCTTCACCGATGAATAATATTATATCGCTTCTGCCCTTTTTGTTTTTCCAGTAGTAGAACTTGCTCTGTGGGAAGTTTGGTGCCTCGACCACATTGTCTTTAACTAGTACTCCAACCGGGTCAAAGAAATGGGAAGCCTCAACCTCTCCCAGTTCCTTAAAGGCAAGCTTCCTTTCCAGGTATGTAGCTACGATGGTGGCTACGTTGCCAATGCCTGGCCAAGCCGTCAGCATAATCGGCGATTTGAGCCTTGGGCGGATGTAAAGCTTGACTAAATCTTTCATTTGGTTAAGTCTCTTTTTATCGCTCAATTAAAATTATCCTTTGGCGAGATTGTTTGTCAACCTTACCTTTAGTTTTTATTAGGTAACCCCGTCCCCTTTATCCCCTTCCCCTTGATAAGGGGAAGGGGAATTGGTTTGTAAGAGAGGCTTCGCCTCTCTTTTACTCTCCTTAGTATTTATTCCTTTCAGGGAGAGGGAAATAATTTCTTTAGAGGGGCTTTGCCCCTCTTAAACTCCCCTTGATAAAAGACCTACTTAGCTGCTACTGACAGGGTGGGGCAGTAAAGGGGCGGGGCATTAATGGAACCGCCCACCC
>CAYHAL010000006.1:0-51040 GCA_964354655.1 uncultured Dehalococcoidales bacterium
TCGGGGTATGGCTGGTGCTCTGGACATTGGTTGGGTCAGGAGGTGGGGTGGTATCCTTAAAGAACTGCCAGCTCCACTCCCCTGATTCACCCTCAACATTGGTGGCATCATCTGAGGCCTTGAAGTAGATAGTGTGGGTACCTTCAGCCAGAGCACCAAACCCGGGGATTGTCCAGTTATCGTTATCCCAGGAGGTACCCGGGGCATCGGTAAACAGGACTGTCCAGCTGCCGGCGAAGGAGTCCATCTGATACCAGCCATCGTCTAAGGCCACGTTATCATCGAAGCCAAAGTTGGAGAAGAAGGGGGCTGTATTGTAGTATTGCCCCTCGGCTTCGGCTATTGACTCCATTGTCGGTGGGGTGGTATCGATAAAGAAGGGGCCGAGGTGGACGGTAGACTGCCAGTTACCGGCGTTATCTACGCTCCTGATGTGGAAGTAGTGGCTGTTGCCGTCAGCCAGGGCTGAGCTGGTAGTAGTCTGGACCCCTTGCTCAATGTCCTTGGTCGGGTCAGGGATGGTAGAGTTGCTGGTATCCCACAGGATAGAGTAGCCATCAAGACCACTGGTGGTATCAATAGCATCAGTCCAGGTAACAGTAACGGTATTATCACTAGACCAAGTGCTTATGGTATGGCTGGTGCTCTGGACATTGGTTGGATCAGGAGGTGGGGTAGTATCCTTATAGAACTGCCAGCTCCACTCCCCTGATTCACCCTCAACATTGGTGGCATCATCTGAGGCCTTGAAGTAGATAGTATGGCTGCCTTCAGCCAGGGCACCAAACCCGGGGATTGTCCAGCCGTCGCTATCCCAGGAGGTACCTGTGGCATCGGTAAACAGGACTGTCCAGCTGCCGGCGACGGAGTCCATCTGGTACCAGCCATCGTCTAAGGCGACGTTATCATCGAAGCCGAAGTTGGAGAAGGATGGGGCTGTGTTGTAGTATTGCCCTTCAGGCTCGACTATTGTTTCCATGGTTGGCGGGACGCCTTCCAATATCTGCACGGTGTAATTTGACATAGTCAGAGATGAGCTGTCAGGTGTCTTATTCAATATGATAAGAATTACCGTATCATAAGAGGACGTGCTGATCGTAACCGAACCCGAAGCCGGGCTCCCACTCATCGGAATATCAGTCACCGTGGGCACACCACTTTGCATGCCGACTACCTTCGCTGCGTAGGTTATACTGGAAGAGGCACCACTTACCGTAATTCGTACTTGGTCTACCGTAGAATTGATTTGTACGTAATCGGCAGCATAATTTCCTACACCATCAGAAGGTGTGTAATTGACGGTGCTTCCAGAGAAGCTTATGTTACCTTCAATGTAGAGCGAGGGGTAGGAAGAAGCTTCTTCATAGCAATAGGGGTTGTTGGTAGGACAGGTAGACATGACATAATTAGCCACGGTGAAATTGCTAAATACAGCAGCAAGGCTAGTACCAACGGAGCTTAGCGCATCTTGGATTGCACTGAAAGAGAATAAACCGTAGTAGCTGTCGTAGTTGACACTATTTTCCCAGATACTTCTCACAGTGCTCTGGCCACCGTGGTGCTCGGAGATATAGCGGGCAAATATCCAGTCTCCATACCAGTGGAGGCCGGGAGTCTCGCTTGGCATAGCAACGTCGGGGTTATCAAAATAATCAGGCAGGTACTGAAGGTTGTCATTAATAGCGTCGTATACTTCGTCCTCCATCCAGGTAGCCGTGGCTTCCATCAACCATGTTTCCTCGAAATAATCATAGCCAAACTGGATGGCGTGGTTGAATTCATGGGCGGCTGTCACTTTGATACAGTCGAGAGGGGTCAGGGGAAATCCGGAGTAGTCGTTCTCCAATGCTAAAAAGCCGTAGACAGCGTTAACTTCGGTTACGCCCGTTGAATTCTCATTGTCTCCTATCGGAGTCCCCTGGTCAGCGAAGTTCTCGGGCTGGGTGTAGCCATAGTACAGCATATCTTCAACATAGACATCATAGTCTGAATTCCCATCTACAGACACATCGGAGGGAGGCTGAAGCCAGCCCATAGTGCTTAGCTCTGTAGTCCATACGTTTTCCAGCTCGCTACCCATACTCTCTATATAGTCGGGGATGCCATTGGTGTTGCTGTCGGTAGTATTGACAGCATCACTGCCAGAAGTTGTATAGTGAATCTGGAAGTGTGTGGTACTATATGTGCTTTCAGATCCACTCAGGGTAGGCCTAAATAAGGTGCGCCCAAGGCGGCCCACAGGGTAGTTGGACAGCCTACTTCTCGTCCCAGCCTTCAGAATTTGCCAGTTTCTGGTCACCTCTAGAAGGATGGGAGTAGCGCATTTTGCTGGTGTTGTGCTGTGAAACTCGGTAGGTAGGTTCTCGGGATTAAATATAGATAATACCTTATATTCAATAGCGGTATCATAGTCGATTTGCCCGCCTCGGTACGCCTCCTCAATCAGCACAACACTAGGGGGCGCTTCACCATCTTGGTCTGATTGGGCAGTGCTTGAGAGAATGACTACCGGCAAGATTGAGAGTAGCGTAACAATGATTGCTAATCTTACTACAGACTTCATTATATTCCCCCTCTTACCTGTGATACAGTCGAGATACTGCACGGGTCTATGCGTTCTAGGTTAAATCTGTCTTCTCTGGTGGCTGAATATACTGGGAAATCTCCTCCTGGGTTGCGGGGCTAAGCTTATCCCAATTCCTCTGAATCTCTAGAATTATTGGAGTGGCATCCTTCATGGGCACATTGCTTTGATACTCCGGAGGTAGAGCCTCTGGGTTATAGATTGAATAGGTTAAGTAGAGTGCCCGTGTGTCAAAATCAATAATGTTCTGTTCATAGGCTCTATTAATAAGCTGTACAGTAGTTTGTGTGGTCTCTGCGCGTTGGCTACAGCTCAACGCACACCATGCTGCCGGTAGAAGGATAGCCAAAATCACGGCATAGGTTACAATCTTTTTCATTAAGTAAGGTTGTCACTCCTTTTGCTGTGCGGCTTGACAAATTACTGTTCAAATCAAAAAGGGCACCAGTCACCACCGTCTTTCTCAGCGGTTCTAGTGCCCCTTCTCATCCCCCAACTGGTAAATGAGCACAATAATCTACTTTCGATTAAAACGACTAGTTCAAATATGAATCAAATGCTTCTGGCTGTGACTCTAACACTTCATATGTGAATTGTCAACCCCCTAAGATAAGAGGTTTTATTTGCATTTGGTTGAAAAAGGAGGTTAATAATGTTTCGTAATTTTAGGCATGGAACAGGGACAAATAGTGACAGATTGTGTCTATATGACCAGTCGTCAATAAGTGGTAGAATAGGGGCATGCCAAAGGATACAGCCTATTTTTATATTGGTATTGGTATCAACATTATCTTTGGGATTCTTCAGGTGGTGGTGAACGAAATGCCATTACTTTTGACTATGATTGGTTTCATTATCGGAGCTATTTTCATAATAATAGGAATAATAGGCTGGAAAAAGTCACGAAGGAATAAGACTATTTCCAATAATTATGATAAATCACTTGTTTTAACTCCTCATGCATGGGCAATTGGTCTTTCGGGTATGACAGGGTATCCCAAAAAACCTGAAAATGCAACATGGCTATGCTTTGAAGTATCTGTAAATGCTATTTCCAAGCCTATTGATACACTGGATTTAATAATTGATGGTAAATCTATCCCCGCTAATCAATGGCATGGCAAAATTGTAACTGCATTCAATGCCTATTTTAAGGTTACTGAATGGCAATGGAAGGGGGAAAACCAAATAGAATTGATAGCTCACATAGAAGGGAAATCCCATAGTTCGGGTAGAATACCCATAGATTTTAATGTAGAACCTTCGGGAAGAAGCCATCGAATTTAGCAGGGGCATCTTGGAAATTGTCCATAATAGTGCCGTTTGTCCCGAATACGAATTGTAAAGTAAAAACAACCAAATGCAAACAGAACCAGATAAGAGGGCTATTCAACGCTGTTGACAGCGACAGCGGGGATGTCATATCCTATTCGGCAACATGTCTGATGGAAGGAAATGGTAGCAATGGCTAACAGAGTACGCAGGTTGATAGATGTAGAACACGGGGATGCTGTCCTAAGGGCCTTTATACTCTTTGTGCAAACCGCGCATGCAGTATTGAAGTATGGGGACGCTTATTTCTTTAGAAAAGCGCGTCTCTCGGTGATAAAGTTCATCGTGTTGCAAGCGTTAGCCGTCAATGGCACGATGACACTCTCTGAAATAGCTGAGTGGACACACAAAGAGCGGCACAATATCACGACGCTAGTTGAGCGGCTCAAGAGAGATGGACTTGTCACTGCTGAGCATGATAGCAGAGACAGGAGATTTGTCCACGTGAGGCTGACGGATAAGGGATGGGAGGTTGTCAGCCAATCTACACCGGTGGCTAAAGATATTGTGAAACAAGTGATGCTGTCAATTAATGAAGGTGATGCTGTCCTCCTCGAAAAGCCACTAAGAGTCTTGAGGCAAAATGCACACCATGGCTTAAAACATTTCACCAAACGTTCTCAACATCATCCTGCGTAGGGCAGTGATGTTGTCATCTACGGATTGAACAATTTCCCATGTGTGATTAGTTTAGGTATCAAAACGTCATCTAGTGGAGACCCAACAAATTGAGTTATTGTTAATGGAATCGGGATATTCTATTCCTTTACCCCAATAGGCTGCCATTGCCACGCCTCTCCCTTTCGCATGACGTGGCCCAGACCGGGGAAGGGGAAGTGAAACGCAAGCACCAGGGCATTCTCAGTTGCCGCTCTCTTTAGAAGCCTGCGTCTGGTGGC
Source organism: uncultured Dehalococcoidales bacterium (assembly GCA_964354655.1). GTDB lineage: Bacteria > Chloroflexota > Dehalococcoidia > Dehalococcoidales > E44-bin46 > E44-bin46. The sequence goes on from CAYHAL010000006.1 coordinate 4,816, forward strand.
TACGACCTGCTGGGGAGAAAAATCGGTGCCTGCACACCATTCTGGTTGCTCCAGATGGATGGGGTGGAGTACCACATCAGAGACGCACAGCAATTGCTTACCTCTTGAGGAAATAGCCAGCGCCATTTGCCCCGGTGTATGGCCAGGCGCTGCGACAGCCTGAATACCGGGTACGATTTCGGTTTCATGGTCAACAAGTTCCAACTGGCCTTGAATCGGGGGGAGGTTCTTGCGTGCGAATCTCAGCTGCCGCTCCCTGACATGTTCATCAAGCTTTGTTTCCGCCTGTCCCGAGGTCCAGAACTCCCACTCGTCTTGCCACATTACATACGTGGCGTTGGGGAAAGCTGGCCTCCCCTTGTCGTCAGTGTTCCCACCGATGTGGTCTGGATGTCCATGGGTGATGATGACCGTGTCAATGTGCTCAGGCGCAATCCCTACAGCCTTCAGGTTCTGAACAAGCTTTCCTGTGCTTGGGGCAAGGCCATCGGCACCCGTATCCACCAGCACCTGATGCTTGCCTGTGTTAACTGCCAGGCAAATGTATGGGCTTGTCCACTCTAGCCACTGTTCTGGCTGTAGGTTGTGTTCGCGAAGCACTGGCTCAAGTCGTTCTTTTGGCGCATTAGCGAAAAGGAATATGGCCGGCGGTGGGAAGGTCGGAGGTGCGTAGGTGTGAGTGCCGTCACTAACAGCTACGCAGTGGAAATCCCCTAGCTCAAAGTGATAAATGTCAGCGTTCATAGCCATCCTCCTGTCTCATGCCCTAGGAACCTAGTTGAAGTATATCACAGGATGGAGCTAGAGAGGAACAGGGTTGAACAAAACCGAGTTTTGTGCAACGATAATTCGGCGCATCATGCAGGGCGCTAGATTGAACTATATATTGAGATGTCGCAAGCGAGTATGCATAGGATAAAGCCCCTCTTGCACTTGGCCAAATGTATTCTGGCAACCAAAATTACTGCGCTCGAATCACAGGTATTGTTTCTTCTATACTTCTTCCTTTAGGTAAGGAATAGCCTTTCACATCGGCCCCTATCTTAGTATTAGATGAAGTCCTGATGTAAATAAACTGAGACACATGTGGCCATAGCTCGTCAATGGCAAAGGTTGCATAGCTTTCGCCAAGCCCGCCTCTTATCAATTTCACGCTCGCGGGTTCACTGACACTCACGCCTACAATACTATCGTCTGCTAGTATGAGTCGAATCTCAATCCTTACTCTGTCGGCGGCTTCACCGCGATTCTCGACTACAACCCATGGTCCGTCTTCCGCTACGAGTTGGTGGATTATTGTATCTGGATGGTTCTCAAACCATGCTTTGTACAGCATGGGGCCAGGTACAGAAAACAGAGCTCCAAAGAATGCCCCAAAGAGTGCTGAAACCAGGGCAACTATTACCCAATGTGGTATTCCCTTTATGGGTTGATGGCCGCTTTTTGGTCTTGTTTTCACTATATTGCACACCCACCGCGCAGAGGCACAACATCTTTTCTCATGTCTAGTTAGGAGTATAATACCAGTGAGGGAATGCGTCAAAGATACTGTTGAAGGGCTCTCCTATCTGAGTCTATGACACGAGAGTTCGCTTTCACCATCGGACACATCGGTGATAGGGAAGCATCAAGTCTGTGTAGTAACAAAAGTCAGTTATGTGCAATGGTAGTCCATTACATGGCCCAGAGCGCTACATTTTGTAACTGTCGAAAGTCAGGAACTTCTAGAGCCTAGTGGTTCTTGGATAAGAGAGCCTGCATCAGGCTCTTGAATAGTTTTCCGTGGTTAGGTACCCTTAAGTGAAGCAGTTCGTGAACTATCGCTTCAGCTCGGAATCTCGCCGGCTGTCGGAGTATCTCGATATTGAAAGTCAGTCTTCCGTTGCTGGAACAGCTGGCCCATTTGCTCTTCATATGACGAAGACGAGTTTCCTTAGGCTCAACGCCAATACGCCGGGCCCAGCTCATTACCTCAGCTTTGAAAACTTGAGGCAAGACTGTTTCTTCCAAAGTCGGCGGTAAATTAGGCTGAGTTACTATCATATTATCTTCTCCGGATTACCGACATGATTTTTTCAACTACCTGTGGAGTATCCTTAGCATTCATCTTGTCAAGGAGCTGATACAGCTTGAAGCGTATTTGACGATTTTGCTTGCCACTGGTCTGCCAGTGGGGATATTCCCCGAAGATTTTTGCCATCTCGGTTGCCGTCTTTTCAGCATCAATCGATGGTGCACCCTGCTGCTTGAGTAGCCACATGATGGCGAATGGCTCCCCTGATATTCCACGCTCCGCTTGCTCCCGCTCTGCTTCGTTAATTTCCCGAATCAGAGATTCAAGCTGCTTTAGCGCTTCCTGAGTAGAAATCTGACGTTGCTTAAAGGCTTCAACGATGGCTTCTGCCCGCTCACCGATAGAGAAAAGATAGGGCGCAGCCATAGCCTCATCTTGCACCTTACGACCAATGCTCTTAAGCAGGTTAAAAACCTTAACCGTGTCAGACTGGCTGCTCTGAGCAATCTGTTCTAGAGTACGGGGTGTAATCTCATAGACAGAGACGGCCTCACGGATTACCCCGACCTGGGTATATTCCTGAACCAACTGGGCGGTCTTGCGGGCAAGCTCTCTACTTGCCAGTCCTTTTCCTTCATAGGCAGAGCGCAATAGTGCATAGAGGTCACCCAGGCGCTGATAATCGTCCATGAATTCACGCAAGAAGGCGTCCGGGGAAAGAATTTCGTACAGGTCTTCCAGCTCTGCAAAGAAACTGTAAAACGACTGCCGTTTTTCCTCGTCACGAAACGCCTCTAGAGCTGCTTCAGCTGCTTTGTCGGCTACTTTGCCTGCCACAAGAGGTAGGTACTGCGCTCTTCCGGTTGCTATGTGCTCCCTAAAGCGCGCTTTCAGAATATCTAAACCCTCAATGACACTCTGGACATCTTTTGAGTCAAAGGCCAGCGCTTTTTCCAGATTCTCAAAAATACCCACAAAGTCGAGCACAAAGCCACCTGGCTTATGCTTGCCGTTTTCGTCTTCATAGGGGCGGTTGACGCGGGCAATAGCCTGAAGGAGCACATGGTCACGCATTGGCTTATCCAGATATACGCAGTAGAGCACAGGCGCATCGTAGCCGGTAAGCAGTTTCTCTGTAACAATGAATATTTTGGGTAGTTCGTCTGGCTTGATAAATGCTTTGCGGAAGCGCTTTTCTTCCTCTTCAGATAGGTGGTAGCGAGCAAGCTCAGGTGGGTCATTATGCCCAGGGCTGATGATGACTCTCGAATACTCGCTAGACAAGTAGGTATCAAGTGCTTCTTTGAGCAGGCAACAAGCCTCGCGGTCAACACCCACCAGAAACGCCTTGTAACCCATCGGCTCCACTGTTTCGGTGAAGTGCTTGGCGACATACTGGGCAACTCGCTGGACGCGGTCGCGGTTCTTGAGCATATTCTTTAAGGTAACAGCCTTATCCAGCACCCGGTTGAGGTCTTCAATATCACTGATGCCTTCGGCATCAGCGAGGTCAAGGAATTCCTGCTCCAGAATCTGACGGTCAACTCTGAGCTCATTCGGTGCCAGTGAATAATAAAGAGGCACCGTGGTGCCGTCTTCTATAGATTCGGCAATGGAATACTTATCAAGATAGCCCTCAGGGTCGTCAATACCAAAGACCTTGAAAGTCCCTTTGCCGTAGGTGGTTTTATCAATGGGAGTGCCGGTAAAGCCTAAGTAAGTGGCATTGGGGAGAGCTCCCATTAGATAGTTCCCCAAGTCGCCTCCGGTGGTTCGGTGGGCTTCGTCTACCAATACGAATATATTCCTTCGTTCGTTAATCCTAGCAGGAATTTCATCGAACTTGTGAATCATGGAGACGATGACACCGCGAGTATCGTTCTTTAGCAATTGCTTCAGCTCCGCTTTGCTTTCGGCTACTGCCACATTGCCCAGACCACAAGCAGCCAGATTACCAAAAAGTTGCGTTTCCAGTTCATTACGGTCTACCAGCATAAGCACGGTCGGGTTTTGGAAGACGGGCTCCTCAATGAGACGCTTAGCGATAGTAATCATGGTATAGGTCTTGCCCGAGCCTTGCGTGTGCCAGATAAGCCCGCGCCGTCTATTGGGGTCATGAGCCCGTACCAATGCTCGTTCTACCGCACGCATCTGGTGTGGGCGTAGGATAACCTTTTGCAGTTCATCATCTTTGCGGGTAAACAGGATAAAGTCCTTCAGCACCCTGAGCACCCGCTCCGGGGCAACGAAAGTTTTAACCAGAGTCTCAAAATCCTTGCCCACGCTCTCATCTTTCCAGTCGAACAGGTTCTTCTGGGAAAGATTCCAAGTAGCGCCGTAGTGATATCGGACGAGATGCGTTAGCCCAAACACTTGCATCAGAGCCAGGAGTTCGGGTCCCTCACGGTGGTAGCGACGCATCTGGTCAAGCGCTTCAGCAATACCCTCCGGCTTGGTCGCGGCTTTAGTTTCTATCAAAATGATGGGAATGCCGTTAACTAGAAAGACCACATCGGGGCGGATGGTATAAACGCCGTTAGTAAAGGTAAATTCGTTCGTAACGTGAAAGACGTTACGGTGAGCGTTCTCCAAATCCAGAAGGCGCACATTGCGCTCCCGCCGCTCAGCCTCAACAAACACCGTCTTGAGGCCTCTAAGAAACTCCCATGCCTGAAGGTTACCTTCAATGGTAGGTGGAACACGGATTAACTGCTTTGCCACCTCTTCCGCCTTAAGGTAGTCTACCCTGTCTGGGTTCAGTGCCTGCACCTTTTCAACAAAAATATTCCAGACGATGGGGCTCGTCTCACCCCGGCGCAGACGCAGGGTTTCGTCAGGTGGCAGGTAAGTCCAACCTGCCTCTACAGCGTAACGGATAAGCGAGTTCTGGACAGTTCCGCGCTCACTGCCAAGTTTCATGGCACTGGAACCTCCAGCTCTTTTACTCGAACTTCTCCGGTCATCAGCAGATAGAGCATGGTCTTGAGCAAAGTCTGAAGCGCTGCCTTGCGCTTTTCCTCCGTTTCGAGTTTCTTGTCCACTGCTGTAAGGATACGAGCGATTTCCTGCTGCTCGTGGACAGGGGGTAGAGGGATAAGTTGTCTCAACACGTCTTTATCGGTAACTGCTGGATAACTTGAACCCCTCTGATTTTCCGATACACGCTCGACAAAGTTGTCTTGAGTGACAGCTTGGAACACGAAAGACGGGACAACGGCCTCGCACTTGCAGCGGATAATGCAAAAGGCGGTTGAACACATTTGTCCGTTAAGGTATTCAGGCACTGTTGCCACTCGCCTAAGATATGGCCGAACAGTGGCAAAAATGATATCATTTGTGCTTATGACCTTTCGTGCTCTGTGAGGCGCATCACTAGCACTATACTCAATAAAGTTCTCGATTCTAAGTCGTTCATTAGATATACATGAGACATCAACATATTTGAACAGCCAAGCTGGAGTTTGTCGCGGGTCGAATTGTTTTGTCTTCTCGGTCACCTCCCCCAGCCTCACCACTTCCCAATGCTCCGGTATCGGCCCAATTTCGGTTTCCTTTAATGGCACTCGATCGGCTTCTGGTAAAGGCACAGGACCATAGGTGAAAAGATAGCGCATCAGGGAATTTTTCAGTTCCCACGTGGCGGCGATGATTTTATTCTGCGTCTCAACCACTTTTTGGATGGTGGAAAGCACTTGGGCGATGGCTCGTTGCTCGGTGAGGGGAGGGAGAGGGATGATAAACTCTGTTAGGTCGTTATACGACAAACTTCTTCGTACGCTTCCTCGGGACATAGAGAATCGTTTTATCCGGTCAATATAACTGTCACTCTTCAAAAGCATTTTGAGGTAGTTATGGTCTACGAATTCAGGGTGCTTGATTCTAAACACCACATAGGCTGGGCTAACAAGGCCTTCGTGTTCGTGAGCAAATAAACCGAGCGAGCCAACATTTATTCTATATGGGTTATAAGCAAAATCTCCTTGAGAAACCACCTTATACGTTTTTAAATCTCGGCTATATACCTGCTTATCAAAGAAGCTATCTGACAGGATAAAGCCATGGATGTTTGAGACTGTGTACACAGGTAACGGCTTATTGCTTTTGTTCCTCTCCTTTTTCTCTTCTAAATAACCATCCAACTTTACAACTTGCCACTCTTTTGGTAGAGGGCCAAGTTCAGTCGTCTTGAAGCCTTCGCGAAGTTCGTTATTGCGGTTGCTCACCACGCCAGTCTCCTAACCCCATTTTTGCTAATATTGCGCTTAGTTCTCGGTCAAGTGCCTGCCGCTCTTCCTCGGCCTCAGCCAGTAAGACCATTGCCTCATCAAGGGGCAGGACTTCTTCCTTGCTATTGCTGGCTACATAGCGGGACGGGCTAAGGTTATAATCATTACGGATAGCTTCATCATTAGTGATAATTTTGCTCAGACTTCCGACTTCTTGCCAGTTGAGATAGGCATTTGAAATGCGGGTAATGTGCTCTTCTGCCAGGTAGTTCTTGGGACGTCCTTTGGAAAATTCTCTGGAGGCATTAATTAGCAGGATTTGACCCTTGTGCGGCTTTACCTTATTGATAACCAGGATGTTGCCCGGCGCGGTGGTGTTGTAAAAGAGGTTCTCCGGCAGGAGAATGACCCCCTCAACTAGGTCATGCTCGACGAACGCCTTGCGGATGTCCCGCTCCCGGTTTGAACCTTGATTACCGCTGCCTCTAGAAGCAGCGCCAGTGTCTATCACCATTGCCATTTTGCCGCTATCATTAAGAGAGGCGAACATGTGCTGAATCCAGCCCCAGTCGGCACTACTAGCAGGTGGAACACCAAAGCAAAAACGCCCGTAGGTATCATTTTCATAGGTAGCAAGCGAGAAATTCTGGTTCCACATGGGATTGGCGGTAACCTTGTGGAACTTGCGGAGTGAGCCATCCCGGTTTAAAAAGGCAGGGCGATTCATCGTATCGCCAAGCGCAATTTCTGCCTCCATATCGTAGATGAAGGCGTTCATTCTCGCCATGGCAAAGGTGGCAGCATTAATCTCCTGACCATAAAACCTGAGCGGAGCAAGGTGAGGGTCGTCACCATACTTTTCGCGGAAGCGGAGATAAGATTTGACCAAAAGCCCGCCGGACCCGCAGGCGGGGTCATAAATCTCGTCCCCTGGCTGGGGGTCAAGGATTCGGGCCATTAGAATCGTCACTTCGCGGGGTGTGTAAAACTCGCCAGCACTTTGTCCCTGCCCCTCGGCAAACTTGCGTAGCAAGTACTCATAAGCTCGCCCCAATATATCTGGTTCCACATCCTGAAGGCCGAGTCGGTGACGAGAAAGCACCTGCACCAACGCCCGCAGCCGGTCATCACTCATGATGCGTTGACCAGCAGTAGTCTCGTTAAAGTCCTTGGTATCAATCACGCCGCTGAGTTTGGGATTCTCACGCGCCACTGAGCGCACCACATCGGTGAGATATTCACCCAGATTTGTTGTTTGGCGGGCAACATTCTCCCAGCGGGCATTCTTCTGGATATAAAACCGCACTAGACTGTGGTCACTATCAACAAACCGGGCAGTGTTGCCAAGTTGTTTTAGCTCATCCTCGAACACATCGGAAAGACGCTTGAGGAAAATGAGTGGCAGAATATAATCCTTGAACTTGGGGGCATCAATAGGCCCCCGAATCACACAGGCGGCTTCCCATAGCCATGATTCCAGAGTACTGATGTCCAATGTCGGCTTTTGATTGGCCATGGCTCGCCTCCGGAGGATGCTTCTTGACTCTTACTATATAACCATCTAAGTCCAGTGTCAATTAAGCCCGTAAATTCACAATGAACTATTCGTCATTTTGTGTGACGTGTTAAGTGTAATATAATAGACTTAGAAATGAAGGGTCTACGAGATGGCTAATTTGAATCCGTTCTGGTCAGTCATCATTATGGCAAGCGCTGCCTTTCTCGGAGCAGTCATAAAACACACAGGAAATGTGTTATAATAATTATCATAGCATGTCCTTGAAAGAGTCGCGTTTTAATTCTGGAAGTGCAATCTTAACCCTAGAGTTGGAGGAGTCACTAGTGCCCCACTGTCTCCAAAAGGAGGAACTATGACAAAGATCTATTTCCTAAGTCATAGTAGTCAAGATGACATCGTGGTAAAGCGCGTTGCGGCATCTGTAGGTAGAGAACAATGTTGGCTTTACGAGTGGGATGTTAGGCCAGGCGAATCCATCTTTGAGTTCGACAAAGCAATTGCTGATTCCCGAATCTTTGTTCTTTTTTGGAGTAACAATGCTACCACCTCCGATATGGTTACAGACGAGATTAGCCAAGCACGGATACGGCTATCAAGAGACAAGGGATTTCGTCTAGTCGTTGTTAGACTAGACACTGCGCCATTGCCTCCCGCACTTGCGTACCGTGTCTACATTGACGGAACCAAGGGTGTAAACAGCATTGCTAGATCATTGAAGAGGTTGCAAGACGAATTGATCCCTGCGGAGACATTCATTGGTTCTCCTATGCTCAGAGATTCATTCCAAAACAGGGAACAAGAGGTAGATCTTCTGGAGCATTTGGCCCTGTCTGGGGACAGCCCGGTGATAGTCTTAGGGCTTGATGGCATCGGGAAAACGGCGCTTGTGAAAAAGGCGATAACAGCAGTATTTTCTCATCTTACACCATTGTGGGTAGATCTCGAGGTGGCATCGACACCGGTGCGCTTAATATCGTCAGTTGCAAAACCGCTCAGTGTGTTGCTGGACTCTCATGAAGTGGCCAATAACCCTGAGCAGTTTTGGCATACTGTGCTGCTGCCCGAAATTAGAGAATCCGATAGGCTGTTCATTGTCTTCGACAATTTCCAGATTCGTACAGTTGCAGGTTATAGTAGGAGCGAGACAGCGATTAAACTGGCTCAGGCAATGTGTCGCGATCTAGTAATGATCCGAAAACCTAACAACCCCGGTGTCATATTAATTTCGTGGAATGAACCGCTTTTGGATCCAGATACATTGGGCCGATTCAAGCGGGTAGAAGTAGGACCACTGGACAGGAAGTCAATCGCGCGAGCTCTGCGGTTTCATCTATCACGCGTCTCCTCGCTAGAATATGACCTGCAAAAGTTGGAAACACTAGCGGGACAACTATGGGGTTATCCCGCAGCCGTTGGCGTAGTGGCACGAAAAGTCGCGGAGCAAGGAATTGATGCCGTTTTGACAGACTCCAAAGGCTTGCGCAAATTGCGGTATGTGATTGCGGAGGAACTTTTCTCACGAGTGTCTCTTTCAGAGGACGAAAAGAATATGCTTATACTCCTTGCAACGTCTGTTTATCCGTTGCTTGAGCGCCACCTCAGACTTCTTCCTGGGGCCGATATGGGATATTTTGAAAGCATTAGAAGAAAAGAGCTTCTAGACCCCGCGTCACCAGGCTACTACTTACACGGTGTATTACGGGATTATGTTTTGGAATCCATGGCTCGACCTCTGGCCATCATGGAGTGCCATGGTAGGCTAGCCCGACTGTTTGACCATGAGTGGAAGAGCGCCCTTGAGCGAAGTGCTGAGCGAGCAGAATACGCATCACTATGTCATTTTCACGCACTTTCTTCTGGTAGCAGAAGATGGGCAAGGTTAATTCAAAAGGACTATCTGGAAGAAGCGAAGGCAGCAGCTGTTGAACTATATCGGCGAGGTCAATACAAGACCGCTTTGGCTTACCTTGAGAATGCAAGAAAAATCGATGATACATCCGATCCAATCTATGACTTCTACTATGGGCTGTCTTTGAATAGGCTGGGAAGATCGCAAGAGGCACTAGATATAATGAATAGCCTTGTAGGAAGATTTCCGCGAGTCTCTCGATATCAGCATGCGCTCGGAACGATACTGAGAAGAATGGGCAAGAACGACGATGCTTTGCAGCATTTTCGTAAGGCTGTTTCGTTGTCAACAGGAGGGGGAAAAGTGACGGCATTGTGTAGCCTAGCTGAGCTTTTGACTGACACTGGCCGAAGTGATGAAGCTCTGCCACTGGTGGAAGAGGCCCTCGATCTAGAACCGGGCAAGTCATTCGTGGTGGGTACAGCAAGTATGGTTTATGAGGCCGTTGGGCAAATAGACAAGGCCCTAGAGATAATACGAGATGGTCTCCGCATATCTCCGGGGGATACTCGTCTACATCATAGGGCTGGAATGATATTGAAAAAAATGGGATTATTCACAGAAGCCAAGGATCACCTCGAACAGGCTTCCAAAGATCCTTCGCTAGGCTTCTCGGTTACGGCTTTGGCAGATGTTTACCTGAAGCTTGATAGAGTTGATGAGGCTGCAGACGTTGTGGAAAGATTTCCGGGATCGAAACAACGCAATCCATCGTATCTTTCAACAAAAGCCAATATCCTTAGACGACAAGGAGACTACAGGAATGCTGAGACTCTTTTGAGTAAAGCCATCAAATTGGAGCCATACAACGTGGTTCTATACGGCGGCATGGCTCAGGTTAAGTTCGACCAAGCACAGCAGTTGATAAAAATAGGCGACAAGCAGACAGCCTTGATCAGTTTAGAAGAGGCAAGAAACTTTTTATTAAATGGTTTACAGGTTGAAGCACAGGATGAGCTTCTTTTGTCTCTTAGGCACATCATTGACAAACTTGAATTAGAGATTAATCCTTAGTATTATCACTTTTCATCTTTTTGTTGCTGCACAAAAAGCCAGAATGTGCAAGTTGACTTTGTTTAGAGTGCCGCTCGGACTGAATGAAAAACTCCCACTGGTTGTGTATCAACCTGTATCTGATGCCTGCCTTGACGATTGCTCTGTACCGCATGGCCGTCAGTTCCATTGCATTGTTAGCCCGCTTCGTGTGCCACCGAATGCCCAGTGACCTCTATTGGAGGGCACCAGATCGCGGCCGTCTCGTCGCCAAAAGCGACCGCAGTCCCTTCCAGATAGCAGATTCCGACCCATGCGCAAAGCAGTGCATCGACCGCATCCTCGTACCGTTTCAGCGCCGTAAGCGAGGGCACGGCATCGGCCTGAGGAAGAGGAAGAGCAACCGGGCCTACAATTCTAACGAGGGCCTCACTGATAACTCGAAACTCATTGAGAAGAGCCGCTATCCGCTGCATGACTGTCGACTTCGGCCAGTAACGGTGGGACTTTGCCACCTTATACTGTACCCGATACTCACGCTCTAGTAGGGTCAGGAGCGCCGGGTGAGGATACACCTCCACGAGGCGCATAGTCCTTCCAGCGGGTTCCGCCTTGGTTGCAACGCTGTAACCAGCGGCTTTGAACTGTTTTGTGAGACATTCGCCAAGTTTGCCTGGTCGTGCACAGCCTGGGGTATGCGTTGAACAGCCACGGCCTCCATACTTCTTGGATATGCATTCATCCGCTTCCCGCCGACCGGTGATCGGTACCATTGCTACAGGCATGTCAATCGTCACGAGATCGACACGCGCGCCTGCTAGTCGGGAAGCCGCGTCAAGCAGCAAGGTAGCCTCGGGCACGCTACCGTCAAAACGACGGCCAGTCCAATCAACATGGACACCATTGGAGAGCATCAAGAATGCCTCATAGCTCGGTGCGACGGCAGCGCAACGCCACCTTTTACCAGACGAAACCATCACCGCCACTCCACTGGGTTTGCCTTCGGTCCAGGCCGCATCAATAGCAAGAATCACGCTCATACGTTGCGCTCCGTTTTGGCTGCCTCAGTCACCGTCTTATCGGCAACCTGACGACTAAGATCACCAACTGCAAGAGAACATGATACCACACCCAATAGCAATCCAGTACTAGCATAGTATTTCTAACATTTCGTTAGCTCATATTACCGCTCATTATTCTTGACGAGATAGCGAGCAGTTGAACAAAACATCAGTGTTCAGCGGAAGGCGTGGTAAGGCGAGCTTACTGGCCCACATCCGTATTCTTAGTGTGAAACGAGTTGGGAAGGTAAGATAACTTCTGCGGTGGCTCACCCTCAATAGCTGCAATTTGCTGCTCAAGTCTCGTAGGCTTCTAGCTGGTATGTTGCCCCGGCCCTTCGGATACGGCTTCTGCACTCTCAGTGGCACGATTAGCGGCTTTAGTACGTTGCCTCCGAAACATAAGAAGAACACCCACAGCTAATCCTAGAAGTACGCTAGTCACGACTAAACATGCCACAAGCAATATGACCATAACACCTGTCATATCCATGATGGTATACCCCCTCTTTACTTCACTTCAGTTGGTTAACCCTCGGTAGCCAATTTTACTGATGGAGCTGGCTTTTCTAACTGTATCTCATAGTCTTCACCATCAGTTGTTACTATTATAGTGCCGTGAATATCTGTGCCATATATTTCAGCACCAACCTCAGTAAGAGCATTAATAGTCTCTTGGTGCGGATGGCCGTAGCTATTGCCTTTGCCAGCCATGTAGATGGCGACTTCAGGACTTGTAGCAGCTAAGAAATCATGTGAGCAAGCTGTTCTAGAGCCGTGGTGTCCTACCTTGAGAATTTCTACATCTGGTACCGGAACTACTGACGAGACGAGCATTGAGGCTTCTGCTTCCTTCTCAGCATCTCCGGTAAACAGAAAATCGATGTCTCCGTAGCTTAGAGACAGGACGATGCTGTTGTTATTTATAGTGCCGTTCAAAGTGTCGGGATTAAGGACTGTGAACGATAGACCTCCTACATTGACTTTGTCTCCACGCCTAGCCACATAAATATTCGCATGCTCTGATTGAACTGCACTCATAAACTCTGAGTAAGTCTGTGAGGTCGTTGAGTCGCCATTAGTCCAGATGTTCAAAACATCAAATGAGTTCAGCACTGATATGAGTCCGCCGATATGGTCAGAGTGAGGATGCGTGGCAATAACCGCTTCGAGTGGGCCATCCACATAGCTGCTTATATATGATGTTACGCCAGATGATTTATCTCCACCATCGATTAAGATTTCCTGGTCGTTTAGGTCAATCAAGATTGAATCTCCCTGACCAACATCTATGAAGTGAACCTTCAATTCTGGAAGAGTTGGAGCAGGAGGTGAAGTAGGTTCAGACGTTGGTGGTGGAGCAAGGGGTAGAGTAGGTTTAGGGCTTGGTGCTGGCATAGGATGGGCACAAGCTGATAAAACAAGCAAAACGGAGACTAATAGGATAACATAGCGCCGCTTCATGGCTGTATGTTACTCCAGGGAATTGGCCGGGTCAAACAAACCCTCATAAAGTGCACAATGAGTCCATGAAGTGCCTACCAAACCCTCCTAACCCAAAGTGTCCAGTTTCAGGGGTTCACTTCAATTCTGCCGATGCAAGCATGGACTGAGCCACCCCAGTGACACTAGTCAGCTTTTCCAGCGTTATGCTGTTTTTGACTATCTCTTTTCCGTATCAATTTTCCCCAGCTTTCGGGTATTTTCGCGCCATGAGGCAATCTAATTACTAGTGGCCGTTCGTTATTAGCATCAGCTTCCGGCATATCAACTTGTTCGTAGTGTTGATCTGGACATCCTGGACACCTCTGTTGGAGCCCACAATATTCCCATTCCCTTGTATCACCAGATTCCGCTATGATCCATAGCCCACTGTCTATCAACAGATGCCACCCGTTCTTGGCACATTCCTTATAGTGGTTGGGTACCGGTAACCCCCTCGGTCCCAGTGGTAAATATGTCTCATTAAATTGGCCTGACATCCATTCCAACTTCTTTCCTACCTCCCCCAAATGGTCTGCCATGTAAAGCCAATAAGCATCGCTAGTCAGTCTTCTATAAACCTTCATCAATGATAAGTAAAATGAGTCGAACTCATTCACGTTGTCTAGATTTGGCAATTCTGGAAAAGAGTCCACTACCCACCTAGCAAGCTTTTGTAGAGCACCTATGTGCTCCATTTGGCGCCGCTGCAGCTCTCTTTGCCGCTGTTCTTTGGCCATGGCTTGCTGCGGCTCCAGTGCTAATATCTCGTCAGCCTCCTCAAGGTCGTGCTTCACGTCCCAGAACGGAATGTTAAGTTTCTGACATACTCGTTGTTCGTTCCACTCAAGTCCCCTGCGCAAGAAATATGTTTTACGCCATCTCTCAGGCCCTAGTTCGGATAATCTTGCATCCACATTCACCTCATCTGGTTTTAAAGGAAGGAGCCCAGCCCTAACCAGCAATTCATTTTTCTTGTCATCACCCAGCCCTAATCGATTTGCTATCTTGATCAAGTCAGGACGATGCTTAGCCGTAGGCATTACCTTTCCTGTTTCCCAACGACTAATTTGCGACTTATCGTGACCGCAGGCTTCAGATAAATCCGTAAGCGTTAAGTTTGCAATTCTGCGTTCCGCCCTCAAGAAGGTACCAAAATCATCCATTTTGCGTTTCTAGCAACTTTTTTCAAAGAACCACTGTGTAATCGAGCATTGTTATGCAACTTAAGTGCATTTTACTATTTATATATAGAAAAGCAAAGGATTATTAATGATGGCTAAATTCATTACTAAGGTTGAAAACAAAACTGGCATGCTAAGGAGATAGATATTGAAGGCTAGCTCGGGTAAAAATCAGCGAAATCAGTTACTGAAAATAACCTGTAACTGGAGGCACATTGGCGAAGCTACGCCTGCATTTAGACGGCTTATGGCCCTACTGCTACAGCCGAGGATAAAACCTAAAAGGAAAGGAGGTAAAAGATGACAGAAGTTAGGCAAACTCTGGCTGGTATCAAGGATGCAGTTATCCCCCATTTGGATGCCATAGCCTTCGAGATACCCTGTGGCGAAAGGAGATGAAAGGTGATAGCCCTAATAATTAGCCTGATAGCAATGTTTATCTGGTTGCTCAAGGAAACCGATTGGTTAAGAGTGAATTTAATGCCAAAGCCGGTCAAGCCTAAGCTAATCTATCACAAATTTGAACCGATGTTATGCCGGCGTTGCAACAACTACTCCTACTTCAAAGGTGCGAAGCGTAGTTACACATTGCCAGCCAAAACTGTCCATGCTTTTGGCTCTACAATGAATTTCCAAGCCGGCTGTAATCGCTGTCGTGCCGAATTGCTAAGGAAAGTAGCAAAGGCGCAGAAATCTCACGCTATCCCTCATTATGCCCCATTTAAGTCCTATTGCCGTATATCTAATAAGCTTAAGATAGAAATTCTGGTAGATGGACAATTACAGGCTTCTTTTAATGGCGATTATAAGCGAGGCACAATTAAGACTTTTATGCGCCAGTATTGTTATCCTGGTGAAGGTAAAATACGATTAGTTAAGATATAAAAGGAGGTGAATAGACCTAGATAGATATGTCATTCAATATATTAAATCACAGATGGCTAATGCCAGTCCTGACCAAATTGTAGCCTTTGAGGCCTTTGTAACCTTAGAAAGTTTGGTTTCCTTAGTTATACTTGACTTTTGGTATTGCTGTCGGATGAGAATAGGGGGCGTAAGAAAAAGCCAGGAGTTTTATCAAGGAGGTATAGTAATGAAAGCAGCAATCTACTGCCGGGTATCAACCGAAGGCCAAGAGCGGGAAGGGACATCTCTCCAAAGCCAGCTAGACGCTTGCCTTAAGCTGGCAAGGGAGAGGGATTATGAAGTGCCTGATGAATTTACTATTATGGAGACTTACTCAGGCTTATCCCTTGACCGTCCCAAGCTAAATGATGTCAGGCAGTGGGTGAGGAATAAACAGGTGGATGCGGTTATTGCCTACACCTTAGACCGCTTGTCTCGTGACCCGGTGCATTTTATTATCCTTCAGGAAGAAATGGAGAAGGCTGGTGTTGAGCTAATCCTAGTGACTGAAACCGTTGATAGCTCTGATTTGGGCAAGCTGATAATGTATATTAAAGGTTTTGCTGCCAAGCTGGAAGCCGAAAAGATTCGTGAGCGAACCGCTAGGGGTAAAGCCAAGCGTGTTGAAAAGGGCTTATTACCCAATGGCAGGGGAATCCTTTACGGCTATGATTATGACCCCGAAACTGGCAGGAATATCGCCAATAAGCAACTTGATGTAGTTAGGATGATTGGGATGTGGCTTATAAGCGAGGGCATTTTCTTGAATGAGGCTTGCCGAAGATTGATGGAAAAGAATATTCTCGCCCCCAAAGGTGGTATTAAGTGGAGTCGAGGGACAGTAGGCAGGTTGATGCGAAATCCTGTCTATGCAGGGGTATCTTATGCCGGTAGAACAAAGACAGTGAACGGCAAGCGTATGCAGTGTTCACACCAAGAGTGGATTGAACTACCTAACTTGGTGGATAAGCCAGCCTTTACGCTGGAAGAGTGGCAGCTAATTCAGAGGCAGCTTGACCGCAATCGTGAGCTAAGTCCACGCCGCCAGAAGCAGCAATACTTACTCAAAGGCATAACTCGCTGTAGACGATGTGGGCGTAAATACTACGGCTTACCGGTTCACGGCAAACCATACTATCGTTGCAGTGGGAGAATAAAGCTGCTTTCCCCTGAGCCTTGTGACAGCAAAACCGTCAACGCCAATTGGCTAGAGAATCTTGTTTGGCAGGAGATTGAAAAAGCTCTTAGAGACCCCGACTTATTGCTCACCTATCTTCGGAAGCAACGGGAATCTAAGGACAGCCCAAACCATCTAGAGGAACGGCTACAGCTTAGCAAAAATATGCTCAAGTCGTATGACGAGGCTGAAACCAAGTATCTTAGGCTCTATGGCGCAGGCGTAATCACCGAGGAAAAGCTGAGAGAAGAGGCATCTAGAATCAAGAAAGAAGTTGAGCGCATAACACGGGAGAACGCAGACCTTGAGAAGCAACTAGGTGAGATTCAGGACTTGGAGATAAATATTGAGAGCATGCGACAGCTTTGTGGCTTAATGGCGAAGAATCTTGAATCTCTAACCTTTGATGACAAGCTGTTTGCCCTGAGTGCATTAAACGTCCAGGTCTGGATAGACGGCGACTCTATCACCATCGAGGGGGACTTGCCTAAGACCGAGTGTATAACAGCGTCACAACAACTGTCATTGCCGGTAGGCCACTTGAAATATCTACCTCAACATCAACCAACCGACCCTCAAGACCTACCACAGCGGCAGTTTTTACCTTGGCTAACATGTTGCTAACTTAACGCCTGATTACAGCTTGCACCAATAATAACACATATTAGCCATTAGGCAAAGAATGGCAAGCTATAAGAAGTCCTCACACTAGGTAGTCAACTGTTTAGCCAGGCTTTTAGGGCAAGATTTTATCTACGGCTCAACATTGCATATGAAGGGCTGTGGCATATCCATGTAGGTGATACTGCAATCTTTGCCCATTATATTTTCCGCCTCGGCTACTGCCTCTTCCACTGAGGCGAACGGCACTAACTCTACCCTTCTGGCAGCTTCGAAGTCGGTGGCCCCAGCTAGAAAGACGCTCTTAAGATAATTGAGACCATATATCCCCTGACAATAAAGGATTAAGGGATGAGAGCCGTGGAAGGCATAGCCATATCTATACTTGTGAACGAACTCGGGGCGATGGGCATATTCCTCAGCATAAAGGTCCCAAATCTCAACCGCATCCTTGGTCTGGGGTAGGACCTTGTCAAACAGCTCAACATAGGAGGGATACTTAAGGGCATCAAACTGCCTCGGGCAAGGGTGACAGACTATGAGAATCCCCCCTGGCTTGACCAAGGGGACATTCTGGAAGAGTCCGTAGGTGTACGAGACTGCTAGGTTTCTTACCAGAATGGGATTGATAAAGGACAATTTGGAATAGGGGTCTCTCTTGTTGTCCATACCACAGACCACCACATCAGACTGCCCCTTTACATCCACTACTAGCTGCCGGTCCATTATTTCTAGGCCTTTCTCATGGGCCTCTGGCGGGTGCCCGGCAACAACCTGGGCTAACTCCTGTGGTGCTTTGTTGTTCATTGTGCCTTCAACGATGAGGACCCGGCGTCCCTTCTTAGCCAGTTCACCTTCGATAACGGTACCCATTTCATTGAGCAGTTTGGGGAAGGCTGAGCGTTTGGGGTCCAGTACCGATTTGCCTGAAGCCTTGGCAAAGGGACGGTGATGGTGTCGCATGAGTCTCCAGCCGCCCAGACCGACGACGACTGTCTTCCAGCCGCCGTTGAAATGGCACCAGGGATGGCTCACATATATAAGCTGGTCAGAATCGGTAACCAGGCGGCTTACCTCTACCTCCTGACCTCGCTTGGTCTCTCCTAAGAATACCAGGTTATCTTTATCCTCGGCATCAAAATTAAACAACCGGCTCGGGCTAGACCGGCTAACTAGCTCGTCTCCTAGTATGGTGGCTAGTTCGCTTGGAGTCCACATCCGGTGCAGCCCGCCAGCACAAACCAGGCGGATATTGTAAGGGCTTACGCCAAGCTTATTAAGTTCCTCCAGCAGCACCTTGATAGCCACTTCCCGAAAACCAGGCTGCTTTTCCTGAGGGACATAACCGATAGGGTCATCAAAGGCAATGGTGACCTTGGATTTAGGGCTTACCAGCTTGGATAAAGGCTCATGGGCAATCGGTGAGTTTAGGGCATCACGAACCGCCTGAGCCGGGTCGGGGAGAGCCGGGAGGGGCTTGTTAGTTTGCCGTATGACCCTGGTTCTCTCGGGTAGCTCTGCCGCAATAGTACTATCTCCGTATGGTATCCTGAAAACTGACATTAGCCAGAACCTCCTATCTAAATTACTGTGGCTATATTAAAGCCCGCGGCTAACTGGGCTGTCAAATTTGTTAACATCAAGATTGTTTCTAGCTTTTTAGGTTAAATTCCCATTGACAGCAAATATCATCTCGGCTCTTTCTCGGCGGCGATTTAAGGCACTTTACTTCTATATCAGGGTCGAAGGCAGAGGCATAAGCTTTCATAATTCTAGGTTCAACGATGTTGCAAATTTCCTCTTCCCTCCCCTTACCTTCCTGCTCTAAAGCATCTAGAGTGGGACAATAGGTGGTGGTAAACAGCGCGCTATTCTTATTTTTAATTTCTATGTCAAATTTCATCAGCAGGCACCAAGGGCAGAGCTGGAAAGCTTTCATAAGGGCAACGACGTCATTTCCCCGGATTTTTAGTTGCCGTTTAATCCTCGCCATTTCATATTTACAGTTGCTTTCCCAGACTTGTATATCGCAGGCTAAAGCCTCTTTGTCGCCTACCCTTTCTTTCAGGGTAAGATACCAGATTCCATCCATGGCTATGTATAGTCTGGCGTATAGTTTTAATAGCTCGGCAAGTGTCTCCGGGGAGAAATCGCTGGGTTTGATATCGGGAAGGAATTCACCGCTATAATCGCTTAGTTTCGTCAACATACCTCCTTTGTGGCTATGTTAGCCCTGCATTGGCTGGCTGTCAAGATATCTAACCAGCCGTAAAAACCAGTTCCCATGTTATAGCGAGCTTTATAGGTGTCAACGAAACTGGGAAGGTTAGAGATGTTTAAAGTAACCTATCCCCCTGACCCCCTTCCCTTACTAAGGGAAGGGGGAGTGTAGGTGAGAGAGGGGCGAAGCCCCTCTAAAACTCCTTTTAAGGAGAGTCAAAGAGAGGCGAAGCCTCTCTTATATAACCCAGCCCCCCCTCTCCTTCTCAAGGAGAGGGGGATTAAGGGGGTGAGGTAGATAAACAATCTCTACGTTCTTGTTATGCTTGAGGTCTAGTGCTACAATTAGACTGCTAGCGTGGAGGAAGACATGCCGCTGGATTTCATAATTGTCAAGGGGGCAAGGGAGCATAACCTCAAGAATATAGATGTAGTTATCCCCAGGGATAAGCTGGTAGTCATTACCGGGGTCTCTGGCTCAGGTAAGAGTTCGCTGGCATTTGATACCATCTATGCCGAGGGTCAGCGCCGCTATGTAGAATCGCTATCGGCTTATGCCCGTCAGTTCCTGGGCAGGATGGAAAAGCCCGAGGTCGATTATATTGAAGGGCTGAGTCCAGCCATTTCTATCGACCAGAAGGGTCCGAGTCGGAACCCTCGGTCAACCACCGGGACGGTAACCGAGATTTACGACTACTTGCGGCTACTTTTTGCCCGGGTTGGTCACCCCCACTGCCCCAAGTGTGGACGAGAGATTGCTATGCAGACGGTGCAGCAGATTGTTGATGCCATTCAAGCCCTCCCTGAAAATAGTCGCATCATGGTTCTGGCACCATTGATAAGAGACCGTAAGGGTGAGTATCAGTCTGTGTTTGATGACTTGCGCAAGGGGGGCTATGTCAGGGTTCGGGTCGATGGGGCTATCCGTGACCTATCCGAGGAGTTTCAACTTGATAAGAATAAGAAGCACTCAATTGAGGCGGTGGTAGACCGATTGGTAATCGGGCAGGACGGAAGCCAAAGTCGGCTTGCCGATTCAGTTGAAACTGCCCTCAAGCTCGGGGCAGGGGTAGTTCTGGTGAGTATTGTTGATGGTGAGGAATTGCTGTTCTCGGAGCACTTTGCTTGTGTGCATTGTGGCATTAGCCTGGGTGAGATTGCTCCCAGGACATTTAGCTTTAATTCCCCTCACGGTGCCTGTCCAGCTTGCACCGGCTTGGGGGTTAAATTTGAGATAGACCCAGACCTGGTAATTCCCAACAAGGAACAGTCTATCGCTCAAGGGGCAATCCGTCCCTGGCAATGGCAATCTTGGTACTATGACCAGCTTGAATCTTTAGCTAGGCGCTACGGCTTTTCTCTTCATGCCCCGGTTAAGGAGCTCGGTGAGCATCAGCTGAAGCTGATACTTTATGGTGAAGAAGGAGAGCTGGTAAGGTACCGGAATCGCTATGGTCGGGTAAGGGAGTACTTTACTGGCTACGAGGGGGTAATCCCACGTATGGAGCGGCTCTACCGAGATACAGAGTCTGAGCACTCCCGGGCTGATATAGAGCGCTATATGGTATCCAAACCGTGTCCAGTTTGTCAGGGTAAGCGGCTTAGACCGGAGTCTTTAGCTGTAACCATTGATGGTAAAAATATCGTTGAGGTCAGCTCAATGTCGGTTACCCAGGCGTTGGACTGGGTGGCTACTCTCGGTGATGGTAGTAAGGCAATACTTACCGAGCGTGAGCAAATAATCGCCCGTCAGATTATCAAGGAGATTCAAGCCCGCCTGGACTTCCTTAAAGATGTAGGTCTGGATTACCTTACCCTTGACCGCCCCTCAGCTACCCTAAGTGGCGGTGAGGCGCAGCGAATTCGTCTCGCCACTCAGATAGGTAGTGGGCTAATGGGCGTGCTTTATATTTGCGATGAACCGACGGTAGGTTTGCACCCCGCCGATGACTATCGTTTGATTGGGACCCTGAAACGGCTGAGGGACCTGGGTAATACCATATTGGTTGTTGAACATGATGAGGCTATGATGCGGGCGGCTGACCATATTATTGATATGGGACCTGGGGCTGGGGAGCATGGCGGCTGGATTGTAACTACCGGGACTTTAGCCGATATCATGAATTGTGCGGAGTCAATAACCGGTCAGTATCTTAGCGGGGTGAAGCAGATTCCGCTACCGCAGAAGCGCCGCCCGGGTTCAGGCGAGGAACTGGTAATAAAGGGAGCCAGGCAGAATAACCTGAAGAACGTAGATGTCCGCATTCCTCTGGGCAAGTTTGTTTGTATCACCGGGGTTTCGGGTAGCGGTAAGAGCACCCTTATTGATGAGATTATGTATAAGAGGCTGGCACAGATGTTGTATCGGTCAAGGGAGAGGGCGGGTAGCTGTGATGGTATCATTGGGGTGGAGCATATTGATAAAGTAGTCAATATTGACCAGTCACCTATCGGGCGCACTCCCCGTAGTAACCCAGCTACCTACACCGGGACGTTTACCCCTATTCGTGAGCTTTTTGCTACTGTCCCTGAGGCTCGAATGAGGGGCTACGCCCCGGGTCGGTTCTCGTTTAATGTCAAGGGTGGGCGGTGTGAAGCCTGTCGTGGTGAAGGATTTATTCAGATTGAGATGCAGTTTTTGCCCGATGTCACCGTTCCCTGTGAGGTGTGTAAGGGGAAGCGCTATAATCGTGAGGCGCTTGAGATTAGATTTAAGGGCAAGAATATCGCTGAGGTATTAGATATGACCGTAGAGCAAGCCCTGTCTTTCTTTGAGCATTTCCCCAAGGTAAGGAATAAACTGGAGACCTTGTGCGATGTAGGGCTGGGCTATATCCACTTGGGTCAGCCAGCCCCCACCCTTTCCGGTGGTGAAGCACAGAGGGTGAAGCTTGCCACCGAGCTGTCACGGCGGTCTACCGGCAGGACATTATACATTCTTGACGAACCGACTACCGGTCTTTCCTTTGAGGATATAGCTGCTTTATTAAGGGTATTACAGCGTCTGGTTGATGTTGGTAATACGGTGGTGGTTATTGAGCACCATCTGGATGTGATTAAGAATGCCGACCATATAATTGACCTCGGACCCGGGGCTGGTGACCGGGGTGGTTATGTTGTCGCCACCGGAACACCTGAGGAAATAGCCCAGGCGAACTCCTCACTCACCGGGCAGTATCTAGGCAGAGTGCTGGCGAAGGATATTGGCTATGCTTTAATCGGCTGACTTTTTGTCACCATTAAGGAGGTACAATTGACTCGAGAAGAACTACTCGATTCTGTTAACGAGAATGTAGAGAATAAGAATCTGGTAAAGCATATGTTAGCCACCGAGGCTATAATGCGAGCTCTAGCCAGGCGCTTGGGTGAGGATGAGGAGGAGTGGGGGCTTACCGGTCTGTTACATGATATAGACGTTGAACTCACCGAGCAGGATATGAGCACTCATAGTAAGTTGGGGGCTGATTTGGCTAGGGAGTTGGGGGCTAGTGAAAGTATGGCTCATGCCGTCCTATGCCATAATGAAGCCCATGGTGTCCCCCGGGAGACAAAATTGGACAAGGCTCTGTATTGTGCTGACCCGCTGACTGGCTTAATCACCGCTGCGGCTTTGGTTCGTCCCGATAAAAAACTGGCTGGCCTTGAAGCTAAATCGGTGCTCAAAAGGTTTAAAGAGAAGAGCTTTGCCGCCGGAGCTGGTAGAGAGCAGATTTCCCAGTGTAGCGAGCTTGGGCTTGGGCTTGACGAGTTTGTTGGACTGGGGCTAGAGGCAATGAAGGGGATTACTGATGAGCTTGGTCTATAAGTTAACTTACTTCAAGCGTTGAGCCTTGGGCGGTTTTGATAACATTAATGCGATTGGGAAAGGCGTCTCTAAGTTCCTCAATGTGAGTGATAACCAGTATCTTGTCAAAGTCATCCTGAATTGAGTTTATCGCCTCTTTGATTTTTTCCATGCCAACACTATCCTGTGTGCCGAAGCCTTCATCAATCACCAGAGTGGGCAGTGGTGCCCCAACTCGCTTGGCTAGTAGCTTGGATAAAGCAATACGAATGGCAAAGTTGATGCGGAAGGTTTCACCACCGCTAAACATCTCGTAATTTCGCGTCCCCAACTCATCTGAGATATTAATATCCAGGGTTTCAATAACATCCCCTTTCTTTGTTTCCCGTTGGGTTTCAATCTTGATATGCATCCTATTGTCCGTCATGCGTCCCAGTAACTTATTGGCTTCAGCTTCAATGTCAGGGAGTGCCCTTTCAATGAGCAGGGCTTGTATTCCCCTTTTGCCGAAGGCTTGAGCTAGGTCTCTATAGATTTTCTCCTCCTTTGATGCTTGAGCCAGTAGTTTTTCCTTTTCCTGCCTTTTTATCTCCAGTTCGGAGCAGCGCAGTAGCTTTGCTTTCACGCTCCATATTGTCTCTTGGGCTTGCTTCTGTTGCCTCATTAGTGCTTGGTGTTCAGTCTCAGCCTGGGTTAAATCATTAACCAGTTGTGGCAGGCGATTAAGTTGTTCACTTAGCTGTTGCCGTTTTTGATTATCAACCTCTAGGCTGTGGCATAGCTCCTGGGTAGCTTCCTCAGCCCTTGAAGCCGCCTCCTTTTCCTGACTGATTAGCCGGTCAGCTTCTTCCAGCTTTCGCTTTAGACCTTCATACGGTTCTAGGTTAGTCAGGCGATGGCGGACCTGTTCATGCTGCTGCGGGTCGTAGCCAAGTTTAGCCAATTCGCCGTCAAGCTCTCGTAGGTTTTTTTGTTCTGTGGTGGCAAAGTCCTTCCTAGCTAGGTGTTCTTCAATCTCAGTTAGCCTCTTCCTTTCCCCATCTAGCTTATGGCTAGCCTCCTCAGCCTCGGCAATCCTCTGGCTCAGGATGCTGGCTTTAGTCTGGAGCGAGGCTCTATCTTGATTTAGCCTTGTTTCTAGCTGGAGTATTTCCCTTTCCAGTGGCTCGAGTTCTGTTTTCCTTTGAAATAGCTCGGCTTGATTTAATTTTAGGGAATCAAGTTTGCTCTGCCTCTCAGCGGCATACTTTTTCTCAATGAGCTTTAGCCTTTCTGCCTCCAGTTCTGTCTCACATAGTGGGCACTTAGTATCATTCTGGGTGGTTAGGAGGTCAAGCTTCTCCTCTATTTCTTTTATTTCCCGTTCTAGCTGGGCTTTTTTGGATTCCAGATAGTTGACCTTGGTTTGTAGTTCCTGGCTGTTTTGCCTTTTCCGGCGTAGCTCTCCTTCAGGCTCAGCTAGCTGGACTAGTTGAACCTGAATTTGCTGCAATTCATTTTTGAGTGAGGGCAATTTTTGTGAGCTGATTTCAAGTTCATTGATTCGGCTTTGAGCTACGGCATGGTCTTTAATTAGGGCTTGCCCCATTTGAGTGATAGTCATCTCTAGCTGGTGTTTGCGCTCGTTTAGAGTGGTAACCAGTCTAAGCTTCTGGTCAAGTTCATCCTTTAGTTTCTTGGCTTCGCTAAATTGGGCGTAACCCTTCTCTATTGTGAGACGCTGGGCTATTAGCTCCTCGTATTCTTTGACCCGGGAAAGGTGCTGTTTAACCTGGTCATTCCAGCGCTCCAGCTCTCTCGTCATCTCAGCCAGGTGCTCCTCTAGCTGAATTAGTTGCAACTTCTTATTCTCCAGGGCTTCCTTTTCCTGTCGCAGGCTGTTAAGCCTGGATTCCTGCTCTTTTATTACTTTTTCAATGGGAGAGAGCCGGCTTTGGGCTTGTTCCAGCTCAACTTCATAGGCAGGCTTTTGGGTTAATTCATCACTGATGTCCTTAATAGTGCTCTCAAGCTGTGACTTTTCTGTTTCCTGTTGTTTAGCCAGGTCTTTAGCTTGCCCTTCTAGTTCATCATAGAGAGAAAGCCCCAGGATATTTCCTAGGACTTCCTTGCGTTTGGCCGGATTGGCGACGGTGAACTCGTCAGCGCGACCTTGCAGGAGGAGGGCGCTGTTAACAAATGTAGGGTAATCCATGTGTAAAACTTCGGTAATCTTCTGCTGGGTCTGGGTTATGCTATTGCCGGTAATTGACTTGAAGCCTTTCCCGGTAGCTACCTGAAATTCTAGGATGGTTTGTCCCGAGCGCCCTCGCCGTTTGGGTTTAGAATGCTTGCGTATGATACGATATGGTTGTTGCCCTACGGCAAAGTTGAACTCTACCTCCATTTCCGTCTGACCTTGGTGAATGAGGTCATCGTCGCTTTTGGCTCTGGCTCTTCCCCACAACGCCCAGGTCATAGCATCAATTAGAGCCGACTTACCGTTGCCGTTATTGCCTGAGATACAGGCGGTGTGAATACCATCAAAGGAGAGGGGTGGCACATTATCCCGGTAGCACATAAAATTGCGCAGCGATAGCTTAATGGGAATCATCTACGACTCCTCAGATAACCACCCTTTTAGTTATTTTAGCACAATTAAAGGATTACTTAACTACCTCACCCCCTTGCTCCCCCCTCTCCTTCAAAGGAGATGGATATGAACATAAAAGGGGCTCTTGACAGAGAAGGCTCAGTCACCTAGGATGTTTATTATCGGGGCGTGCTAATATTGATGACACAACCCCAGCTCCCCTGGGAGGAAGACACCGCCATGTACAAAAAGATTCCGGTTATTGTTTTCATCAGCACGATTCTGACGGTATTATCACTGCCAATTCTACTGTGTACGCCAGCGTATGCTGAAGAGTCTGAATGCTGGGCTGTCATCGTAGGCGTATCAGATTACAAGAGCCCGAAAATAGAAGACGCACCTGGTTGTGCTAGGGATGCAGAAGAACTCTTTCAACAATTGAGCCCCATCTGGAGTGAGGAGCACATTAAACTATTGCTAGATAGCGAGGCATCTAAATCGGAAATTCAGGCGGCTGTAGATTGGTTGATGTCCAACGAGGATGCCAATGACACCGTCCTCTTCTATTTCTCGGGGCATGGCAGCGAAGAAGGATATATTGTCCCCTATGATGCCTACTATGAAAAGACCGGGATATCCTCCAGTGAGCTAGGTAGATGGTTGCGCCCCCTGGAGTCGGAGAGTGTGGTCATTATTCTGGATACCTGTCATGCTGGCCAATACGAAACGAATCTTAGTGATAGTGGACGAGTAGTCCTAATGTCCTCTCGCGCAGACGAACTATCCTGGAATACATCATTTCACGGTACGGCTTATGGTGTTTTCACCTATTATCTCCTCGAAGCCCTTAGTGAATTCAGTGTTGCTGATACTAACCGTGATTATGAACTCTCCGCCGAAGAAGTGTTTCAATATGCTGAGACCGAAACCGTATCGGCGACTACCGAGTGGCATACCGAGTCTCCCGAATATGATATACAGCATCCAGTACTGTCTGACGATTATTCTGGTGAACTTAGTTTGCTCGTCAAATTCATCTTCAACACTAAACCTAGCTTGCCGTCTGGTAACGAAATCCTAGTCCTGGACAATAAGATATATTATTCATCAGCGCCTCCGGCATTCATCTGGGCACCGGGCTCAGTCCATGACCTTACCATCCTTTCCTCACTGGATACCGGAAGGGGCACCAGATATGCCTTTACTTCCTGGGATGATGGAGGTACATCAGTTTCAAGGGCAATTTCGCATGGGGGAGTTTATACGGCAAACTACAAGACACAGCATCAGTTAGTTATTGAATCGGCCTATGGCGAGCCTGAGGGACAAAGATGGTATAACGCAGGTTCAACCGCCACCATCTCAGTGACATCTATTGAAGAACCAACAACTAGGCATATTTTCACCGGGTGGAGTGGAGACTACTCTGGCGATATAGCCACAGCATCGGTAATCATGGATTCCCCAAAGGCAATCACGGCAAACTGGCGAACTGATTACCTACTGACTATTGAATCAACTTATGGTGAGCCTGTGGGAGAAGGGTGGTATGAGTCAGGTTCAACTGTTACCATTTCGGTAGCCCCTATTGAGGGAAGGATAATCAGGCAGGTCTTCACCGGGTGGAGCGGGGACTTCTCCGGAGATGCAGCAACTGCATCGCTAACTATGGATTCGCCAAAGGCAATTACCGCAAACTGGCGAACTGACTACACACGGCTCTATATGCTTATAGGGTTATTAGTTTTGATTGCAGCCATTAATGGGGGTTTACGCATACGCCGGAGAAGGAAGGTCACATAAGACTCGCCAGTAACTGTTGGCGTCTATAGCTTTTAAATAAAGTATCTTCTAGACCCTTAGATTATAGACAGTCCCTTGTTGTTAGTTGCGTACCTCTACCTGGCGCCCACTGTAGTTCTTATCACTCCAGGTAGTCCTTCAGTCTTCGGCTTCGACTGGGATGGCGGAGCTTACGAAGTGCTTTAGCCTCAATTTGGCGGATTCGCTCTCTAGTCACATTAAATTCCCTGCCCACTTCCTCTAAGGTGCGGCTTCGCCCGTCTTCGAGCCCAAATCTAAGTCGAAGTACTCGCTGTTCGCGAGGAGTAAGGGTGGACAGCACAACATCAATTTGCTCCTTGAGCAGTTGCCGGGAGGCGGCATCGGGGGGTAGCAAAGCATTGCGGTCTTCAATGAAGTCACCTAAATGGCTGTCCTCCTCCTCACCTATAGGTGACTCCAGCGATATTGGGAGCTGGGCTACCTTGGCTATCTCTCTGACCTTTTCCGGAGGTATTTCCATCCCCTCGCCGATTTCTTTAGGGGTAGGCTCTCGCCCATACTCCTGAGCCAGGCGGCGACTTACTCTCAGTAGTTTATTGATGGTCTCAATCATGTGCACCGGGACACGAATAGTGCGGGCTTGGTCAGCTATGGCTCGAGTAATGGCTTGACGAATCCACCAGGTGGCATAGGTGCTGAATTTATAACCTCGGCGGTAATCGAATTTCTCTACAGCTTTGATTAGTCCGATATTCCCCTCCTGAATGAGGTCAAGGAGTGACATGCCTCGTCCAATGTGTTTCTTAGCCACGCTGACTACCAAACGTAGGTTGGCTTTGGTAAGGTGGCTTTCTGCTTTTTTAGCCTTGTCCTCAATATCCTCTAGGTAAGCTATGATTTGCTCCTCGTGAGTCTGGATGGAATTGATGAAATCAGGATTTGTTACCAGCTTTTCTAGGTCGGCTAGAGTAGCACCATCTCTTATAGCATTAAGGACTTCCTTTGGCAGTAGGCTGCTATTTAACGAGAGGATGATAATAAGTTGCTCGGTTTCAGGTACGGGCTTGTCTATCTGTTGGGCAGCGGCTTGGATTAGCCATTGACTTAGCTCACCATCAATACTAGCCCGCAGTTTGGCATTGGAGATAGCCTCTACAAGGCTATCGGTAGGTGTTAAATCAAGTTCTTTTTGGAAAAGGCGGATGATAGCAGAAACTTGCCCTAGCTCTCTGAGCATAGCCAGCATTATTTCAGTGGCTGAAGGCTCCCTGCCATATTTCTGCAGGTGGTCCTGTTTAATTTCAGCGATGCGTTTGCCCGCCTCTATCCTTCTGGCTAAGAGCCGTTCATCCCCAGCGGTGAGAAGTGATACTCTACCAATTTCGTGAAGGTATATCCGAACCGGGTCATCTACCGTTTCTTGCTCCTCTATTTGCTCTAACGGTATTTCTAACTCGTGGGCTTCAGCAGGATGAAACTCAGTCTCTAGCTCTTCATGGGTAGACGATTCCTCATCATTCTCGCCTCGGAGCGGGAACTCTGTGGGTTTGCCATTGCTTTCTGGGTTCATTTTTCAGCTCCTTTGCTCCTGACTTTCCGGCTTTTTTGACTGAAAACCTCTCCTAGTTGAAGGCTAATTTCTATCCCTTGCTCCTCAAGCTTAGCCAGCTCAGCGGCAGTGCCACCTAGCTCGGCTTCTAGAGCTAATGCCGCCTCTCTTTTAGTCGCTAAACCTCGGAGAAATCCTTCTCGTAGGAGGAGGGCAGCATCGGCATATTTCTCCTCTATCTGGTTAGGGGGTAAGCTCTTGGTTAATAGGTAATCCAGATGCTCCCAAATTGCCAGGTCAAGTTTATCCTTAAGTGATGATAGGTCGCTAGCTTGTTGCCAGGCAACAAAGATTTCACGGTTTTCGCTACCCTCGAAATATTCAGGCAAGGGGTGCTGGCTTAAAGCTTTAAGCTCAGGGTGTTGGAGCAGTAGTGCCAGGCAGTATTCTTCTCTCGGTTTGGATGAGAAGGGGTGCTGAGCTTTGGTAGGGGCTTCTCGTTTTAGCTCCTTGGCTCCGCCACGGGGCTTAATTCTACTTAGGTAAGCCTCCAGCCTGCGCTCGGTAACGTTGACTAGGCGAGCCAGTTTCTGTAAATAATGGGCCTGGCGTACTGTGTCCTTTATCTCAGCGATAATGGGTAGCAGCTTGTCTACAGCTAAAGACTTATCCTTGGCTGTAGTCAGGTCAAGTTTAGCGGTAACCATATTGAAGGTGTAGTCAACTATAGGTAAAGCCTCCTCCAGCAGTTTTTGCCACATTTTACTGTCTTCTTTGATAACATCATCCGGGTCTCTACCGCCAGGTAGGATGATAACCTTCACCTCAGCATCAAGGGTATTTTCATAGCCTACAGCCCGGAGCATGGCTTCCTCTCCAGCAGCATCAGCATCAAGGGCTAGAGCCATGTTCTTGGTCAGCCTTTTTACCACACTAATTTGCTTCTCAGTAACTGCGGTTCCCATAGAAGCAACTACATTGTTGAAGCCATTCTGGTGGGCGGTGATAACATCCATATAGCCCTCTACAATCACTACCATATTTTGCTGTCTAATAGCTGCTTTAGCCCGGTTTATGCCGTATAAGCTGCTGCTCTTATCAAAGGCTGGCGTTTGGGGTGAGTTAAGATACTTAGGTAGCGAATCATCAAGGGCTCTCGCCCCAAAACCGGTAATGCCTCCCCTGATATCAGATATCGGGAACATTAGTCGGTTACGAAATCGGTCGTGGGTGCCTCCGGCTTCAGTCTCTATTACTAGACCGGCTGTCAGTAGTTCACTCTCAGTATAGCCCATCTCCATTAGATGTTGCTTTAGGGCTTCCCAGCTATTGGGACTAAGGCCGAGTTGAAAGCTGGTGATGGTCTCCGGTGATAAGCCCCGGCTGGCAACATAGCTTCGTGCCTCCTCGCCAGCCGAAGAGTTAAGGAGTAAATTGTGGAAGTATTGGGCGGCAGCCTCATTGATTTGATACAGCCTTTCTTGCTCATCCCTCTTGGCGCCCGGCTCCAATCTTGAAGGTAAGGCAACCCCTGCCCTTTGGGCAAGAAGGCGCAGTGCCTCGCCAAAGCCAATGCCGTCTTTCTTCATTATGAAGGAAAAGGCGTCGCCTCCGGTATTGCAGGCACCGAAGCAGTGCCAGCTCTGACGCTCAGGGTAGACGAAGAATGAGGGGTGCTTTTCACTGTGGAACGGACATAGCCCCCTGAAGGTTCGCCCTGATTTGGTCAGTTTAACATGCTGGCTAACAACCTCTGTGATATCTATTCTTTGCTTTACTTCGTCGATAACACTCATGTTAATTATGTACTACCTCTCCCCCTTAATCCCCCTCTCCTTCAAAGGAGAGGGGGAAGATAAGTTCTAAAGGGGCGAAGCCTCTTCAAACTACCCCCTTATTTATAACGTACTTTATTATTTACACTTCCCTTTCACTAGTGCCAGCTCTTCAGCCATTCTTAGGGCATACTGGTCGGTCATACCGGCAATATAGTCAACTACCCTCCGTTCTGTCTCATCACTATGAAGGCGATACTCCGATAGCAGCTTGTCTTCATGCTCATTGAAGTATCTATACAGTAGACGCATCACTTCCCTGGCTTTTTCCGCTTCCTTCTCGACTGCTTGCAGGTTATATACTCGGTCGAAAAGAAATTTACGCATGGTTTCGGTTGCCTCCAGAATCTGGGGGCTCATCCCTATCTTTGGGCTGTCTTGGGCTTGTGCCTCACGACCACTGGCTGCCCAGGAGTAACCAATAATATCACACACCATAGTATTGATGCGTTGCGAGTGGGAGAGACCTAATACTTTAACCGCTGTAAGTGGTACGTCGCCCTCGGTGATGATGCTGGCTCTTATAGCGTCACCAATATCGTGGTTAATATAGGCCACAGTATCAGCAATCTTACATACCTCACCTTCTAGGGTATTTACCTTTCCCCAGTCTTGTCCCAGGATATCAGTCCTGGTCTTGGAGTGATTAACAATGCCGTCTCTCACCTCCCAGGTAAGATTGAGCCCGTAACCATTATTCTCTAAAAGGTCGACAACTCGCAGGGACTGCTCATTATGTCTGAATCCATGGTGATAGAGTTCATCTAAAACCTCCTCTCCCACATGACCGAAAGGGGTGTGCCCTAGGTCATGACCTAGAGCGATTGCCTCAGTCAGGTCTTCGTTAAGGTTTAGGGCGCGGGCTATGGTGCGAGCTATTTGGGACACCTCTAGGGTATGGGTGAGTCGGGTTACATAATGGTCACCTAGCGGGGCAATAAAGACCTGCGTCTTATGCTTGAGACGGCGAAAAGCCTTGCTATGGATGATGCGGTCTCGGTCACGCTGAAAGGCAGTGCGCACCGGACAAGGCTCTTCGGGTCTGAGCCTGCCCCGCGACAACCTGCTTTTGGTTGCGTATGGAGAGAGGCTTTCTTCCTTTTCTTCAGTTAGCTGGCGAATATTTAACCGCTCAATCATTCGGTTTCAAGTTCTCTTCCACTTTGGCAATTATTTCTCTAGTTCTATCAATCATGTCCGGACTGACTGAAACTGAGGTAATGCCCCACTCCACCAGTTTTTCAGTAAGTTCAGGGTAGACTGAAGGTGCCTGCCCACAGATAGAGGAGGTAACCCCCATGCTTTTGGATACTTTGATAAGCCGTTCCAGGGCGATAAGCACAGCTTCATCCCTCTCGTCAAAGGTGTCGGCTAGTTTTTCGCTATCTCGGTCAATGCCCAGGATGAGCTGGGTTAAATCATTTGAGCCGATGGATATGCCATCAATACCAACCTCAATAAACTTTTCCAGTAGAATGAAGTTAGACGGTACCTCAGCCATCATCCACAATTTGAAATCGCCAGAGCGCTTTAGCCCTACCGACTCCATAATCTTTACCGTTCGAGCCAGTTCTTCAACGGTTCGGACGAAGGGAATCATAACCCAAAGGTTGGAATATTCCTGTCTTACTTTTTTAATAGCTTCTAATTCTAGCTTAAACACCTCAATGTCGGTAATGTACCGGGAGGCACCCCGGTAGCCAAGCATCGGGTTCTCCTCAACAGCTTCATAATTTTCCCCACCTTTGAGGGCTCTATACTCATTGGTCTTGAAATCATTGGTTCTGTAAACTACCGGACGGGGATTGAATGCCTTGGTAAATACCGTCAGTCCATCGGCGAGCTTATCTATGAACTCTTGGCCCCGGTTTTGGCTAAGCATAAAGTTGGGGTGCTCACCAATCTGGGCGACCATGAACTCGGCTCGAAGCAAACCGACACCATCAACGTCACGCGCTGCTACCCTGTCAGCTAGGTCAGGTTGAGCCAAGTTTACGTAGACCCTTGTCTTTGTCTTGATTCTTTTCGTGGGCACAGCGGCAGCACCAGCCGACACTGTCTCGGCTACTTTCCCCTCGTAGACCTTACCTGTTGAGCCATCTACGGTGATTATCTGTCCGTCTTTCAGGGTAGAGGTGGCTCGCTCGGTACCGACCACACAGGGTATGCCTAACTCCCGACTGACGATAGCGGCGTGGGCGGTTCTACCCCCACGGTCGGTGACAATAGCTGCCGCTCGCTTCATTGCCGGCACAAAGTCGGGGGTGGTCATTTCAGCAATCAGGATATCGCCTTCTTTTACCTCGTCTATTTGGGAGGTGTCAGGTACTATTTTGACTGGTCCTGAAGCTATGCCGGGGCTGGCGGGTGCCCCGGCCAGCAATACCGGGGCAGTAATTTCAGGCGCAACCCCAGCGGCTACCTCCTTCTTTATCGTAGTTACCGGGCGGGTCTGGACGATAAAGATTTCCTTATCCTCTTTTGCCCATTCTATATCTTGAGGGAAGTGATATAAATCCTCAATATATTTGCCTAGCTTAGCCAGAGTAACTATGTCATCGTCGGTTAACTTTTGCTGGGTTTGCATTGAGGACGAGAGTGGCACTTTAATGTTGGGTTGCTGGTCATCACCTGCCGGATTCCTTATTAGTTGCCAGTCTTGCTTGGCAATTTTTTTGCTAGTAATTTTTACGTCCTCTTTATTTACCATGTAAAGGTCAGGGTTTACCTCTCCTGAGACGATAGCTTCACCAAGCCCAAAGACAGCCTCAATAGCAATCTTACTGGCGTCACTGGTTACTGGTTCTATGGTAAACATAACCCCGGATGCCTCAGATTGCACCATCTTCTGGACCGGGACAGCGATGCCAACTCTAAAATGGTCAAAACCTTGTTGATGTCTGTAGAAAATGGCTCGCGGGTGAAAGAGGGATGCCCAGCACCCTTGAACAGCAACTATTACTTGTTCCTCCCCTTGGACATTTAGAAAAGTGGTTTGCTGCCCGGCAAAGGAAGCCGTAGGCAGGTCTTCGGCAGTAGCTGAGGAGCGCACCGCAACCAAGCCTCTACCCATCTTAATATAAGCGTCTCGGATTTCCTTAGCTAGTTCCGGGGGCATAGGAGCATTTAGGATTATCTCTTTAGCCTCATTAGCTACTTGCTGAAGTTTTCTACTATCGTTAACGTCTAGCGGCTCTAAAAACTCACGAATCTTACCACTTATTCCCGACCTTTGTAGAAAGTCGTAATAGGCGTTAGCGGTTACAATGAAGCCAGGGGGGACAGGTATTTGGGCATTAGTCATTTCACCCAAATTTGCCCCTTTACCACCGACAAGGGGGATATCATTTTTGGAGACTTCATTGAACCAAACGATAGCCTTTCGGCTTTCTCTCATAATTAACCTCCTTTTCGGTTAAGGTGAAAAGTGTTTACTTTTGTTTATTAATTATACCATAATAAAATGGTTTAACTGAATGCTATTAGATATTGTTCAGACTCTATCTGCTGTTTTAGTTGACAGTGTTGGTAATGAGGAGTAGAATTAAATGTGCTATTGATAGATAGGGGGAATGGCTATGATAGAGATGGTTATTGACAGTATTCGAGTTAATATGGTGAATTACCAACGGGTAGTGATTTTAAAGGAGAAAGATGCTGAGCGCTATCTGCCTATTTGGATTGGTCCTGCCGAGGCGGATGCCATACGGATAAAACTTCAGGGTGTTACCGTACCCAGACCTTTGACTCACGACTTGTTACAATCGGTAATTAATAGCTTGGGAGCTACTGTCAACTCTATCATCGTCAGCGACCTTAAAAACGACACCTTTTATGCCAAGATTATTCTTAATGTAGATAGCGGGGTAATAGAAATTGACTC
The DNA here is from genome assembly GCA_964354655.1 of uncultured Dehalococcoidales bacterium. Classification (GTDB taxonomy): domain Bacteria; phylum Chloroflexota; class Dehalococcoidia; order Dehalococcoidales; family E44-bin46; genus E44-bin46. The sequence continues at coordinate 39,536 of CAYHAL010000006.1, forward strand.
TCGTCCTAGTGATGCTCTAGCCCTGGCAGTAAGGGAGGAAGCGCCTATTTATGCTGAGGAGGCAGTTTTAGATAAAGCCGGTATCCTCCTGGATAAGGAGTCAGGCAAGCCTATTCCCAGTGAAAGGGAAGCAGGTAAGGCTGGGGGGAAGGGTAAGGAGATTAGTGAGGAAGAGCTAAAGAAGATGTCGGCTTTCTATGATTTCATTAATACCCTTGATTTAGACGACTTCGATAAGCGTAAATCTTAAGCTAGACTTTTTGTCTTAGGGGCTGAATTGTGGAAGAGGGTCTTATTAAAAAGTTGTTGGCTTCAATAAAGTGTGGTGTTTGTGGGCACCGCTATGAGTTAGATAATATTAATGTCCTTAGCCACAACCAAGATTTATGGTTTTTGAGTGCAATTTGTTCAGCATGTCATACCCGGTGTTTAATAGCCGCCATAGTTAAGGAGGGTAAGGCGCCTGAGGTTGTTACTGACCTCACTGAGGCAGAGCTGGGTAGGTTCAAGAAGGCGGGTAAGCTAAACGCTGATGATGTGCTAGAAATGCACAATTTCCTAAAGAATTTTGACGGGGACTTTTCTCGGCTGTTTAGCCGAAAGTAGGGTAGTGGGGTAGTTAATAATTAAATAATAACTAGAAGCTCATTATAAAAGTTGCTATTTGCCCTAGAAACAAAAGTTCTAGGGCTCTTTATTGCCCAAAGACAGGTTTATTAAGGTAATTCTTATGGGGGTAAATCTAGTATTAACCCTAGGGATAATTATAGTTATCGGTTTTGTGGTGGGTTAGCCACGGAAAGAGCCCAGTCTTTGCCATCACGAGATACAGGAGGAAGGTTTTAAACAAATGCTAGCCTTACCCCAAATCCTTACCATTGCTATCTTCGTCGGAGTGCTCGTCAATATCATAGTGGGCAAGGTACGTCGTTATTTTGCTGCTCTTATTGGCGCTGCTCTTATCTTTGTTGTCTTCTTCGTCGTCTTAAAAAGCTCGGGGATGGCACTTGATGTTTTGAACCTGGGACAGGTTGGTCAATTTAGCTTCTGGATACCCGGGCAGGAGCACATAGAATCCCACGGCGTAAACTGGCAGACTATTATCTTTATTGCTGGCATGATGACCATGGTGCAAGGCCTGAGCGCAGCCGGCTTCTTCCGTTGGTTATGTCTGTATGTGGCTAAAATGGTCCGCTACCGGGTTGTCCCTATCTTGCTTATCTTTATGCTGCTCTCAGGCTTATTATCAATGTTCATTGACAGTATTACAGTGCTGTTATTCTTGGCCTCGGTAACTATTGAACTGGCTCGCTTACTTAAATTTGACCCGGTTCCAATAATAATTGCTGAGATCTTTGCTGCCAACACCGGTGGTAGTGCTACTATGGCTGGCGACCCACCTAACATAATCATAGGCACTAGCTTAGGTTATACCTTCAGGGATTTTGTTTTTAATACCGGGGCTATTGCTTGGGCAGGTATGGGGGCAGCCTTAGGCTTCTTTTATTTTCGATTCCGCAAAATACTAGCTTCTCAGCAAAGCAGTTCAAGCAACTCGCTCAATCAATATCCAGAGCCCAAAGAAGCCATTACCAATCCCCGTCTGTTCAAGATACAAACTGCCATCTTTATTATGTTGGTCGTTTTGTTGGTTACTCATGCTCAAACCGGGATATCTGTAGCTCTGATAGGATGCATCGTCGCTGCGCTCACTATGCTTGCTGCCGGCGGGGGGGCGCTACCTATTATCAAAGGGGTGGACTGGCGAACTCTGCTTTTCCTTATCGGGTTGTTTATCTGTGTAGGGGGCTTGGAGGAAACAGGGGTGCTAAGGATGTTTGCCGGGTATATTGAAAAAATGTCGGGTGGGGACATCCGATTGGCAGTACCTCTTATCCTATGGTTTTCTGCCTTTCTCTCTGCTGTAGTGGATAATATCCCCTTTGCTGCGGCTATGGTCCCGGTGATCACTCAACTCTCCCGGACAACTGGCTTGAGTCTATCCACACTGGCTTGGGCTCTGGCTTTGGGTACAGACATCGGGGGCAATGCTACCCCTATCGGAGCCTCGGCCAATGTAGTTGCCACAGCCATTGCTAGAAGACAGGGTTATCGTATTAGGTGGGGAATATACCTCAAATATGCATTCCCAGCTATGGTTATAGTAATTGCTCTATCCCACCTGATGTTAATTGTAAGATATACTTAATAGGTTAAATTAGCCCCTCAATGGGCTCGATAACTATGCGTCCGTGATTAAGGTCAATAGATTTTACCACGTCCTCAATAGCGGGGGTGAGAATCTCTCCTCTAGTACCACTGACTACATAGATATCGTTACTTGCGGTGGTTAAAATCTCGGTAATTTTCCCCAGTAATTCTCCCTGGGTTGTCTCTACTGCTAGCCCGATAAGTTGGAAGTGGTAATACTGCCCCTCGGGCAGGGGCTGAAGCTGGCTGTGATGTATTTCTATAGCTTGTCCTCGTAGCTTTTGCGCCTCTTCAATACTATCAACGGAGCTAAGCTTGATAATTGCCTTACCGTTACGCCACTCGGTGCTGTCAATGGTCATAGGCTGCCGGTTAATATAAATCTTTGACGAAGGAACGAAGCGTTGTTGCGGAAAAGAGGTTGCTACCTCTACCTTTAGTTTACCTTTGTTACCCCACGGGGCTAAAATTTGACCAATAGTTACATATTCTGGCTGGGATAATCTCATCCTGATTTGGTAGCTGATTAATACATTTCTAACTTCGTTAAATCTTCTATTTTAGATAATTTCAATGGTAGCTCTGGTGCCAGCCTTGGCGGCTTTTACCCTAATTAAGGTGCGCATGGCTTGAGCTACTCTGCCTTGCTTTCCAATAATCCTCCCCTTATCCTCTTCAGCAACTTGTAATTTAAACACGGTTCGCTGCTCATCGGTTTCTTCGGTAACTACGACATCATCGGGTGAATTGACAATTGATTTGGCGATGTACTCAATTAGTTCTTTCATGTTTTCTCCTTGGTTGTTTTGAATTTTTCCAGAATACCCACCTTTGACAATAGTCTAGCGGCGGTATCGGTTGGCTGAGCCCCTTGCTTTAGCCAGTGTAGTGCTTTTTCTTCATCTATAACTATTGTTTCTGGGTTGGTTAACGGATTATAGTGGCCAATAATGGTGATAAATGCTCCGTCACGCGGTGAACGGGCATCAGCTACTACTACTCGGTAACTAGGCTTTTTTTTGGCGCCGGCACGTCGTAATCTTATCTTTACCATCTTAGCCGCCTTTTCGTAGATTATTATGCGCTATATTTGTTTGGCTGTCAACAATGGTTAGCAAATAGTTGTCAGAAGGTTATGCGCTGGTTATAATGAAGGTGTGAAGGTAGAGAACTTGCACGGTTGGCAGGTTAGCATTGACCAGGCTGTGGACATACAGTTGAGGCTGGCAGCACAGGTGTCCAGAAGTGGTGAAGTCGGAACTCCCCACTTTATAGCCGGGGTGGATATATCAGCCGATAAAGGACAAGGGGTGGCTACCGGGGCGGTGGTTGTTTTACAGTACCCTGAATTTGAGGTAGTGGAAACAGAAGTAGTAAACGACAAGCTTAACTTCCCCTATATCCCCGGGCTTTTGTCCTTCAGGGAGGCACCTTTGATACTGGCTGCTTGTCAGAAACTTACTATTACTCCCGACCTTATTTTGGTTGATGGACAGGGGATTGCCCACCCCCGACGAATGGGTCTTGCCTCCCACATAGGGCTCTTTTTGAATTCACCAACTATTGGCTGCGCTAAGTCTCTACTATGTGGTACACATCAATTACCAGGTGCCAAGCCAGGTAGCTACGCCGAGGTGGTTGACAATGGTGAGACTATAGGGGCGGCTTTACGAACTAAGCTTGGAACCAAGCCTATTTATGTTTCCATAGGTCATAAGATTGACCTGCCAACTGCTATCTACTGGGTCATGAAGTGCTGCCGTGGATATCGTATTCCTGAATCAACTCGGCTTGCCCATCTGGCGGCTGGCGGCAACTTGGCACCTAAAGCCGGCTATCAGAGCAAGCTTTTTGTCTAAAAGAATTTAGAGGTCGTTTAACGACCTATCCCCCTGTCCCCCTTCCCTTGTTAAGGGAAGGGGGAGTGGAGATAAGAGAGGGGCGAAGCCGGGGTAAAAAGCCCCTCTAAAACTCCTTTTAAGGAGAGTCAAAGAGAGGCGAATACGGGGTAAAAAGCCTCTCTAAAGTCTCTTTCCCCTCTCCTTGAGAAGGAGAGGGGGATTAAGGGGGTGAGGGCAGATGCAAGAGTTAAGGGATAAACTAAAGGATTTACAGGCTAGGGTAGCTATGTCGTTGGTGCACCTTTGACATCGCTACTAGGGAGAAGGAGATTACCCGCTTGGAGAAAGAGTCAGCCCAGCCTGACTTCTGGTCAGACCGGGCTAAAGCTCAGGGTATCATGCGTCGGTTAGCTGAACAGAAGAAGCTGGTGCAGTCTTGGCGTGAGATGGAGAAAAAGGTGGCTGACATTGCTGAGTTAGTCCCCCTAATACAGGAGGATGCTCCGCTGTGGGCAGAGATTCAGTCTGAAATAGGTAGGGTGGCTTCCCGCCTTGATGAGCTGGAACTAGAGAGGGCGTTTACCGGTGAGTATGATGCCAGAAATGCTATTTTAGCCCTTCATGCCGGGGCCGGGGGTACAGAATCCCAAGATTGGGCTGAGATGCTACTGAGGATGTACCTTCGCTGGGCTGAGCGGCACGGTTATAAGGCTGAGGTATTAGACATTTCCCCGGGGGAGGAGGCAGGGATAAAGAGTGCCGTCATTGGGGTCAGCGGCGATTATGCCTGTGGCTATTTAAAATCAGAGCACGGAGTCCATCGCCTGGTTCGTCTTTCCCCTTTTGATGCTGACCACGCTCGGCATACCTCCTTTGTCTTGGTTGAGGTTATGCCTGAAGCTGAAGCCGATGTAGACGTTAAGATTGAGCCTGACGATTTGAGGGTTGATGTGTTTAGGTCAAGTGGACCGGGAGGACAGCATATGCAGAAGACGAGCAGTGCTGTCAGGTTGACCCATCTACCTACAGGATTGGTGGTTACCTGTCAGAGCGAGCGTTCTCAGCACCAGAACAAGGAAATTGCCTTAAGAATACTTCATTCTCGCCTGCTGGAGTTAGAGCTGGCAAAGAGGGCTGAGGAAAGGGCCAGGCTTAAAGGCAAGCGTATCGCCGCTGGCTGGGGTAACCAGATTAGAAGTTATGTCCTCCATCCCTATAAGATGGTAAAAGACCACAGGACTGATTATCAGACAAGCGATACCGATGCGGTATTAGGTGGGGAATTGGATGGCTTTATCACCGCCTATCTTCGGTCTAAGATGGGTAGACAAGGATGAATAAGAAGGCTCGCCTATTAGCTTTAACCTTTTGTTTGTTGGCTTTATTAGTTCCTAGCCTGGTTCAAGCCCAGGGTGGGCTAGCAATACTGGGTAGCTCGGCTCAGGCTGAGTTCCCTTATAGGCTTAATTTTAGTTTATCAGCCGAGAGCGATGTCAATATTACTGATATTCGTCTCCACTACTGGGTTGACCGAATAGGCTTTGCCCGGGTAACCAGCGAAGTCTATATTGAATTTGTGCCAGCTAATACTGTTCATATTAATTGGTCTCTGGAAATGGTGATGATAGGTGGGCTACCCCCGGGGTCTAGTGTAGAGTATTGGTGGACAGTGGAGGATGCCAAGGGTGACAAGGTTGAGACAGCTTCAGTTCAGGTTAAGTTTAACGATAATCGCTATTCTTGGCAAAGTTTAACCGCGGGTAAGGTAACTATATACTGGTACGAGGGAGGCGAGTCCTTTGCTCAGGAGCTAATAGCAACGGCTCAGCAGGCTTTAGCTCGGCTGGCTGAGGACACTGGTGCCGAGCTTGAGAAGCCGGTTGAGATATATATCTACGCTAATGCTCAGGATCTGCAAGGGGCTATGATTTATCCCCAAGAGTGGACTGGGGGAGTAACCTTTATCCGATACGGTGTTGTCGCTATTGGTATAGCTCCGAGTAATGTTGATTGGGGTAAGCGAGCAATTGCCCATGAGCTAACCCATTTAGTCATTAATCAAGTTACCCTTAACCCTTATATTGACCTGCCTACCTGGCTTGACGAGGGTTTAGCTATGTATAACGAGGGTCCACTGGAGCCAGCGTTTGCTGACTCTCTTAGTACAGCAATAGCTGAGAATAGGCTTATCTCGGTGCGGAGCCTGGCAAGCCCCTTTTCTGCCTATGCCGAGGAGTCCGTCCTTTCCTATGCTGAAAGCTATAGGCTGGTTGATTTTCTCATCACTAATTATGGCGGGGGGAAGATGCTTGAGCTGCTGAATACCTTTAGGCAGGGAAGTAGCTATGACGGCGCTCTAGAGGAGGTTTATGGCTTTGATATGGATGGGCTGGATGCCTTGTGGCGGGCTTATGTTACTATGTCGGCTCAGCCAAGCGTGATGGAGGTGTTCCCAGCCCTAGTCGCCGCTGGCTATTGAAAGCCGGGCATGGAGGCAAGGATGACCAAGAAGTCATTTACTATTCACGATTTGCCTATCTCTGAGCGACCGAGGGAAAGGTTGCAAAAATTTGGCGTCGAAGCCCTATCGGCTCAGGAGATTTTAGCCCTGATTCTGGGTCGTGGTATCGCCGGTGAATCGGTAATGGTAACCGCCCAAAGGCTGCTATCTCGGTTTGGCAGTCTTAAAGGCATTGCTAATGCCTCAGTGGAGGAACTGTCCCAGGTAAAGGGAATAGGTATTGCCAAGGCATCTCAGATTAAGGCTGCTTTTGAGTTGGCTAACCGGTTAGAGGGCTATTTGGAAGCTGGTAGCAAGCCAGTAGTCAAGACGCCCGATGATGTAGTCGGCTTGGTCAGGGGCAGACTAAAGGCTAAAAAGAAGGAGCACTTTCTGGCACTCTTGCTGGATACCAGAAATCAGCTAATAAAGGTGGCGGAAATTTCAGTTGGTAGCCTGGATGGTAGCATTGTTCACCCCAGGGAGGTATTCAAGGAGGCAATATCGGCTACTGCCGCCTCGGTTGTCTTCGCCCACAACCACCCCTCGGGCGACCCCACCGCCTCGGAAGATGATATAAGGTTGACCAAAAGGCTCGCCGAGGCAGGGGAGATTGTAGGTATAGATGTCCTAGACCATATCATTATCGGCGATAAAAACTTTTTGAGTCTGAAACGGGAAGGATTGTTTTAAATCTGTCACAGAGCCAAGCGATGAAGAGGATATTGTATATACTTCTTTCGGCGGTCTTATTATGTAGCCTGCTTATTGTTGGCTGCCAGCCCAAGCAGCAAATAGCGCCAACGCCGCCTGGTGAAGAAAAGGTTCTCACCCTCTATGACATTGACCCGCTAACCCTTGACCCGGCGGTTTCCAGTGAAATGATTTCTCATCAATATATAGTGCAGCTATTCAGTGGCTTGGTTCGCCTTGATGATAACCTGGAGCCGGCTCCTGATATCGCCCAGGATTGGAAGGTTAGCGATGATGGACGAACCTATACCTTTTATCTCCGACATGATGTCAGGTTCGACGATGGCAGGGAGGTCAAAGCCGAGGATTTTAAGTACTCCTGGGAGCGGGCTTGCGACCCGGCTACCGGGTCTAACACCGCAGCCACCTATCTGGGGGATATTATCGGCGTTAAAGAAGCATTAGCCGGTGAGACTAAAGAAATTAGCGGGGTCAGGGTTATTGATGATTATACCCTGCAGGTAACTATTGATGCGCCTAAGTCCTATTTCTTGTCCAAGCTGACCTATCCTACCTCCTTTGTCGTTGATAGGGCTAATGTAGCCTCGGGGCGGGACTGGTGGCACAGCCCAAATGGCACCGGTCCGTTTAAGCTCAAGCAGTGGGAGGAAAACAGCTTACTTGTTCTGGAGAGGAATGACCTTTACTATGGAGAGGTGGCTAAGGTTGATTTGGTTAATTTTCAATTGTGGGGTGGGGTGCCCATGAATATGTATGAGACAGGCGAAATCGATGTCACCAGTGTCTCGGTCGATTATATTGACAAGGTTACCGATGAGCGGGGCTCATTTTACCACGATTTAGCCATCGTCCCTGAGCTTAGCTTCTACTATATTGGCTTTAATACCACTAAACCGCCGTTTGACGATGTTAACATCCGCCGTGCCTTCTCTCAGGCTATTGATAAAGATAAACTGGTTTCTTTAGTGTTTAGAGGTACAGTGCAGTCAGCGGGTGGCATCTTACCGCCGGGTATGCCGGGCTATAATCAAAATTTATCAGGGCTGAATTTTGACGTAACAAAGGCAAAGGAGTTAATTGCCAACTCTCGGTATGGTGATGTATCTAATCTGCCGCCGATTACTATTACCACCGCTGGCTGGGGAGGGGCAATAACGTCAGAGCTGGAGGCTATTATCTATGAGTGGCGAAACAACCTGGGTGTGGAAGTCGAGGTAAGGCAGCTAGAGCCAGAAAGGTTCCTTTATTACCTCATGGAGGAGAAGGACGAGATGTTTGATATGGGTTGGATTGCTGACTACCCCCACCCCCAGGATTTTCTGGATGTTTTATTTCATAGTGGTACCGAGAACAACTATGGCGAATATAGTAACCCTGAGGTAGATGCTTTACTGGGTAGGGCGAATGTAGAGCCAGATAAAGAGGCGGGTCTGGGCTTATATCAGCAGGCTGAGCAACTACTGGTTGAAGATGCTGCCTGTCTACCTTTGTGGTTTGGCAAAAATTATGTTTTGGTCAAGCCCTATGTTAGCGGCTATAAGCTGACTCCGATGGGCTTTGCCATGTTAAATACCGTCTCCGTTGAGCCCCACTAGTGGCGGAGGGGGTGGGATTCGAACCCACGGTCCCCAAAAGGGAACAGCGGTTTTCAAGACCGCCTCCTTAGACCACTCGGACACCCCTCCACATTTGGTATTATACTGAGAAGTTAGACAAATTTCTATGTAAAAATGATTAGAAGTTAGGAGTTTAATCCTTCTCTAAGATAAGAGGAACTTCTGTGCGAGTCAAATACTCAATTCAGAGTACAATTTCTCTAGGAATATTCTCATTCTTTCTAACGATTGCTCGCAATATGTTATAATTTCTATGTCTGTCCTTCCTTGTGAGGGGTCTTCAGGGTCTTTGAATAGATATGTTTTTCCGTCTTTCCATTCATATTTCTCGCTTGGAATATCAATCCTTTTCACTCCAGTTGAGTCTATCTGAAACTGAGGTTTTTCACTTTTCTTCACGATGAAGGTAGGTCCCTCTGTGATATGCCAATAGCGCAGTAGCTCTCGATGCGTTGCTGAATTACGATAGTTATTAAGTCTCCAAAGCCACGAATCTTGGTCATCTCGCAACTTTTGCTCAGGTCGCAAATTCTTGACATCCAGTAATTTGTTGATTTGTCTTACCACTTTTGCAGTATCATTGAGTCTGTGTTTTTCTAATTCCTTAATTAATCGCTTTCTCTCAGTGGCTTTTACCTTGGGTATCCCATATTGGTTAATTATCCCCTGCAAAAAGAAGTCTTTCGCAGAAACGATTTCAAAGAAGAATCCGTCCAGATTGGCTGCCATCTCTTGCTGCTTATCTGCCTTGATTTTGTGAAAACCACCAGCGTCTGCTGCCAGAGTTTTGAGGTTCTCAAGAAAATAGCCTGCCCTTTCCAGTTTTTCATTTACTCCTTTGAACATGGGAACTCCGCTAGTCTTTCTTTACCTAATCACCTTCTCCCCAACATAGGGCTGGAGGGCTTCGGGGATAATTATGCTGCCGTCGGGTTGCTGGTAGTTCTCCATTATGGCAATCATGACTCGGGGCAGGGCTAGCCCTGAGCCGTTAAGAGTGTGGACAAACTGGGGTTTCTCCTCGGGGGAGGGGCGGTAGCGGATATTAGCCCGCCGGGCTTGAAAATCACCGCAGTTGGAGCAGGAAGATACCTCTAACCACTCTTCACAGCCAGGCGCCCACATCTCAATGTCATAGGATTTAGTTGAGGCAAAGCCTAGCTCAGCAGTGCACAGCTGCTTAACCCGGTAGGGCACTCCCAGCCTCTGGCAGACCTCTTCAGCGTCATTGACCAGTTTCTCCAGCTCCTGGTTAGAGGTGGCTGGCTCAGTGAATTTGTATAACTCTACCTTATCAAACTGGTGTCCCCGCTTTATCCCTCGGGTGTCCTTGCCCGCCGACATCTTCTCCCGACGAAAACAGGCAGTGTAGGCGACGTAATAGATGGGTAAGGTTCCCAGCGATAGGATTTCATCTCGGTGGAGACCGGTAAGGGGCACCTCAGCCGTAGGCACAAACCAAAGGTCGTCCTCTTCGTCGTGGTACAGGTTATCGGCAAATTTAGGCAGGTTACCACTGCCTGCCATACATTCCCGCTTGACCATAAACGGGGGATATACCTCTTGGTAGCCGTGCTCGGTGGTGTGGAGGTCGAGCATAAAGGTGATGAGAGTTCTCTGAAGTCGGGCGCCTGTCCCTTTGAGCACATAAAAGCGGGTGCCTGATAGCTTCACCCCTCTTTCAAAGTCAATGATGCCTAGAGTCTCTCCCAGTTTCCAGTGGGGCTTAGGCTCAAAATCAAAGCTCTTCGGCTCCCCCCAGGAGCGCACCACCACATTATCCTCTTCACCCCTACCCACTGGAACTGTGGGCTGGGGGATATTGGGCACCTGCATCAGCAGCCCTTCCAGTTGCCAGTCAATACTTCTGAGTTCCTCCTCGAGGGCTTTTATTTGATTGCGTATATCTATTCCCCTAGATCCATCACCCTTTCCTTTTTCCTTGGCTATTTCTTTACGAAAGTGCCTAAGCTTTTCAAGATTTGATAGCTCATTACGGCGTAAAGCATCAAGCTCCAGGATTTCGTCTAGCGGGGCTGTGTCGTGACGCTTGGCTACTGCCTCCCGCACTAGGTCTATATTTTCACGGACAAACCTCAGGTCAAGCATAGATTATTTATTAACCCTCCCCCTTTATCCCCCTCCCTTATTAAGGGAGGGGGAATTGGTTATATAAGAGAGGCTTCGCCTCTCTTTAACTCTCCGTAGTATTTATCCTTCAAACCTCCCTTGACGCTCTGTGAAAAGTTGGCATCTATCTGAGTGCGTTACTTTGGAACAATTTCCTCATGGCCTATTATGTTGCCCGTGTCTGGATCCACTTGGTATCGAAAGTTTCGCGTCTCCTTATGGTGCTTCCCCGTTTTTCGTATAAGGGTGCCTTCTACATCCCAGAATTCTTGTCTTCCAGCGGCCGAATACCAGCATTTACGGAAGACCAGGCTTTTAATCTTGTCACCATACTCAGTTTCCAGTGCTCTTCTCACCACCGTCTCAGCTACCGAGGCGTCTGCTATTTTCTTTTCTGCCATTTTCCCCTCCTGAGTTCCTTCTGTGCTCTCCTTATGGTTTCTCCTTGAGCTGGGGGAAGAGGATTACCTGGCGGATTGATGGCTGACCGGTG
>CAYHAL010000006.1:51140-53994 GCA_964354655.1 uncultured Dehalococcoidales bacterium
TTTCTCCTTGAGCTGGGGGAAGAGGATTACCTGGCGGATTGATGGCTGACCGGTGAGCAACATCACCAGGCGGTCGATGCCAACCCCCAACCCCCCGGTGGGAGGCATGCCGTACTCCAGTGCCAGCAGGAAGTCTTCGTCAGCAGTCTCAACCATCTCACCTTCTGTCTGGCGCTCCCTTTGTTGTTGGAGGAAGCGCTGGCGTTGCTCTATCGGGTCGTTAAGTTCGGTAAAGGCATTGGCAATCTCCATTCCCCCGGCAAAGGCTTCAAAACGCTCTACCAGGCGCTCATCGTCAGGCTTTTTCTTGGCCAGGGGTGACATCTCTACCGGGTAGTCCAGAAGGAAGGTCGGCTGGATCAGGTTTGGCTCAACAAAGCTAGAAATAAGCTCATCTATCAGCCTGCCCCGGTCCTTTTGCGGGTCAACCTCCATATTTTTCTTTTCCATCGCCGCCCTGAGCGAATCGGCATCGGGGTATTTGTCAAAATCAATGCCAGAGTATTCTATGATGGCTTGGCGTAATTGTAACCGCTGCCACGGTGGTTGAAGGTTTATGGTATTGCCGCCAAATTCAACCTTATTAGTGCCTAAGACCTGCTGACTGACTTTAGCCACCATCTCTTCCAGCATCGCCATGACATCATTGTAGTCGGCATAGGTTTCATAGCTTTCCAGCATGGTGAACTCAGGGTTGTGCTTGGTGGAGATGCCCTCGTTGCGGAAACTGCGACCCAGCTCATAGACCTTATCAAAACCACCTATAATCAGTCGCTTGAGATGAAGCTCAGGGGCAATGCGCAGGTATAAATCCTGGTCAAGGGCATGATGGTGGGTGGTGAAGGGGCGGGCTAGGGCACCGCCGGCTAATGGTTGCAGCACTGGCGTTTCTACCTCTATAAAGCCTCGCCGGTTCAGGAATTGCCTTATGGCAGTAGTGATTTGACTGCGCATGTGGAAGATTTCCTTAGCCTCGGTGTTGGCGATGAGGTCAAGGTAGCGTTGCCGGTATCGGGTGTCTATATCGCTAAGCCCATGCCACTTTTCCGGTAGCGGCTGAAGCGACTTAGCCAGCAGGGTAAGGTCTTCTACCTCAAGGGTGGGTTCTCCCGTCTTGGTTCGAAAAAGCTTACCGCTGACGCCAATAATATCACCGATATCTATATCCTTCAGTAGTTTGAGGGTGTCTTGACTGAGCAGGTCGTTGCGGAAGGATAGCTGAATTTTCCCTGAGCCATCGCGTATATCAAGGAAAGAGACCTTGCCCATAGGGCGGTTAGCCATAACCCGCCCGGCAAGATTAACTATTGGCGCCTCAGCCTTGCCGCTTTCCTCTTGCTCCTTGAGTAGAGCTAGGGCTTGTTGCGTGGTGTGGCTACGGTGATAGCCATAAGGGTAGGGATTAATGCCACGGGCACGAATCCGCTCCAGCTTTTCCTGTCGCTTTCGGGCGATACGGTCTAATCTTGATGTCATCTTCTATTCCAATATACCGTGGTAAAAAAGACTGAGAGTTTTACACTCCCAGCCACACATTAGTCGCTTATTGGTTATTATATGTCGTCTCTGTCCTATAGTAAAGCCATCTGTCTGGTTTGCTCCTTTAGACTATCCAGCCAGACGGCTGATTTTACCTCCCGTTCCAGAAGGTATTTAAGGTAATTTCTCATCACCCCCTCTATCTCTTGAGACAGTTCTGGGCTCATTTTTAGCTGGCTAATAGTATCATAATCGCTGTCCTGCAAGAATCTGAGCACCTTTAGGGCGTTAACTGATAGGGGGTAGGAATAAAACTGGCTCTGGCTACATCTGGGGCATAGCACGCCACCGGCACTGGGAGAGAACGAGTTATTGGTAGCTTTTAGCGGTGAGTGGCAAGAGACACACTGCCCAAGCTGAGGTCGGTAGCCAACCTTATTTAGGAGGTGCAATTCAAAGTAACGTAGAGTTAGTTCATTATTGTTGCCTTGGCACAGATTATGCATGGTCTCCAGTAGCAGTTGAAACAAGGGGTAGTTTTCATCATTATCGGCGGTGAACTGGTCGATTAACTCCACAGCATAGAGGGCATAGGCAGTAAGCTGTAGGTCGCTCTTTAGCGGCAGGAAGCTATCTATGGTCTGGCTGCCGGTTACCGTATCCAGATTTCGCCCCCGGGCTAGTGATACCAGACTATGGGTTAAAAGCTCAAGGTGCCCCGCCATCTTGCTCCTCGGGCGTCTAACCCCCTTGGCAACCACCCGAATCTTGCCCAGGTGGGGGGCGTAGAGGGTAAGAATCCTATCCGCCTCCCCCAGCTTAATCTTCTTAATAATAATCGCTTCCGTCTGATAATTGCGTGGTTTGGACATTTTTGACTACTTCATTTAACAAACTTTAGCTCGTCTGGTCTTCTAGATCCTCTTTTTAGCAAAATGTCTCTTTCTTTTAAAAGGCAGGCTCTATTGTGCGCCATTGCATTATCGAGTTGTCCATTTTCCCATGCTGTCATACACAGATACCCATTATCATAAAATGGATCATTATAATTAGGGATACCTAGAGAATTACGGGCATTCGCCTTAGATTCATGGCCTTCTTGGAGTTCTCCATCAAAACCAATCTCCTTGCCAAGTTCGTAAAACAAGACGCTTCTCTCGAACTCGCTATTGAACGCGTAGAAAGGTCTCTTTAAACTATCTATAATCTTACCTGTTCTTTCTCTTAGCTCATCAATTGCTCCCATCCCCTTTGCACAGAGTATTTGAAGGGTGTATCTATTGATAAATCCAAAAATAACTAGCCGGATATCCATATATCGCCTTGAATCGGGGTATTGATTAAGAAAGTCTCCGATAGTCTCGACATCAATAAT
>CAYHAL010000007.1:0-16047 GCA_964354655.1 uncultured Dehalococcoidales bacterium
GGTCAGAAGTGCCCCCGGTGCAAAATAATCGGTTGCACAAGTCGCCCAATTGTTTATAGCTTCCTTTTTAGAAACCCTATTTCCTTCTGCTGAGGTGTTGCAATTTGGTGGCTCATTCCCCTAGGAGGAGGAGCCAAACAAGACCACTGCTACCTGTCCTGATCAGGCAAAGCCGGTGGTGTTTGAATTGAGGCGCAGCCTACCTTAGCCGGAGACTTGGGGTGCTTATTCCTCTTCTTTGCCCCAGTTTTGCATTATTTGCTTTAGGTGTTGGGCAAGCTTGGGCTTGGTTCGTAGGCGTTCAATGAAGATGGGGCATCCTTCCAGCAGGGAGTTTTGGGCAGCGGTTGCCATGCTGGAAAGGAGGCTCTGTATACCTAGGTCGGCCTGCGGCGAGATATTCATCCCTGGGGCTGAGGATTCTAGCTGACGGCGGATGTCCTCGGCAGTGAACCTCATCGGCAGCACGCAGGACTTATACCACGTGCACTCCTTGCACTGGGCCATAGCATAGGCTTCATCTAAAATATCACCCATATCTAACCCCCTTACTTTGTCATTGCCAGCTTACTCAGGCTGTTTTCTATTTCCATCCCCTACCCCCACAGGTAAAGTTAATGCTAATCAATTTAACCCTAAATATCAAGCTAGCGCATTATTCTGAGCAGGTTATACCCAGGACGAAAAAGTCTATAATAGCTATTTAATGCCAGCAAAAGATATGACTATGCCTTTTAAAGACACGCCCTAACATTGAACAAATCGCTAGAATGTGCAACAAAAGCCTCTTTTATGATATTTGATAACCGCACTAGATAATCCTCTCGCCCTGCTGGAAACGAAGATCGCCAAAAGAAAAGCCCTCTACCGTTAAAAGTAGAGGACGTTAACGCTTACTATCTGGAGGCGAGTTTTAAGGCAGAATTCCTATTCTAGATAAACTCATAACTTATGCACTGAGCGACCGGGCCAGACGTTGCCCATTGAACAGACCAAGCTGTCGGCAATAGCAATCCGATTCTGGTCAGCTTGTTTTACCTTTCCACAGGCGTCACATCTCTTATTTGGCTCTAATAGAGCGCTCGAGTCTGAAATCGCACATCGGTGCCTCGGTAGCTAAAGTGCCCGTACGTTTGAACTGCCACCCAGCCTCAGCACCCATTCTAGGGAAGACGGCCTCATCTATATAGCAAAAGGTGGGATAGCACAGGGAGGAGTTGCCAAACTCCTTGGCAATTTCGTCCCAACCACAGTACTTGTAGTTGCACGCAAACGCGTTGTCGGTGTCCTCTGCTATCTCAACTTCGAGAAGTCCGGAACGCTCATTCGCAGCGCAAAGAGCTTTCATCCACTCCTTAAAGCACCTGAACACATCCCCCACGCCCTCAACTCCGCCACGCTGGGTGAGCTTTGACCAATTGTGCTTTCTCATTCGCTTTGACTCTTTTCGTATAGGGGTTCAAATCCACTAGGTGCTACCATTGAGAACGTGGACTGGATTTGTCTGACTTATTGATGATCCGAGATTTGTGATAAAATATAAAGCGAAAATGAGGATAATACGAAATGGTTATATCTCAGAAAAATTCAGAAGAGAAACAATTGAATTTAAAGATAATTACCTGGGGTGACCTAAGTTGGGTTGACATTGTAGAGCCGACAGAAGAAGCGAAAAAGTATCTGGCGGAGCATTACAATTTCCACCCGCTAGACCTTGATGATTGCCTCAGCCGCAGGCAACTCTCCAAAGTAGATGAATACCGGGAGTATCTGTTTGTAATCCTCCACCTCCCAGTTTACGATCAGATGACGCGGGTAACTAAAATAAGACAGTGGTCAGCATTTGTTGGTGACAAACTCCTCGTTACGCTTCGCCCCGGGGAGCTTAAATCACTGGACGCGCTGTTCCGGCAGTGCGAGCTTAGTGAGGAATCCCGGCAGGAATATATGAGCCAGGGCTCTGGCTACCTGCTGTACCTAATACTTGACCGGGCAGTAGATTCTTATTTCCCGGTCCTGGACAAAATCATGAGCTTGCTGGAGGATATAGAAGACAGTGTTTTTGATGAGGAAGTTGAGGCAGGTAAGGAACTGAGTATTCTACGGCGGGACGTTATTGCCCAGCGGCGCGCTATGTTCCCGACGCGCACGCTCTTAGTGGAGCTAGAAAACAAGCTGAAACGCTTTACTAAAACGGATTTAACCGTCTACTTTGGTGACCTCATAGACCACATGAACAAGATATGTGAGACCTTGGACGAATGTAAAGAAGTTAGCGAAGTATTTAAAGACGCTGATTCTGTTCAGAGTAATTATCGCGCCAACCGCCTCATTCGCATCATGGCTACCGTATTTGCCATCGCATTGCCCTTTTTGGTCGTCTCCAGTCTTTATGGTATGCGTGTAATACCACCCGGAGGCGTAGATAAAGGCGGTCCTCAAACTTTCGTCTTGCCACTGGTAATTATCTTTGTTATTATCGGGGCGATGCTATATTTCTTCCGGCGCAAGCATTTAATATAGACACAGTCGAATACGGAAAGCTTCAAACGAACTTACACTTCGTTTCACCTTTGTATTTTACGACGGGTCCGAATGCCGACCTATAATGCGAAATCAGCCGACTCTCGGAAAATTGTCTGGCGTAGCTGAATATCATTAAGCTATGCTGTTACCTCGCAGACTCACCCACAGTCGCATATCTCCGGTAGAACCGTTTCTTCATAAGTTCCACTAGCCCCAGGTAACCGACGATGAAAACCGCGAGTATCAGCAGGAAATTCGGTGGCAATGCTACGAACCCAAAAAAGGTGCCAACAAAAGTAAATGGAAGTACCAAAGCAAAAATAAGAATGCCTGTGATGTTCAGCAACAAAAACTTGCTTGGCTTGCTCCGGTAGAATGGTATTTTCCTGGTTCTTATGACAAATATAACTAGTGTCTGTGTGAATAATGATTCAACAAACCACGCTGTCTGGAACAAAGGCGCTGACGCTTTGAAGACAAAGAGCATAACGAAAAAGGTGAGGAAGTCGAAGATTGAACTGATGGGTCCAAAGGAAACCATGAAGTTCCTGATAAAGGGTATGTGGAGTCTTTGTGGCCGCTGGACATAAACCTGGTCAACATTGTCGGCCGGTATGGCTAGTTGGGCGAAGGAATACAGGAGATTGTTCAGCAGTATCTGTATTGGCAGCATAGGCAGGAATGGTAAAAACAGTGACGCCGCGGCCGCGCTAAACATATTACCAAAATTGGAACTGATTGCCATCATGATATACTTCATGGTATTACCGAAGGTCTTTCTGCCTTCGACTACCCCATCTCTTATTACTTTCAAGTCATTATTTAAGAGTATAATCTCAGCAGATTCCTTGGCAACGTCCACAGCATTCGCAACCGATATACTGACATCAGCCACCTTCATGGAAGGCGTGTCATTGATGCCATCGCCGATAAACCCGACAACGTGTCCATTGGCTTTGAGGGCATTCATTATCCGGTTCTTCTGTACCGGAGTAACGCGGGTGAAGATATCAGCTCTTTCCACGGCTCTGGCCAGTGCGTCATCATCCATGGCTTCAATTTCACTGCTGCGCACAATGTTTATAGCTTCAATCTTAATGGTACGCACAATACGTCCAAGCCCATCTGCTTGGTCGTATTCTTTGCCGCGACGGAATTGAGATACCTGAAAGCCTAGCTGCTGACTAATCTTGCTAGTGACAATCTCGTTATCGCCGGTTAGAATTTTGAGCTTCACTCCGGCCTGTCTCAGCAGCTCCAGTGATTCCCCAGCAGTTTCCTTAACCGGGTCCATAAAAGCGATGAAACCAAGAAAAACCATGTCGTTTTCATCGGCTGTGGAATAGGTCAGTTTGCTCTCTGCCATATTTCGGTAGGACACGCTGAGAACCCGGAATCCTTGGGAACTTAAGTCATGATATCTCCGCTCAATTTTACTTCTGGCCTCACTTGTCAGGCCATATATCTCCCCATCGAGTTCGTAGTGTGAAATAACCTTGGAGATTTCCTCCGGCGCTCCCTTGGTAATAAGAAGGGTCTGTTGATTCTCGCCGACTACCACGGAAAGTCGCTTTCGAGTGAAATCAAAGGGGATTTCATCAATCCTCTGGTAATGGCCGGTATTGACTTCCTCATGCCTGAGTATGGCCTCATCAAGCGGGCTTCTAAGTCCGGTTTGGTAACGGCTATTCAGAAGGGAGTATAGGAATACCTTCTCTGAATCCTTGCCTTCCATATCCACATGCAGTATGACGGTGACCCTATTCTCGGTTAAAGTGCCAGTTTTGTCAGCGCATAAGACATCCATGCTGCCAAAATTCTGGATTGATGCAAGACGCTTTACGATAACGCCTTTCTTTGACATGTTAGCAGCGCCCCTAGCAAGATTTATGGAAAGAATCATTGGCAATAGTTCCGGAGTTAACCCCACTGCCAGAGCAACGGCAAACAGCATGGACTCCAGGACACTGTGTTTAAATAAGGCGTTGATAAAAAACACAGAGATAACGAGGGCAAAGGTTACTTGCATAATGAAAAAACCAAACCTCGTCAGCCCCTTTTCAGACTCAGTTTCAGGCTTTCTCTCAATAGTCTTCCTAACAATTTCTCCATATTGAGTAAGACCTCCTGTCTTAACAATAACTGCTGTCGCGGCACCGTTTGTTACTGACGTGCCCATAAAGAGATAATTATTCCATCTGCCTGTATCAGTGATATTAGCGTCCTTAAGCGCTTCAGTAGTCTTTTCTGCCGGGAACGATTCTCCGGTTAGAGCCGACTGGTCTACGAAAAAATCCTTGGCGCTGATTATCCTGGCGTCGGCCGGAACGATATCTCCTGCGGAAAGGGCGATAACGTCACCAGGGACTAGCTCTGAAATCTTGATATCCTGCTTAATACCATTTCTAAAAACGGTCGTGGTGGTAGCTACCCTTCTTCTCAATTCTTCTGCGGCCCTTTCTGCCCGGTATTCCTGAAAGAAGTCAAGAATCACACTCACCAAAACGATGGAAAGGATAATTACTGCATTTATAAGCTCCCTCAGTATGCCCGATACAATAGCTGCGATTATCAGTACTATGACTAATGGACTCCGGAAGTGGGAAAAAAATTCGATGAGGACTGGCCTCTTTCTTTTCTTGGTAACCTCATTAGGACCATAGTTCTCCAAACGCTCTGCCACCTCTTCGGTGGTAAGCCCCGCTGCTGAGGTATCTAGCCGGCTCAGTAGCTCACCCGAAGGCAGAGACAAAATCTCTTCGGTGCTTATCAAGCTTGCGCCAGCCGATAGACTTTTTGTAGCTTGTTTACTTAACATTAGTCCGCAGCTTTCCTACTCGGCAAAGTGAAAAAACTCTGACAGTCCACGTTTGTTTATAGTCTACTCCCACTATTGTGTCAAGACAACTTCTACTTAATTGTTGAGTAGTACTACCCGTGTAAAGGCGTTAACAATGTAGGTTGACTGAACGGGCGAATGCCCCGAGTTTTGCCCGCCTCTCTAAGTTGCGTGAGGAATTCACTTTGTTTCCACAGCTTTGGTCTGCTATCTATTAGCGAGGGGATTTGAACCACAACGATCTAACAGAGTTGATCCACAAGGTCTACCGAGAAAACCAAAAAACTTTTAGCTTCTTCACGCAGGGCCGGGACCAGATTATCGCTTGCATTAAGATGGACAGCGACTGGTTCCCTGCATGGTTGAGAGACAATCCGCCTCCGCCTGGGGTGGAGCTGTGAAGTCTGATATGTGGTGACCAAGCAACGAATCATTTGGCTCAGTCTGCAGGCTATGACCGACCACACATTTTGAGTGATTGTTCAGTGTGAGCCTATTGGTAGTCATACCGTGAGTTGCATTTGTGCAGCTACCACAGCGCTGTTTGCTCCAGCGAGGACGAGTTCTGTTTAATAGCTCGGGTTGTGCGAGGCCAAGTCTAGGTAATTTGATTACCACAGTTTACTGTCAGTTTGAGCCTTGGAATATTGCGGCCATGCGATTCATAATTGCCTCGCCTATCATCGCATCCGTCGTATGTATTCCAATAACTGCTCTCCCACAGCCTGTTCCATGCCATAAATTCCCCGTTGTGGCATACGAATAACCGGAAGGTCACCGAAGCCATGCTTTCTGAGTTCTTCTACCAAAACCGGGGGCTTCAACCCGTCAGGGTATTGCCTTTCTATTAAGACAGTTGGTAGTTGCCGAAGCCTTTCTCTCTCATGCGTGTCTGCCCAAAAGCGGTTATCACTCTTCTTAAGCAGCTCTATTTGGTCATCGGCCTCCCGCTTATGAGGTGGTACAGAGAGCACCTTCGCAACATCATAAATACCCCTATTGGTGCCCGCATGCCAAATGAATGCTACATCGTCAATAGCTATGTCATCTCCATATCTACTTATGTGCCAATAGTCCCTATTTTGCGGAACGCCAGGCGGGTTATGAACGTTAACAGGTAAGAGCTTAGGGTTGTGGTGAAGTATCCAGTATTGCATTTTTAACCTCCTTCTGAGTGGCAGCTTCTTGATTGAGAGCTTATACTAATTATACCAGATGAACTCAAGCAACGGGCCTCAAATAAGAAATCAACAAGTGCTGTAACGCCGGAATAAGCTCCTTCTTCTCAAAAAGTAGTCCGGGGACTGCCCCACAAAGCGCGCTTTACGGGACTTAAACTTTACGATTATTCC
Organism: uncultured Dehalococcoidales bacterium; assembly: GCA_964354655.1. Lineage (GTDB taxonomy): Bacteria > Chloroflexota > Dehalococcoidia > Dehalococcoidales > E44-bin46 > E44-bin46. Next base: position 6,718 of record CAYHAL010000007.1, read on the forward strand.
GGCTAGATGCTCAGACTGAAGGTCAGGTCGAAGTCCTGATAGTTCCACCTATTGATTCCTCAGCTCCACTTAGCTTCAGCAAGAACCACCTAAGTTATCAATAGTTAGAACTGTACCTTGACTAGAGAACACGACTCCCAACTATATTTGTGACCAATTACACTCCAAATGCTGGCATTCTTTGGTTTCAAGCCTTTTGTTGGATTATGCGTGCGTCAGCAGGACTGAAGCTTTATTCTACCTTTAGAGGTCAGCTTGTATGTTGAACCTTTGCTGCCATGTCGCTCCACTATTATATAACCTTCTGGACGCAGATAGTGATAGGCCACTCTACTTCCACAATAATCTCTCCACAATTCCTTCCCGTGATTACGTGTTATTTGATTCCAGTCTTTGGAAGGGTCTAGAGAGTTACCGAATCTTTTATAGAAATTGTCTTCGATTTCTTCTACTGATGCTTCGCCACCCAGAGTTTCAAGTACCTGAAGTGTTGGACAAACAAAGTCTTTAATCTTGCTTAAAACCATTCTTCGCCCTCCTTTCATAGGTTGGATGCTACTCGTCTTTCAGAGCTACTATACAATAATAGCAAAGCACATTACAAAAGCTCTACCTACTGATACCTCGGCTCCAGCTAGAGAGATTCGAGTCAACCGGCTAAGGTAGGGTGAAAGTTAAGGCGAAGGATAGCTATTATACAGCCCGCTCTAACATGCTGGATTCAAACCAGAAGAATGGCCCTATCCAGAACAAGAAACAGCTGAAGAACGGGAGCAGGAATCAAGGCGCTGGACTCTTTTGCATAGTTTAGGTAACTTAACAATGTTAACCCAACCCCTTAATTCTGAGGTAAGTAATGGACCATTCAATTTAAAACGCCCAGAAATAACCAAGCAAAGCCTATTGGTTCTAAACTCATATTTTCAAAGATTTTCTGATAATGACGTTTGGAATGAGAAAACGATATTATGCCGGGGTTTACATCTTGCTGCCCAAGCGGTAAAAGTATGGCAATATCCTGGAGCCTGAATATATACGCTCGGTGTAATCAGCAAAAGACACTTTTCGTCATTTTGTTACTACGAAGGGAAGTATCACAGTGTAAAAAGTAACCGCAGGTACAGGGGGAACCTACTTTCGTTTACAAAGAGACTCCCTTTAGTGTACAATGCATAGTTAGTTCTAGTTTAGGTTATTGCAAGCTTTTTCAAATCAATTCAGACTGCTAGGCATTGGGTGACCTCTAACTAGGATTCAGAAGAGAAGAGGTCTTCGATGGGCTCTCAGGGCAAGTGAATGCAATGTGCTGGCTGTGGAACTACTTTCACCTTCACCGCTTCCGAACAGGGGGTTTTCCACCAGTAAAGGCCCCACTGGTTAGGTAAGAACGCTGCCTCAGTTGCCAGAGACTCAAGACATTAGGCCGTTGCTGGCGTATTGCACTAACTGTCAACGGTGAGGCTAAATATATGAATTATCGCAATGATATAAGAAATATAGCTATTATCGCCCATGTTGACCATGGTAAGACTACACTGATAGATGCCATGCTTAAGCAAAGCAAGGTATTCCGGGATAACCAGAAAGTAGGCGAGTTAATAATGGACCAGAACGCCCTGGAGCGAGAAAAAGGCATCACTATCATGGCTAAAAACACAGCCGTGGTTTACCGGGGAGTCAAAATCAATATCATCGATACTCCAGGGCATGCTGATTTCAGCGGAGAGGTAGAGCGAGTCATAAGTATGGCCGACGGTTGCCTGCTTCTGGTGGATTCTGTGGAAGGCCCCATGCCCCAGACCAAATTCGTGCTTCGCCAAGCCCTCGAAAGGGGCCTAAAACCCATCGTCGTTATCAACAAAATAGACAGGGGAAATTCGCGGATAGGGGAGGTGCTTAAGCTCACCCAGGACCTATTCTTAGAATTAGCTACCAGTGCTGACCAGCTTGACTTCCAGGTACTGTATGCCAGCGCCAGGGAAGGTACAGTCGTAACCGAACCAGGTATGAAAGGCAAAGATATCACTCCTCTCTTCGAAAGCATCTTAGAAAAAGTACCGCCACCGCAAATTGAAAGTGGGCCATTTCAAATGCTGGTTTCTAACCTAGACTATGACAGCCACAAAGGTAAAATAGCTATTGGTAGAATCTGGAGAGGCAAGGTTGCCAGCCACGACCCCGTAGTTACTGTGAGTGCTGACGGGAGTGTAACTCACTTTGAGATTGGTGAAGTATTTACGTTTCTCGGTCTTAAGCGCTTGGAGGTAGCAGAAGCCGGGGCGGGTGACATAGTAGCTGTGACTGGCCTCGAAAAAGTCAACATTGGAGATACCATTGCCAGCACGGAGCGGCCTGAAGCTCTACCGCGCATAGAAGTTGGCGAACCTACGGTAGAGATGACCTTTGGAGTAAACACCTCACCGTTCGCCGGCCGCGAGGGGCGCTTTAGCACCACGCGCCAGTTACGGGAGCGACTCCACAAGGAATTGGAGACTAATCTCAGTCTCAGGGTACAAGATACAGATAGCCCAGACACCTTCTTGGTAAAAGGAAGGGGAGAACTGCACCTGGCTATTCTGATTGAAACCATGCGCCGGGAGGGCTACGAATTTGAGGTCTCCAAGCCGGAAGCTATTATCAAGGTAGTTGACGGCAAGCTTATGGAACCAGTGGAAACTCTTACCATTGATACCAAAGATGAATACATTGGGATTTTGACCGAGATGCTGGGCAAGCGGCAAGCTCAGCTTACGGATATGCGCAACGACAACAGCGATAACGTGCATTTGGAATTCCATGTACCGACAAAAGGACTCATCGGTTTCCGTGGTGCTTTTCTTACTGCTACCCGTGGTGAAAGTATCATGAATACCACTTTTCTTGGCTATGAACCTTGGCGGGGAGATATTGTTTCGACTCGTAATGGAGCACTGGTAGCATCGGAACCGGGCATAGCTGTTACCTATGGCCTAAATAACGCCCAGGGGCGCGGCCTTACCTTCATTGAACCTGGTACACTAGTCTATGAAGGTATGATAGTGGGGCTGAATTCACGGCCACAGGACATAGCCGTCAACGTATGCAAAGAAAAGAAGAAGACCAATGTACGCTCGTCTACGTCCGACATTGCCATAAAGCTCACCCCTCCCGTGAAGCTGAGCCTGGAGCAAGCCATTGATTTTATCAATAAGGATGAACTGGTTGAGGTAACCCCTGAGAATATCAGGTTGAGAAAAAAGTTACTCAGAGAGGCACAACGGTTGAGGGGCATCGCCTCTGCCCGGCGAAGCATAAAAACGTAGGCTATAGCTTATCATTGCAGACCACGACTATTTTCTGCTCGGTTGGCTCCGGTTGCCGCTTGCAAAGCGGGTCGCTTTAATGTAGAATACACATGTTGGTTTCAGTTTAGGTTATTACATGCTTCTTTGAATCCTCGCCGATTTACTCAAGTATTGGATGACCGGAACTTTAACTAAAACCTTAAGAGAGGAGGGCATCCAATGAGTTTTCAGGACAAGTCTCTCCAGTGTTCCGATTGCGGAACCACCTTCACCTTCGGCGCTGAGGAGCAGGAGTTTTTCCAATCCAAAGGCTACACTAATGAGCCTAAGCGCTGTCCTTCATGCCGCCAGGCAAGAAAGTCAGAGCGCTATGGAAATAGTAGCTACGGGCCCCAGCGCCAGATGTTCCCTGCAGTATGCGCTGAGTGCGGCAAAGATACCCAGGTACCCTTTGAACCGCGCGGGGACAAGCCGGTGTACTGTAGCGATTGCTACCGCAAGCTCAGACCGAGTAGATAAGCGGTTAAACCTCAAATCACATCCGGGTTGGGCAACTGACCCGGATGTGATTCTGGAAAGTATGAGTTTTGTCGTTAGAAGTATCAATACGTGAAGGTGAATCACAGGAATCATTGTTGCGTCGTTTTCAAAGAATGGCGCAGATGAGTGGCGTCCTGCGAGAAGCGAAGGCTCACCGTCGGTTCATATCCAATCGGGACGCTGCTCGCATAAAGGCCAAAAATAGTGCCAGGAGAAGGCGACGTCAGGGGTATTAAGTGGGTAAGAAAATTAATTTTAGAAAAGGGGGGCAATTGTGAAAATCTATGTAGGTAATTTATCCTTTGATGTGACCGGGGAGGAACTACGGGCGGAGTTCGCCTCTTTCGGAGCGGTAGAATCGGTAAGCATTCCAACCGACCAGTATAGCGGTAAACCCAGAGGATTTGCCTTTGTTGAGATGCCTTCGGTGTCCGAGGGGCAGGCAGCAATCGCAGCTCTCAATGGTAAGACGCTAAAGGACCGGACGCTCACCGTGAATGCCGCTCGCCCTCGCTCTGACGACAGAGGTGGCGGATCTTATGGCGGTAGAAGGGGCGGTGGCTTTAGTGGAGGAAACCGCAGAAGATAGTAAACTCCCTCTTTATATAATTCCACTCAAGACACAGAAGATATGTTAGTAACTCCGAAGAGCTATTAGCCCAGTCTTTAAATGACAAACGTTGGGCCAAGGCTAGTCCACTGCTAGAGAAGGGTGGCTAATATGAATATCTATGTGGGTAATTTGTCTCTCGAGGTTACTGGGGAGGAACTGCGACGAGAATTCATGGCTTTCGGAGAAGTAATGTCTGTTACCGTCATGAACGACAGGTACATTGGTAGCGGACAACCTAGGGGATACGGCTTTGTTGAAATGGTATCGAAGTCTGAAGGCGCAGCCGCAATTACCAGCCTCAAAGGCAAAAGATTGAGGAACCGGGTGATTGATGTTGTTGAGGCTCTTCCTCTTTCAGACAAGAGAGATACTGGGCACTTCTATAGCAGAAGAGGTAGCCGGTTTAATGGAAAGGCGAGACAGAGAAAATACTAAATCACTTAAGTCGCCTGCCATATTCCAAAGACACATAACTTTATGTTTACTAAGGAGTTTTAATGAGTTTCGAAACCTTCAATTTTCATCCGAGCATCATGGCCGGTGTACAGGCGCTCGGGTATGTTACACCCACACCGATTCAGCTTCAATCCATCCCGCCAATTATGAAGGGCCGGGATGTTATTGGTCTGGCCCAGACCGGAACCGGCAAAACTGCCGCTTTTGCGCTACCAATCTTGCAGCGTCTACTGCGGGGCCCGCGAGGTCTAGTCCGTGCCCTTGTAATCTCACCAACGCGTGAATTGTCTGAGCAGACTTGCGAAGTTATCAGTGAACTGGGGCAACAAACTGGGCTGCGGAGTATTGCCATTTATGGTGGGGTGAGTAAAGAACGACAAAACTATAGGCTACGGAGTGGGGTGGAAGTCGCCGTGGGCTGTCCTGGCCGATTGCTCGACCACCTCTGGCAAGGCACACTCGATTTATCGCATCTGGAAGTTCTTGTCATCGACGAGGCGGACCGGATGTTCGATATGGGCTTTCTACCTGATATCCACAGTATCCTGAGGTGCTTGCTAAAGCCACGGCAGACACTACTCTTCTCAGCCACCATGCCTGATGATATCCGGCATCTCGTGCAAGAAATCCTGCATGATCCGGTCACAGTGCAAATCGGCCGCACGGTACCGGCAACAACGGTGTCACACGCTTTGTATCCAGTTAGGCAGCATCTCAAGACGGCGCTGCTAACAGAGCTCTTACGCAAAACCAGAACAGAGTCGGTACTTGTCTTTACGCGTACCAAGCACCGTGCCGAGCGCGTTGCGCAACAACTGGCACAAGCGGGCTACCGGGCAACTTCACTGCAAGGTAACCTGTCTCAGTACCGGCGTCAGGCCGCACTTGATGGCTTCCGTGCCGGTTCATTTAAGATCCTGGTGGCAACCGACATTGCCGCTCGTGGCATCGATGTTTTGAGTATTTCGCACGTCATTAATTACGACATGCCTGACAGTACGGATGACTACACCAATCGCATCGGCCGCACGGGACGGGTTGACAAAACTGGCGATGCATTCTCGTTAGTGACAAGGGAAGACGCGGCTATGGTCCACGCTCTTGAGCATCTTCTCAATGCGCCACTGGAGCGCCGGACCCTGCAAAGCTTTGATTATACAATGCCTGCTCCAGACAGAGAATTCATGTGCCCTCCGCGCCAATTACGACGGCGCACAATACGAAATGAGCGGATTCAGTAACAAAAAGCCAGTTTGTGTGATCGTCGTGGAGGGTGGTTTCGAGAACCTTCCCACCAACTCACTTACTCGTCTAGACATCAACGTAAGGTAAGATAACCCTGGGTAAGGCGAGGTCAGACTTTCACACTTATTGACGTAGAGCCATGTAATAGACTCTTGCGAATTCTCTTCGCGCTTGTCAGGCTAGTTTAGGTTCAGGTTGCACCTTTTGCTGAGGCACTCTTCCGAATGTATTTCCAGGTAGCGCCGTCTAAGAACCAGAGGGGTCGGCCACATTTAAAACACAGGATTTGTGTCCCACCACCAGCTTTTTGCTCGCGGCACCTGACCAACTTCTGACAACTATCGCAATAGATTCTCTTTATGCACAGTTTCATGGTTTCGCCAGTCCCAAGTAATGCTTCATCCTTTAATTACCGTGATAGGTTTTGTTCTAGCAACGATTCTGGAGATGCCGGTATTGTGGGTAACGCCTACCACTTGTGGCACCTCTTTGTAGGCCCCTGAGGCTTCCTCGGCAACCCCTCCAAGATACTGGGATCCTCACTCCTATCATTATACTCCTTCTGCCTGACCAAGCGTATCTACGCCTAATGAAATTGTTGATTTAGCTCATTAACTAATTTTTGCCGTTCCTTTAAATCTAAAACCTCCCGGCGAATCCGCGCCTTCTCCTTGCGAATAAATTTTCGAATCGATTTTGACAACTTTTTCGTGTTTATTTATATAGGTTATTATACTTCCTTCTGCACTTTTCATCATTTCGTTTAACTCTAACACAAAAGTATGTATCCTACTAGGATTTTCACTTTACGAATGGATTACGCCCTAGAGGCACTAGGAGCATCTAGCCAATAATACGTAAGACATGAAAACTCGCAAGTGCATAGGATAGTTATTTTTCGCGAAGGCTAAAAGCAAACTAGGTGTAAATCAGATACTGTGTATTTTGAGTAAGTTGGTGCTTCCTGGAACAGTCAGGGGAATTCCGGCAATGATTACTATAAGGTCGCCCCTTCTAGCAAGATTTGTCTCCAATGCAGCTTCGCCCGCCAGCTCGAAGACTTCCTCTAGGTTTGCAGGCTCAGGTTTTCTAAGGGGTAATACCCCCCAAGCTAACGAAAGGCGGCTCACAACGGATTCGGAGGGGGTTACAGCCAGAATAGGGTGGCGCGGTCTATATTTCGATACCCTTAAGGCCGTAGTTCCACTGGTGGTAAACGCTATGATGGCACTAGCTTGCACTTGGGAAGCCATCTGGCAAGCTGCTCTGGCAGCAGCGTCACTGACCTCGGGTAAAACATCTTGCCACCTGCTGCGGAGTATCTCCTCATATGGAAATATTGCCTCAGCCTCCAAGGCTATTCTTACCATTGTCTCAGTAGCTTCGACGGGATAACTGCCAGTGGCCGTTTCCTCAGAGAGCATCAAAGCGTCACTGCCATCAAGGACAGCATTGGCTACATCAGCGGCCTCTGCCCTAGTCGGGGTAGCTGACCGGACCATAGACTCAAGCATCTGAGTTGCTGTTATTACCGGCTTTCCCCGGCGATTAGCCTCATTTATCAGCTGTTTCTGGGCCGTTGGCACCTTCTCGATGCTTATGTCGAGCGCTAGGTCTCCTCTGGCCACCATGATACCTTCCCCAGCCTCGAGGATGGCTCCGCTTTCTTCCAGAGCCCGCGCCTTCTCTATCTTGACAATGACAGGTATGTCAGCCTTCATTTTTCTAAGCAGTTGCTTAACCTCTCGTACCTGTCGCACTGAGGAAATGAAAGACAGGGCAACGAAGTCGGCGTTCTCTGTGAGGGCAAAATCGAGATGCTGACCGAAAACTGTCTTTACATCCCCGCGGCCGCGTTTTAGTCCAGGAAGATCGAGGAGGATGCCTATAGGAAGTTTGAGCTTTTGACTAAGCGAGCGAACTTCGGAAATGAGTTGTTTGTGCTCCTCAAGCGTCCCATACGCTAAGTTAAAGCGTGCGACGTCCATGCCGCCTTTTAACATCCTTTCAACAACTTCGGGAGAACTGCTGGCGGGGCCCAATGTGCACACTATCTTTACGTGGCGTTTCCCTGTGGCTTCATTCATTTCCAACCTATTATAGCATATCGGAAGTTACGCGCTGTTTGGGGCAGTTTGAGAAAAAGCTATCCACTTGCTGAAAGAGTAAGCAAATTGTAGTATAAAACCACGGATATAAATAGGCGTAATCGAAACCCGGAAAAGAAGAACCGTATACTGCACAAGAAGCCAAAAGAGCAGGCAAAGCGCACCACATTTTTGAGTTCGGTCTCGAACCGCGAAATTGAGTGTTGACTGTCATCCACTTTGCTTGACTAGATCACTTCACTATCTGCCAACCCTGTTCCACGATGTTCACAGCAGGAGGCTGACCAGACTGGGCAGCCCGAATTATCTTACCTTTCATAATGAAACTGTCGTGTGTTGTTGTCGTCTGGATTCTTGCTACTGTTAACTCCAGTGGTAGCTCAGTCCTATCATGGAACATAACAACCGGGTTAAAAATACTACCAATACCAAGTTCCTTAGCATATACTCCATATAAACTCATCATCGCCTTTTCCTCATCGTCTGAGGGATATCTTACTTTCAAACCAATTAGGTCTTTGGCTTCCCTCCTTGGAATTAGGTGTTGGTGAGATTGTTAGCTCTTGGCGTTTCGTCTACTCCGATATATAATATGCTTGATAGTTAGGAGGCGATACATGAATTAAGGGCTGTCCTTTACAAGGCACTAAATTCGGGTATTGTTCAGGTTGCGCTCAAGAGCAAACCTGTGCCTTCTTATTAATCCTAAAGAAACTGGAAGACATCGAGAAAAAAGTTAACTCTCTTTCCAAGCCAATGGCTTAACTACGAGATGGCTCAAGGCTACCCTTGAAACAAGCTAGAGGCTGAGGAAGTGGCAGTAGTGTGATTGACAATACTGAAGGGGGTTGTAATGAAGCCGCGACAAGCAGACAAACAGTTAGTAAAAGAAGCTGAGCGACAAGCTAAGGAGCAAGTGATTGAAGAGGCTCAGAGAGTAGACAAGGCCAAGCGAGCGAAAAAACGCGTAGCAGAGGAACCTGAGCAATTAGCCAAAGAGCAGGCAAGAAAGAAAGTCTCGTTTAGCAGGGAGCAAGTGATTGAAGAGGCTCAGAGAGTAGACAAGGCCAAGCGAGCGAAAAAA
>CAYHAL010000007.1:16147-53374 GCA_964354655.1 uncultured Dehalococcoidales bacterium
CGCGTAGCAGAGGGACCTAATCAATTAGCTAAAGAGCAGGCAAGAAAGAAAGCCTTCTTTGCTAAGGAGCAGGCAATAGTCGAGGCTCAGGAGGCAAGAAAACTCAAGGCTAAAAAGCAATCACCTGAGTAAGCAAAAAGGTATTTGGTAGTCAGACGAGTTAGTTCATGTATAACCTTCAAATTCCCCTTTTACTTAGAAGTAGGCTAGTAAGAAAGAAGGACAAGATTGTAGTTAGACTATTGAATCTCTATCCCGCTTCCCGGACTGCACTGGAGAGCCAGTACAATCCTGCCAAAATCTGGTGCAGAAAATGACCTTCACGAATCTGGCAGCGGGTGGTAAATCAGCAAGTAATAGGAGGTAAAATTACCATGAAAACCGATACAGAGCTACAACAGGATGTTATGGATGAGCTTAAATGGGAACCGAGTATTAAAGCGGCGGAGATCGGGGTCGGCGTCAATGATGGTGTTGTGACGCTGAGCGGCTATGTAGACACCTTCGGCGAGAAGTTAATTGCCGAGCGTGCCGTCGTGCGAGTCTTTGGTGTCAAGGCGGTGGCGGGAGAACTCAAAGTCAGGTTGCCTAGTTCTGTTCAACGTCCGGATGAGGATATTGCCCGGGCGGCGGCAAATGCTCTCGAGTGGAATGTCTGGATATGCCGTATGGCCGACCGCATCAAAGTGGAGATTGAGAATGGCTGGATTACTCTAAGTGGCGACGTAGACTGGTGGTACCAGAAGGAAGCCGCCGAGGATACTGTACGTAACATGATAGGGGTGCGAGGACTTAGCAATAATATAGCTATCAATCCGACAACAGTGAAGGGGCAGGCTGTAAAGGACAAAATTGAAAACGCATTTCAGCGCAACGCCATACTTGATGCGCGGCGAATCAAAGTAGAAACTCGCGCTGGTAAGGTGATTCTCAGCGGCAGTGTGCGCTCCTGGGCAGAAAGAGAACAAGTCGAGCGGGCAGTTTGTGCGGCACCAGGCGTGTCCGAAATCGAGAGCCATATCATAATTTATCCCTAGTCCAATCATCAAATGCCAAAATGAACATAAATAGTATCTGAAACGAGCAGAAGAGGTCTGTAAAGGGGCTAGGAAACTGTCCGTTGATGAAGCGGCTAAGAAGGAAGCTGATGAAGCCCATAAGGAAGCCTTGAAAGAAGCCGAGAAAGACTATCAGAGACCATAACCAAATCAGAGCAGGGGAAAATCCTCAAAGAAGTTTAGCTAAAAAACTGGTGGTAGTCCTGCCATCTGTAGAGGTGTGGCATTTGCCATTTCACTAGCTTTGTATGTTATCCTGCACACTCAGCCAATTCGTGTAGTACTAGCAAATGATTAGGCGGGGGCAGGCCATGACAGCTACCCTGTTGGTACGACTAGACGTGGTTGAAGGTTACACCAACAGACTTAAGCTCTCTCCACCACCCTAGAGAACGGCATCTGGTAGCACTGAAACCCATAACTCAGATAGAAGCTACCACTCCCCGACTCCGCCTTGTATAGGCGCTTGGTGCCGGCGTCGGCACCTCCTGCACCGCCTGGCAATACTTGCACCGACCCTGATGCGCTGTGATGATCCAGTGATGCGCACCCGTGGGTGACTTCTGACAGTACCAAGGCTTTCCCTTGTTGGGGTTGGGAGTAAATCGGCCACCTGCGCCTCTGTACCTGGTGCCGTCATGACTCCCCAGGCTCAGGTCAAAAACTGCCTTCGTTACCGAGTCCCCTTCTCTCACTTGAGGCATCGTACTTTAGTCTAGCCCTTGCGCATCTGAGTGTCAACGCCACCCAGGGCCGGGTTAAGTTTACACATGGTTGGTAAAAGATGTAAAATGGAAGTATGGCTGATAGAGAGAAGTATATGCTTATCGCTGGTATCTCCATTGAGGCTATTTGGTGGGGGTTGGGGAGGCAAAGCGAAATAATGCCACCTTTTGTAGGATGGGTAGTAGCTGGAATTGGCGCTGTTTTCTTGGTGTATGCACTATATAAACTATTTAGGCGGAGGCAATTATCAAGTAGAAGGGCTATATTCGCTTGGGAAGATGCTCAAGACATATATCAGAACGTATCTCAAAACATTAGAGAGCTAAGAGAAATGGCGGAAATCGTTAATGAGGAAAACAAAGATAAGCCAGACCCTTCTGCATTGTTGTTTAGAGACAAGCGAATAACAAAAATCTTAGCTAAAATTGAAAAGGAAAGAGAAAAATGTAGAGACCGTGAATTAGATGAGATGCTTAGTGCTGTTATTCGCCTTGAAAGGAAGCAAATAGAATGGCGTGTAAACCCATACGGTAGGTCTCCAGCGATAGTATTGGATAAAGGTCATCAAGGCATCAGAAACTATATAAACAAAAAAATTAAAAGTCGTAACTAAAATGGATATTGCCTGTAAATACTGCGATTCGCATAACGTCATCAAATACGGCACATTTAAGGGTATGCAACGTTGGTGGTGTAAGGACTGCAAGCGGAAGTTTGCCGATAATAGAGCTTTGCCAAAAATGAAAACCTCTGTGAGTGTCATCGGGGCAGCCGTTGGTATGTATTTTGGTGGTATGCCTTTAGATAGCATACAAAGGCAACTATATCAGGACTACGGCACTTACTACTCCGAGGCTGGTATATATAAGTGGGTAGTCCGCTTTGCCAAAGAGGCTATTAACAGGATAAAGGACTTTAAACCTATAGTAGGCGATACATGGATAGCCGATGAAACCGTTATTAAAGTTAAGGGTAAGAATATCTGGTTTTGGGATATCATAGATGCGGATAGTCGTTACCTTTTGGCTTCCCGCCTGTCTACAACTAGAACGACTAAAGACGCTGCGCTTCTTATGAAGCAAGCGCAAATGAGGGCTGGCAAAGCTCCGAAGCGAGTAATCACGGATAAATTGAGAGCCTACCTCGATGGAATTGAATTAGTCTTTGGCGCTAAGACGCTTCATATTCAGAGTAGTCCTTTTGATAAAAAGGACTCTACAAGATTGATAGAGCGTTTTCACGGCACATTTAAAGACCGTATCAATGTGGTCAGAGGCTTTAAAAATATGGACATGGCTAGGCTTCTTACTGAGGCATGGCTTGTGCATTATAATTTCTTTAAGGAGCATGAGGCATTGGGCAATATCCCGCCAGCACAAAAGATGGGTAATGTGCCATTTAAAGACTGGGGAAACGTAGTGAGAGAGACTAAGGTGATTGTAGCAAAGGGAAGAGGCGAGGAGATAGAGCAGGCTGCCATACGTCATAAAGAGAGGAAACTGAAATATCCAGAACCTGAGAAATTGCTATATCAGGACTTTGGCTAATGGGCAACCAACCACGATTAAACTTAACCCAGGGCCGAATAGATGTGGATGCGGCTCAACATATTTGCTCTGGACCCCTTACGTAAGAGAAAGTGAGAATATTGCACCTTTCATCGGCTTGTTCACCAGGTAATGCACACGGCATCAGGGCCTCCTAGGCCTACTCTCTTGTTCCCCGTTAATAACCCAGGTTGCCTCGGTCGTTTTGCCAGAACATAGACTAGGCTTCCCCCTAGCTATGTGAAGCCCAGTCTGCATCAGAGTCTGTGACTGCCCGGGAGACCTGCCGCGGATTACCAGCGAGCCGCCAAAGTTTGCCTCCTACCTGAGAATTGAATACACCACCTGTACGTCAACCGTTACATCCAACTGACCTGGAGTAATTGGTGTGGTTGGGGCGGGGGCTGGCGCTGCTCCTTCCATCATGGCACCACTTTTGTAGATAGGCACCGGAACGTAGCTACTCTCTGAAATGTAGGTCGGTGAGCCCAGTTTTACGCCGGCCAGACCCGCCAGTTGCTCCCCCTTGTTTCTGGCGTTAGCCATCGCTTTGTCTCTTGCGTCTCTCTGATATATGGTCGGGTCATCGATGCTGAACGAGATGTCGTTGATTCGGGTGAAGTCTCCTCCAGCTGTGGCCACCGCGTCGATGACGGTGCCTACTTTGTCCAGTTCCCTCATCTTAGCAGCAACGGTGTTGCTGACGCTGTAGCCAATGGTGATCTGCTGCTGAGTCTTGTCATCCCATCTTGTCACCTGAGTGATTGAGAAATTCTCAGTCTGGATGTCCTTGTCAGCAATTCCGTTGGCGGTTAAGGCTTTCATCACCTTGTCCATGGCTGAAGCAGCGTCCGATTGAGCCTGAGCCACCGTAGCCGCCTGCGCCTGAATGCCAAGGCTCACTGTAGCTATATCCGGCGCCACCGTTAGCTTACCTTCTCCATTGACCCAGATGCCTTCTTGCTGGTTGCTGATGATAACCCCCTGAGGTGAACCACCGAGCATTGGCCCTCGCGCTACCAACGGCGAACAGCCCGCGAGCAAGAATACGGGCACCAGAATTGCCACCAAACCTGTAAGCCATAACCATTTCTTGTTCATGTTAACCTCCACCTAAGTTCAGATTCAGTTTCCGGTTATTATAACGAAAAATCTAGCCCTAGGTTAGCATCACAGGAGACCAGACAGGAAGTGAGCAGACTAACAGTCCGCTATTCTCAACTGTTTTGAAATCTGAGTCCCTCACTCGGAGTATAACAGTCAGCTTGGGGATAGCCTAACATAACAATCAGCCAGAACGTGCAATTAACCTTAATCCTCGCACATTCACTTAACACCCTTAATTTTGCTAACATTTTGCTAACGAACTGTTTGACACCCAATGGCACATGGTGGCACAGCCAGATACAAACTCTGGCTTGATGTCAAACCAGACATCACAAAATCGTATCTGGGGGCACTAGGTGGTATACCCAACCCGTAAATGGGGTTCAGGTGGTCGGAGGTTCAAATCCTCTCACCCCGACATTTGTTTTGGGTCATTTGCCACCATTTTGCCAACATTTTCAGCGCCTCTGGCTGACAGAAAATCATCAAACCGTTGAGCTGCTGCTTCCTTTAGTCCGGGTGAGGTTGCCCCAACCTAAAAAGAAGTATTCCAGAAAGCGAAGGAAATCCTCGTTGCTAAGCCGGTACTAAATTTCCATATAACTAGGACTAAATGGCTATTACCAGCAATCAATGCATGACATACGATTTACTTGCGTAGGAGAGTCGCCCTTACGCTTAAGAGGGTGAATAATGAAGGATGAAAAGGGCTTTTCTCTGATTGAGGTACTTGTATCTTTAGCACTGCTTGGCATCATTAGTGTTGGCTTTCTTAGTAGCTTGGGTACTGCTTCCGCAGTTACCATCACTACTGATAAGCAGGAAACAGCCCGGAATCTGGCTGAAACCCAGATGGAATATGTCAAGAGCCAGGCATATGCTACTTCATATGCTACAGCCCCAATTCCTGATGAATATGGCGGTTATACTGCAACGATAGACGTTGACTCACTACATGACAGCAACATTCAGAAGATAACAGTGACAATAGAGCGCCATGGCGAAGAAGTAACAACACTAGAGGGTTATAAGGTGAGGTAGTAATGCTCCACGGATTAGGAGTGTTAAAAAAGAACCAGTGGGGCTTCACCCTAATTGAGATGATAGTAGCTATTGCCATTACTAGTATCGTCGGTGTTGGTGTGACTATGGCAATTTCCCAGGTGTTTAATGTAAATGCTCTGAGCAATAATCGTGTGACCGCCGTTAAGCAGCTGGAGAACGCGCTATACTGGATTAACCATGATGCGCAGATGGCGCAAATCGTGCAACCAAATGGAGACTCGGGCTTCCCGCTGAACCTATCCTGGGTCGAATGGGACAACACGACGCATCAGGTTTCTTACACGTTAGAAGACAGCGAGCTGCACCGAAGCCACTCTATCAATGGTAGTGAACCAATTCAAAATGTGGTGGCTACACATATGAACTCCGATGAGGATATGACTAATTGTCAATTCGTCGACGGCGTGCTTACCTTTAAGGTAACCGCCTCGGTAAGCGGGTTTAGGTCGATAAACGAAACTCATATAGCTCAGGTGATACCCCGACCTGCCCCGTAACAGAGAGGCATGGTGCGATGGTTAGGAAGTTAAGAGTTAAACTAAATAGAGGGGCAAGCGACGAAAGAGGGCAGGTCTTAATTCTGGTCCTGATTTTTTTGCTCTTAGGCAGCTTTATGGTCATACCCCTCCTGAATTTCGTGTCTACCGGGCTTAAGTCAGGCGTAGTGTATGAGAACAAGGCCAACGAGTTATATGCTGCTGATAGCGGTGTGGACGACGCCACATGGCAGATAAAATACGACCACCTAGGGACTCTATTCACCAGCCCAGCTTATAGGGCGTATGACTACAGCACAGCATGGAATTATGATCTGTCCGGGCAAGTAAACACCGAGGATGTCAATGCCACCATAGAAAACGTTTGGATTCCCAAAAATATACCCATACCAAGTGAAGCTGAAGCCAGCGCTATCATTGAAGCAGAAAAATTAGTGGTAACCAACAGCAGCAGCGGAACTTCATGCAAAATTAAGGTAACCTATAATCCGTGGCCTCAAGAGGATTTGAGGATAGAGACCCTGGGCGTATGGCTGCCACCTGGTTTCAGTTATGTAGAGGGTAGCAGTAACCTTGAGGCTGACCCTCTGGAGGAGTATTACGCTGAGCCGGTAATCGAGTCTCATGGGGGCAATCAGGCCGTGCTCTGGACATTCAATTCGGTCCCTTTCACCAATTTCCCTGGCGTTAACCCCGGAGACTCCCCGATGGTAGCAGAGGTCACCTTTCAATTTACCTCCAGCCAACCGCTAGCTAAACCAGCTGCCGTAGCCTGGATAACGACAAGCGGAGTGCCTGATATCCCTTATTCCTGGGATGCTGATGTCAAAGTCTTCAAAATTACCTCCAGAGCCGACAACAGTACGGTTGAAGCCTATATCGCCAAAGAGGAAATACGGCGGCTGCGCTCAGCTATCGCCGGAGATTACCAGGCTTTGGGTAATTCACTGATGATAGATACCGATCATGACTCGTCCGGCATCCGTGACCAGCTACTTACCAGCAGTAATGCCACGGTAAATAGTATCCCGCTTGATGCTGAAGTAGGAGCCGCCTTTCTCTACTGGTCAGCCTGGCGGGCTGAGAGCAGCAAGCAAACGGTCTTCTCAGACGGTTGCACCAGCTTCAATAACTGGAATAATGGTATTGCCTGGAGTATTTATTCCAACTATTTTAGAGGTCATTACAGCAGCGGGGATTATACTGTTAGACTCCTTACCCAGAAAAATAGCCAGAACCTAAGCTCCTACCTCTCGGGAACGGCCGCCGTTTCCTGGGACCAGTCGGTGGCTCCTCTAACAGATGTGTTCTCAGACAACTGCACCAGTTTCAATAACTGGAATTATGGTACTGCCTGGAGTGTTTATTCCAACTATTTTAGAGGTCATTACAGCAGCGGGGGTGACACTGCTAGACTCCTCACCCTGAAAAATAGCCAGAACCTAGGCTCTTACGCCCCGGGAACAGCCACCATTTCCTGGGATCAGTCGGTGGCTCCTCTAACAAATGTGTTCTCAGACAGCTGCACCAGCTTCAATAACTGGAATAATGGTACTGCCTGGAGTATTTATTCCAACTATTTTAGAGGTCATTACAGCAACGGGGATGACACTGCTAGACTCCTTACCCTGAAAAATAGCCAGAATCTAAGCTCTTACTCCACGGGAACAGTCACCGTTTCCTGGGACCAGTGGGTGTCTGGAACACCCGGGGCTGGCGATGGCCTTGACTTCGCCTTTTCTGCTGATGGCGGCACTACCTGGAGCAATAACTTTCAAGCCTTTCGGGGTAACATCGGGGGCTCAGCAGTGAACTTCAGCTATACTATCCCCAGCCAGTATTTAACCGCGAGCTTCAAGGTGAGGTTTTACCTCGTCGGTTTCACCACCTCCGGCCAATACTGCAACCTTGATAACATTAAAATAATCCCTTCTTATTCTGGAGCGGATGGCCTTGACTTTGCCTTTTCTGCTGATGGCGGCAGTACCTGGAGCGGTAATATTCAAGCCTTTCGGGGTAACATTGGTGGCTCAGCAGTGAACTTCAGCTACACTATCCCCAGCCAGTATTTAACCGCGAGCTTCAAGATGAGGTTTTACCTC
Source organism: uncultured Dehalococcoidales bacterium (assembly GCA_964354655.1). Taxonomy (GTDB): domain Bacteria; phylum Chloroflexota; class Dehalococcoidia; order Dehalococcoidales; family E44-bin46; genus E44-bin46. The sequence continues at coordinate 24,250 of CAYHAL010000007.1, forward strand.
GTCGGTTTCACCGCCTCCGGCCAATACTGCAACCTTGATAACATCAAAATAGCCCCTTCTTATTCTGGAGCGGATGGCCTTGATTTTGCCTTTTCTGCCGATGGCGGCAGTACCTGGAGCAATAATTTTCAAGCCTTTCGGGGTAACATCGGGAGCTCAGCAGTGAACTTCAGCTACACTATCCCCAGCCAATATTTAACCGCAAGCTTCAAGGTGAGGTTTTACCTCGTCGGTTTCACCGCCCCCAACCAATACTGCAACCTTGATAACATTGTTATTTCGGTGATGTCGCCTGATACCTCAGCTGTTTTTAAGATAGACGGGAAGCAGGTTTACTTCGACGGAGATGGCATGCCCAAACAGGGGACTCAGCCGATAACCGCCGACCGTTTGCAGGTTTTACCCAACTACAACACTAATGGCAGTCCTAACGGGTTTTCCTACAGCTGCTACAAGGATGTAACCTCACTGGTTAAGACATTCAGCGCCAAGGCCCCAGACCCAGCGACCAATCATCCCGGCAACGGGACGTATACTGCTGGCGACGTACTCGGGGATACTGGCAACCAGTGGTCCTACGCTGCTTGGTCACTAATAATCGTCTATTCCAGTGCGGAAACGCAAGGCCACCAGCTATATCTCTACGACAAGTTTTTTTATGCAAACATGGACACAAATATTGACTTTGACAAGGACGGGCAGCCTGGAGGCCATATCAGCGGCTTTATTGTCCCTGACCGGATTGGCGATGAAGTCAACGCAGCTAAACTGACTGTCTGCGTTGGTGAGGGGGACGAGTGCTGGGAAGGTGATTCGTTGATATTCAAAGGCACATATCTTTCTAACGCCCAGAGCCCGTGGGACAATGTGTGGAATTCAAAGTCTCCCGGAGTCAGTAATGATGGCATAGACATTGATACTTTCGATATTACCTGGGCCAGCGGACCACTGGAGTCGGGGGATACCTCAGTTCAGATAGACCTGCCCACGCAGACCGACTCCTGGAACCTGATCTATATGATTCTCTCCTTCCGTAGCGAGACAACGACCGGTGGTGCTCTGAGTTACTTGATAAGGTAAGAGAATACACGCCGGTAACAAGAAGCCAACTTGTTATTACCCACAGCGATTATATTCTTCAATTCAGGAGACAGGGTTGATTCATTGATTGTCTGATGATACCATTCCATTAGTGGTGGACAGACTGAAAATGATAATGCCTTAACCTTTTCTGCCTAGACGCTGGGCACGGCAAATAGGGAGGTCTATGTCAACACCATTAAAACCGCCTTATATTCAAAAGATAGAAGAGCGAGGCAAGTTAGAGGCATGGATGGTTGATGGTAGCTACATCCGCAACCATATCGATGAAGAATTTACCAACTTCGGCCAGCACTACCGATACCCTTACATCCCATTGAACGAACTCTGGATTGACCGTGAAGCCGAGCATGATGAGCGGCGGTTCTTTATTGACCACCTGCTAGTGGAGCACCGGCTTATGGCAGAAGGTATGCCGTACGAGAAGGCTTTGGCTATTGCTGACCTTGCGGAGCGTAAGGAGCGCCGCCGGGTCGGGGATGTAAGCCGCTTGACGCATCGTGGCCAACAACTACCCGATGGCCGTGATGCCCACGAACGGTTGTGGAAGAAATTGGAAAATGGCGTCAGCGTCTGGATTGTTAACGGTAGGCTCGTGCGCAGTGTATTCGATATCGATTTTACCGAAGGTGGTCATGACTACGTTTATGAATTCGTGCCCAGAAATGAGGTATGGATTGACGATGCCATCGTAGAACCAGAGCGTGGCTACATACTCCTGCATGAGCTTCACGAGCGAAATCGCATGGCCAGCGGCTGGCCCTACAGCAAGGCTCACGTCGAAGCCAGCCGTCTGGAATATCACTGCCGTCATCACCCTGATGAACTGCACAATGCGCTTGTCGCCGAAGGCTGGATGTAGCATTTGGGTATGAAGAAGATTAGACAAACTACGGAATCGGAACTACGTTTAATAATGGTAAACCCTGACCTCGCGCAAGGTCGGGGTTTTTGATGTATCAGAGGTAGTCAAGGTTGCCTGCCACTGCATGTATTGTCCTGAAGGTAGCCCCGAAGTGACCGGGGAAGTCTCGCCAACCGGAACCCAAGAAGGAGTGGCAGCACCCTTGAGGAATTGGGTATTAGATGCCCTGACCTTAAAGCTGATGTCAGTACCTGATTCAAGGGTTTCATCCCAGAATAGGGCATCCCATCTGGCTCCAGCAACCCCGGTATTCAAGACCTGAGAGGCAATGGTACCCAACGAGACATATATCGGTTGCGAGGCACATTTACGCACTCTTACATTATCAAATCTAGCGTATGTTCCATAATGGTTTGCTAATCCAATTTCACCGGCTCCCGAATACTGGGTGCTTATCACAGTGGACTTAAGACTGCCATTGCTGTATATCATGAATGTTGAGCCAATTACAACCAATTTTGCTTTTTGCCATTGATTGGCTATACCAAATCTGGCTACTGCTGTATCGAAAGCTGCCCATCCGCTATATGGAGGTTTCATCCAAGGTGATTCGCTTCCGGAACGACAATCCCACCTTCCTTTATAACCAGTATTTGCCGAATAATTCCCTCTAAATATGATTTCGGGGAGTGCCTCTGTTGCCGGGTAAATATCAGCCTCAATTATCCCGTCTTGAAACCCAGCGTAGGTGGCATCCGAGCCAATGGCGGCAAATCCATAAGGAGAACTGGTAATACCCCCGCTGATTTCCAGGCTTGGAGCTGGATTGCCATAACTGGATGTAATGGCCACATCTGTATCTATGTGAATATTCCATTTGCTCAGGTCACCACTAAAATCATCAAAGAAGATAAAGGTGGCATTTCCATCGCTAGCGCTGCTAGCAGCGGCATTACCATAATACATGTAGATGGTTTTATTGCCCGAAGGGATGGAGGGAACCTTGACCCAGAAGATAGCCGAGGTTGAGGCGGTGTAGCTTTCTCGCCAGTGGGAGAGTGGGGTTGAGCCATCAGAATCCATAAACCTAATGTCATCAAAGTCAGGTTGCATATCGGTATCATAGGTCACATTAACTTTGATTTGATAGTCGGTCAGCGCCGAGCCCGAGTTGTTGATGGTTACCGGTGCCCGGCGGCTCCAGCCGTCTTCCGACCCTACGCTGGTTGTCGGCTCTGACGAGGCATATTTGCGTACGATTATATCATCCGCATCAATCCATCTGTTATTAATCGGAACACTACCAGGACGTTCAATATGAACATCTAGTTTGCCGGTACCTGAAGGGATGGCGAAGCCAGTGAATACAGTGACCTTTGCTGGGCTGTAACCTGAAGGATTGTACCAATAGGCATCGAGATTGGTTCCATTAGTGACTAATTCAATTCTCCCTTTCGTGCCTATTGGAAAATGGATGTCTGCGTTTGATTGCCATTCAGATGCACTACTCCAATCAGGCTCATTGGCTCTGTACCAGCCACCATCACGGATTACGACAATACGACCAATATCTCCATTGCCAATATGAACACCGATTCCTCCCCAACAATTGGTGCCCTCTTGATGGTAATAAACTCTGGCGCTCCAGACAGCATCACCAATGTTAGCCATGCTTGAAGCCGTTGAACCATTTCTCCAGTCATTCCATGTATTCACTTGGAACCACTTCTCAGAATCATGGAGCGCTACATAGAAGTTTTCTGTACCTTGGTCAGTCCATCCATCGGGGTCTGCGCCACTGTTATGTTCTTCAAAATCGTCAAAGAACACAAAGGTGGCATTTCCATCGCTAGCGCTGCTGGCAGCGGCATTACCATAATACATGTAGATTGTCTTATCGCCCGAAGGGACGGAGGGAACCTTAACCCAGAAGATAGCCGAGGTTGAGGCGGTGTAGCTTTCTCGCCAGTGGGAGAGCTCAGTTGAGTCATCAAAATCTACAAACCTGATGTCATCAAAGTCAGGTTGCATATCGGTATCATAGGTCACATTAACTTTGATTTGATAGTCGGTCAGCGCCGAGCCCGAGTTGTCGATGGTTACCGGTGCCCGGCGGCTCCACGAGGTGAAGTACCAACTTCCTTCCGAGTCTATACTGGTTGTCGGTTCTAGCAAGCTGTAAGTAGTTCCAAGCTTAACATCCCCAGGGCTTGATGAAGTATCGACCTGATTTAGAACACCGGCTTCAAATTCTGCCTTAGTAGTTTGCACCCATTGCGTGGAAGCCCAGGCTTGGAAGGCGTTGCCGGTGGAACTCTCATAGTCAACAAAGGAGCTTTGGGTTACACCAACGCTACTTGCTAGGAGAGCTATCGCCAAAATAAGCCACTTTTTGCCTTTCATCCAGTTACCTTGTCCTGTATTTCCTCTCCATTGCCTCCTCAGTGAGCCCACGCCGTATATTTCTTTTATACGTTTAGATACCTCAAGGTTCAACCTTACATTTAAAAGTAATAAACCCTGACCTCGCGCAAGGTCGGGGTTTTTGATGTATCAGAGGTAGTCAAGGTTGCCTGCCACTGCATGTATTGTCCTGAAGGTAGCCCCGAAGTGACTGGGGAAGTCCCGCCAACCGGAACCCAAGAAGGAGTGGCAGCATCCTTGAGGAATGGGGTATCAGACGCTCTCACCTTAAAGGTTATGTCAGTACCTGATTCAAGGGTTTCATCCCAGAATAGGGCATCCCATCTTGCCCCGGCAACCCCAGTATCCAGAATTTGAGAGGCAATAGTGCCTAGCGTAACATACTTGCCTTCCTTACTCCCCACACCATAAAAACTGGAAGGAGAATTCTGGTTGTTATAACCGGTCCTAATCCAAGCAGCACTTCTGACTGTGTTTGAAATACGGACTTCGTCAATCCTGCCGTTTAACCAGCCATAATTTGCGGCACCCTCTCGGCTGATTCCCAATTGATAATCAGATTCATAAATAGCACCATTGTCAGATTGCGAGCTGATCTCTGAACCAGCCCGGTAACACTTAACGGTGACAGTATCATGGGTAACGGCAACGTAAATCCAGGTGCCTGTGTTTTGTGTTGTATTGAAATACTTAGTCCGCCAGTTCCCAGCATACGTTCCGTCCCAGGCAAGACCAGAAGAGACAAGGGCAAATTGGTAGTCACTATTATCTACAGCGCCTCCCCCCTTGAAAACTATATCCGCCCAGTCAGTCCATACGTTAATTCTTATCCAGGCTTCAATTGTAAGTCCACTACCAAGCTTCAGAGTAGATGACGAAGCAACTGCTATATTGTCATCGGTGCCATCAAACTGGACACAGTTACCGATTTTCCCGGTTGCTCCAAGCGTCGGGCCACCACCATCGGTCCCATTGTTACTATTAGAAGTAGAGTCCTTTATCGCCCCAGAGCCACCACCTGTCTGGTTTAGATGCCAAACAGCCCGGAAACTGCTATTCCAAACGCCTGCTGGATTCTGTTGGTTGCTGCAACCAGCGTTACCATAGTACATATAAAGAACGGTATCGGTTGAAGAGGAAAGGCTTAGAACCCTAACCCAGGCTACTAGTCTTCCGTTTGCTTTGTTAAACTGCTCAATCTCGTGGTCTAGCTTCGCGGTGCCATTCGAAGAGGTAAACAGGATATCATCCCCGTCATCCTGAGCATCGGAAGCCAAATCAGCATCGGAAGCCAGGCTTACTAAGACAGGAAAGTCTGCCAGGTTAGCACCAACCTTCGTGTGGTCAATGGTTATCCTTTTCCGGTAACTCCAATCTGCGTTATACCAGTCGCTCCTTACCGATAGCTTAACATTCCCGGAGCTTGAAGAGGTATCGACGTTATTCAAAACACCAGCCTCGAAGTCTCCCCTGGTGGTCTGCACCCATTGCGTGGAAGCCCAGGCTTGGAAGGTGTTGCCGGTGGAGCTCTCATGGTCAACAAAGGAGCTTTGGGTGACCCCAATGCCACTTGCCAGAAGAACTACTCCTAAAGCCATCGCCAAAATAAGCCACTTTTTGCCTTTCACCTAACTACCTTATCCTGTATTTCTTCTCCAACTCTTCCTCAGTGAGCACCCGCCAGATACTTCTTATCTCCGTCACGATAACGACCAGCCCGGGTATACATATGAGCAGCAAGAGGCCCACGGGAGTTTTAACAAATTGGGTGACATAGCCTACCCAAGGAATATCAAAGCAGATTTTGCCTACCACATTCTGGGCTGGTACAAGAAACGGGTCAGCATCCTCACTGGCATCCCCTTTGGTTCGGAAGTCAAAACTCGAGCCCTGTTCTACAGCTATCACCCTGTGGCTCGTCAGCCTCTCCCTCAGTGGGGAGTAAAAGGTAATAATATCCCCCACCTTTATCCCCTCTGCTTTCACTGGGCGAGTTACCACCACGCTTCCCACCTTAAGCTTAGGCTCCATACTGCCTGAGAAAACCGTATCTACCCTCCAGCCGAAGCGAGGCGCTAGGAAAGTAAGCACCGCCATTGTCATCAGCAGAATTGTCACGGCCAAGCCAAAATTCTGAGCTGCTTTCTTCATAACAAATTACTCCCTCGGTTCAAAACAAAGATAGCGCGTCACGCCCTAATCTTTGCTTTAGAGCGACCCGCTTTTAGGTGGCAGGGTGTACACCCTGCCACCTAAAATATACCTTAGTCCTGGTCCAGAGTGAACGTGATATCAAGGGTGGCCTTGTCGCTCTGAATGATATTGTCGTCTTCGTCAACATCATCAACGGTACCAAACTCCCCGTCAGTGCCTGCCCCCTTAACATTGCTGGCGATTTCCCACTCTAACACATAGGTCAAGGTGTCACTCGCCGCCAGGGACTCGCTCTCGGCATCCAGTACTGCTTCCAGGCCGGAAAATGGCACATAATTACTGGCGTCGCCGAGAATATAAGTACCATCCCGCTGTAGTCTGACCCCCATGTACTCATCCAGGTCTCCATCGCTACCACCGTTGTTGCCACTTACTGCGTCTTCAGGCTCATTGGTTCCATTCTCCTGGAAGGTCACGTCTGATGGCATGGTCAAGGTACCATCCAGATTGCCATCGTTCTCCAGTGTCCAGGTGATGGAGCCTGAATCCCCGGGTGCCAGTGTGGTAAATACCACCTTGCCATTCACTCCATCACCACCGGCAGTTACCGAATACTTTCCACCCGGACCTGTGCCGCTAGTAGACGGAACCAGGTTTAATGTCCCCGCGGTGAAGGTATTCCCCGTGCTAGTCTCGACATCGCTGAAGACAGCGTAGATACCACCGCCAATTAGAGCACTTGCCAAGATAATAACCATCGCGCTTAACAGTATTTTTTTGTTCATTTTTCACCCCCTTTCTGGTTTTAGTTTATGTTTTTCCTTTCCAAGTTATTATTGAGTTGTAGTCAGCTTAACCTCCTTTATGTTATTGAAGGGAATTAGATGGCCTCACTTTGGGTGATTTGCTTTGATTGACCTTATGAGCTTCGTCGTCGATTTTTTTGATATCAGCCTCCCTGAACAGCCTCCACCCTCGCCGGTCCCTATTTGCTGCATCTCGGACGAGACCACTATCAATCCATCGTAACAAGGTGGACTTACTTACCCCTACCATTTCACAAACCTCTCTGGTTCTGTAGTACGTCTGACCTTTCATTACTATGGGCATACTGTCCTCCTTGAACCTACTTATTAGGTATAGTTGACATATCTTGATGATATGACCATCAACAGGTACTGACAATCCCCAAATAGGCTATTTGGCATAGGACAATAGTCCTAGATACGATGACCGGTTAGAATAGTGACGCCAAAGTGACCAGAGCACAACCATCGACTATGGGGACTTCCTTTATCTGCCTAGCGCTGGCAACCCTTGTTACCCGCCATCCCACCACCCTATGACTATTTACTCAATGAATTAGCCCATTTGGGGGATTGATTCACCAAATAATGGTCAGCATAATAGTGTATTTGGGCGCTAAGAAGGAACATTATATATGCCAGTCAGAATTAACGGACAGACTTACTATCGAACCGCTGAAGCTTGTCGAATAGCAGGGATAAGCAAAAACACCTTTCTCCGCTGGGTCAGGGAGGGAATGTTTGCCGATGTGGAATTACGGGACAGGAGGGGGTGGAGACTATTCAGTAACGATGATTTAGACAGATTAAAGGCTGAAGTCCATAAAACCCATGGGAATCATATAGCTCAACACCAGGCAATACTTTAGTAAGCTTCGAGCAAGCTAACTAGATTCGGTGTTGGAATCCCGCTCAAATGCAGCTACCCAACCGCACACCAATCCTCCCCTAGCCATCTAATAGCCTTTCTGCCCTTTAGTACTATTTACCTGGTATCTGCTTAGTACTTTTTACTTCGTCAAATTAGACCTTTTGGGTGATTGATTTGCCAAATGGAAAAGAAACATAATTGAATGTACAGATAATATACTCAAGTATACTTATTAAATATGAGGAGCACATTTAAGCTTAATTCTAACGCAGGCAATGTGGTGGGGGTAAAGAAATGGTGATTGAGCGAAATAGCAACGGAAATGGGCAATCCGGTTCCAACAAGACGCAGAAGCACCCATACATCATGGTGGTAGACCGTGAAGAGGAAATGGTGCTCATAATTAAGCATGCCCTTGAGTTGGAAACGGAAGAGCATTTAACCACTGACGACTCGCTAGATGAGTCCAGCATCGCCCAGAAGATAAGGCGGTTGTTTAATAAACTCTCTCCAACGAACGAAAGTGCGGCGACTGATGTTACGCCACTCAGCCCTCGGCAGACGCAAATATTAAATCAGATTGCCAAAGGGCATCCAAACAAGTTGATTGCCCGCTACCTTGGCATTAGTGAGCAGACGGTCAAGAATCACGTTACCTCTATTATGGACAAGCTAGATGCTAATGACCGTACCCACGCCGTAGTATTGGCTATGCTTAATGGCTGGCTCAAAATAGCGGACGTCTCAGAGGTTCGGGCAGAACCGGAGCCAGCTATTTCAGGCAAGAAGCTGAGGTAATCTGTTAACGCTCAATTTGTTTAATCTGGTAGCGCAGCTTGCCTACCGGGGCGGTTACTTCCACTACCTCGCCCTGACTCCGACCAATAACGGCTTTACCGATAGGTGAGGCGCTAGAGACCTTGCCCTTGGTCGGGTCTACTTCCTTGGGACTGACCAGCATATAGCGCAGTTCTTCACCAGAAGCCAGGTCACACAGGACAATATTATCACCAACACTCACCTTTGAGGTGCCCCTTTGTTTGCCATCAATAACAGTAGCTAACTTCAGAGTCTCCTCTAGCTCCTTAATCCGCCCCTCTAGTTGCCCGCGTTGTTCCCTAGCCGCCCCCAGAGGGGCATTCTCGCGGAAGTCCTTATCTGCCGCTGCCCTACGCATTTCTTCAATAGCCTGAGGGCGCTTACCCTTAAGAGAATCAAGCTCCGCTTCCAATTCGGCATATCCCTGCTTAGTTAAAGAGATTGCTGCCGGAAGACCTTGCCTAAGTAAAATCCGAGGCGAAGACTTTACCTTTTTAAGCCTAAGATGGATGGCAAGATTACTCTTACTCCACCCTTCCTTTTTGGCATAAACGAGGAAGGCTCGTATTAGTTCAAGTTTTTTGGTGTAATCAGCATCCGATAGTGATACCCGTTCAGCATAGTTAGCTACATCGGGAGCAGCCAGCTCAGCAAATGGTCGTTTCCACCCGTACCAGCGAGCAAATCTATATACCTCCTGCTGACTTACTTCCCTGGCTTCAGGTGGTAAACTAACCAAAAAACGACTAGCTGCCTCACCCAAGCTCAGGCTCTGGCTGCCACTATCCACTTCCACAATACCTCTAATCTATGGTTAAGATTATATCAAATGCCGTTATCAATAAGAAATTATCTATATCCCCAACTCAGAGCGGGTGCGAAGGAAAGTTATCAGGTCGTCGCGGTCAATTAGCCCCACCACCCTCCCCTCACTTACTACAGATACTAGATTTGTACCACTCTCATCCATCTGCTCCAGTATGCTTAAGGCATCCTGCCCCAGATAGGCTACCGGTAGCTTGTCAATGGGGGTCATTACCTCCTTTACTTGGGTTACACCCCATTTTTGCTGGGAAACAGATTTGATATTTTGCAGACTTAAAACGCCCCCAGGCCTGCCACCATAGTCGGCTACCATAAACAGGCGGCACCCGCTAGGGATAATATACTCCTGAATCACCTGATTAAGGGTAACATCCGAAGGGACTACCGGGCAGTTAGTAGTCATTACCTGAGCCGCAGTAAACGTCGTAAGGGTTTCACGCCACCGGGCTTGACGATGGCTACTTATGGCGGCGTTTCTTATAAACCAGCCGATAAAGGCTATCCATACCCCACTAAACCAAGACAGATTAAATGGCTGCAGGAAGACTATTACAATACCACCGGCAATAAATGTGTAGCCTACACCTTGCCCTACTTGTGTAGCAATTCGGGTAGCGCGCTTATAATCACCAGTAAAGCGCCACAAAACGGAGCGAAAAACACGCCCCCCGTCCAGAGGAAAACCTGGAATCATATTGAATGTAGCTAGCGCCAAATTCATAAAAGCCAGCCATTGAACCATATTGGCTACAGGCTCAGGCATGCTAGGGTTAAGGTAGGAGATTAACATAAACACTCCCCCGATTACTGCGCTACAGGCGGGACCAGCAGCCGCCATTTTCAATTCAGCGCCAGGACGTGTTGCCTCCTTGGTCATTTGAGCAATACCACCAAAGATAAAAAGGGTTATGCTCTTTATCGGGATACCATTTGCCCTACCGACAAGGCTGTGGGCTAGCTCGTGGGCAATCACTGAGCCGAAAAATAGCAGGCAGGCGATTATGCCAATAACCCACCAAAACCAAGAATAAAAGTGAGGAGCGACTAAGGCGAAGGTTAACAAAGCAAATATTACAAACCAACTATAGTGGAGCCTAAGTTGTATGCCAAAGACCTTACCTAAATTAAAAGCGCCGTTCATTTTCTAACTCCTATATTAACACAATCCCCATAATTAATAACGTTCATTGATTGGATACGGTTAGCAACATTACCACGGGGATTCACAACCTGTCGTATATAATTAGGTTCTACTTAGCCCGTCAAGCAGTAGCCAGCATTTGCCTCAACTCAAACAGGGCGGCAGTGACCACCCGGCGCTTCACCCATGCTCTATCCCAGGGGGGATAATTAGCTGTAATCGCCTGCTTATCCCTGCCATCATCTATTCCAATATATACGGTGGTAACCAGCCCCTCTTCTACTTCACTCGGTTCATCTACCCCAGCTATGCCAACTCCGACATCAGCCCCTAAGTGTAGCCTGGCAGCTTGTGCCATAGCCAGCGCCACCTCAGCACTGCTAGCACCATAGTCTGAAATAACCTTGGCATCAACCCCAAAGGCTCTATGTGCTTCATCTGAAGTGGCAACCAGTCCCCCTTTAAAATAGGTTGAAGCACCAGGGTCATCAGTAATGGTTGTCGCTAATAAGCCCCCGGTATAGCCCTCCATAACTGCCAGGCTTAACCCCCTTTCCGTCAGCATTTGCCCGACTACTGCTTCCAGCGTGTCACCATCAGTTCCCCAGATATATTCACCTAGGATTGCCCTAAGCCTCGCTTCACTTGGGGCAATCATCGCCTCAGCCTGCCTCTGACTCTGAGCCTTAGCCGTCAGGCGCAGATGGATGCCATCAGCCTTAACATAAACACCCAGGGTAGGATTAGCCGAAGAAAACAAGGGTGAAACCAGTTCACCCACACTTGCTTCACTCAAACCAAAAGTCTTAATGGTTTTAGAAACAATAATAGCTCCGGTGACGCTTTGGCGTAATCGGGGTAGAATCTGGTTATACCACATGGGCTCCATTTCCCTAGGTGGACCGGGCATAGCTATTAATATGCGGTTATCCTTTTCTACCCACCACCCAGGGGCAGTCCCGCTGGTATTATGAATGACCTCAGCCGAAGGGATGAGGGTTGCCTGCCTTAGGTTAGTCGGCGGCATCTCCATACCCAAGCGGGCAAAAAATTCCCGCAACTCACACACTAAAGCTGGGACGACCTTCGGCTTCTCCCCCAACAACTCAGCTATAGCTTCACGCGTCAGGTCATCCTCAGTAGGGCCCAGACCTCCGGTAATCAGGACTAGGTCGGAACGCTGCCAAGCACGCCTCAGAACCTCCACCAGCCTTGCCTGATTATCACCTACCTGCGAAATCCAATAGAGGTCTATCCCTAGCAGAGGTAACTGGCTGGCAAGGAAAGGGGCATTAGTATCAGTGAGTTCTCCCAAGAGGAGTTCTGTGCCCGCAGAAATGATTTCGGCTCTCATTAAGGTATCGCCAGTTGCTGCAGTATTTCTATGGCAACCTCAGCGGCCCGCTTCCCCGAGAGAAGCATACCGCCAAAGGTAGGACCCATACGAGGTAGCCCGTAAACGGTGGCGACAGCCATACCAGCTACAATTAGTCCAGGATAGACCTCGCCAGTATGCTCCACCACAGCATCCTCTGATTTATCAATCCACAATGCCCCTTCTCCAGTCAGCTTGAGCTTACCCCGCTGCTCCAGCTTCCTAGCCACACTAGCATCATGACCAGTAGCATCAATAACCACCTTTGTTTCTAAAGGTACCGGGTCAAGGGCTGAAACTTCCTTAGGTAGATGGGCAATGGGGCTCCAATTAACCACTACTCCGGCTACCCGGTTATTCTCACGCACCACCAAGTCTTCCATAAGGGTTAGCTGAAGAAATTTAACCCCGGCGTCACAGGCAGCACCTATAAGCTTAGAGCAAACATGAGGGGCATCAGCTACGTAAAGACCCTCACTAACCACGGAGTAGGGCACGTTTAGGTCGTCAAGAATCCCTTGAGCCGGGGCTCTCAGGGTAAGCTTGTTCATAAAATAGCCACCAATCCAGAAACCACCACCAAGATAGTTATTCCTCTCTATAATTAGAACCTTAACCCCGGCTTTGCCCAGCTCTCTGCCGGCAACGAGCCCAGCGGGTCCACCACCAACAATAATAACCTCGCTTTCGATATAATCCTCAAACTGGCGTGAAAAGCTACTTACAATAGCCTTAGTTATCTCTCCTTCTCTTACCGGGTGGAATAGCGCCATTTCAATCTCTCCTCTCTACTATTATTTTCTAGCAACCTTTGGGTGAGGTTATGCCTAAGTATTTCTCCATTAGTTCCATAGCACAGAACTCACCACACATACTACAAGCCACCCCAGCCGAAGCATGCTTACTATGAACCCTATGAGACAGCTCAGGGTCTAAGGACAGCCTGGCTTGTTCCTCCCAGTCAAGTCCCTTTCTAGCCTTAGACATCTTCCTATCCCATTCTTCGGCACCCTTTACTCCCTTAGCTATATCACCAGCATGAGCGGCAATACGCGAGGCTATCACCCCTTGCCTTACATCCTCAGAGTCAGGTAAACCAAGGTGCTCGGATGGCGTCACATAGCATAGAAAATCGGTACCAGCAGCGGCGGCAATAGCTCCACCTATAGCTCCGGTGATATGGTCATAGCCAGCGGCAATATCAGTTACCAGCGGACCTAACACATAGAAAGGGGCTCCTTTACAGATAGACTTCTCTAATTGAACATTAGCCTCAATCTGGTTCAAGGGCAGGTGACCCGGACCCTCAACCATTGCCTGGACTCCGGCTCGCTGAGCCCGTTGTACCAATTCCCCAATAACCAGTAGCTCTTCAATCTGGGCTCGGTCAGTAGCATCGGCTATGCTACCAGGACGCATCCCATCGCCAAGGCTCAGTGTCACATCAAACTCCCTAGCTATCTCCAGCAAGCGGTCATAATACTCATAGAGGGGATTTTCACGCTCATTATGAAACATCCAGCCTATGATAAAAGCACCACCACGAGACACAACATCGGTCACCCTTCCCTGTTGCTTAAGCTTGGCAACCGCCGACTGGGTTACACCACAATGCACGGTTATGAAATCAACGCCATCCCGAGCATGCTCCCCAATACCAGCAAACAGGTCATCAACGGTCATTTTGACTATAGCCCCACGCTTATCTATAGCCTCAATCCCAACTTGGTAAATGGGCACGGTTCCTATTGGCACTGAGCTTGCGGCAATAATGGCTCGCCGAATAGCCGATATATCTCCACCAGTGCTCAAATCCATAACGGTATCTGCCCCTGAGTCAATAGCCACCCGTAACTTTTCCAGCTCAGTATTAACACCACCAAAGTCAGAGGACGTTCCGATATTGGCATTGACCTTGGTCCTAAGCCCCTGACCGATACCACAAGGAACTAGATTTTTGTGGTTGATATTAGCCGGAATGACTATTGTCCCTTTAGCCACACCCTGCCGAATGAACTCAACATCTACCCCTTCCTGCTGAGCCACCAGCCTCATTTGTGGTGAAATTATACCTTCCCTCGCCAATTCCAGTTGAGTCATATCCACCTCCATAAAAAAGACCAAGGATTTTAACAGTAAAGGCTAAACCCTTGGTCTTGGTTACCACCACTTCCCTACGCTTGTATTACCAAGATCAGGTTCCCAGGGTTGGCACTAAACTGCCTCTCAGCCTTTGAAGCACCCCTAGCGGTTAATTTATTAAGTTTACCTATTTAATGTAACACAAGACAATCTAAAACGCAAATTTGCTTTGCTAATCTATCTACCTCACCCCCTTTATCCCCCTCTCCTTCAAAGGAGAGGGGGAGGAATAATAAAAGAGGGGCGAAGCCCCTCTTTTCAAAATCTTCCCTCTCCCCTTCATAAGGGGAGAGGGAAACAGGGTGAGGCGTTTCTAAAATTCTCATCTGTTATCTTTAGGTACAACTCAGGTATAATGTCCTTGGGTAATAACAAAAAGATGGCTACTATGGAAAAACTTGTTGCCGGAACTCAAAAATTAGGGTTGCCGCTCAATCAAAGGCAACTTGAGCAGTTCCACATCTACTATCAAGAATTAGTAGATTGGAATAAGCGGGTGAACCTTACCAAGATAACCGGATATGAAGAGGTACAAATAAAGCACTTCCTTGACTCTCTTACTTTGGTGCTGGCTTGGCAGCCATTGATAACAAGAGTGGACTTCCGACTTATTGATGTTGGCACTGGTGCCGGCATGCCGGGGATACCGCTTAAAATTGTGTTCCCTGATATAAGGCTAGTGCTACTTGATTCTGTAGCCAAAAAGGCAGCCTTTTTACACCACCTTAAACAGAAACTTGGGCTGGATAATGTTGAAATCGTCGTCGGTCGGGCTGAAGAAGTTGCTCACCAAGCGCAATATCGGGAAAACTTTGATATCGTGCTTTCTAGGGGTGTTGCCCCAATGGTAACTCTTGTTGAATTAACCCTGCCCTTTTGCCTTATTGGCGGCAGCCTTATTGCCCAGAAAAAGGGGGCTATTGACCAAGAGATAAGCCAAGCAAATAGGGCGATTAGCCTATTAGGGGGGAGGCTACGGGAGGTGAAAAGGGTCAACCTGGAAGAGTTCACCGATGAGCGTCAGTTAGTAATAATTGATAAGGTATCGCCAACGCCTCCGCTATACCCCCGCCGCCCCGGCATACCATCAAAAAGACCTCTCCTTGATAAACAAGCTAAACAAGAGTAAAATATATTGATAAAAGCTGTGAAAGGTGAGGAGGGCATGGAAACTGGTACCTGGAAGGTTAAAATTGGGCTGGCTCAAATGCTGAAAGGCGGAGTGATTATGGATGTGGTCAACGCCGAGCAAGCCAAGATTGCCCAGGAAGCTGGCGCCTGTGCCGTGATGGCGCTGGAGAGAGTCCCAGCCGATATTCGGGCTACTGGTGGCGTGGCTCGTATGGCTGACCCTGCGATTATTGAAGCCATTATGAAGGCAGTTTCCATACCAGTAATGGCTAAGTGCCGCATTGGTCACTTTGTAGAAGCTCAAACCCTGGAAGCCCTGGGCGTAGATTTTATAGATGAATCTGAGGTTCTCACCCCGGCTGATGAATCACACCATGTCTGGAAGCATGACTTTAAGGTTCCCTTTGTCTGTGGCTGCCGCGACCTAGGTGAAGCTCTGCGACGAATTGGTGAGGGGGCAGCTATGATTAGGACTAAAGGTGAGGCTGGCACTGGCAATATTGTAGAGGCTGTCAGGCATATGCGAGCGGTAATGGACGGCACCCGCAGACTGGTGAACACACCTCAGGAGGAGTTGATGACACAGGCTAAGGAAATGGGCGCCCCGTTTGAACTGGTAGAGGAGATACACAGAACAGGGAAGCTACCGGTGGTCAACTTTGCCGCTGGCGGAGTGGCTACCCCAGCCGATGCCGCCCTGATGATGCAACTAGGCGCTGACGGTATCTTTGTTGGCTCAGGTATATTTAAATCCAGCGACCCGGAGGTAAGAGCCAGGGCTATTGTCAAAGCCACGACTCACTATCAAGACCCAGAAATCATCGCCGAGGTCTCCAAAAACCTGGGCGAAGCCATGCCCGGGTTAGATATAAGACAAATCCCGCCTGAGGAACTATTGGCACCTAGAGGATGGTAATCTAAAAATCCGAGAATGCTTTGGCAAAAAGTAATAACCGATGACCTAGACGCTTTGCTTGACATTTTGCCCGCCGATATTCGTCAGTCATTATGTCAACGAAGCGACAACAGTGAACTGCTAGAAGTAGTCCTAGACCTAGGTCGCTCCCCTGAAGCCCGCTTTCCCCAGCGAGAGGTAGTCCTCAGCCCCCAAGAAGTCAGTGAACAGGACATTGACTACGTGGTCTCTCGCATCGGTAGCTTCGGAGATGATAATCGGGCTGGGATTGAGCGCACTTTACATCGCATCTCAGCTATCCGCAACCGAAAGGGGCAAATTGTCGGGCTTACCTGCCGTGTGGGCCGGGCTATATTTGGTACTATAAAAATTATTGAAGACCTTGTCCAATCGGGCAAGAGCATCTTGTTGCTCGGTCGTCCCGGGGTGGGCAAAACCACCATGCTACGCGAGGTAGCCCGAGTACTAGCCGATGACTTTAATAAACGGGTTATCATTGTTGACACCTCAAATGAAATTGCCGGCGACGGTGATATTCCCCACCCAGCTATCGGACACGCCCGGCGGATGCAGGTAACCACCCCCACCAAGCAGCATGCAGTAATGATTGAGGCTGTAGAAAACCACATGCCAGAGGTAATTGTTATTGATGAGATGGGTACCGAGCTTGAGGCTCAGGCGGCTCGAACCATTGCCGAGCGCGGGGTTCAGCTAATCGGCACCGCTCACGGTAACACGCTGGAAAACCTGATAATGAACCCCACCCTATCTGACCTCATTGGCGGTATCCAGAGCGTAACTCTGGGTGACGAAGAAGCCAAGCGGAGAGGCACCCAGAAGTCTATACTGGAACGCAAGGCACCGCCTACCTTTGACATTGTGGTGGAAATCCAGGAGTGGGACAAGGTAGCTATTCGCCCTGATGTTGGCCAAGCGGTTGACGCTATCCTACGTGGTCAACCTATGACTACTGAAATTCGTTGGCTGGGTGAGAACGGCGAGGTCAGGATAGAAAAGGAGAAGCCAGTTATTACCACCAAAAAAGCAACCAAACGTCAGCAGTTAGTCAAAGGAGGCAAAGTACCCAAGCTTTACTTCTTCGGCATAAATCGGGGACGACTGGAGCAGATGGCAAGAGAGAGGCAATTAACTCTGGATATAGTCAACAATCTAAATGATGCCAGCCTGTTTGTCACCTCCAAAAGCTACTATCGGCGAAAGCCACAAAAGGTCAGGGAAGCCGAAGCCGCCAACCTGCCTATCTATGCCCTAAGAAGCAACGCGCCACATCAAATCAAACAGCTACTGAGCGAACTCTACCCCTTAGAAAGCGTAGATAAGACGAGTCCGCTTAAGCTTGCCCTCAGCGAGGCAGAAGAAGCCGTTGCCAGGGTCAAGGAGGGTCAAGGAGCGGTAGAGCTCAGCCCCCAGAGCGCCTATATTCGGCGCCTTCAGCACCTGATAGCCGAGCGAAATAACCTATCCTCACAAAGCACAGGCAAAGAACCCGATAGACGGGTGAGAATTTTTAAGGATTAAAAGGGGCGAAGCCCCAAGAAAATAATCTTTCTAAAGAGTAATAAATGGGTGTTTAAGAGGGGCTGACGCCCCTCTTAAGAAATTTCCCTCCCTCTCCCCTTTACAAGGGGAGAGGGATAAAGGGTGAGGGGTTAGTAAAATCATGGCTCTATTTATCACCTTTGAGGGGGGAGAGGGGTGTGGTAAGAGTGTTCAAAGCAAGGCACTATATAGAAGGCTATCCGAGTTAGCCATCCCTGTAATTCTAACCCACGAACCCGGTGGCACACCCCTGGGTAAGAAGCTGGCTCGCTGGCTGAAGTGGGCGCAGGATACCGATGTATCACCGCTGGCTGAGCTACTACTGTTTAATACCTCCCGTGCCCAATTGGTCAATGAGGTCATCCGCCCCAATCTGGAAAAGGGGAAGGTGGTTATTTGCGACCGCTATGCTGACTCCACCACTGCTTATCAAAGCTACGGGCGGGGACTGGATTTAGAAATGGTCAAGGCGATTAATAATGCCGCTACCCAGGGGTTAAGCCCCAACCTGACAGTTCTTCTAGATATACCGGCTGAGGAAGGGCTTGCCCGCAAAAAGACTAAAAGACCAGACCGCTTTGAGCAGGAGGATATAGCCTTTCACCGCAGAGTTAGGGAGGGCTATCTTGAGCTAGCAAGAAATGAGCCTGAGCGCTGGTTGGTGGTGGATGCCAGCCAGTCTAAAAGGAAAATAGCCGAGATTGTGTGGCAAAGGGTGAGCAAACTGCTTTCAAAAGAGGTAAATTAAAAATATGCCCAAAGAGCGGGTTGTTGTGGCTATGAGTGGCGGGGTGGACTCCTCACTAGCCGCCGCTTTGTTAAAAGACGCCGGCTATGAGGTTAGCGGCGCCTACATGCGGCTATGGGCAAACCCTAACCATGATATCTCAGATTTAGAGCATACCTGCCAGCTTCTAAACATCCCCCTTCATAAGCTCAACTTTGAGACCGAGTTCAAAAACATCGTTATTGATTACTTCTGCCGTGAGTATAGTTTGGGGCGGACACCAAACCCCTGCATTGCCTGTAATCAGCATATCAAATTTGGACTCCTCCTCAATAAAGCATTAGAAACGGGGGCAGACTACTTAGCCACCGGTCACTATGCCAGAATTGAACGCTCTCCGAATAGCTATAGCTTACTGAAGGCAGTTGACACAACTAAAGACCAGTCCTATTTCCTCTACACCCTAGGGCAAAGGGAGCTTCAACATTTGATGCTGCCTTTAGGTAACCTCAGCAAAGCCGAGGTGAGGAGACTAGCTGCTGAACGGGGCTTACCCACCAGTAGCCGACGCGACAGCCAAGACGTCTGCTTTATCCCTGATAATGACTATCGGTCATTTATCGCCAAACATATCCCCGTCAAAGCTGGAGACATCGTTGACACCGAGGGCAGGGCTTTAGGTAAGCACACTGGTTTAGCCCAATATACTGTGGGGCAAAGGCAGGGCTTAGGGCTTGCCTCAAATGAGCGCCTATATGTGCTCAGGTTTGATGTCGCCAATAATAGATTAGTGGTAGGTACTAAAGACCAGCTTTTAAATAATCGACTCTCTGCCACTAATCTAAGCTGGGTATCAGGCAACGCCCCCCAGGAGCCAATCGATATAACAGCTAAAATTCGCTATAAATCACCTGAGGCTGCGGCAAAACTATTCATTCGCGATGGGAGAGCTGAGGTGCAGTTTGTGAAACCCCAGCGGGCAATTACCCCAGGTCAAGCCGTAGTCTTCTATCAGGGCGACGCTGTCCTGGGTGGGGGAATGATAGAAAATGTTGATAAATAATCTTCAGAAACCATCTTTCGCTGAAGAAAAAAGCCTTGAGGCGCAAGGTTACCGCCGTATCGCTGGCATTGATGAAGTTGGGCGGGGTGCCTTGGCTGGTCCAGTAGTCGCCGCCGCCGTCATCTTGCCTTGCGGTATAGATGCCCCCTGGCTTGACCAGGTAAGAGACAGCAAGCTGCTGAGCCCAAACAAGCGTGAACTCCTGTTTCATAAAATCCATCAAATAGCCATCTCAATAGGCATTAGCCTGGCTCCGCCTGAGGTAATAGATACCCAGGGGATAGTTAAGGCAACACGACTGGCTATGAAATTGGCTATTGAGCAGCTTTCGCCACCGCCCGAGTCTCTCCTTATAGACTATATGCGTCTTCCCGAGGTGCCACTACCTCAAAAGGGGATAACCAACGGTGACAAATTATGCTTCTCGATTGCCTGTGCTTCCATCATCGCCAAGGTGGCTCGAGACCATCTGATGATTGGGCTTGACAGAGTTTACCCCGGCTATGGGTTAGCCCAACACAAAGGCTATGGCACCGAGAAGCACCTCTCCTGCCTCCGCCAACTGGGACCGTCTCCTATACATCGCCAATCCTTCAAACCAGTCAGGGATATAATTAAGGCATTTAGCAACCTATCCCCCTGACCCCCTTCCCTTAATAAGGGAAGGGGGAGTGTAGGTAAGAGAGGGGCGAAGCCCCTCTCTAAAATCTCTTCCCCCTCATGCAAAGAATACATCTCCATATTAAGGAGAGGGGGATAAAGGGGGTGAGGTTGATAAAATAATTTATAATCCGCCAAGAGAAATGAAGCGCAGAGATACCGGTATTCTGGGTGAAAAACTAGCCAAGGATTTCCTTAAAAAGCGCGGCTACCATATCCTAGAAACTAACTACCGCTGTCCTCAAGGAGAAATTGATATTGTCGCCAAGCATAAAGACTGGCTGGTCTTTATTGAAGTAAGAGCCAAAAAGAGCCTAGAATTCGGCAGCCCTGAAGAGTCGATCACCCCGGTCAAGAAAGAAAGGATGAGGGCTACGGCTGCCCACTACCAGCAGACTCACCGTAAATTACCTCCACAATGGCGCATTGATGTTGTGGCAATAGAACTAGACCAAAGTGGGAAGCCGTCACGAATTGAACTCGTTGAAAATGCGGTAAGTGAAGCTTGAACTTACCCCACTTTACCCTCCGATTTGGCTATGCTAGAATTAACTGCTAAGGAATTATAGACATGCCTTCGCCGGAAGCAATATCAGGACAAACACTACGAATAATTGATGCCAATTTGAATCGCATTGGTGAGGGGCTTCGCCTTCTTGAAGATATAGCTCGCTTACTGCTTAACGATGCCGCTCTTACTCAGCGGTTAAAAACTATGCGCCACGAGCTGGTAAAAGGCGATTGGTCGTTTAATAAACAGCTCATTCAGGCTCGAAATTCAGAGGGCGACATTGGCATTAATATTGAAGCTCCGGAACAAGAGAAGCAGAGAGAGCTACTGCTAATGGTAGTGGCTAACTCCAGAAGGGTTCAGGAGTCGCTGAGAACCATAGAGGAGCTGGCGAAGCTCCCCGACATTACACCCAAGCTAAACCCAGAGAAGTTCAAGCAAGCCCGGTTTAATCTCTATTCAATAGAGCGAAATTTGCTGTCCAAGTTGCTCCGCCAGGACAAGATAAAGCATTTACCCGGGCTTTACGCCATTATAGATACCCAAGCCCTAAAGGGACGCAGTCACCTTCAAGTAGCCAGTCAGATAATCCGTGGTGGAGCTAGGACAATTCAACTGCGTGATAAACTCCTGAATAAAAGGGAGTTGCTACCCATTGCTCAACGGCTCAAAAATTTATGTGCTGAGCACAATGTACTTTTCATCGTAAATGACTACCTTGATATTGCCCTAGCCGCTGATGCTGATGGACTGCACTTAGGGCAGAACGACCTGCCCATTAAAGCAGCCCGTAAGCTGCTACCGATAGATAAAATTCTGGGCTGCTCAACAACTACTGCAGAGCAGGCGGTTACCGCCGAAGCTGACGGGGCTGATTATATCGCTGTCGGCTCAATATACCCAACTACCTCCAAAGAAACGGCAAAGGTTATTGGCTTAGACGGGCTATGCCAAATCAGGCAGGCAGTAACCTTACCCCTGGTGGCTATCGGTGGCATTACTAAAGACAACGCTGCTGAAGTTATAGCTGCTGGGGCTTGTTCAGTAGCCGTAATTAGTGCTATATTACAAGCTAAGTCTCCAGAGGAAGCCGCCCGACAAATAGCATCTAGACTTGAGGCCCTAAATGAGTAAATTAACCGATAACCTAGATTCAATTGCTGAACGGATTCGACTGAGCTTCTCAACTAAAGATACAGCTAGAGAAAAGGTGCTGCCTCTATGTCGTGAGGTCATCCGCTACTGCAGTAACGCCATCCGTGCTGTGCACCGCCAGGAGTTTGACCAGGCTAAAGAATTGCTTCAATCAGCCCGCAACCTGCTTAACCAGATAGAGCAAATTGTCACCGATTACAGCGAGCTTCGTGCCACCGGCTTTATCAAAGATGCCCAAAAGGAGTTTGCCGAAGGAAGCATTACCCTTGCCTTAGTAACCGGCAACCAGCCCCCTACCCCTGACAAACTAGGCGTTGACTTCACCGCCTACCTCAATGGGCTGGGTGAAGCCGTAGGCGAGCTAAGGCGCTACCTCCTGGACAGCATGAGACGGGGTGACCTGTCGCGGGGCGAAGAATTATTATCAGCTATGGATGATATTTACAATATTTTAGTTACCATGGACTTCCCTGATGCTATAACCGGTGGTCTACGCCACACCACCGATATGGTTAGAGGCGTCCTAGAAAAGACGCGCAGTGACCTGACCTTAGTCATAAGGCAAAAGAACCTTGAAGAAAGGTTAGGGAAAATCGGGGACGATGTTCAGTAGATTCCCGCGTTAAAATCTTCTTATCTAGAAGGGAGAGCGTTATGGATTTAGCCTGGATAGGTATCATATGTGGAATCATTGGGGCATGTGTTGTTGTTTACTTTGCTAAGTACGTATTACGACAAGACCAAGGAACCGAAAAAATCAGGGAGATCTCTAAAGCAATCCAAGAAGGGGCAATGGCTTTTATCCACCGAGAATATCGCACTGAGATTGTTGTTGTAATTGCCGTTGCCGTAGTCTTGGGTCTTCTTGGCTTTGTTAGTCCTGATTTAGGCTGGAAATCAGCGGTAGCCTTCATCGTTGGCGCTGTCTGTTCCCTAGGCGCTGGCTATATCGGTATGAACATGGCAGTTAGGTCTAATAGCCGAACTACTGCCGCCGCAGCCAAGAACCTAAATCAAGGGCTACGTGTCTCCTTCCGAAGTGGAGCCGTAATGGGATTAACCGTGGTTAGTATTGGTGTCATTGGCATATCCATGCTTTACTTTATCTGGCATGATAGCCCCAACTTTATTGCAATAATTGCGGCTTATGCCACCGGAGCTTCACTGGTAGCCCTTTTTGCCAGGGTAGGAGGCGGCATCTTTACTAAAGGAGCTGATGCTGGCTCTGACCTAGTAGGTAAAGTAGAAGCTGGAATCCCTGAAGATGACCCAAGAAATGCCGCCGTCATTGCCGATTTTGTCGGTGATAATGTCGGGGATGTGTGTGGTATGGGCGCTGACCTTTTTGAATCCTATGTCGAGGCGATTATTGCCTCTATGACCCTAGCTGGCCTAGCCGTCGGCATTGGTATAGTTACCAATACCCAGACCGCCTGGTACCTCCCGATGTTAATTGCCGCCGGTGGCATAGTTGCTTCCATAATTGGCTGCTTCCTGGTAAGAGTTGGCGAGAAACCGGATATGAGAGCCCTCCTGGGAGCATTGCGCCGGGGCACACTTAGCGCTTCAATACTAACTGCCGTGTTTGCTTTCCTGACGATATATTTCTTAGGTGCCAGCCTAGGAATCTTCTGGGCAGTACTTGCTGGGCTGATAGCTGGCGTAATTATGGGGGAAAGCACAAACTATTTTACCTCTTATGCCTTCAAGCCAACCAGGGAAATCTCACAAGCCTCAACTATTGGCGGTGGGGCAGTTATAATTCGCGGCTTTGCTACCGGTCTCCTCAGCAGCTGGCCGCCGGTCGTCCTTATAGCTATAGCCACCGTCATCTCTTTTAAATTTGCCGGCTTTTATGGGGTAGCTATAGCGGCTACTAGTATGCTATCAACATTAGGCGTAACATTAGCCACTGATGCCTACGGACCGGTAGCTGACAATGCCGGTGGCATCAGTACTATGGCTGGATTACCATCTGAGGTACGAGAGCGGACTGACGCTTTAGACTCGCTAGGTAACACCACGGCAGCTACAGGTAAGGGTTTTGCTATTGGTGCGGCTGTTTTGAACGCTTTAGGACTAACCCTTTCCTATGCGGTAGCAACAAAATTAGTAACATTCTCTGGAGGGAAAATAATAGCCGCGCCGGAGCTGAGTCTACTAAGTGCCCCGGTTATCGTAGGTGTCATTATCGGTGCTCTTATACCGGTTCTCTTTGTTGCCATGACCATGAAATCGGTCGGTGTAACCACAGGGCTTATTGTTGATGAAGTGCGGCGGCAGTGGCGTGAGATACCAGGTCTGAGAGAAGGCAAGGCAAAAGCCGAATATAGACGGTGCGTGGATATCTGCACTAGAGCGGCACTTAAGGAGATGCTAGCTCCTTCAATCATGACCATAATTGCTCCCATAGTTGTGGGAATAGTACTGGGTAAATTTGCTCTTGGCGGCTTCCTGCTTGGCTCCCTGGCAACAGGCTTTATTCTTGCCGTCACTTTAAACAACGCCGGGGGGGCTTGGGATAATGCTAAGAAGTGGATTGAAGCCGGGCATTTTGGCGGAAAGGGCTCAGATGCCCATAAGGCAGCAGTAATAGGTGATACCACTGGCGACCCGATGAAGGATACTGCTGGACCATCACTCAATATTATGCTCAAGTTAATGGCGGTAATCTCACTGCTCTTGGCACCGGTTTTACTGCGGTTTCCCGGCTTTTTTTAAAAATAGTTAGCTGACCAAGAAAGGATTGCCCCTCCGCTCAGCACCAATAGTAGTCCCGGGTCCGTGACCGGGGTAAACAATAGTATCATCGGGTAGTGTCATAAGCTTGGTCTGGAGGCTATCCATTAGTTGGCTGTGGCTACCACCGGGCAAATCAGACCTACCAATACCATAATTAAACAGGGTGTCCCCGCTGAACACTATCCCCTCCCCTAGAAGACAAATACCCCCCGGGCTATGACCAGGCGTATGAAGAACCAAGAAATGCAAATCGCCAATGTCAATGCTATCCCCGTCTTTAAGTAACCTGTCTGGGGGAGGCGGAGTCGGGTAAGAAAGACCGGGCATTAAGACACTTATTAATGAGACTCCCCGCCCAAGAGATTGGGCATCATCAGTATGAACCGCCACCGCTGCGCCAGTGGCTTCGCCGACCTCTTTTAAGGCACCGGTATGGTCTATATGCCCGTGGGTTAACACAATTAACTTTATATCAAGTTTTAGCTCCTCAACCTTCTTCAAAATCCTCTTAGCTTCATCACCGGGGTCAATTATCATCCCCTCCTTATTAGATTGAGAGCCCACAATATAGCAATTAGAAGCATACGGTCCGACTACTAGTTTCTCAACAATCACTTTATACCCCCTAGTTAATATAACCTTACATTTTACCACTAACTAAAGCTAACGCCAAGAACCGCTAAAGGTTGAAGGGCTTTGCAATGCTTAGCATTTTCAGCTACAATGCTTACAAAATATAGTTTCCAAGGAGTATAGTGTGACCGAACCGACACCAGCAAAGGTTGATATGGAAAAGATTGTTTCCCTCTGCCAGCGGCGGGGCTTCATTTTTCCTAGCAGTGAAATCTACGGCGGCTTGTCTAGCTGTTGGGACTACGGTCCCCTAGGAGTGGAGCTAAAGCGGAACATTAAACAGGCTTGGTGGAAAGCTGCAGTTCAGGAACGCGACGATATGGTTGGTCTGGATGCCAGCATCCTGATGCACCCCCAGACCTGGGAAGCCAGCGGACACCTTAAGGGTTTTAGCGACCCCTTGGTAGAATGTAAAAGTTGCCACTTGAGATGGCGGGCTGATGAATTAACCAGTAGTAGCTGTCCCTCCTGCGGCGGTGAACTAACCGAACCCCGCCTATTCAACTTAATGTTTAAGACCTTTATGGGACCGGTTGAGGAAGATGCCAGTGTAATTTACCTACGCCCTGAAACCGCTCAGGGGATGTTCGTTAACTTCCAGAATGTGCTTGATACCACCAGGAAAAGGCTGCCCTTCGGCATTGCCCAGATAGGTAAAGCCTTTCGCAATGAGATTACCACCGGCAACTTCATCTTTCGCAGTCGGGAATTTGAGCAGATGGAAATAGAGTTCTTTGTTAAGCCAGGGAGTGATAAAGAGTGGTTTGACTACTGGCTTGAGGAGCGCTTGAACTGGTATGTGAAACTGGGCATCAAAAAGGAAAACCTCAAGCTGCGTCAACACATGAAAAAGGAACTGGCTCACTATGCCAAGGACTGCTATGACATTGATTACCTATTCCCTATGGGCTGGGCTGAGTTAGAAGGTATTGCCAATCGCGGCAACTTTGACCTTGTCCAGCATGCTAAGTATAGTGGCAAGAACCTGACCTACTTTGATGAAGAGACCAATGAGCATATTATCCCTTATATCATTGAGCCTTCAGCCGGGGTAGACCGTTCAGCCCTGGCTTTCCTGTGCGATGCCTACGACGAAGACCTAGCCGAGGGGGAATTAAGGGTGCTCCTCCACCTCCACCCCACCCTGGCTCCAATCAAGGTAGCCGTATTGCCTTTATCAAGACGAGACAAACTGGTAGCACTAGCCAAGCAGATATATGCTGACCTGCGCCGGTGCTGGATGGTAAGCTACGACGATGCCCAGAGCATCGGGCGCAGATACCGTCGCCAGGACGAGATCGGCACTCCTTTCTGCGTCACCATTGACTTCCAGTCGCTGGAAGACGAACAGGTCACCATCAGGGAGCGTGACAGCCTGAACCAGATACGAATCCCCATAAATGCGCTTAAGACGGTATTGACAGCGAAGCTGGGTGGCGAACGCTTTGATAGCCAGCCACTATGGACAGCAAAGGGTTGATGTGACTAAAGGCAAAATAGTATAAAAATTTTGGGAAACAATTCGTATCTGGTTAGCTTTGAATTGTTTTTGATGTTATGTCAACAAAAATGGACAGCAGTCAAATAGGAGGACATGAGGCATGAAGTTAGAAGGGGAAGACCTGTTCGTCCTACCCCCTGGCGGCAAGATTTGGAAGGAAGGAGAAGTCGATTGAGTGGAGGTAAAAGATGGAGGAATTTGAAAGAGATACAGGAGTACCAACAGGATGGCTAATAGAAAAATCGGAGGAAGCTTGTCTTTGTGCTTCAAGACTTGTGGATAAGGTTAAACAGTTATCAGTTTCAGATACAGAGAGGGAACATCTTTACGTGGAAATTCATCCACTACTCTATAATTTGACTAAGATTGTTGCATATGCCAATGATAGCACAAGAGGGTGGGATGCTAAGACCGCACAGAGAATAATCGACATGGGGACCGAAGGTTTTAAAACATTCATGTCTAGAGTGAGGGAATTCTCAGAGCGTAACGGATTCATAAGGCGTGACCAAATGATAGGCGGAAATATGGATGAACCTATTTGAGCAAAAATTAAAGGGGGCGTTTAAGAGGGGCTTCGCCCCTCTTTTAAAAAATAAATCCCCCTCTCCTTAATAAGGAGAGGGGGATACAGGGGGATGGGGTGAATGATGGTTAATAGAATAGGTTTCTCGTGGTATGTGGGTCAACAACTGGCTTCATTACTTCCATATCGGAAAAAGGGATGGGTATTTGGTACGAAGGGTTGCGAGTGGGCGGCGGTCGTACCTATGATAAAAGCAGCATTTTCCCTTGGTTGTTCCCTTGCTCTGGCCAACAAGTCAGCCGCTGAAGAAATCTTAGCAGAGGCAGCTATTTCGGATGCGCTAGAGAATCGAGGTCAACCGTGGAGAACAGCATTCAGTCGTCAAATACAATACTTGGAGACGAAATGCAGGCAGAACCAGTCTGCAGACAGAACGACATTTGAGGATTTCTATCCCGATCTCAGGTCAGGCGGGTATTACACGTCCGATAGATTCAAAGAGCTCTTCTTAACTCCAGAGGAATGCGCCGTTAGAGTCGGTCAATGGGTTGCGCCTGGGATGATTTGCGGAATTCTATTCGCTGAAACGGCTTCGTCCATGTTAGAGACATGGGTAACTCAAAAGAGTGGATGGAGGGATTTAGGGACAGGCGGCCTGCGAGTTGATGAGTCCCCATTGCTGACCAGCGTTGAACAAGCGTATGAACGTGCTCAGTCACTTTACGAAGCATGGCAAAAACAATGAGAAAGCAAATCTAGAGGCAATATGGAGTCAATTCTTGGGACAAACCCTTGCCTAGGGGGAGGAGACGACATGCAGGTCAACAGCAATACTACGGCCACTCCGTTGGGTTCAGGTAGCTTACTTCTGGCACTTGGGGGTTAAGTTAACTTCGAGGGAGTTAAGAAGGGCGAAGCCCCCACAGCAAGATAGCAGGAGGGAGGAAATGGGAAAATATACACCTCTTACCGAATGGTTAAAGGGATGCCAAGAGGACAGTGTAGTTCGCACGTTTGGTGAGATTGAGGAAATCATCGGTGACGAATTGCCCTGCACTGCCCAGCGATATTTTACATTTTGGGCTAATTGGAGCAGCAAAGCTTGGGTTGAGGCTGGCTTTGAGACAGTAATGGTAGACCGAGAGAACAAAAAGGTAAAATTCAAGAGAATATAGGGAGTTTAAGAGGGGCGAAGCCCCTCTTTTTAATAATATTCCCCCTTCCCCTTAATAAGGGGAAGGGGGATAAAGGGGGATGGGGTTGAGAATACTCCACTTTGCTGACCTTCACCTTGGTGTTGAAAGCTATGGGCGAATTGACCCGGTTACTGGACTATCCTCACGCCTCCTTGATTTCCTTTCTGTTCTCGACCAGGTTGTAGACTATACCCTGGAAAATAAGATAGACCTCGTCCTCTTCTGCGGCGATGCCTACAAGAGCCGTGAGCCTACCCAGACCCAGCAACGGGAATTTGCCA
>CAYHAL010000008.1:0-17411 GCA_964354655.1 uncultured Dehalococcoidales bacterium
ACGAGGAGCCAATCTGTTTGCCAGTAGCTCTTATGAGGGAAGGCGTTGGGCTCACTTTTACTGTCCGGTTTCGAATCTCAATGTCGAAATCGAGGAAAGGGTAAAACCGTAAACGGGGAATATTCTAAACAGCGATAGCATTCCCGAGGCTGACCTGGGGTTTTTGGTTCAGCTTATCTCTGAGTTGGTCCGGCCGCGATGAAAAGTGAGATACAATCCATCGAAATGTTGTCTTACGCGTTCTGAAGTGGATTAGAAGCCATTTCGTTTAGTCTGTTATTCATCTCTAGTCAAACCAGCATCAGGCTTAAAAGTAAGAGCGAAGCCCACGACGATATCTTCATCTATTGAGTGCGGAACTTGGTCATCATGACTCGACAAGGACCTTGGTCGACCATAATATTGCTGGTAAAAGATTAGGCGCTACCTTGCTCAGCAGTCATCAATAGCTCTTTTACGCTTGACGGCGTGTGAAGTTCAGGATATCAAGTATAACAAACTCGACGCCTATTCGGCGTAAATATGTGAGATATTCCACGGGCGAATAGCTATGGCAAGGATGATATTTACTAAGGGTGTATGATTATCATAAAGATTTTACCTAATCTTTGATTCTAATGTCTGGAGGACAAATCGTGAGAGATAGCATAAGCTCCCTTGTACCTAGGGAAAAGCGAAAGGTGGCATTACTTGAGGAACTGGACAATGTAAGTCGGCGTCTTGAAAGACTCTATGATGCCCTGGAGACCGGAACTCTAACCCTGGGGGATCTGGCACCTCGTATTCAAGCACTGAGGCTACGCCAGGAACAACCGCAAACAGCCATATGGGAGCTGGATACGCTTTTATCTGATAGGAAAGTTGAACTTGCTGATGTGAGTACCATTACGTCCTACGTAAAGGACTTGCGCAGTCTGCTAAGTCAGAGCTCTCTTGCTGAGAGGAAGTCCTTCGTCAAGAGCTTTGTCAAGGAGATAAAGGTCAGAGGCAGTGAGGTCACCATTAGCTACACTATGCCCTTGTCAGTTGACACCGTGTCTGAGAAGGTTATCACGGTTCCCCATATTGTCCACGATAGTGGGCGCTACTGGACGATAGACAGAACCTTTTCGTTAGCTTTCAGTCTAACTATCTAACCAAACCACCACTATCAAAGGCGATCGTAGCACCAAGACCTGCAACAGCCAGCCAGAACACTCTATCGGGTCACTTTCCGATGGATTGTATCTCACTTTTCATCGCGGTCGGCCCATAACTATTCATTTCCTGCCTAGGCAGCGACTCTACCAACTGAGTTACTCCCGCAAAATCGCATCTAGTCTAGCCTTAAATCCACCCTTTGTCAAAGAGGAGCCCTTTGATGGGAGCTACCATTCATTGACCACCGGCACCGGATTTTACAGGATTAGCACCCACCTTTATCAGCCATAGATCATCGTCAACGCCGTAAGACCGTGTCCATCCGGTTACGATATAGCCACCATCGGAGGTTTGCTCCCCGCAATAGCTGACATCATAGCCCGAGCCACCAAAGGTCTTGTCCCACTGCTCCTCCGCTTGCTTAGTAACTAAAATACGAGGTAAAAGAAGAGCCAAGGCTACGACCAGTGCTGACAGCGATCCAATGAGAAGCTTCCTTCTATTGAACCTAATCATTCTCATCACCTTCCCCTGTTCTGGGGAAGCTTTGGATAAATCCAGCGGCAGAAAGGCTCCGTTGTTTCACTCCAATAATACCACAACTTTTCTCTGCTCTTTCATCAATACGAAATATTCTCCATAAATAAGTCACAATCTGGCTAATTGTTACCTCTGGGTGGGAGGAGCTATGCCTTGAGAATCTCCTTACGCCGTAAAGCATACTCCAGCAACGGCTGCATCTTCATGTCGCGAAACTGGATGATAGCGGAGTCCAGGTGTTGGAGCGCCTGTAGGCGGTAAACCCAGCTCACAAGCTCCCTGGCCAGTCTTAGTTGCGTACGTCTTGATCTATAGCTGAGAGCAGCCAGATCTTGCCGGACACAGATATTGATACCTCCCCGCGCGCGACCATCGTACGACCGTCTACGTTGACAGGATAGGGACGGACGTCCTTGGGATGCACTCTTAGACTGTCGACTGTCCGAATGATGCAGCCGTAGCGTTCAGGTTCGGAAAGGATGGCACCCCTTCGTACCGCCAAGATTTGCCGCAGTGCCTGCGGTAATCCCAGATAGCGTATTGCAATCACCCTGAATGAACCGCTTCCGAGAGACAGCCCCCGTCCCAAAGGCAAATCGGCTCCCAAGTCACCGTTCATCACCAAGACAGTGCCCCAGGTTGCCATAGGTGTCGTCTCTTCACCCAGGGTCAAGGACATTTCTGGTACGCGGCCGAGTATGCGCTTGAGCTGCCATCGCCCCGCGGCAAGGCCCAAGCCAACAAAGAAGGGGCCTAGGTCACCCAGAAGAGACCCCAGAATACCCTTGTAGAACTTGATGAAACGGCTCTCTGTGAAATATGGCACCTCACCGAAAACACCAATTCCTCCAAAGCCCACAAGCTTCCGGCGCTGCACTCTACCATCCGGCTCGGTGGCCTCCACTGTCAGAATATTGGCGGGAACACAGTGTCCCGTTTCCAGAGCTGCAAGGATAGCCTCAACCGCGGCCTCGAGCCGGTCCGGGATGCCAAGTGCCTTGCCAATGAGATCCGCCGAACCCTTACGTAAAAAGCCCAGCCGGAGATCCGAAGGCACTCTCCCAGCTAAGTGGCACCCCTCCACGACCGCATTAAACGTCCCACCACCGCCGGCTGACACGATGATACGGCTGCCTTCGGCCACTAGGCGTTGTGTAATCTCTCGTGCCTGGGCATGGCTATCCGCTCTGTGCACGCGAACCGGTCGCGACGTTCGCGATGTGAACGCTGGACCTATGTGCTGCACCTTCCGCTGGTCCTGAATTGAACCGGACATAGTAGTGGCAATCACTTCGATGGGAGCATGCTGCCGGGAATTGGGACCTTCGATCGGTTTTTCACCCGCTAGATGGTGGAGCACGCCAGCCATGACGATCTCCACCACTTCCTCTAATGATAATTGGTTAACGCGAATCGTCGTGAGCGGGATGCCGCGTCGCTCGCGAAGCAAAGTGCAGACTCGAGCGTAACTCCGGCCTAACTCGCCGAGGAAGCTTACTGTCTCGTGCACCTGAAGAGGTCTCCCGCGGGCACGGATGCGTCCCATGGCTACCTCAGGATCAATGTCAAGTAGAAAGATGAGGTCTGGGGGTGATAAGCGATTCAACCGCAGCAAGTTGAGTAACGGTAACTGCCATGCTCGAAGCATGTGGCGCGCCAATCCGCGCAGAGGAATACGGTTCCCGCCACCCAAGTAACATATCAGGCGCCAGAGTTCCTCGTCATTGTCTGATAAGGCTTCCTTGTAGAAACGAGCGCAGGCCCAACCTGCAACATTGATGAGCGGTTGACCATCAGTAAGAATGACATCAGGAGGATCATGATGGGTCACATACTGACAAATATGCGCCAGTTCGGCGAGCTGGATTAACTTGAAGTTCTTGTAGAGCCGCTGCCAACGCAAACCTTTGGCGAAACGCCCGAGGAACTTCGCGGAGCGCGAGAGGGGAATGCCGGCGAGCTCACTTATCGACTCGCCCGGTCCACCATGCAGTATTTGATCTCCAATACCTACGACTCGGACACGGTCGGCCAATGCCCTCAGCGTACCAACAAAGGTGGCGCTCTTCCCGGATCCATCCACGCCCACAACGGCGGCCACAATAGGTTTCAATGATCGCTGAAACCATGGCTTTATGTTGTAGATGTCCACTATTGTCTCCTGCCCCCAAGTGTTACAGAGACTTCACTGCTTTTTCGATAGCCCTCGTAGCTTCAATGTGAGAGGTCCCAGAGGAGAAAGCAAGGGGTCTACCTATGCGTACTTGCACGGTCCTATCTGGACGAGGGATGGACCGACCTTTTGGAAGAATCCTTTCCAGCCCCAGAAGCCTAATAGGTACACTCGGCACCCCTAGTTCCACAGAAAGAAGCCCAACTCCCGACTTGAATGGAGCCATTTTACCAGTAAGAGAACGAGTACCTTCAGGATAGATCAGTATCGACCAACCTTGGTCCAGCAACTTGCCACAACGCTCAAGGCTAGTGCGAATGTTTCCCTCTCGGGCAAACGGAAAGCCATTCATGAGTAGGGAGGTCATCCAGGCCAAGACTCTGCGTTGGAAGAAATAATCATCCGCGGCGGCGACGGCCATCCTGCTTCTGAATCGTGCAGGGAGAGAATAGAAAACGGTGAGGCTATCCAGATGGCTATTGTGATTGGCAGCGAAGAGCATAGGCCCGGTCAAGCCTTCTAGATTATCACGTCCTGTGATCACGGGCCGTGCCAGCGCCCAGAGGATTGGAAAGAGGCAAAAAGAATGCACACCTCGCCTAATAAGCCTACTGGGAAGGGCCAAAGGCCATTGCCGAACATTTGCGCTGGGGGCGATTCCCGAATGCTGCAGCACCAGTTGCTCCAGGTCCGCAACCGCTGTCTCGCTTCCCACCTGCTGCTCGTCTATATAGAGTCCCAGCTCAGCCTCGATCGCAGACAGCAATTCCACCCTTCCCAGAGAATCAAGACCCAGGTCATCGCCAATTCGGCTATCATCATTTAGCTTGACTGCCGGGATGCCGCACACTTCACTGAGGATCCTTCGCGTGTCGCTAACCTCAACTGTGGACGAGTGCGGGCCCACTGTGACTGGAGCCTGCTCCTGGCTATCGCGTGCTAGGTGTTCCTCGACAAGGTGTCGTTGGACTCGGAGAGTATGTGTACGGGGAAAGTCGTCCTCGTGCCAAAGAGTAAAACCTCTTATGCGCTGGTATTCAGCCAGTTGGCTGTTCGCGCGACGAATCGCCTGTTCTGCTGTTGAGGAATCCCGTACAAGCAGAACAGCATGGACCTCCGTAGAGCCTTGACCTGTGTCCCGGCCAATAACGATGGCCTCTTCGTTAGCCTCCTGGTCTAGCTCCTTGTTGAGGATCGGCTCGATGTCCTCTGGATACACATTCCTGCCATCCGCCAAGACGATGAGGTTCTTCTTTCTACCCTTGAAATGCAGGAATTCGTCCTCGTCAAAGTATCCCACATCTCCGGTCTTATACCAGCCATCCTCGATCACGCGGTTCGTGGCCTCGGAGTTGCGCCAGTAGCCACTGAAAACGTTGGCCCCCTTTACCAGTATTTCTCCATCGCTGGCTATTCGCACTTGTTGACCGGGCAATACCCTGCCAACAGAGTCTAACCTTCGCCTGCGCAAACTGTTCGATGAAACGCATGAGGACGTCTCCGTGGCACCATATCCTTGGAGAACCTTGACGCCAAGGTTCTCCCATTTCTTAGCAAGTTTCGGGTCCAGGAAAGAGCCTCCACAAACAATGAAGTCAGGCTGACTGCCCAAGCCACGAAGAGCAGAGCGGAATAGTTGTCGCCGAAAGAACATCG
The DNA here is from genome assembly GCA_964354655.1 of uncultured Dehalococcoidales bacterium. Taxonomy (GTDB): domain Bacteria; phylum Chloroflexota; class Dehalococcoidia; order Dehalococcoidales; family E44-bin46; genus E44-bin46. The sequence continues at coordinate 5,510 of CAYHAL010000008.1, forward strand.
GAAGTCGCGGCGCAATGTGATGTGCTCGAGCCCACTCAGTCTCTTTGCCTAGCCTCCTCACTTCTCGTTCAATACTGTTCATCAGGACTATAAGCACCTGCGGTACGGTGACCATACACGTGATTCTTTCTTCCCTTAATATACGAGCTATCACGCCAGGCTGACGGCTGGAAGGGTATACAATTGTGGCACCCCCTCGTAGAGGTATGAGTAGGCCCGCAACCTGTTCAAGTATGTGACTCAACGGCAGGAGCGAAAGTAGCCGCCAGGACGGCTTGCCTGGTATGAAAATGGCCCCTGCTTCAACATTGGAGAAGATGTTTCGGTGAGTCAGTACAACCCCCTTTGGGTCACCGGTCGCGCCTGAGGTAAACACAATCTCGGCAGGGTCGTGAGGCTGAACATGGCACTCGAGCGGAACGACCCTATCCTTCAGTAATCGAGGAAGGTCCTCAAGCAACACAAGGTCTACTCCTAAGTCCTGCATCACAGAAGCGGTGAGAGAAGTGCCAAGTACGAGTTTGCAGTCCGTGGTTTCTATGACCTTCGCCGTGAATTTGGGTGAACTCTGGATATCTAAGGGGACGACTATAGCCCCACAACTCAAACAACCAAAAAAGACCGCAACCCAGTTGGGCTGGTTTGGCGCGCATAGAACGACGCGCTCTCCCTTTTCAACACCTCGTGTACGCAGATATGAGGCGAAACAGTCTGCTGTCTGCAGGAGATGCGCGTACGTCCAGGACTCTCTTCTGAACCCGGTTTTGGCCGTCAGAGCGATCCTTTGCCCGTGCTGCATGGCAGACACCCGGATTAGGTCGACTAGTGTTTCCAAGTGAGCCTTCCCCTCCCCCAAGTTTGCGCCTGTAGTCTATGATAGCCGTCTGTGTATGTCAAGATAATGAGGGTTGAGATAACAAATTGACCTTTTGTTATCCAAAGTAAAAACCTCCCTCATTGACAGTTTAAGTATGGATGAGAGTAACACCACTTCCACCGCGTACTTAAAGATCGCAGGAAAGGGATCGAAGGAACATAGGTTACTTTTGCCTTACGCGGGTTGTTATAGTACCAAAAGAGGGTGTACAATAGTAGAGTAGGCGATATGACCAAAGTTGAGATTTATCGGGGGTGGTGTAAGAAATGTGGCATCTGCATTGCTTTCTGCCCACAACAGATTTTAGAAGCAGATAAAGTGTCATATCCTATAGTAAAGAACCCCGAAAAGTGCAATGGCTGCGAATTGTGTGCAATCAGGTGCCCTGATTTTGCAATAGTCGTGTATAAAGATGAGGAAAGTCATATCAAAACAGGTTCTTCTTCAAGGCAATGACGCCTGTGTAAAAGGTGCCCTTGTGGCTGGTTGCCGGTTCTATGCGGGGTATCCCATCACCCCAGCGACAGAAATCATGGAGATTATGGCACGGGAGCTTCCCAGGGCTGGAGGGGTCTTTATACAAATGGAGGATGAAATCGCTAGCTTGGGTGCTGTTATTGGTGCTTCACTCACTGGTGTGAAGAGTATGACAGCCACCAGCGGACCAGGGTTCTCCCTGATGCAGGAACATATCGGCTTTGCCTGCATGGCTGAGGTTCCCTGTGTTATTGTTGATGTGATGCGGGCTGGTCCGAGCACAGGCCTTCCCACTCAGCCATCTCAGGGCGATGTGATGCAGGCTCGTTGGGGGACCCACGGCGATCACCCCACGATTGTCCTTGCCCCTTCCTCAGTTTATGAGTTCTTTGTCCTCACTCTTCAGGCCTTTAATCTCTCAGAAAGATACCGTACGCCGGTCATAGTACTTGTAGACGAGATAGTGGCTCACCTGAGAGAAGGGGTTATCCTGCCTGCTGAAGGGGAGATAGAGATCGAGGAAAGGCCAAAGCCAACGGTTCCACCAGAATGGTATATCCCCTACGGTGACCCCGGTACTGGTGTTCCACCCATGCCCGCGTTCGGAGATGGATATCGCTATCATGTGACAGGTTTATATCATGATGTGCGGGGGTATCCCACTACCCGAAGGGATGAAGTAGAGCCTTTGATTCGGCGGCTTTTCTCGAAAATATCGAGGGATTTCGATCGTCTGCAATGGTTTGATTCTTTCCGTACTGATGATAGCCTGATAACAGTGATAGCCTATGGTTGTGTTGCCCGCGCTGCACTTAGGGCAGTAAAGGAAGCCAGGGAAAAGGGCCTTAAAGTAGGATTTATTAAGCTGAAGGTCCTCTGGCCCTTCATGCGCCGTACCATAACCAAAATCTTGGAAAATTCTCAAAAAGTTCTGGTGCCGGAGATGAATATGGGGCAGATTTCTCGTGAAGTGAAGAGGGCCAATCAAGGTAGATGTAAGGTAATAACGTTGAATAAAGTGGATGGCACACTGATAACTCCTCCGGAGATACTAAAGACGCTTGAGGAGATGTACTGATGAAGGAAACTGGCCACCTCATCCACGAGTATCTTCGTTCTAGTAAAAGGTTTCCACATATTTGGTGTGCCGGTTGTGGGATTGGAATTTTCATGAACGCCTTGATTAGGGTCATTGATCGGATTGGGTACAGTAAAGACGATGTGGTTCTGATCTCCGGTATCGGATGCTCTGGCCGACTTCCTGTTTATGTTGACTTCAATACTTTACATACTACTCATGGGAGGGCTCTAACCTTTGCTACTGGAATAAAGCTCGCTAAACCTCGCCTTAAGGTAATCACCGTAATGGGCGATGGGGATGCCATAGCTATTGGAGGAAATCACCTGATCCACGCTGCTAGGCGTAATCTGGAGATTACAACCTTCGTCATCAACAATCAAGTCTATGGGATGACCGGGGGACAGTGCTCTCCCACTACTCCCTACGGTGCAATAACGACCTCCTCACCCTACGGAAACCTTGAGCCTGATTTTGACATCTGCCGGCTCATAGAAGCTGCCGGGGCAGTCTTCGTCGGGAGATCGACTGTCTATCACACCCACCTTCTGAACCAGCTGATCGGTAAAGCTCTCAAGAAGAATGGATTTGCCATGGTCGAAGTCGTCTCTCAGTGTGTGACCTACGGTGGGCGTTGGCTAGGCCTAGATTCTGCAGTCGAAATGATGAAGTGGCAGAGGGACAACTCCATAAAGGTAGGAGAAGCGAAAAAACTTGGTGAGGCGGCACTTAAAGGAAAGATAGTGATCGGTGTTTGGGTGGATAAAGAGAGGCCAACCTAGCATGACGAATCCAAGAAAGTTCCTTAAGAGAAACTCAAGGTATGAGATAAGGATGGCTGGCTCTGGAGGGCAGGGTATAATTCTAGCTGGAATAATCCTGGCTGAGGCCGCAATTCTAGATGGCAAACATGTAGCTCAGAGCCAGAGCTACGGCCCTGAGACCAGGGGAGGCAGCTCGATCTCCGAGGTAATTCTAAGTGATAAGGAGATCGATTATCCTCGGGTTTTGAAGTTGGATCTCTTAGTTGCCTTGACTCAAGAGGCTTGCGACCGAAATGTACCAGATGTGAAAACAGAAGGTCTGGTCGTTGTGGACTCAGACCTCGTACACGGAGTCCTCTGGGGAAAGGTAGCAAGCATTCCTTTCTGGGAAATAGCTCGAGAGGTAGGAGAGGAAAGAGCCATCAATATGGCAGCCCTTGGTGCAATAGGGTCTTTATGCCCCATGGTCTCTCGCCGTTCTCTACTCAAAGTCTTGGCAAAAACACTCCCTTCAGCCAAGGTAGCGGCAAATCGCTTAGCCTTTGATGAAGCCTTAAAAGTTGCCGACCATTTGAGAGGAAGTCTTAAGTCTGTAGACGTTAAAGAGGAATTCGAGATTTAGACAAGTTAGCCAAGCAATAGAGCAGCCCGCCAATAAGTCGGTTCCTATGTGTTGCTGATCCTGTCAAGACTGTGTATTCCTTCTAATTCTAACGTTTCCTTAGCATGTCTGTTGGCTATTCGCATCGTGCGCTCTCACCGTTACTAATATCTCGCTTAGCAATTAGTAAAGATTGCTTGACTAAACGAACCAAGAAATGAGCACGTATGCTTTGCCGACTATGTCCTACAATGTCAGTAAGAATCAGCCGTCAGCCATAACTTCGCTTCCTGTCATATAACTGGACGCAGGTGATGCTAAGAATAAGGCAATGTTTGCTACTTCATGTGGTTGCCCAAGGCGACCACAAGGGATTCGTAACTCAGGATTTTTTCTAAGGGATTTATCCCTTTGACAAACCCAAGAGAGGAGGAATTATGGAAATTATTAAATGCCTTCCCTCCGGCAGAGATCCCTGATGGGGGTATCCCGGCGGAACCCTTCCAGAACAATACGGATTTTCTCTTCGGCAGTGAACTTGCGGCGGGTAAGGCGCTTGATATTCTTGCTGAACCGTCTGGTTTCTTCACTTCTGGCTTTTATTGTATATCCTTACAAGAGCGACTTAAAAATCCAAGAAACAGATAATAACAGCACTGAGAAAACTTGAAATCCTCCAGGATAATCGGCGTTTGTTCTTAGACCAGTTGTCTTTTGGCTGCATCAAGAATACGCCCCCTGCAATGCCTAGAAAGGTAACAGGAAGCGTAAATGTTGAGCCAGTAAAGGCAAGTGTCCACCTTTTGCCTCGAAGGGTAAAGAAACCACCGGTCTAGCCAACAATATATGAGAGCTGGTCTTACCGGTGCCTACTCAGGAGAGGGGCTGGGGAATGCTCCCCAGCCCCTCTCTATTGTTTGATTCCTAGAGCAGATCGAAGCTTTCGACGAACTTCGAGCCCGAGTTCTTGAAAAACTGATGGCCGGCTTTCTTGCCTGCGGAGAAGATCTCGACGAAAGCGGTTACCTTAATGGTATCGCCGATCTCTATTATCGAAAGCAGGTCTTCCGAGATCTCCGTCCACTCACAGGTGAAGGTGACCGTCTCTGATCCATCTCCTGCAATCACGAACGGGGCTGCTGGGACGAAGGTACATTTATCGGATAAATCGACACTCAGATTGGAATACCCCCCCTTGCTGCCCTTCCGAAGTTCTACATGAATGTTCATGCCCAGGATTTGTACCGGCTTACTGTTGTTGCTCACATTATATATGGTGAACTCGCCTTCCAAGCGGGTCGATCTGATATCAATGCCTGTGAGATTATCGTCCAGCGATACCTGAATACTCCGCATGTTCCTGGAGTTCACGGTGATATAAACATCAGCTTGGGCACAATCAAGGTTGAAGTCGCAGACCTCATAGGTGAAGTAATCCTCACCAGCGAAGTCTGGATCAGGGGTGTAGGTAAATGTGCCGTCAGACTTTAGATCCAGGGTGCCATTGGAGACATCGGTTACTGCACTGACTGTTGCCGGCTCATCACCCAAGTCGTCATTCGTGCTTACATCACCACTTAGCACCATGTTTTCCATGGTGGTATAGACGTCATCCACTGGATCAGGATTGCAGTCGACAACGACCGTGACTGTTGCCTCATTGGACGTGACATTCTCTTCATCCTGTACGGTGTACGTGAAGGTGTCGGTGCCACACCAGTCGGCATTCGGCGTGTAGGTAATATAGCCTTCAGTTTCGTCTATGCTCACTACGCCATTGCTGGGCAACTACCCAGGTAACGTCTGGGCCTGTGGAAAAAATGGAAAACATTCCGAAGCCAAATAGACCTCCTAACCCACCCAGCGACCAAGTGCCCATTATAATCCCGCTGGCTACTATACCGAGAATACCCGCAATTATCGCCAGGATGCCCGCTGTGGTTGGTTTCCAGGTCTTTTCCATGAGATACCTCTATTGTTGATAATCGTTATTGTCCGGCTTACTTATTTCCCGACAGAAAATTAACTATATATGATTTGACTAGCTCCGTAGGTTCCCAGACAGGGTAGAATTGTATACTGTATTTCCCCTACAGGCAATTGAGTGCCAAAAGTGTAATCTACCTGCAGGATTATACAATTGACACCAAAGTTGGTGATACTCTGCCAATACTCTTGAGGTTGATACAACAAGAACTGCCCTTGCTTACCTTCCGTAATACCTATTCATTCAATGATTGCTCCAGAATTGCTACAGGTATTGACAAGGGCATTTTTTGGGAGTATACAAGTAGTATAAAACGAAAGGCTATTTAATAGCCAAGTTTTTTACCTTTGGCAAAGTCAGAAAATCAAAGCTGGCTAGCAATGTTGTGCTCACTATGAATCCAGTTATCTAAGAAAAGACTCGCCGGTACAAGGAAGGGGAGTCAAATATGGCTAATACCCTCTTTTACAGGGCGGCTGATCTGGAACACGCCTGTGCCTTAATGGCACAGTATGAAAAAAGGGCTAGGATACTCGCTGGCGGTACCGACCTGATGGTCGCCATTAATCGCAAATTGCTGTTCCCTGAAATATTGGTCTACATTGGCAACTGCGGACTGGACTACATCAGAGTGGAAGGGGACAGCTTGATTATAGGTGCTATGACAAATCATGCTTCCATTGTACGGTCAACATTGGTAAAGGAGAAGGCGCCACTTCTGGTGGAAGCAACCAGGCATATCGGCTCCCCTTCGATTCGGAACATGGGTACCATCGGCGGTAATCTGGTAAACGCCTCGCCTGCTGCGGATGCGGGGACTGCCCTGCTTGCCTTAGGAGCAAAACTGAACCTGGTATCCGTGAGTGGCGTGAGGCAGGTTAAGGTGGAGGAGTTCTTTACCGGCCCAGGCAAGACCGTCCTCAAGCCCGGTGAAATCTTGCAGGAAGTGCTCATTCCTTCCCAAAACGAGAATAGCAAGTGGGCATGGTACAAGCTTGGCAAGAGGAAGTCTGGCATTTGCTCGGTAATATCAGTGGCGATATCTATAGAGATAGAGGGTAACCTCTGTCGTTACGCCCGTATCGCTTTGGGAGCAGTAGCCCCTGTTCCCCTTCTGGCCAAACGTGCCGGGAGTTTGCTCGAGCGGCAAAATATAGACAAGACCCTCATTACGAAAGCGGCTAAAGCGGCTTCAGAGGAAACTGCTCCCATTGATGACGTGCGGGCCACAGCCTGGTACCGACGCAAGGTTAGCGAGACTCTGGTCAAGCGGCTTCTCAGCCAAATCTTGAAGTAGAAGGAGCCGGTTTTATGCCTACGTTAAAACTCAAAGTGAATGGCCGCGATTACAAAGTAGAGGCTGAACCGACTACTACCCTGCTTGAGGTTCTAAGGGACAAGCTTTTCATCACCGGACCTAAGGTAGGCTGCAACACTGGAGACTGTGGGGCCTGCTCGGTTTTGCTCGATGGTCGGCTGGTCAAATCCTGCATTACCAATGCCTTTATTACTGACGGATGTGAAGTTATCACCGTTGAAGGGCTAGCGGAACCGGGTGAACTGCACCCCTTGCAAAAGGCATTCCATGAACACTACGCGGCGCAGTGCGGCTTTTGCACACCTGGGATGCTCATGGCCGCCAAGGCCCTGTTGGATGAGAATCCAAATCCAACACGGGAAGAAATCAAGGAGGCGCTATCCGGTAATCTATGTCGTTGTACCGGCTATGTTAAGATCATTGAGGCAATAATGGCGGCTGCCCAGGAACTAAGAGAGATAAGAGGCGTGATAGCTGGAAAGGAGAGGAGCTAATGGCATTCAAGGTCATCGGCAAGAGGGAAAAGCGCTACGACGGGCTGGCTCATGTAACCGGGGAAACTAGGTATGTAGATGATATATTCGTTCCTGGAATTTTAATGACTAAGGTTCTGAGGAGCCCCGTAGCTAAGGGTCAAGTCCGCCACCTTGATATCTCCAGCGCCGAGAGTTTCCCCGGTGTAGCGGGCATTATTACCCCCGGAGATGTTCCAAATAAATACCAAGACCAGCCTGTCCTCGCTTCATCTATCCGATACAAGGGGGAGCCCATCGCTGCCGTAGCTGCAGTAGATGAAGATACCGCCCTGGAAGCTATCTCTAAAATCAAGGTTGACATTGAGGAAGAAGAAGCCGTGTTTGATCCTCTGGAGGCGATGAAGGCTGGTGCCCCTAAGGTGCGGCCTGAGGGTAACCTTTATATGTATGGTAAGTATCCATTTCGGAGGGTTGTCTTTGGCAATATAGAGGCTGGTTTCAAAGAGGCGGACTACATAATTGAGGGAGAATATTTCCACCCGACGCTGGAGCACGCTCCTATAGAACCGTGGGCCAGTCTGGCAGTTCCCGAAGCCGACGGTAGACTTACTGTTTACACCATGTCCCAATCCCTGCACCTCACCTTGGGTTGGCTTGCTGACGTGCTGCATATGGAACCGGATGATATAAGATTTATCAAATGGGCGTGGCGAACCCGACAGCGTGGTAGCACCAGCCTCAGCGATCTTAGATATATCGGTGGCATCATTGGCGGCGCTTTTGGCGGTAAGTTAGACATTCAGGCTGATCACATTCCAGCCATTCTGGCCCTGAAGATAGGCCGACCCGTCAAGTGGCGCTGGACACGGGAGGAGGACTTACTATACTCCGTCTACCGGGGTGCCTGGCATATCAAAATCAAAGACGGGGTCAAGAAGGACGGTCACATTGTAGCTCGCCAGATAAGAAGCATCCGTGACGCTGGAGCATACACCACTTTTAATCCCTATGTAGTAGAAAAACATTGCTTTCTGGCAAGCGGCCCCTACTTTATTCCTAATGTCCACGTTGAGGGTTACTGTGTCTATACCAATAAGCCACCAGCTTGCGCTATGCGTGGCTTCGGTATGACCCCGAGGACCTTTGCTATTGAGGTGCAGATGAACAGAATCGCCTCACAGATAGGCATAGACCCATGGGAACTCCGCTTCATTAATGCCTATCGCCAGGGCGATCAAACACCCACAAGACGCGTCCTAGATAGCGTTTACCTGATTGAGACAATGCAGGCACTGGCTAAGAAAGCCGGCGTTAAGTTGCCAGATAGACTAATGTCAATGACCTCAGCGGAAAGGGGCAGTAAATGAAGAAAAGAGGTATCGGCATTGTTGCTGATTGTTATCCCACCGGAGTCAGCAAAGGTGGCGATCTAAGCCAGGCTATGGTCAAGATCAGATCAGATGGCTCGGTGGACCTCTATTTTGGTTCCCCTGACCTTGGCCAGGGAAGCCAAACCGTGATGGCCCAAGTGGCGGCTGAAGAATTAGGCGTCAGGTACGATCAGGTGAAGGTGCACAACCGAGATAGCGATAACACCCCATTTTCATTTGGCACTGGTGCCAGCCGGGTGACATTTTGCGATAGTAATGCCGTTGTTCAGGCGGCTAGAGAAGCGAGAGCAATTCTCTTCGAGGTGGTCGCTCCTGACCTTAAGGCGTCCCCCGAGGAACTGGTGGCGGCTGACGGAGCCATCTTTGTTCGAGACGACCCTAAGCGCAGTGTACCCATCGGTCGTGCGGCTTTTAAGGCAAACAGTGTTATGCGAAAGGTGGTGGTTGGGCGTGGGTCTTATATGCGCGACGTCTCCGAACCAGACCCAGAAACTGGGGCCTGCGATCCCTTTTGCACCCTTGCCTGGGGAGCGATGCTGGCTGAAGTTGAGGTGGATACCGAAACTGGCGAAGTGGATGTACTCAGGTTGGTCTGCGTCTATGATGTGGGCAGGGCAATCAACCCGCTCCTTATAGAGGGCCAGATTGAAGGTGGTGCCGTGATGGGAATAGGGGCTGCCCTTATGGAGAATCTCTATCCCTACTATCCCTCACTGGACTGGGCTCCTCGGACACTAGGAGAATATGTTATCCCCACGGCAATGGATATCCCAGATATCGAGGAGGAAATCCTAGAATGCCCCTCGACAGAAAATGTCTACGGAGTCAAGGGGATAGGAGAGATGACAGCAAATCCTCCTGGCCCGGCTATTGTTAATGCCATTCACGATGCCATCGGCATCTGGTTCTACGAGCTTCCGGTGACCCCGGAGAAAGTGCTTAAGGCACTGGAAGAGAACGCTTTATCCGAGCCTAAATAACGATATCCAGAAAAGTAGACTTTCACCAATAGCTTTGGGTTACAATATTTAATGATGATATCAGCATTACTTCTGGCGGCAGGCGGGGCAATACGTATGGGCAGGCCGAAACAGCTACTACCCTTTGGTAAGAGCACGATTCTGGAGCAAGCTATTGATAATCTCCTAGGATCACAAGTTGATGAGATTGTGGTCGTAGTGGGACATCGGGCTGAGGAAATTGCCAAAGTAGTTGCCCTAAAACCGGTTAAGCTGGTCGTAAATCCGGATTATGCGCAGGGGATGAGCACATCAATAATAGTCGGGCTAAACGCGGTAAATAACCAGGCCCAGGCCTTTATGATTGCCTTGGGCGATGAGCCACTGATAGATAGCCGGACAGTCAATAGATTAATCGAAGCGTTCTGTCACCACGATAGGGGTATCGTCATTCTAACCTATCAGGGAAGGAGAGGACACCCGGTTATTTTCGCCAGAAAGTATAGACGTGAACTACTAGCGCTTAAGGGTGATATTGGAGGCAGAAAGGTCATTGGAGACCACCCTGGAGATGTGCTTGAGGTAGCCGTGAGCTGCAGGGGTATCTATCTTGATATTGACACTGCAGATGACTTATCCTTGGGAGGGAAGTAAAATCGGTCAAGTAATTCTAGGAGGTAGCCCTTATGACAGGAGATAAGGAAGGTAAGCTTGATAAGCAGCGAGATTTAGCTCGCCTAATTGTTGGGGTAGTAGTCTTTGGCTCGATTTGGGGATTTCTAGAGGCTACTCTGGGAGGTTTTTTACATCTAATTATCTTCCCAAATAAAGGCGCGATTATGGCTGGCATCGGCATGGCTATCATGGGGTCAGCGCTAGCCATCTACAAAAAACCAAGCATGCTACCGTTTATAGGATTTGTTGCTGCCTCCTTTAAGCTGCTAGATGTCTGGTTTTTCGCCCTGTCTCCAACCAGCATCCATATCGTAAACCCGGCGATGGCAATCATTCTTGAGTCAGCTGCTTTCAGCATCGCTGCCGCCTTCCTGATGAACAAAATGGCCAAGAATACCATTATTGGTATCGGAGCCGGAGCCCTAGCCGGTTTGGTGAGTGCTGCAATCTGGGTCTACTTTGCTATCTACGTAATGAATGCTCCCGCCTATGCGCGGGTGGTGTTTACTGCTGAAGAGTTCATCGCCAATCAGGGTATAGTCCAGGCCGTCTTCTGTGGCGTCTTTCTGCCTCTGGGCCATATGATAGGAGTCAAGCTGGCAACCAAAGCCTCTCCACTGTTGGTAAGCCGAGTTCGTTACTATGCTACTTCAGCCGCCATCATAAGTGTCTGCTGGGCAGTCAGTGCCCTTACCACTATGGCTGGCATTTGAACAGAAGATGCTCATTGTCATTACTGGCGAAATAGGTATTGGTAAGACTACTGTCTGCCGCAAGCTAATCGAGCTAGTTCGATGGCACGGGCATAGTTGTGGCGGCATTCTAGCCTATACGGCTTCCGGAGAAACTATCATCATAGAAGATATACAAACTGGCGAAAAGGAAACCCTAGCCAGTACCAAACGGGTATATCCCGGCCCGCATACTCCCAGATACTCTTTTAGCCCCAAGGGCATTGATTTTGGAATTCGGGCAATAGATAAAGGGGCATCGACAGAACTTCTCGTGGTTGATGAGCTCGGTCATCTAGAACTCCGTGGTGAGGGTTTTGTTAGGGCTCTCGAACTAATCAGGGCGGACAAAGTAAAGAACTGTATTCTGGTTATACGGAATGGGTTACTACCCGTATTTCTACCTCGGTTGCCCACCACGCCATTAGTTTTTGAAGTCACTGAAAGCAGCCGTAATCAGCTCCCGCAGGATATAGGCTCCACCCTACTTAACAAAGTTGCTATCAAGGAGTGTTGAAACCCTGCTCGGTAGTTTCAGAGCAAATTGACAGTTACCTAAATTAGGGAA
>CAYHAL010000008.1:17511-52766 GCA_964354655.1 uncultured Dehalococcoidales bacterium
TTGAAACCCTGCTCGGTAGTTTCAGAGCAAATTGACAGTTACCTAAATTAGGGAAACAGTTACCTAAATTAGGGAATAGGATAGAGCTAAATTCTAGAGTAAGTTAATCAACAAACTATATAAAGGAGTTTGCCCGGACTCGTGAAGATAAAAGTGGCTTTCTATTTTGGGCTGGGCGACCTATTCGGCAAAGAGACCAGAGACATTGAGCTCCGGGATGGTGCCAGTATTAAGGACGTGCTGCGGCAATTATGTGACTCAGAAGAGCGCCACTGTGCCCTGTTTAATGTTACTGGCTCAATCAATCCTCTTATTAGCATTTTGAAGAACGGTATAGCTATCGGCGATCTAAATCATATTCTCAAAGAGGGGGACTGGATAGATGTAGTGCCTATTATAGGCGGCGGCTAACAGACTTTCGAACTTAACAGTTATCACATCTGGACAGCTTCTAAGCTAGTTTTGTCTTCATAGAGCGGAAGACGAGATTCGAACTCGCGACCTCCCCCTTGGCAAGGAAGCATTCTACCCCTGAACCACTTCCGCATGGTGCCGAGGCTAAGAGCAGTGGAACCATACCCGTGCCATAGAGCTACTTTAGCCTGGAGGATCAAGGGAGAGTCAATAAACTGGAAAGAATTTATGATAGAATAAGGCCGATTCTGCTCTGCACTGTATGACCTTCTAACCATTTAAGAACCCCCTCTCTCAATATCTAGTCTAACACTACAACTGGATCCGTTTTGGGGGGCAGGTCAAATGAACATGTGATTTACTGCGCTAATTGTGGGATAAAACTAGGGATATAAGCTATGTAGGAGAGGAAGTTGACTGATGGCAGATTCGTACCAGAGGCAGCCCGCTTCCCTTCTCAATTAGCTTCATAGCCCCTGGCGTCAGATAACCTCATGACAGTTTTGGCGATATTAGCCACAAGCAGGATAACCGTGTCAATGTTAGGAGGTAATCTAAAGAGCCCGATCCATTGACAAGCCTGTTGCCCTTGTGTTATTAAGTTATGCTATTCAGTTGAGTGCCAGATCGGCAGAGTCCAAACGCTGGAAAGCCGATGGGCGTAAAAGTAAAAACGAGTGTATTAATAAAACCGGGACAGTCGTAAAAATCCATTAACTCAGTTAAATTAGAGGAGGTTAAGATGAGGTTAATACAAGAAAGACCAATCTACCCCATCCTAGGAGAAAGGAGTTAAAGAATCATGGCTGAGGACTTAGTTAATGCGTTAGCCAATTTGAAGGAACAAGAGGCCCTAGAAATTGTCCAAAATAGACTGAATGCCGGCGATGATCCCCTCAGTATCCTAGACGATGCCAGACGCGCCATGGAAACCGTTGGTGAGCGCTTTCAAAAGTCTGAATATTTCATCCCAGAACTGGTATATTCCGGTGAGATCTTGAAGGGAATAACCGATATGGTTAAGCCGAAACTAACGAAGGCTGCTGAGGTTAAGCGCTTAGGTAAGCTTGTTCTTGGCACTGTGTCTGGTGATATACATGATATGGGCAAAAATATCGTGGCATTCATGCTGGATATCTATGGTTTTGAAGTCTATGACCTTGGCGTGGATGTCCCAGCCCAGAAATTTGTTGACAAGATAAAGGAGACTAACGCTGGTATCGTAGGCTTGAGCGGATTATTGACCCTGGCCTTTGATTCAATGAAGGAAACGATAGAAGCCATAGAAGATGCTGGCCTGCGAGGTAAAGTAAAGATTATGGTTGGCGGAGCTCTAATTGATGACCGGGTAAGGAAGTACACTGGTGCTGACGCCTATGGGAGAGACGCAGCGGCAGCAGTATCACTAGCTAAAAAATGGGTAGGAGGTGTGTGAAATGGCGAAAACACCAGAAGAATTGTACAAGGAAAGAGTCAAAAGAGTAGAAGACGCCATCCAGCTAAAAGTGCCCGATAGAATTCCACTTGTACCTCACCCTGGTTTCTTCCCCCTTAAATATGCTGGAATAACTGTCCAAGAAGCCATGTACGACTACAACAAGACTTACATAGCCTGGAAAAAAACGCTTTCCGACTTTGGGTGGGATGGGTATTATCCCCCACTTCTTCTTTCAGGGTACGTGTTTGAACACCTTGACTACAGAGCACTTAGGTGGCCCGGGCATGGAGTTAAACCCACTGTCCCATACCAGTTCGTTGAACCTGGCCAGGTAATTGAGGGGGAGAGAGAAGTATACGCACCCATGCGGGCCGAAGACTACGACTGGTTCCTTGACGACCCATCTGATTACATGATAAGAGCATATCTTCCGAAGATAATCGGAGCGTTAGCCCCTCTAACCAAGCTTCCACCGATACACGGTATAATTAGTCACTATCAAGGGCTATTTGATGCCCTTACCGTTGTTGGTACACCAGAAGTTCTCGGTGCTCTTGAGTCTCTTTCTAAAGCAAGCGCAGAGTCTCTTAACTGGCTCAACTCTTTCACCGCGTTTATCGACGAGATGAAAGAGATGGGGTTTCCAACATTTTTTAGAAACGTGGCCTCTGTACCCTACGACTTTATTGCCAATTTTTTGAGGGGTACACGCGGGGCAATGATAGATATGTATAGAGATCCCGATAAGCTTTTGAAAGCTATTGAGAAAGTAACCCCCTGGCAGATACAGACTGCGGTAGATGGTGCCAAGGCGACCGGTGCTTCTAGAGTGGCAATCTTTCCTCACAAAGGCTTTGAGGGGCTAATGTCTGAGGAGCAATACAAGACCTTCTACTGGCCAACTTTAAGACAAGTAATATTAGGGATAATTGATGCGGGATTGACACCGTTTATATTCACTGAAGGAGATTATACATCGCGTCTGGAAATCATCAGGGATGTACCAAAGGGGAAGGTAGTGTACCATATTGAGAGGGACATATTTAAGGCAAAGGAAGTCTTAGGCGACGTAGCATGTCTCACCGGTGGTCCGCCAAGCTCACTGCTATGCATAGGCACTGTTGAGGAAGTTAAAGATTATTGTAAGAAACTCATCGATGTTGTGGGCAAAGGAGGAGGCTACATTTTGAACCCCGAAGTTCCACTGATCGATGAAAATCCCGAAAACGTGAAGGCGATGACAGACTTTTTCAAGGAACACGGCGTATATCGGTGACACGTAAACGCTAAAAGGTATGAAAAGTAATCTGAAAAAGGGGAAAGGCTTACTCTGGGGGCATCCATTAGGACGCCCCCTACCTCACGCGGGCAACGCTCTAAAGGAGCAACATATGCCAGATTATCCGCGATTTAAATGAGACATGACGTCTCACTGGTGGAACTGTTTCATTGACCAAAGTTAAAGGAATCAGACCGCCAGTGCCCGCCGCTCCAGTTTGGGGTATTCCTGTAATAGTAACTATAGTCTTGGGTATGTTCTTCTTCAGAAGACGGAGAAGAAAAGCAACTTGATGATTGCCTCGCTAGGGTAAGTTGCTCAGAAATGCACTGCACAACATAGCGTTCTGTTACTTGCTCTAACGTTTGCATCGCAGATGACGTTGAGACATGTCTCGATGTGTGGTCTTGACAGCGAAAAGGTATTGTTGGTAGAGTTTAAACACCAAGTCGTGGGCGAGTTCGTAATGTAGCCAATTAATTCTTATCTTAATAAGGGCGATAGACAGGGGGAACAACATTGGCTGTCCAAGAGACGCGATTAACTGGCGAGAAAATCCTTGATGAACTTAAGAAGTGTGGCGTTACCCACATCGTCTGGCTTCTTGGGTCGGAGCTTCGCTTCATGTACGAAGCCATGATAAGCCAGAAGGAAATTACCCTCGTTCCGTTTTGCCGTGAGGGAGAGGGTGTGGCTATCGCCGCCGGTCTTATCCTAGGCGGCAAGAAGCCAGTGATGCTCTATCAGAATGCTGGCCTTTATGAGGCAGGAGATTCGATTAGACTGGTATCCTTTGAGCTTCATCTGCCGCTACTTATGCTAATTGGCTATCGAGGTTGGAAGGGAACTGATTCTGCCGGCATCATCCTTGAGCCCACTTTGGATGCCTGGGGTATCAAGTATTATCTGGTACAGAGTGACGAAGATGTGGGAAAGATATCCATCGGGGATAAGCAGGCGCAGGAGACCAATAAGCTGGTGGCCATTCTAATAGTAAGGGAGCAGGAGCCATGATGGAGAGCTTTGAGGCGGTAAAAATAATTTCTAAGCATCGGGGCGATGCCCTAATCGTGGCTGAAATGACCCCGGGTGCTGAGCTTCCTGTGGTATCTACAAAGCCCGAGTTTGACCTCCCGTTTAACTGGGCATCTATGGGCAAAGGCTCATCGTTGGCTCTGGGCTTAGCCCTAGCTCGACCTGATAGGAAGGTCTTTGTTTTAGACGGTGATGGCTCGCTCCTTATGAATTTAGGCAGTCTGGTGACCATTGCTCATATGGCTCCGCCTAACTTCACTCACTTCCTATTTGACAATCGAGTTTACCGCTGTACCGGTGGTCAGCCTGTGCCTGGGGCTGGTAAAGTCAATTTCGCCGCCTTGGCTAGAAATGTTGGGTATGCCGACGTGTATGAGTTTGAGGATCTACAGACATTGGAAGACAACATAGACATTGTTATCAACCAAGTTGGTCCCACCTTTGTTTGCCTGAAAGTTTCGCCGGCTTTAGACAAGCCAATTCCCCCGTTCCCCTACGTTCGGGTAAGCGATGCCGTTGACCAGTTCCGGGCAGCATTACAGCGCTCTTAGGTAGGCACGCGACAATCTGACATTTAGTGGAATTCTTCAAGCGTGTGGAGAGTAGTCTCCTGATGGCGAGGAATTCTCTTGGGAATTCAACTCTGCCTCTTGATAGGTAACCTTGGTTGAACATTGGGGCGGATTGTTATCCTGCTTATTACCACTCTCTCTGTGAATCTACGTATTCGCGTCTGATTTTCAGCAGTTGACGCAATCTCAAAACGAGACTATATTGAACCTGCACAGTATCTGGGGCACCGTAGATATTGCGCAAACTGGAGGCTAGCAAAGATGAAGGTGAAACAAGGGAATTAGCATCGCTAAATAATGCGGCGGTGGCTGGTGCCCCTTTTGATTTATAGATTTAAATAATCAATAAAGGAGGTTTCACAGATGAAACAATTTACTCACGCCTGGTTAGCCTTTATGGCGATAAAGAGATTAGAAGATAAAAAGCTATCTCTATCTGATGATATAGACCGCAAGTCTGCCGATAGCCTCATAGAGTGGTTCAAAAGCAATAAAGACGGTGTCATACGGGGAGCCTGGTATCCCGATACGTTAATAAAGGGTATGGCCAACAGCCACGTGCTTAAAATCACGCCCTCTGATGAGACTGCGAAGGGGTTCAAGCAGCTTCCGGCAACATACCTGAGCTATAAGTATGGTGAAAGCTCTCTGGTAAGGAAGAAGGGTTTCAAGGTTGACGAACATGACAACCTGCCCGACCGCTGTGAATCTATCGCCGAGTCAGTCATTGACCATCTCAAGGTGCAGGAGAACGAGGAGAAAGGGTCGCCGGTGTCGCCCACGGATAACCAGGTGGCGCTATGGCTTTTCATGTTAAGTCACTATGTTGCCGATGCGCACATGCCCTTACATTGTGACAGCAGGCAGTTTTCTGAAGGCAAGAACATACACGGGGAAATGGAAGGAGAATGGGACGACGAGATTGAACGTTACTATAAAATCGATGCGAGTAATGAGCGATTCTTCTATGACCCACGCGGGTACCCGTTAAAAGACTCAAGCAAAGACCAGGAATATCAATCATCATATCTGAAAACGGTTGACGATGAACTGTCTAAAAGGGAATTTACTGAGTCATTTGGAACCGGAAACAAGAACGTATGGGACTTCATGAGCGCTATCTGCCAGCATTCTTATCTTCTTTCTTACTATTTCCTTCCCCCGCAGTATGACCATACCAATGTCACTCTGGGAAATTGGCAATCTTTGGGATCGATATCATTTGAAGAGCTTAGTGTCGCCATTTTTTCAGACACCATTGATTCGATTGCTCGTATTTGGTTCAGGGTTTGGCGAAGGTATGTGAAATGGGAAAGAGAGCAAAGATCTAGGAAATGAACGCACCATCAACGGCGTATAACACGGGATGCCGTTGGGTTGCATCACTCCTTGCCCTTTGGGTCGGCTAACATGGGCTTTGCGGCCCACCCAGCATAAGAGTGAATAGAAGCGCAGATTCTATTCGGCACACAATAGCTTGCATTGTTGGGTGAAAGCACAAGAAGGAGGCTCTAGGCTGCCGCTTCTAACGTGGGGAGGTCTTCTTTACAGCACGAGACAGTCTGTAGTCAAAATCTGGGCGGTTTTGTCACCTGGTCAATAGGCCTCTACTAGTTACTCCCTATGGCAATATCGATTGTATTTTTGTGCAAAACCGTTTCTTTCACAAATGGTATTCCCTTGAGTATCTTAACTATGGGCATGGGCTCATCAAGTTCAGCTTCAATCCAGTATCCTTCGTCTACAGAGCCACCGCTCGCTATTAACTTTAGGTGAGGAGTGCTAAGTAGCTGTTCTTGAAAGTGTCTGATTCTATTAGAGTCTCCTAATTGCGATAACCGGAATGTCAGTCTGCCCCTCAATATCCGTCCGTCTTCCTCCTCGGCAGGAGATTTATCGGTACGCGATTCGATATTTGAGCTGGCGGACTCTTCACTTCCTTGTCTCGAACAGCTAGCCACTGCTATTATCTCGTCTTGATACTGGGCTTCCTTGAATTCCTTTTCAACCGCCTCAATGGTTTGCTCGAGCGCCTTGTGTGCTTCCATAACTATTCGACCTGATTCCGCCAGCACCGCATGAACCTTGTTCTTTGTCTCGGCAACAAGTTTTTGTGCCTTGTCCCTAGCTTCAGCAAGAACTTGAGCAGCATCAGACTCTGCCTTCCGTTTTGCCTCACTTTCAGCTTCTGCAATTAGCTTATCCCTTTGCCTATCTGCTTCTTTGCGTGATTCGGTCACTATCCTTTTCGCTTCTTCCTCTGCCATTTGCTGCGCTTTCGTAACGAGCGTTTCAGCTTCCTCTTTGGCTACTTGAATAATGCGCTCCTGCTCCCTCTTAGTCTTCTGTTTTGCTTCGTCTTTTATTCTTTTGTCAGCCTCATTAACGGTCTGAATTGCCTTTTGCTTGGCTTCAGCAAGAATTTTTTCTACCTCACTATTCGCTTTCTTCTTTGCCTCCGCAATAATGCTGGTCGATTCTTGTTCTGCGAGTTCCCTCAGCTTGTTCCTATCGTTCTCAACAGATTGACTGATTCTCTGCCTAAACTCTTCAACAATGCTTTCTATGCCATCCACTTGGATGCCAGTTCTTTGTGACATCTTTTGCATCCCACTCATTGTTCTTTTCCCCTTCCTACTAATCTAATTATAGTGGAGATGGCCCATATGTAAATAGTCATTTGGTCTCAATACTTAGGTACTTTTTAATTCGTTTCACTCATTTTTTGACATCACTTTCGTCTCCAAAGCCGGATATACCATGGTCAAATTAAAAGACTGATTCGGCTGCCTAAAGCAAGTGGAGGAGTTCAACGCTTTCAGGAGGATAAAAAGGGAGCGATGAAATATACGTAATGGACGCCGATGGCTCTAACCAGCGCAACCTCACTCGTAACCCTGCCCCGGATTGGATGCCTGCTTGGTCACCCTGTTAAAGCCGGCGCCGTGTCGCCATGACTCCAAAGCTGGCATTATTCCTGAGGGAATACCGAGCAGAGCGGGAGCGGCTTTACCGCGAGCTGGGGAAAGAGCTTACCTTGGACGACCTCGTTTTTGCCACTGTGGAAGGCAAGTCAATTGACCCGGGCGTCCTTTCCCACGCCTTTAGCAGAATCGCCAGGCGTGCCGGACTGAAGGGCCTGCGATTCCACGATTTGCGGCACAGCTTCGCCAGCCTCATGTTGCTGCGCGGTGCAAAGCCTAAAGTTATCTCTGAAGCCCTGGGCCATAGCTCTGTAGCCTTTACAATGGACGTCTACAGCCATATAATTGAGGGGATGCAAAGCGATGCTATGGCGCTATTGGATGAGGTACTTCCCGCGGGGGTCAATAAAAATTCCGTCGCCAAATTGTCGCCAACTTTCCGTAACTTAGCTTCACATGCCAGCGTAGCTCAGGGGTAGAGCAGCGGTTTCGTAAACCGCTGGTCGTCGGTTCGAATCCGACCGCTGGCTATATCTAAATCAGGATCTATTGCCAACATTTTGCCGACATCCGTGCTTTCCTCAAACTCCGGTAGCAACACTTCATCTAGTCGTTGATATTGCGCTTTTTGCGGAAGCCATCCAGCTGGTCAATCAATTCAGTGTTGGCACCAATGGTAAAGGCAAGAGATTGGATGACACGGTAGTGATGTGCCTCATGCCCGGCACGGTAACCAGCGGCAGCTAAAGCAGCAACACCCAGCTGTAAAGCTGCATTGTAGGCGATACTCAATCGTGTGTCAGTGCTGATTCCCTCTGCCTGTGCATCAGCGATGTCACGGTCTGCAATGCCCAGTAGCTCCTTGATTTCCCGGCGGTCAGGTTTATGCCTGACCAGCCAGCCTTTCTCCAGCCAATCGCTTAAGCTCACGCTCATCTCCAATTACGAATATTTTGGGACCACTTAGAACATCCTGTCTGTATGAAGTAATGCTCCTCAGCAATTCTGGAACGAAATTCGTCAACGGGATAGACGGTCGGGTTGATTTCTCGCCCCAGCGCTTCCTGTGCGCTGCGAAGCGCCTTAACCACTTCCGAAAAGGCAACATCGCCGACAATGAGCAAATCTATATCACTGCGCTGGTTCTCTTCGCCTCTGGCAACCGAGCCGTAAACGAGGGCAATGGTGATACGGTCAGAAAGGAGGGCCAGGGCATCCCGTAGGATATCGCCGTAGACAGCATCACCGATGAGCAAATGCGGGAACTCAAGAGGCTCAAGGAATAGCTCTACACAAAGCGGATTGCCATAAGACTAGAGAGAGACCGCACCGAGCGGAGGCAGAAAAAAGAGGAAGAAGTAGCCAAGAGAAAAGCAGAACAGCCAGCTCTGTTTGGCTTTTAGAATACTGGCACCGACCGTGAGTAGGGGGCTGGGGAGTAGTTCCTCAGCCCATATTTTTATTAGGAACTGTACAATCCAAGCAAGTGTGCACTTAGGGAAAATGTGTGCCGAAGCGACTTTGCTAACAGTCATCAGTGAATTGGCCTAAGGTCAGGAGGTTTCTTGACAACGGTCATCCAAGTAGTAAAATAAGGTTAGTCGCGATATTGGGAGGGAGCCATGAAAGGGAAGTGGGCAATTTCGATATTACTGGCCATCTCGCTTTTGGTTGTATTAGAGGGCACTCCAGCTAGCGCTGATGGGAGGGAGCTTAAGGAGTTTCGCCAACCCGAAATAGCCAAAGCGAAATGAGCCCCAGACGAGATTATAGTCAGATTCAAAGGAGATGCAGAGCGTTTTAGAGTAATCAAGGTTCCTGAGGGGAAAGTTCTTGAAAAGGTCAAGGAATATTTGAAGAGGTTAGAGAAGAAGCTTGGGAGATTCAAACCGGGAGCGCTAGTGTGGTAGGCGCTGTCGTAGATACTGGAGTGGCATATGAGAATTACACGAAAGGGTTGCGGAGATACTATTTAGCTTAGGAGCGTTGACAGTAAAAACTAAATTTTAGAGGTCATAAATATGGGCAAGGGAGCAGGAATAGGCGAGAGAAGAAAGGTTCCCGGAGAGAAATCCGCTGAATTAATAAAACTCTGGGATAAATATGTACCTAAGGCTGTATTCCGTACCGTTCCTATCTTTGTGGTTGAGGGCAAGGGCGCATTAGTAGAAGACGTGGATGGGAGCAAATACATTGATTTCACCAGCAGTCTTTGTGTACTAAATGTGGGACACCAAAACGATAAAATTGTTCGCGCCATAAATGAGCAAGTAGGAAAACTCTTAAGTTTATGTGTTCATGTCGCACCGCATGAGCCATATCTCAGATTAGCGAAGAAACTTGCTGAGATAACGCCGGGTAATTTCCCAAAACAGGTTCTACTTACCAATAGCGGGGCTGAGGCTGTTGAGAACTCAATCAAAGTAGCCAGAAAATATACCGGTAGGCGTGGAATAATCGCGTTCGAGCATGCCTTCCATGGCAGGACTTACCTTGGCATGGGATTAACAAGTGGCATAAAGTATAAGCATGGTTTTGGGCCATTTGATCCCAGCATTGTTAGATTTCCCTACGCATATACTTATAGAGCTCCATTTCAAGTTTCTGACGCCGATTACGGCAATTACTGCGTAAAGACAATTGAGGATAGTTTCAATACCTATATGCCAGCAGATGAGATTGCCGCTTTGATTGTGGAGCCTGTAGCAGGGGAGGGTGGTTATATCGTCCCCCCGGCAGAATTTATAAGAGGTCTGAGGAAGTTATGTGACAATTATGGAATAGTACTCATAATTGATGAGATACAGACCGGCATAGGACGCACGGGGAAAATGTGGGCAGTGGAACACTTTGGTGTACTCCCTGACATATTACTATCGGCTAAAAGTCTGGGTGGTGGAATGGTATTATCGGCTACGATTGGTAGGAAAGAGATAATGGATTCGGTTGATGTAGGGGGATTAGGGGGAACCTTTGGAGGTAACCCACTTGCCTGTGTGGCTGCGCTCAAAGTGATAGAAGTGATAGAGCAAGAGAAACTCCTGTCTAGAGCAACTAAGCTTGGACATATGGCAAAAAGTAGGCTTGATGATATGAAGGAGCGATATGACATCATTGGAGATGTGCGGGGCTTAGGATGTATGGTTGGTGTCGAGCTAGTGATGGATCGAGCCACTAAAGAGCCGGCTGCTGAGAAGACCGGCGCCATAATCAAAAGATGCTATGAGCATGGTTTAATAATAATGTCTTGTGGAGCATTGAGGAATATTCTTCGGTTGATGTTCCCCTTAGTTATCGAAGAGGATGAACTGAGCAAAGGATTAGATATACTAGAAGACGCGATCAAGGAAGTGAATGCCTAAAATTGAATCCTTGAACCTTACTAGGTCTGGGATCATCTTATGGTAGCGACACCATCTCACTCCGGGGAAATCCTTAGCATAAGGGTGCCTGTGCCGGAAGTTTAGGGGATTAACCATAAAAGGAGGTAATAACGATGACGAAAATCCGCACTAGAAGAGGAGATGGGACTTTAGTCGAACTCAGTGAGGGTGAGCTAAAGCGAGATTTGGAGGAAGGCACCGCAGATGCCGCAGAGCGTGGCGGGATCCCAACCCTCTCTGAGGATGAGCTGTCGTATCTATTCGATATTTTCAAGGCGCCCTACAAGTTTATCAGCGTACAGCCTGGCAACGAAATTGTTCTCACATATGACGACCCTATGATTAAAATTGCGCGTGTGGGGGGGTTAATACACCGCGTTCAGTCTCTCCAAGTGTATGAAAAGGCATTGGGTGCTGATACCATAGAGCTAGGTCAACTCGATTACACCTATAAAGTCCTAAAGAATATCATGGCGTTCGAGCAAGGGGATGTGGAACAGACGTTATTAGTTACCACCGTTCCACTGCTTTATGGTGCTATGCCGAATCTGGGTGCCTATACCCAACCAGATGGTCCTTTCCCCAATCCACTCGACTTATTACCTAAGGGCAAAATAGCTGAAGCTAGAGCAGCGCTAGAGGGCATGGTGGAAGCTGCTGTCTCTGACATAGTTAATGTGGGAAGCTTAATGTATAAATCGGGAGTAGATGGCATTAATATTGATACTACGGGGGCAGTAGGAGATGCTGATTTCCTGGCTGCCTTGCGCGCTACTGAAATATTGAAGAAAAAGTACCCAAAGCTGGGTATCGAAATAGGAATGGCAGGGGAATTTGTTTTAGGAATACATGGTGAACTGACTTATGATGGAGTTCGTCTGGCAGGGTTGTATCCCCATAAACAGGCGGAGTTAGCAGTAAAAGCTGGAGCTACGATATTTGGCCCAGCTATTAATAACAGAACGACAAAGTCATGTGCCTGGAATGTAGCCAAAGCAGCCACCTTTGTGAAATCCTGTCAGAATGCCAAAATAGCAGTCCACGCTAATGTAGGCATGGGGGTGGGGGGAGTTCCTTCGCTTGATCAGCCTCCAATAGATGCGGTATCGCGTGCCTCCGCAGCTATGGTAGAAATAGGCAGAGCAGACGGTTTGTAGGTTGGAGTAGGAGACCCGGCGGGGGTGGCTAGTGCTCACCAAATTGCCTCGGGAATGGGCGGAATGCGAACTGCTGGAGATCTGGTAGCTCGAATGCAAATATCCCGGGCAATGAAAATCAAGGAGGCGAAAGAGTACGTAGCTAAAAAATTAGAAGTTTCGGTCTCTGACCTTGCCGACCCAGTGGTGATGAATGTAATTAGGGAGGAGCTTGGTCTCGGAATGTTGTCAACATACCTGTACCCTGGTGCTGCCAAAGGTATAGAAGCCAAATTCCGCATAGCAGAAGTGCTGGATATAGAAATCAACTGTGTAAGCAAATTCAAGGATAGAATATCGAGGAGCCCTAGAAGTAGAACGTAGAAATCAACCGTGAAGGAGTCTGTTTCCCCTCCTTAACCTCACCGAGAATCATTACCCCAGCAAAGGCTTCGTCTTCCAGCAAGATGAGCTCATCAGCCCTCATAGATAACGGTTTCTTGACCACATCTGGCAGCAGGTTTGTGCCCAGGCTTATCACCGTTATCTTGCCACCTTGAGCATCTTTAATTCTCAGCGCTGCTTCTACAGCGTATTCAGAGTAAGGGTCAATTACTGGTGATACACTCGGTGGTAGCGTCACTGTATTTTTGGTGGAGTCAATCTTGAAACTCGCTGGTGGTGCCTCAGGGTCAATCGCCTGCTTGACGCAGACAATCATGTTCACGATATCCATTACTCCTTCCTATTCGGCCATTCAAATTTTCACAGCCTGCGAGGGCTTCCAGCTTTGGTATGAACTGTTCTTTTAAGAACACAGGCTGGATATTACGGAGTACAAGATATCAATCGCTTTATCTATCTCCTTATTAGTGATTATCAATGGTGGGGCAAAACAAGCTCTGTCGCTTGGGCTTCCGCCAATGTCAGACACCCGTATATATAGACCCTTTTCTAGTGCTCTTTCGTGCAACTTTTGCATTATATTCAGTTTCCGGTCAAATGGTCTTTTGGTGGCTTTGTCGGCTACTATCTCAATGCCGATCATCAAGCCAAGCCCGTTAATCTCATCTACACATGGAAGTGGGCCCAGGACCTGTTTAAGGCGCTCCAAGGCATATTTACCTGCCCTTGCCGCGTTCTCGACCACCCTGTCCCTTTTATATATCTCCAGCGTTTTAACCGCTGCGGCAGCACATACGGGATGCCCAGAATAAGTGTAGGCAATAAGATTAGTATCCTTAAGTGTCTCCCAAATCTCATCGCTAAAGGCTATTACTCCAAAGGGAAGGTAAGCACTGGTAATTCCCTTAGCCATTGTCATAATATCCGGTTTGACATTCCAGTGTTCTATGGCGAACATCTTCCCTGTTCTACCAAAGCCAGTCATAACTTCGTCAGCGATAAGCAGCACCTCGTACTTGGTGCATATCTCCTCTACCAGCGGCCAGTATTCCGGCGGAGGGGCGAGCATACCACCGGTACCTATTTCTGGCTCAGCAATGAAGGCAGCTATGTTGTCAGCGCCCTCTTTCTCAATAAGCTCAGCAAGAAATCTGGCACATTCTATGTTACAACGGGGATATTCTAGACCAAACATGCATCGATAACAGTAGTATGAGGGTATGTGAATAAAGCCAGGCAACATCGGCCCTACACCTCTCTCAAAGAATCCTCTCCCAGAGGCAGTAGCGGCCAATGCTCCGTTGGTGACGCCGTGATACGAGTCATATAGACTGATAATCTTATACTTATTCTTGCCTTTGGCATTCCAATATGAACGGGTAAGTCTGAGAGCAAGGTCTACACTCTCTGACCCCCCCGTGGTAAAGTCGAAATGGTCCAATCTCTCTGGGACCAGCTCACTTAATATCTGCGCGCACTTAATAACAGGCTCATTGCTAAAACCGAAGAAGTATGTGCCGTACTGTAATTTCTCCATCTGTTCACGCACGGCAGCAATAATCTCTGCTTGTCCATAGCCCAAATTGACGCAAAGTAGTTGAGAGCAGCCGTCAATATATTCCTTGCCCTCTGTATCTTGAAAGTATATTCCATGGCCTTTATCGATTATTATGCCGTTATTACTTCCCATACTGTATTTGCTGTGTACTATGTGCTCCCGGTCCCACCGCAGGAGCTCTTCTGTTCTTTTACTGGTCATTGCCCCTCTCCTTTCCTCCCTTTTTTACTAGTGACGGTATCTCCCAAATGGTTTTAGCGACCAGTATGCCTGCCGATTGAAAAGCGTTTATTTTACTCTCAGCAGTGCCTCGTTCACCCATGATTATAGCTCCAGCATGGCCCATAACCTTACCCCGAGGTGCTGTTCTACCAGCAACAAAAGCTACTACCGGCTTGTTGAACTGAGCTTCGATATATTCTGCTGCTTCCTCCTCCATTGTGCCCCCTATCTCGCCGACTATGACCACACCTTTAGTTTGCTCATCTTCTTTTAAGAGCTTTAAGATATCGATCATTCTCAAGCCAATGATAGGGTCACCACCTAACCCAACAACTACACTTTGGCCGATGCCTTGTTCAGAGAGGTGTGCCGCTACTTCATCAGTCAATGTCCCGCTTCTTGAAACAATGGCAGTCCCCCCGGGCATAACAGCTGAAGATGATATCATTCCCAGGCTTGTTTCACCGGGAATTATTATGCCGGGTGTATTGGGGCCTATATAATGGGTGTTTCTACTTCTAGCGTGGGCCTTTATCTTCAATGCGCTGTGGAGAGGAACCCAATCGGTTATGATAACCATGAACTTGATGCCTGCATCTATGGCTTCAAATGCTGCATCCTGTACAAAGGGGGCTGGTACGTATATCACGGAAGCATCTATTCTATGTTTGCTCATAGCCTCTTGGACAGAATCATAGACGGGGATGTCGTGCTGTGTTTCTCCCCCTTTGCCAGGAGTAACTCCTGCCACTATCCTGGTGCCGGAATCCAGCATCAGCCTTGCTTGCAATGCTCCAAGCCTTCCGGTGATTCCTTGGACTAGGACCTTGGTATCTGCGCCAACAAATATAGCCATTTTTATTCTCCTGCTATTCCTATGGCTTCCCTCACCCCCTCTTCAACGCTGGAATGCAGGTTGATTTCCCCTATGTCCTTAAGTAACTCCCGTGCTCGTTGCTCGTAGGGCTTTCTTCCCCGCATCACTGCGATAATGGGGATGTTAACTTTAGCTTCCTTTATAGCTTCAATTAGTCCTTCTGCGACGGCATCTGGGGGGCTTATCATCATTCTCACCACCAGTAGAATCAATTTGATGCGCTGATCTGAACTTGCCTTTTGTAGCAGGAGACTGACACCGTCCTTCATTCGTTCCTTTGATAAGCCTCCGCCAGTATCTAAAAAGCAGGCAGGGCTTCCACCACCAGCCTTTAATATATCCAGCAGGGACATGGTGAGACCGGCACCATTGGCCATGACTGCTATGTTGCCTTCTAGATCTACATAGTTTACTCCTCGTTTGGCTCCTTCCCTCTCCCATGGATTCTCGATGCGCTGGATACGTAAATCTTGCAATTCCGGGTGTTTGAAAAGTGAGTTGTCATCTATATCGCATCTAGAATCAGCGGCAATCATTTTCCCGTCGCTGGTTGTAACTAAGGGGTTGATCTCGACCATGCGGGCATCATAAGACGCAAATAGGTTATACAGTTGGGCAAGTATTTTGCTAGCTGAGGTTAGAGTTTCTCTGGTCAAACCAATCTGGCGCAATAAGTTTATTGCTTCATAGCTTCTTAAGCCATAAATAGGATTGATAAGCGTAGAAGCTATTTTCTCAGGATTTGTTCGAGCGACCTCTTCTATTTCTATCCCGCCCTCTGTGCTTACTATGGCTACTGGCATACCGTTCTTCTCGTCAACCGTTATGCCCATATACATCTCGTTGACGATGTCAAGTTTCTCCTCAATTAGTAAGCTACTGACCTTATACCCTCGCAATTCTGTGCCGAGAATATCCTCAGCCGCCTTCCCAGCATCTGCGGGTGTTTTGGCAACCTTTATCCCGCCCGCTTTCCCTCGCCCACCAATTAAGACCTGAGATTTAACCACAACTTCCCTGCCAATTTTTTTGGCTGCTTGTTGTGCTTCTTTTCCTGTGCCCACTAAAATCCCTTGCGGAATAGGGATACCAAATTTATCGAATATCTGTTTTCCTTCGTATTCATATAATCTCATGCTACCCTATACCTCCCCGAGTTTGTTACCTCTCTACTCTACGGTTTTTTCTATTTTTAATATTCACCCTTTTTAACTTCGTGGCTGCACCCAACAAAAATTCTGAATACAGGGTAAAATTGATACCGGAAGATAAAGCAAGAAAGAGATGAAAAGGTCATCTAAGCCCCTCGGGTTGGTGATCACGTCGCTAGCTTTTTCGCTCTTTCGTACTCTCTGAGCTCTTGCCTCTTAATCTTACCATCTGGAGTTTTAGGAAGCTCATTAACAAATTCTATCTCCCTGGGATATTCGTGTTTACTTAAACGCATTTTAACAAACTCCTGCACCTCTCGCTTTAATTCTTCACTTGGCTCACGGTTGGGTATAATAAAAGCCTTGACTATTTGCCCACGCTCTTTATCTGGGCTGCCTATTACGGCAACTTCGCGAACTGCAGGGTGTTTCATGATCACACCTTCTACTTCAAGAGGTCCAATTGTGTATCCTGCCGAGATTATTATGTCATCAATCCTACTTTTATACCAGAAGTAGCCATCGCCATCAACATATGCAGCATCACCCAACTTGACCCATCCATCTTTATACCATTCAGCTACCTGTCCTATCTGCCCTTGGGGTAGTTCTTCCCCATTCTCATCTATCACGGCTACCTTTACTCCAGGCAGGGGCTTTCCCAGACTCCCAGGTTTGACTTTCCAGTCGTCAAACGCATAATCTAACAAAATTACACCTACCTCAGTGGAGCCATAGGCGGACTGCACAATAAGGCCTAATCTATCTTGGAAGTATTGGATCACATCCATGTCCAATCCTCCGCCGGTATAGGTTAGCCGCCTAAGTTTAAGCTTGTAATTATCAAGTTTGCCACAATTCATAATTCGGCGATAGACCAGGGGTGTTGCAAACAGATTCGTGATTTCAAATTCCTCAAGCGCCTCAAGGAATGTCTCTGGATCAAATTTACCAGAGTAGGCACCTATGGCATTGCCAAATATTAATGGTCCTACTGTGCCATACCAGATTCCGTGACCCCACGCTGGAGACGACGGGCAGAAATATCTATCATCGTCTCGGAAACCAACGCCAAACTTTACATGGACAGCAGTAAGGGTAACAGCTCTATGCTGATATGGGACAGCTTTAGGTGCACCTGTGGTGCCGCTGGAAAACTGCATAAACGCAGGGGTATCGGCGGAAGTGTTAGGCTGGTAATGCTTGCCTTCATTTTTTATAAGCTCTGGCAGTTCCTCAGCAGTAATTAAATGTGGAACCAAACCACCTCTTATCAGGTTCGCCTTTTCTCTATTTATTATCACTATTTTAGCACTAGACTTACTAACCCGATACTCAATGGCTTCAGGACCAAAGAGTGGGGAGCAAGGTACCACTACTGCACCCCTCTTTAATATACCAAATAGACTTACATAGAATTCCAATGAAGGGTCCAATACTATAGCTATCGCGTCCCCTTCATTTACACCAAGCTTTTCAAGTGCATAAGCAAATTGTGATGTCAAACAGGAGAGCTCTCTAAAAGTATAGGTTTCTCGTTTTCCGTCATCAAATTTTAATCTAATTGCTGTCGTTTCTTTAGGGTGGCGATCTATGCACTCATGTGTTATATTAAGATTATTGCGATCTCCGTCAAAGACTCCCCATCTTTCGCTCAATTTGAAGTTTTGTTTGAACTCTTCATATGTCTTATATTCCATTCGCATACCAGGAAACCCCCCTTATTTTCATTTTTTAATCAAACCTGAGAACTCATATTTAGATACCACTCACCCGCATAGACCCCCTTGCCCATGTCAAGGAATTATTTTATCGATAATCTCCTCTCTACAGGCCAGGTTCCCTTCTCTCTAGAAGGAAGAACTACCGTGGAGTGACCAGGTATAGTATCCTCTCCCCTCTGATTTACCCCACTGGTTTCGATATCCACACAATGCTCCCCATTCTCGTCAATGTACTTTTTAATTACCTCTCCCTTAAACCACACTACATCCGAGTGATAAACAAATTTACGATATTCGGCATAATTGGACTTGATCCAACCTTCATCTCCCACCCAGTTGGTGAGTAAGTTGAAAAGCCAGCACTGCCTTTGTGCTCCGACATCATAGGGGTAAGGGAGGCCCGCACTGCTAGCAGCTGCCCTATTATAATGGACACCATAAATCGGCTCCCAAGCATGGGTTACTGGATCGCGGAATCCCCATGCTGGGTGTTTTCTATATAGCTGGAGCTGGACGCCGTGAGCTGCTATCTGCACTGGTGCTGCTCCAACACAAAAGGCAATGATATCGGTTAAGCCAAAGGGACCTTTGACTACAGGGGGTAGTTCATCTCCTACTTCAACATCTTCCCAGTATCTTGGATTATCCCCCCGGATCTGTTCATTGAGAACCTCTTCATCCACCTTTTTAAGTTCATCTTCTTTCCATGGATGAGGAAGTTGTATACTTGCGTACTTACCTTTACCTCTAGCCGCAGCTCTTTCAGCTCGTACTAACCATACCTTAGTGGAAGCCACAAGTTCATCCCTCTGGTTGTAAAAATTTGCCCTCTGGTATTCCATAACCAACTTTCCGGCAAAGCCACTCGGCTTGACATCAAAACCAGTAAAAATGCACTCCGGTCTTATAGTATCACCTACAAACATAGGCTTATAAAAAGTCCAATCATTTCCCGAATGAAAGGCGTGCACACCAGGCAGTCCTTGTAATACCCAAGTTGGGAATACGCTATAAAGCCAGCTTGGCGGTGCAATAAGACGACTATAACGAGTCCTCTTAGCATAGTCCTCATCTCGGTAAAGAGGGTTAGAATCTCCCACACCGTTAACGAAATTCCTTAGTGCTTCGTAGGAAACTGTTTGATTAAAGATGTTCCCAATACGAAGTTTCAACCCGACCCTATCTCTCCAGTTCTCCAATGCTTCGCTAGTGATAATACCCTCAGCCATCGCTTCAGTAGCTTTGTTTTCACCCATAATTTATTTTCTCTCCTTGAGACGTACTGATACAAGTTTTCTGCATTTTGGGCATCTCTTCTCTCTCATCTCCCCATACTGACCAGAGTAGTCGCTATCTATGGGTATTACTGACTCACCACACCATGGACATTTAACTTCTCTTTCCATTGTTCTTCCTTATTTACCTTTATAACTAGGCTTTCTTTTCCTTCGTATTCATACAGTTTCATGTCGCCTATACCCGGTTACATTTACTGCCTTTGTATAATTTCCCTGGTGAATGCTGGGATGCCGGTGATGTCCTGCCCTATAACCAAGGTATGCATGTCATCTGTTCCCTGATAGGTATATACGGACTCAATGTTCGCCATGTGGCGTATGGGGGGGAATTCTAAGGATACCCCATTTGCCCCCAGAAGCTCTCTCGCTGTTCTGGCGCACATACGGGCAACGGCAACATTATTCTTCTTAGCCAAGGAGATCTGTGTGTGGCTTGCCTTTTTCTCATCCATCAATCGTCCCAGCCTGTATACCAGGAGTTGCCCCTTGGTAATCTCTATTAGCATGTTCACCAGTTTTTCTTGTACCAACTGGTACGATGCGATTGGCGCCCCAAATTGTTTCCTCTCTTTGGCGTAATTCAGGGCGGTCTCATAGCAGGACATGGCAGCGCCCATCGCACCCCAGGCGATACCATATCGGGCTTGATTGAGGCACATAAACACATGTTTTATGCTGGTTGCCTTTGGCAGCATATTTTCAGCTTTTACTCTACAGTCAGATAGTGCCAGTGACCCCACATCTCCTGCCCTCATAGAGCCCTTCTTACCCTGGAAGGTTTGGGTGAATCCCTCAGTGCCCTGCTCCACTAAAAACCCCGCTATTCCGTCGTCTGTTCGTGCCCAAACAACTGACACATCGGCAACCGAAGCTTCGCTTATCCACTGTTTTTCTCCATTTAGAATCCACCCATCTCCATCCCTTTTCGCTTTTGTCTCCATTGCAGCCGGGTCCGAGCCTGCATTTGGCTCCGTCAATCCAAAGCAGCCTATCGTTTTGCCACTGGCTATGGATGGCAGCCATTTGCGCTTTTGCTCTTCCGAGCCAAATTGCCATATGGGGTACATTACTAACCCGGATTGCACCTCCACAAAACTTCTCAGAGAGCTGTCAACTCGCTCCACTTCCTGACATAAAAGCCCCTCTTCTATATGATTTGCTCCGCTTCCCCCATATTCTTGCGGAATCTGGGGGCCAATCAGGCCAAGTTGCCCCATCTTGGGAGCAAGTTCTCTCATATCAATCGGTTCTTCTCTGTCAAAGGCATTTACGACAAATGGTTCGACTTCATCTTCCATGAATTTCCTCACCGCACCCCTGAGTATCTTTTCCTCGTCGGAGAGTAACTCATCTATCTTATAGTAATCTACACCCTTAAAAGCCATCCTAATAGCCTCCTCTGTTTATTTTTTTCTACACTTTTTCATTACTTACCAATAAAATTCGGTTTTCTTTTCTCTAAAAAGGCTGCTAACCTCTCCCTTAGGTCCTGGGTGCTGAAGCACAGCGAATAGCCCTGAATTTCCAACTTCCCGGCATTGTCCAAGGGTAAATCGTAACCATAGTTAATGACATACTTAATCATCTTAAGGGCAAAGGATGGCATTCCTGCCAATTTTTGGGCAAACTTCTTCGTCTCTTCCATAAGTTGCTCGGAAGGAAATACCTTATTTACTAGTCCTATCTCATAAGCGCGTTGAGCCGTAATCTGCTCACCGCTCATAATCAATTCCTTTGCCCGGCCTATTCCAACCAGGCGTGTCAATCTCTGTGTGCCCCCCAGCCGGGAATGAATCCCAGAAGAATCTCTGGTTGACCAAAACGCGCTTTATCAGAGGCAAACCTAATGTCACAAGCCATGGATATTTCTGCTCCTCCGCCTAAGGCAAAGCCGTTTACGGCGGCAATCACCGGTTTACCCATCGTCTCCATCATCCTGAGTGTGTCCTAGCCCAGCTCTGCGAACTTTATCGCCTGTTGAGGACTTTGCTCCTTGAATTTAGTGACATCAGCCCCGGCCACAAACGCCTTGTCACCACCCCCTGTAAGAATAACGGTTTTGATGCTTTCAGCCTCTTGGCATCTATGAATAACGTTATTGAGTTCCAGCATCGTCTCCAAGTTTATAACATTTAGAACCTTAGGACGGTTGAAGGTAATTACAGCGACATCATCTTCTACTTCAAACAAAATATTTTTGTATTCCATAGTT
Organism: uncultured Dehalococcoidales bacterium; assembly: GCA_964354655.1. Taxonomy (GTDB): domain Bacteria; phylum Chloroflexota; class Dehalococcoidia; order Dehalococcoidales; family E44-bin46; genus E44-bin46. The sequence goes on from CAYHAL010000008.1 coordinate 39,140, forward strand.
GACTTCTCCCCCTCAATTTGTGGCCTGTGCTTCTTAGAAGTCCTCCGCGCGAATAAGAGAAAGTGCTACTGGTTGTGTAGAGAGTGCCTGAAGGGGCATAACCACCGGTGTTCTTCAAAATGCCCTGACTACCTCTATATTATATACCCAAAAATACTTCCTTTACATGTTCATTGTTCAGAGCTTCTTCTTTTCTCCCTTCAAATACTATTGTTCCGTCCTCTATAAGGTAGATTCTATCAGCAAACTTTGAAGCTTCGGTGACGTTTTGCTCAACCAAGAGCACACTAATCCCACTTTCCTTAATTTCCTTAATTTTATTAAAGACATCAATTCTAAGATTAGGTGCCAATCCAAAGGATGGCTCATCTAGCGCCAGAAATCTAGCGTTAGACATTAGCCCCCTTCCAATGGCTAACATTCGTGCCTCCCCGCCGCTTAATGTCGAAGCAGGTCGTTTTCTCCACTCTTTCAATTTGGGGAACAATTGAAAGGCATAATCGAGATTCTCTTTTTCTTTTGGCCGAGCATTAGGATTATAAGCACCTAGTTTTAGGTTTTCTAGCACCGTCATTTCAGGGAAAAGATGTCTCTCCTCAGCTATATAAACTAAACCCATCTCTACAATTTTTTCAGTTGGTAGCCCGTTTATTTGTTCTCCATTGAATTTGATAGAGCCTGAGGTAGCGGTGAGTAAGCCACAGATAGTTTTCAGTAACGTGCTCTTACCATGACCATTAGGCCCGAAAAGTACAACCAATTCACCATCATTAACCTTGAGAGAAACCTCATGTAAAGCCTGAAATTCACCATAAAAACTATTTACTTTATCTACCTCAAGCATAATCAACCTCCTAAGTAAACCTCTATTACCCTCTTGTCTTTGGTAACCTCTTGAGGAGGACCGATACAAATCTTCTCCCCATTGTGGAGAATCATAAGTCGCTTAGAAATCTTAGTAAGTACTTTCATTAAGTGCTCGATAACTATTACCGTTAAACCTAATTCCTGGTTGATTTTTTGGATTAAAATTATAACCTGTCTGACCTCGATTGGGCTTAACCCACCTACAGGTTCATCCAGCAGTAATAGCTTGGGCTTGGTAGCCAGAGCCGCCGCTAGCATAGTTAGTTTTTTATCAAAAAGATTCAGATTGGCGACAATAACATTCTCTTTCCCTTGTAATCCAACAAGATTTATTGCTTCATTTATACTTTCTCTTTCATCATGGGGCCCCCGCACTCCAAAATGGGCTCCAACCCTCACATTCTCAATCATAGGAAGGGTCGAGAAAAGTTGAGGGATTTGAAATGTCCTGGCAATCCCCTTGTGACAGATTTGATGTGGTCTAAGCCCTTTAATGCTTCTGCCATCAAGAATGATATCTCCCAAGCCCTGGTAGAACCCGGTGATAAGGTTAAATAAAGTGGTCTTCCCGGCACCATTTGGCCCAGCGATGCCAAATATCTCCCCCTTTTCCACCTCAAAACTTAGGTCTTTAACCGCTGCCAATTGGCCAAAGCACTGCGTTACGTTGTTAACCTGAAGAATTTTCATAGAAATTCCTCTCTGCTATGCTCTATTTCTCAATACTCTTCTTACCGAGTTGTCTCGTGAAAGTTTGCCGGATAAAATGACCAAACCTATCACCTGGTCCCACACGCCCAGTGGGGAATAAGGTTCCCATTAAACCTTCAGGCACAAGAACTATTAGCAAGACTACTATTGCTCCGAATATAAAAAGACGATACTCTCCCAATGGACGCAGGAACTCGTTTAAAAAAGTGACAATAAATGCACCTATGGCCGCTCCAGGGAATTTCCCCATACCTCCAATAACCAGCATAACCATGACCATAAGAAAAATATCAAGCCCCAATATCCTGGTTGAGACAATCCCTGTATAATGAGCATAGAAAGCACCTATCATGCCGGTGAGGAAAGACGAGATACCAAACACCATGAGTTTATGTTTATAAGCATCTACTCCGAGGCTCTTGGCAAGGGGTTCGGAGTCGCGGAGAGAAACAAATGCCAGCCCGATTGACGAGTGGCTAATCCTGTAAACTACAAAAAATGATAAAAAGGCTACACCAAGAAGAGTATAATACCATGGAACCTTAGCAGCGACTGAAAATCCCGCTGCGAGAGTCGGTATATCTAGTAGGCCCACCGTGCCGCCAGTCCCCATCGCCCTGCCAACGTCACTGTTAATCAGAGGTACTAAAATCAAATGCAAAGCAAAGGTAACCAGAGCTATATACGCACCCTTAAGCCTCAGGCAGGGCAGACCGATTACAATCCCCACTCCAGCAGCTATAAGACCAGCTAGTAGAATCCCAAGCGGTGGCGATATTCCTAAATATAGTGTTAGCATCCCTGATGCATAAGCGCCAATAGCGAAAAATGCAAACTGACCAAAGGTGAAGATGCCAGCATACCCCATCATAAAATCCCAACCGACAGCCACTACTCCGTAAATGAGGCACATAATTAAAATGTGCATTATATATAGATTGTTATGAAAATAAGTGGGAAGAAGAAGCAAAACAGCCAGCATAACAAGTAAAGTACTACCTTCTCTATCTAGTTTCATTAGCCGCATTTTCATTAATTATTCTCCAACCCCAAATAATCCTCTCGGCCTTATTGCTAATGTCGCCAGCATAAGCGCAAACCAAAAAACCAGTGTCCACTGAAGCCCAAAGTGCCAGCCAACTAAAGCCTCCACTATTCCTAGGATAAAGGCACTGTAAATAGTCCCTTTAACACTGCCTAAACCGCCAAAGGCTACGACTATCCATGCCTTTATCAGAATCACCCATCCCCCTTGAGGATACATGAAATATTTTGGAGCAAGTAATATGCCACTAATTCCCGCCAAGGCCGTAGATAGTGCGAAAGCATAGCCGAACACTCTACTTATTTGTATACCCACAATCCGGGCTCCTATCCCATCTTGGGCCACTGCTCGCATCGTCATTCCCAGTCTCGTTCGCTCAAGGAAAAGCCCAATAATAGCCATTATGGATACAGCGATTACTAACGTCGCTATTTCATGATTGCTCAGCGTAAAGCCACCAAGGCTCATGCTTCCTGCCAGCAGGGGGGGGAGTGTCTTTTTGTGAGGACCGAAAGCAATAAGAGAAGCATTGTCCAGGAATAGAGCCAGACCTAGAGTTGACATCATGGTCAGGGCCTGCCAATCTGCTTTCCTACGTAAGGGGGCACAAACACCCTTTTCAACTATCAGACCGAATAGAAACATAACCGGGATTACAATGGCAAAGACCGCCGGATAACTCATCCCAGGAGATGCTCCAAATAGAAGCCAAGCAAGATAAGCCCCCCATATATAGAAGGAACCATAAGCGAAATTAAATACCCTTGATACACCGTAAACCAGGGTCATACCTACAGACATAACGGCATATATTGAACCAAGGGCGATACCGCTAATCAGTACCTCTCCTACCTCATGTGCCATGGTACACTTTTCCGGAGCGCTTATTTGCCTTCTTGACGTGAAGAATCACTATGACTATCCTTGAGCCTATATTTTATAGAGAAGCAGGCATTTAGTAAGGCTTTGCCTAAATGCCTGCTTCTTACACCATCTTCTTACACCATTTACGCTCATTCTAGCCACGGTGGAAGCTCAAAGGCTGTCCCCGAAACCGGAGTCAAGTGCACATAGAGCGTAACGATATTCCCATTCTGCATCTGGAAGAAGTGCTGCGGATAAGACTCACTCTCTGGTACTTTGTGGTCATTGTCGAAGCTGTACACCCCGGTTATGCCTGCATAGGGGTAGTCTTCAAGAGCCTTACAGATTGCCCGGTAGTCCTTTACATCACCTACTCTTTTGACGGCCACCGCCCATGCCATAACTTCATCGTAACAAGTCCCAGCCGATGCATTCTTGGGCGCTTCTTCATTAAACCTAGCCTTATATCTTTCTGCCCATGCCTTACCCTCTGCGGTAGGTAGCACGCCGGAAGCCGCCGTTCCGCATATTCCATTGCCTTCGTTACCCAGCATATCCGCAAATTCGGGAATGCTTACCCCATATCCAAAACAAATTATTGAATCGGTTGGTTCTTCTTTCCATTGGCTGAATAGCGTTACCAGATCAGGTGCGGAATAGAACGAAGCGACTATCAGAGACGGGTTTTCTGGCTTGAGCTTTGCCAGTAGGGGTCCCCATTCGCTAGTACCATAGGGAACCACTTCATCCATGACTATTTCCCAGCCATTCTCAATCGCCCTGTCTCTGAATCCATTTGCATACTCTATATCCCACTGATAGTCCGCCTTTATTACCGCTAGCTTTTTGTTGGGGTATTGGTATCCAAGCAGTTGAGTTACGTCAAAATCAATGGCACCATACGGGGCTCCTACATCACCAACCATGAAGACATTCCATCTATTGGGGTCTGCGTGATACAGGTCTACCACAGGTTGATCGGCATCGAAGTGTAAGTAAGGAACATCATAGTTCCCGAAAGCCTCAACATCTGGTCCAGCGGCATTGCATGACGTTACAACAACATCCACTTTATCTAGCCCAATCAGTTTCTCAGCAGCAGCCATGAGCTTTTCTGCCATCATATCTTCGACGTCAAACGAAACCACCTCTAATGGTCTCCCTAGTAGCCCCCCTTGTGCATTAATTTCTTCTGCAACCATAATTGTTCCGTTTAGCATTAAAACTCCATCTGCCGCGTAGGCGCCAGTTAGAGCATCCGGTGCCCCTATCTTTATGGGTTCCACCTCCACCGGTGCCGCTTGCTTACAACTGCTCAGCAGAGGGAGACCTGCCACTAACCCAGCTACCAAACTAATCCCAACAATTACTGTTAGCAAATCCTTCCTTTTCATCCGAAACCTCCTATAGGATTTCTGTTTTGTATGACACTTTCCCTATTATTCACATAATATCACCTCCTCATCGAAATCGCTGAGAAAGTTACAGGATCAATTTGTGTCTCCTCAATGTCTAGTGCACCTGGGATGTCCTTTATCTCCTCATCCCTCCCTTCTTCTGACACCAAACTGCTATTTCCATTCTTACCAAGAACGTGCTCTACTTGATGAGCTATGTGGGCATATTATAGTAGAGGCTATAATTCAAGTCAATACCCAGTTGCAGCTTACAAACCAAAGGGATGCGGATTAACCTATAAACCACTATCTTTCAGTCGGCTCGAATAAGAAAGCTAAAGATGAAGTAAGATTAACTGCCTATTAGGTGGAACGATATCCGGTGAGCACAGGCTTGGCTAAGAAGGGCTACCTGCCTCTGGCTTCAGATAGTAGCCAGATAGAGCAAGAATGTGCCAATATTGGTCTACTGTCAAGCAAGCTTATGGAGAACGCTGGCAAAGCGTCCGCTTAGGAATGAATGCCTGAACCGCCAGGTCTTTAGGAACGGGAAAGAGGCTCTGACTGTTGCTGGAGCCTTTAGGCAAGAGTATAATAACTACCGGCCGCACAACTCGTTGAGCTACCTGACATCGGTAGAGTTTGCTAAACGATACTACGAAAAGCAGTAAGTTACAGAGGTTAAACATCTAAAGGAAACGGCAGGAAGTATCTCATTATGACTAGTACTAATATTGGGGACACCTCATATGGAAGGGAAAAAGCAGGTTATCATAGGTAATAGTGCTGCGGGCTTAAGCGCCATCAGCGCCATTAGAAGTATTGATAGTTCTTGTCCAATTACTGTAATTTCAGCCGAAAATTGTATGGCATATTCTCCTGTGCTTCTTACTTATTACATTGCTCAAAAGATTGGCAGAGATGACCTGTTTATTGCCGATGACAGATTCTATCGTGAGCATAATGTTAAGGTAATATTTGGCGATAGGGCAGTAGGAATAGATCCTGCCCAACAAACAGTATATCTAGAGGATGATACCAAGTTAGAATATGATAATCTCCTAATTGCCACCGGGGCATCGGCAAAGTATCCCACCAAGGAGAGCTCTAAAATTCCCCGCATCTTAACTGTACGGACCATTGAGGATGCTGAAAGGATAATAAGACTTAGTAAAGACGCTCAAGAGATAGTGGTCTTGGGAGCAGGTCTAATAAGTATGCAGGTGGCTAACGCCTTAGCTTTAGCGAAAAAAGGAATTAAGCTTACATTTGTGGTTGGGTCTAGGTATATACTTTCTCAAAACATCGATGATGGTTGTGCTGCTATTCTCCAAAAGAGACTAGAATCACAAGGAGTATCGTTCCTGTTTGGGAGAAACGCAGAGAGCTTTAAGGAGAAGAATAACAAAGTCTGGATTGTTACCGACAAAGGTGAAGATTTGTTCGCGGATTTAGTCGTCGTTGGAAAGGGGGTAACGCCAAATATAGATTGGATAAAAGAAACGGGGGTCAAGGTGGATAGAGGGGTCATTGTGGATGAGTATATGCGGACAAATATAGAAAATGTCTTTGCTGCTGGTGATGCAGCCGAAGCAATGCATTTAATCTCTGGTAAGAGACAAGTTATAGCTACATGGCCTAATGCTTGCATTCAAGGTAGGGTAAGTGGATTAAATATGGCAGGTTACCCAGAAAAGTTTGATGGCGGACTTAATTCTAACGTAACTAATATATTTGGGCTAACGTTAGCTACAGTTGGTTTGTGTAGAGCTATAGATGGTAATTTTGAGGAAATCAAATACGCTGATGAGGAAAGAGAGATATATAGAAGGTTTTTATTATCTGATAACAGGATAGCAGGAGCAGTTCTCTTGAGTAGGGTAGCGGACGCAGGAATAATTAGAAATCTTATTGAGAATAAGACTGACGTTACCCCGTGGAAAGATAGGCTGACTAAATCTTTATTGAACGTTGGCACTGAGCTTTTCCGATGGTTAGCTGATAAGACAAAGGAGAGCAATTAATGAGCAGGATACTATTCGTAGATCTGGAAAAGTGCACCGGATGCAGAGCGTGCGAACTTGCTTGCTCAATGGAACATCACGGTGAGTATAATCCAGCCAAGTCCAGGATAACAGTCTTTGGTTTTGCCCCAACAGCTTCTTTTATCCCTATATTCTGTATGCAGTGTGAAGAGGCATGGTGCCGAAATATATGCCCAGCTGGTGCTATTGCCAAGGAGGACAGGGACGGATTTAAGATAGTTAAGGTCTCTGAGGGAAAATGCGTTGGATGTAAGATATGTATGCTGGCTTGTCCTTTTGGGGGTATGGGTTTCGTCAGTGAAAAGCAGAAAGTACAGAAATGTGATCTATGTGAGGGTGAGCCTGCATGTGTGGATGCTTGTTTTTATGGTGCTTTGCAATTTAAGGAGGCTGAAATTGCAAATATTCCTAAAAAGAAGGCTGCAGCAGGAAGACTCAGCGAATCTTACAAGGAGGTGAAAGTTTAATGTGTGGCTGGATGGGTAAGATATTAAGAGTAAACCTCACTAATGGGAAGATTTCCAAGGAAGATTTATCACCTGAGGCAGCCAAAAACTTTGTTGGTGGTAGAGGATTGGGAGCCAAGTATTTATTTGACGAGGTTAATCCCAAGGTGGATGCCCTTAGTCCAGAGAATAAGCTCCTTATGGTTACCGGGCCATTGACTGGAACTGCAGCACCTGGCGGCAGCAGGTATATGGTAGTTACCAAATCTCCCTTGACTGGTGCCATAGCCAATTCAAACTCTGGAGGATTTTTCCCAGCCGAACTGAAGTTTGCTGGCTACGACCTCATAATTTTTGAGGGGAAAGCTAAAAAGCCCGTTTACCTGTGGATAGAGAATGATAAGACAGAGCTTCGCGATGCTGAGGCAATTTGGGGTAAGGATACCTACACCACTCAGGATATGATAAAGGCGGAGACTGATGAGAATGCTAAGGTGGCCTGCATTGGTCCCGCCGGAGAAAATTTAGTTCGGTTTGCTTGTATAATTAATGACGCTGGAAGAGCTGCTGGGCGTTCAGGTGTTGGTGCCGTAATGGGCTCGAAGAATCTAAAAGCAGTAGCTGTGAGAGGGACCAAGGGTGTTACTATTGCCAATAAGGAAAAATTTGCTAACGCAGCTAAGGCCTTTATCGAGAATTTTAGAAAGCATAAGGCGGATTGGCAAGACCCTTTCACTTACGAAGGGACAATCGGGATAGCCATCGTTGCCATGAATGTGGTGGGAGTACTTCCCACCAGGAACTGCCAAACTGGTGTCTTTGAGGGAATAGACAAAATTTCCGGAAGTCTATTTAACACTACTTTTTCTAAGAGGAAGAATAGGCCGGGTGTGGCTTGTTTTAGTTGTCCCCTGGGTTGTGGCCGAGTTGGAAAGTTTTCTGACCCTGAATTTGCCTGTGAGGGTGATGGGCCAGAGTACGAGAGCACTGGGGCGTTCGGTTCTGCTTGTGGCGTTGACAATCTAGCTGCGGTGGCTAAGGCGGCCTATACATGTAATGAATTGGGCATGGACACAATCACTATGGGTATGACCATTGCCTGTGCTATGGAGCTCTTTGAAAAAGGCTACTTGCCGGAAAAGGATGTGGGGATGAAGCTGAATTTCGGCAATGCTAAGGCTATGGTTGAGCTGGTGCAAAAGACTGCCTGTAAAGAGGGTTTTGGTAATATTTTAGCTGAAGGGTCTTATCGCCTTGCCGAAAAATATAAGCATCCAGAGCTATCAATGTCCGTTAAGAAACAGGAATTTGCCATGTATGACCCACGAGGTCTTAAGGGCTTGGGTCTTAGTTATGCTACGGTGAGCAGAGGCGCGTGTCACATACGGGCTGAAGTACACGATTTGAGTGTGTGGGGATTATATTGGTTCAAAATGTTGAAGGATAGGGGTATTACTAAGCCTCTAGATCCCCTTGCTTGGAAAGACCAGCCATGGGCAGCCAAGGAAATTCAAGACTGGTTCTGCATCATTGATTCTTCAGGAATGTGTAACTTTAATATTATAAGCTCAGATTATCCTGAAGAGAATGTTCTCGCTATGATAGAGGCAGCGACGGGTATCACTTGTTTTGGTAGCTATGAAGGGATGATGAAGACGGGTGAGAGAATCTTTAACCTGGAGAGGCTGTTTAATCTTAGAGCCGGTTTTACTGCTAAAGATGACACCTTGCCGCCAAGGATGCTAAAAGAACCCATGCCTGAAGGGCCGGCCAAAGGTCATGTGGTGGAGCTTGATAAGATGCTGCCGGAGTATTACAAACTTCGAGGGTGGGACGAGAATGGAGTCCCCACTCCGGAGAAATTAAAGGAGTTGGGTTTAGTTCAAGAGAGACGAAAATAGCAACTTTGGTTGTGTAAAACGGTTGTTAAGCAGTGGAGTGAAATGCCCCAGCGGGTGGTTTTGTTTGGGCTTTATCCTATTAAGCTAGACCCAGTTCTTTTAATTTCTCTGGGGTAGGCACGCCGTTGCTATCCCAACCTCTTAGTCTGTAGTACTCTGGGAGCATCTTGTCAAGAGGGACCACCTTTCCTTTAGCCGGACCGTCGGGCATGGGCTCTTCCAGCATTCGTTTTGGTAGGGTGTCATCTTTTCCCGTAAACCCAGCCTTGAGGTTGAAAAGCCTTTCCTGATTAAATATCCTCTCCCCTGTTCTCATAAAGCCTTCATGTCCACCCAGGTCAATCCCTGTTGCTGTTTCCAGCAGCCTGCGGCATTGGTCTTCATCTCTCCCCAGGAAGAAGACAAAATTACACATTCCACAAGAGTCAATCATGGCAAACCAGTTTTGAACCTCTTTGGCTAGTAGCGGTTTATCCTCCCAGGTCAGAGGGTCGACCTTTTCAATGTTGCGGTCTCGGGTTACCCTCCAGGTATTAACCCCATAGAGTGACACATCATGTACCTCACCCCGAATATGGTCACCGCCACGGCTTTGAGTAGCATATCCCAGTGCCATACAGTGCAGCGCCCTAGGATCATAAGAAGGAAATTCTTGCCCTTTAGTACCCATGAAGAGCTCGGGGTGTCCATACTTCTTGGCTAAGCGGTAAGCACCTTCAGCTAAAACATCACCAAATCCCACCCTTAAAGCAATCTTTTCTGTAAGCTCCACCAGAGCCTTGACATCCCCAAAATGAAGAGCCATGCCAACATCTTCCTTGGGTAAATAGCCTTTTTCATATAACTCCATGGCACAGGCAATGGTGCTGCCAGTAGAAATAGTGTCCATGCCCATCTCATTGCAGATAAAATTTGCTTTGGCAACAGCACTTATGTTATTGACCCCAGTACTGGAGCCCAGTAGACCTATCGTTTCATACTCTGGTCCAACTCCTATTCCGGCAAATTCGGGGGCAGTGACCTTACTTGTCCGTCCACACCCCACGGGACAGGCAGGACAAGCCATGCCCATTCTCTTCCTTACAGCAACAGTATCTTCCAAGGTCTCACTACAAAGCTTCTCCCACTCTGGGTTGACACCAGTCTGGAAATTTCTGGTCGGCAGAGCACCAAATACCCGAACCAAAGCTAACACACCTGGAGTGCCAGTATGATGAAACTCATGAACGTACTCAGTCCGCACCAGGTCCTGGTAAACCTCAACCATATTGTTGTAGAAACCAGTGTTGTCAGCTACCTTTACCCCTTTCGTTCCCCTAACCGCCACTGCTTTCAGGTTTTTAGAGCCCATGGCAGCTCCAACTCCAGACCTTCCGGCAGCCCTGCCCATATCATTTATAACACAAGCGAAACGAACCAATTTTTCACCGGCGGGCCCAATGCAAGCCACTTTGGCTTCAGGAGCAGTTTCGTCAATAACCATGGTTTCAGTCTCATAGGTTGTCTTCCCCCACAAATGCTGGGCATCCCTTAACTCAACCTTATCATCATCAACCCAGAGATAGGTGGGTTTCTTAGATTTGCCTTCAAAGATAATCATATCGTAGCCAGCGTATTTTAACGATGTGGCAAAATTACCCGCAGCACTGGACTCAGCTATGGCACCGGTCAAAGGAGATTTGGTAACAACCACATAGCGATTACCGCTAGGAGCTCCGGTGCCAGTCAGAGGACCAGTCACCATGAGGAGCTTATCGTCGGGGCTTAAGGCATCCACTTTGGGGTCAATTTCATCATATAGATACTTAACCCCCATGCCTCTCGCACCGATAAAGTCCTTGGCTATTTTGGGATCGAGGTTCTCTACCGTGATTTTGGATTTGGTCAAATTCACCCGTAGGAATTTTCCCATCCAGCCATACATTATTATTTTACCTCCTTATAAGATTCCAAAAGCTTTTCCGCCAATGTTTTCTTCTTAGTTATCATTCCCAGTTCAGCTTCAGCAAATCTGATTGCCCTTGGGGCGCAAAACTTCACACATTCTGGGTCCCCTCCACAAAGGTCACACTTTTCCGCATAACCCTTGTCCGAAACGACAATGCAACCGAAAGGACAAGCCAGCATACACATCTTGCAGCCAACACATCTTACCTCGGATACTTTAATCAGTGTTGCCCCGCTTGTCTCATCTGTCTCAGTGGTGATAGCACCTGCCGGGCATATCTTGCCGCACCAAGGCTCCTCACATTGATAACAAACCACCGGAATGGCAATGGCTTGCTGCCAAAAAATGTTTTTGTGGATTCTGGACTTATTCGGATTAAATTCATCGTGGTGTTTGAAAGAGCAGACAAGTTCACACAACCCACAACCGGTACACTTCTCAATATCGGTAACTATCATTTTGCCCATCTCTTTTCCTCCTCCTATTAATTCCTATTAATTTACCTCGCCAGTTCTTGAATAATCTGAACCACCTCAAATTATCTACCCCTCGCTAATCTTAATAGCTCAAGAGCCTATTTGGCCTGCTTGCCGTAAGCTCAGCAACTTAGCCGCCAATTATGAGGGGGAATATGGCAATTATATCTCCCTCTTTGACTTCTGTTTCAATCCCGTCTAAGAACTTGATATTTCTTCCGTTCTTCAACACATTTATATCCGGCCTGAGCTGGCCAGAGTGATCAAGTATCTTCTGGCGCCGTTGGTATGTATTGCATAAGAGATCTAAGATTTCTCGGATAGTAGACACTCCTCCAAGTCTAATCCCTCTTTCCTTTTCTTGGAAAACCTCTCGCATGCTTGAGTAGAATTCTATCTTTACTTGTGAGCCATCTGGTTTCATTTCCCCTCCACCTCCTAAATCAGCACTATTTCCAGATCATGTTAATGTTGTCCAGTATATTTTCCTTTTAGTCTAGCCCTTGCTTTGGGGCCATGTCAATATATGGAACAAAGATAAGCCTTTGGTCGTGGGTTCAAATCCCTCCGCTGCCACTTTTTTAGGCTCCCTTCAGGAAATAGAGTACGATAGCAGTTCGTGCCTCCAAGGTCATCCTTTCTTAACAGCCATGAACATGAACGGAGTAACGCCGATTTCAAGAAGAATCTTCGTTGCATCCACCTTGAATTGCTCACAGGCCTGGGCTATGGAGGGCTCATCCTGAGTTACCCCCCTTTGCCATTCGGAGTCCCAAAGCTTATAATCTCACGTGGAAAGGATGGCTATACCTAGATCAGCTTTTGGAGACCACCAAGACCCAGATGATGTACAGGCCTGGGCATAATAAAAGCATGGGCAAGGGGGCAGCAAATGCAGGAACACACACCCACATATGATGAAGCATTGTCACTTCTCAAGGAATTTAACAAAAGCGAGAGCCTGCTGAAACACGCTTATTCCGTTGAGGGAGTGATGCGCTACATGGCACGGAAGATGGGTGAAGACGAGGAGAAGTGGGGGATTATTGGGCTAATGCATGACCTAGATTATGAACGTTTCCCTGAACAGCACTGTAAGAAATCGCGAGAGATATTAGAGGAGCGAGGTTGGCCAGAGGAGTACATACGAGCAATTGTCTCTCATGGCTGGGGTATATGCAGTAATGTTGAGCCTCAGACGGAGATGGAAAAGTCACTATATGCCATAGACGAGCTCACCGGGCTTATCACGGCAGTAGCAATAATCCGACCATCAAAGAGCGTGGCAGACCTGGAAGCAAAGTCGGTGATGAAGAAATGGAAGGATAAGTCATTTGCTGCTGGTGTGAACCGCTCGGTGATTGAAAAGGGAACAATGATGCTAGGGGTAGAGTTAAGAGATCTGGTTACCGACGTCATTATGGGTATGCGCGAGGTAGCTGACCAGATAGGGCTATAACATTACGAGTCTCTATTTTCTAGTGAGTACAACTGAACAAAAAGCCAAGTAGTTTGTATTACCAATTATACACTATCAAGACACCAATGGTTGTCCTTTTACCAGCTATTGACAAATATCCAATGCTATGTTACATTTTTATCCAATAGAATATAGGAAAGGCTGCGAACAAGACTAGTAGGTTTCAAAGCGAAGCACAGAGAGTCGGGTAAGGTGTGAACCGATGCCGGCGCAGAAGTTGAATGGACTTGGGAGCCGCAAACCGAAAGTAGCTAAATTGGCTAGCAAGTAGGATTTGTCGTCAGGGAAGCGTTATCAAATCCCAGGGTATCGAGGTAACATATTAAAAAGCTCTGTACCTGAAAGAGATAGCTTGTAACTCAGGCGTGTGGAGTTAAGCTAACAAGGGTGGCACCGCGGAAGAATCTCCCGCCCCTTTAAGGGATGGGAGATTTTTTATTACCTTTT
>CAYHAL010000009.1:0-22514 GCA_964354655.1 uncultured Dehalococcoidales bacterium
TCCCGCCGTATCAAGGTGCGAACCTTCTGGGCTTTGAGGTACCAGGCATCATAGTAGCCGGCTGACAGGGCATAGGTTCCCAGCATAATGCGTCTTTTTACCTCGGCACCAAAGCCATACTGGCGGGTCTTTTCCATCGCTTCCCACATACTATCTGCTTCTTGGTAGGAGAAGCCGTACTTTACTCCATCGTAGCGAGCTAGGTTAGCCGAAGCCTCTGACGGGGCAATAATATAGTAGGCGGCTAGGGCATAGGGGGTGTGGGGTAGTGAGACCTCATAATCTATGGTTGCTCCCATCTCCTCAAGCTTAGTAATAGCGGCTTTTATCGCCATTTCCACCTCAGGCTGCATTCCTTCAACAAAATACTCTTTGGGGATGCCGATGTGGAGCCCCTTGAGGTCGGCAGTCAGACCCTGGGTATAATCAGCTGTAGGGTAGGACACTGAGGTAGAATCTCTGGGGTCATAGCCAGCGATGATATTTAGCACTAGGGCACAATCGGTAACATCCTGGGTTAGCGGGCCAATCTGGTCGAGGGAGCTGGCAAAGGCGACCAGACCGTAGCGACTTACCCTGCCGTAGGTAGGCTTTAAGCCGGTGACGCTACAGAAGCCAGCCGGCTGGCGGATACTCCCCCCGGTATCTGAGCCCAAGGAATAGATGGCTTCACCAGCGGCTACCGCCACCGCTGAGCCACCGCTACTCCCCCCGGGAACGCGACTTAAGTCCCAGGGGTTATGGGTGATAAATAAGGCGGAGTGCTCGGTGGATGAACCCATAGCAAATTCATCCATATTTCCCTTGCCGACGACTACCGCACCACAGCCATTCAGTTTTTCTACCACTGTAGCATCATAAGGGGGCACAAAGTTTTCCAACATCCGTGATGAGCAGGTGGTTGGTATCCCTTTAGTGCACATATTGTCTTTAATTACCACCGGGATACCGGTAAGTGGATTGGTATTACCGCTAGCTATAAGCTCATCAGCCCTTCTGGCTTGAGATAGGGCTAGCTCATCGGTGATGGTAACCAAGGCATGAACCTTTGGCTCCAACTGGTGGATACGCTCCAGGCAGGCTTTGGTTAATTCCACCGAAGATAGTTGCCTAGTCTTAAGCAGCTTATGGGCTTGATGAATGGTTAATTGGTTGATTATCTACCTCACCCCCTCTATCCCTTCTCAAACTCCCTTGGTTACTATCCCCCCTTGATTACTATCCTAGAAAAAGGGGAAAGTATGTTTTGAAGGGACGAAGTCATATTTTATGTCTTATTCCAGCACGGCTCGCACCCTAAAGAAGTCGGCTTCCCTTTTGGGGGCATTGGCTAGAATCTGGCCCGGTGGTAGGGAAGGGATTACTTCGTCATCGCGCCTCATTACATTCTGGAGGGGAATAGCTTGGGCGGTAGGTGGGATGTCAGTAGTATCTACCTGCTGTAATACCTCGAAGTTCTCCAGGATATTAGATAGTTGCTCTCCAAGCTGATTTACCTCAGTCTCGGTCAAGCCTAATCGAGCCAAGCGGGCAATATGTAGCACCTCTTCGCGGGATAGCTTCATATTGGCTAATTATAGCACCTATATCTGAGTATCAGCAATAACGGTACTCTTGCTATAATAAAGTGATGAAGAAAGTGCCTGTCAGGCTAACGTTGGCTATCTTGGCTACTTTGGTTGAGGAGATAGCCATAGTATTAATCGTGCTTTTGGTTTTGCCTAGGTTTGGGTTTCATATGCCCCTGCCCGGCCTTATTGGCTTGCTGGCAGGAGTGAGTGTCTGCGCCGTTATCTCTTGTCGGGCGGTTAGCCGAGCACTGAGGAAGAAGCCGATGGCTGGTTTCACCACTATGGTTGGCAGCAAGGGTAAGGTGGTAAGCCCATTAGCCCCGAACGGTCTCATCAGGATTGGGGATGAGTTTTGGGGAGCTACGTCAGCCGGTGAGAGAATAGACGCTGGTGAGGGAGTCATTGTAGTCGGGCAGGAGGGGCTTAGGCTGGTGGTGCGTAGGATTACCACCGATGATTTAAAGGAGAGTGAATGATACATATTGACGGGTCTCAGAAGTCGGGAAGTGGCACTATAGTTCGTTTTGCCGTGGGCTTAGCCACTCTGCTTGGTGAGGAACTCCATCTTACCAATATCCGAGCCAAGAGAGAAAAATCAGGATTAAGACCGCAGCATCTCAAATCAATCCAGGCATTGCAGCAAATATGCCAGGGCACCTTGAGTGGTGATGAGATTGGTTCTAGTGAGATATGGTTTAAACCTGGGGGGAAGGTTAAGGGTGGCTACTATGAATGGGATATAGGCACCGCTGGCTCTACCATCTTACTGGCGATGACCCTGTTACCGGCTGCCTGTTTTGCCACCGGAGCTACGAGCTTTAAGATATCTGGTGGGCTGTTTCAAGACTTTGCCCCTTCCGCTTACCATATGCAGTATGTATTCTTCTCGCTACTTCAGAGGATGGGGATAGGTGCCAAGCTTAGCATTATTCGTCCCGGCTATGTCCCCCGCGGGGGCGGAATTATACAGGTGACGGTAGAACCGGTAACCGGGAAGATAAAGCCAATCAGTTTACCTAGCCAAGGGGATGTGGTCAGTATTGAAGGGGTTGCCCTTTCTTCTCACCTCAAGGAAAGGCGGGTAAGCGAGCGAATGGTTGAGAAATGTAACCAAGTGCTTAAATCAGAGGGATACCGGGCACAGATAAAGGTAATTTATGATACCCTAGCCCTTCAGAGAGGAGCAGCCCTTACCATATATGCCAAAACCAGCTCCGGAGGCATCATTGGTGCTGATAGGGCAGGCGAGCCAAGGCGGACCTCAGAGGACATTGCCAAATATGTAGCCAGGAGTCTGGTAGAGGACTTGGCTACCGGGGCTACAGTTGACCGGTATTTAGCTGACCAGCTTATTTTCTATGCTGCTTTGGCTGACGGGGTTAGTGAGTATAGGATACCAAGGCTAACCGAGCACGTGGAGACCAATTTATGGCTTGCCGAGACTATGCTGGGAACGAAGGCTGAGGTTGACCGCAATCTGGTAAGAATTCAGGGCGTAGGCTACTATAGCCGATAACTTAAAAGATTAAGCGGTCTCTTTGACGACAAGGTCTTGCATTTCGGCTTGTTTTCTATTAAAATAGCTTTAGCACTCTAAGCTCTAGAGTGCTAAAATTATGTCTGTGAGAGAATAGGAGGTTCTTGCTTTATGCCTGTCTACGAATACCGATGTAAAAAGTGTCATTACCAATTTGAGCTAAAGCAAAGCTTTAGTGATAATTCTATAGTTACCTGTCCGCAGTGCGGCGGTAAGACTAAGCGTATCTTCTCACCGGTACCCATAATTTTCAAAGGGTCAGGCTTCTACACCACCGATTCCAAACCGACTGGGGGTAAAACTCCTAAGCCCGAGTCTAAACCAGATTCTTCTAAACATTAATTAAGGGGGAGTTTGTGGGAATAAAGGACTACTATAAAATCCTCGGTGTTAGTCGGGATGCCGATGAAAAGACCATTAAGAAGACATACCGAAACTTAGCCATGAAATACCACCCTGACCGTAACCCGGGGAAAGAGAAGGAAGCCAACGAAAAATTTAAGGAAATCAATGAGGCTTACGCCGTTCTTGGTGACCCGGAGAAGAGGCGGCAATACGACCAGTTTGGCACGGTGGGCAAT
Organism: uncultured Dehalococcoidales bacterium; assembly: GCA_964354655.1. Lineage (GTDB taxonomy): Bacteria > Chloroflexota > Dehalococcoidia > Dehalococcoidales > E44-bin46 > E44-bin46. The sequence continues at coordinate 3,690 of CAYHAL010000009.1, forward strand.
ATTGGTGATATCTTTAGCAGTCCGTTTACCCGAACCACGTTTGAAGACCTGATGAGAGACTTTGGCGGGTCTAACCTTGGATTTGACTTCTTGGATGATATCTTTGGTGACTCCATGCGAGGCAAAAGTTTCTCCTTCAGGATATTCAGCCGGGGATATAATCCGGGAAAAGTCAGGTTTGAATATCCCGGGGCAATTAACCTAGAAGAGATATTTGCTCAGGCTCAACCTCCCCGTCAGGATGTTACCTATGAAGTAACCATTACCAAGGAACAGGCAACTCGGGGGCTGCAAAAAGACCTGAAGCGAAGGGGCAAAACACTAAGGGTGAAAATCCCCGCCGGGGTAAAAACCGGCTCCAAAGTAAGGCTACGAAATGCCTGTCAGATAACTGATGGTCAGCCGGGGGATATTATGATTTTAGTTAAAGTTAAGTAGAAGGCAGGGTTAGCATGTCTCAGGAGCTTGGGAAGATAGAAAAGCCTGAAGCTGATGAATTTAAGAAGGGGAGGAAACTGTATTTTGTACCCCTTATTTACTGTGAGAAAGAGCCTCAAGCTGAGTATCTGGAGAGATTTAATAAGTATTGGGACCAGGTTGAAGACCAAATCAGTGGCTTGGAGCTAAAGCTTGGGAAGGTTGATAAAGTATACCACGAGTTAGTTTTAGTAGGTGGTGAAGACGGGGTCAAATTGATAAAAGACCTGAATGATAAGAGTTATCAAATTATTGAAAATAGACTAGACAAGGGTACGCAGCTTGAGGCAACCGAGGAAACCGAGATACTAACCGAATTTATGGATTGGAGCCGGTGTCTGGTGATAGGTCTACAGAATCAAAAAGTATTTACCAAGGTCTATGAATATTACACCGAAGCCAGTAAAAAGCGGAATGAACATATCGCCAAAAAGATAGATGGGACACTTAAAGAGGGTGAGGTTGGGATATTGTTTATGAGGGAAGGTCACCAGATTCAATTTCCATTGGACATAACGGTATTTTATGTTATCCCCCCTGCCCTGGACGAGATTAAACGCTGGCTTAGAGACCGTGAGGTTAAATCGCAGGAGGAATAGCCTAGGTTCCAGATATAAATAAGGCGCTAGCCTTACCAGGCTAGCGCCTTATAAATTTCTGGTGGAGACGGGGGAGAGTCGAACTCCCCGTCCAAGAGGAGCTACCCAGGATATCCTACAAGCTTAGTCAGCTCTTTTTCTTACTTAGCTAGCCTCTGCTGACCGAGTTTAGCTAAGCCAGTCGATAACTCTTTCACCACCCTTATCGACATTGGGGGTGGTGGCACCTCAATTTTTCGGCACCCAATCCCAACCCATTGAGGCGGGGTCGGGTTGAGCGTACCGCCTTCTAATTAGGCAGCAAAAGCGAATTCAGGTTCGCCAGTTATTTTTTGCCACTTGTTTTATGAGGGTAGTGGCACCTCAGCTTGCCATCCTGTAGTCTACTCCCCCTGTCGAACCCGCGCGTCCCCGCTTACTACATGGATAGATTAAATATAAACTACCTCCTTTGATGTTTCTGCCCTTTTATAGCTCGGTCGACTTCTCTTTCTGTTTCACGACGGATTATGGTCTCTCGCTTGTCATACAGCTTTTTACCCTTGGCTAATGCCACTTCAACCTTGGCGATACTATCTTTAATATATAATTTTAATGGAACCAGTGTAAAGCCCTTTTCCAGCACCTTGCTGGAAAGATCATCTATCTGCTGGCGATGTAATAGAAGCTTCCGAGGTCGGGTTGGCACATGGCTTGAATAGCTACCTGGTTCATAACGGGCAATATGAGCATTCAGTAGCCATAGTTCACCAGCCTCGGGCTTAACATAAGCATCGCCTAAACTTACTCTACCGGCTCGGATTGACTTTATTTCGGTGCCGGTAAGGGCAATGCCAGCCTCTACACTATCCTGGATGTGATAATTGTGGTAGGCTTTGCGGTTAGTAGCTACTGTCTTTATCGCCACAATAAATTATATCATGTATCGGAGGCGGCTCAAAAGTCAGGTAGTCTTTATCACTTTACTAATACGATGTGGCGTTGCCATTGTGGTGAGCTGCAGGGGAAATCGGAGCGGAAATGGGCACCTCGGCTCTCTTCCCTCAGCAGGGCAGCCTCAGTCATTAATCGGCCAGTCATCACCAGGTTGTTTAGCTCGTAAGAGGGGCGGTCTGTAGGCTGGGGTAAGGATTTTTGCCACGTAGCCAGAACATCGGCTGTCTCGGTCAGGCTTTCCTTGTTGCGTATGATGCCAACCTTATCCCAGAGCAGTTGTTGCAAAGCAGAGTGGCTGGGTGGGGATATGGTCTCAAGAGCCTGCCTCTGAATTAGTGAGTAGTGAGCTTCTTTACCTTGAGCGGGGCTAGGTATCTCGGTTACAGTTCTTTCGATAATTCTCTTGCTAAATACCACCGCTTCGAGGAGTGAGTTTGAAGCTAGTCGGTTGGCTCCATGGACGCCGGTACAGGCGGTCTCACCAATAGCGAATAACCCAGCTATATTGGTTTCTCCCCAGCTATTGGCCTTGATACCGCCCATCATGTAATGCGCTGCTGGTGCTACTGGTATCAGACCTTTGGTAATGTCTAGTCCATGGTCAAGGCAGAAGCGGTAGATGTGAGGGAACCGGGTGGTAATAACATAGGGTGGTAGATGGGTGACATCAATGAAAACCCTGTCCGAGCCGGTTTTTTTCATCTCATAGACTATGCTACGAGCCACTATATCCCGTGGTGCCAGGTCAGCCTCAGGTGTATAGTCAGGCATGAAGCGATAGCCGTCTACATTGCACAACACCCCGCCTTCACCCCTGACCGCTTCCGATATAAGGAATGGGGTTACCCCGGGCAGGCGGAGGGCGGTAGGGTGGAACTGGAAGAACTCCATGTCCACTATCTCAGCCCCGGCGTTGAAGGCTAGAACTATGCCATCACCGGTGGCTATATCTGAGTTAGTACTGTATTTATATAACTGCCCAGCACCACCGGTAGCTAGAATCAAAGAGCGACAGTCAAATTCCTCAATAGAGCCAGTATGGCAATCAAGGGCTTTAACCCCCTTAGTTACCCCCTTTTCTACCAGAATTTCGGTGGCTAGGCAATCTTCAAGCACTTGGATTTTAGATGAACGCACCTTATTGCTGAGGGTGACTTCAATGTGTTCGCCAGTGGCGTCACCCCCGGCATGGAGGATACGGGGCGTACTGTGAGCTGCCTCCTTAGTCAGGGCAATCTCTCCATTAATGGTATCGAAGGGCACTCCAAAATTGACCAGGTCGGCAATACGAGCTGGGGCTTCATTGACTAAGATACGCACTGCCTCTAAATCACACAAGCCCTCGCCAACAGCTATGGTATCCTTAAAGTGAGCCTCCGGGGAGTCATTCTTACCTATAGCAGCAGCGATACCCCCTTGAGCATATTTAGTATTGCAGTCATCAATACTGCCTTTGGTTATAATCAGCACACTCCCCTGATTGTTTGCCAGCAGGGCAGTATATAACCCGGCAATGCCACTACCGACTATCACATAATCATACTGTTTCATCAGGCTATCCTATACTTAGCTTTTCCCTGGTGATAAAGGTCTCCGCCATAGATATCATTTACCACCGTGACCGGGAAATCTTCTACCTCTAGGCGGCGGACTGCCTCGGCGCCAAGCTCTTCATAGGCGATTACCTCTGCTTTCTTGATGTTCTTGGAGGCAAGGGCGCCGGCACCGCCGATGGCACCAAAATATACCGCTTTATATTGCTTCATAGCCTCCTTTACTGCCTGGGAGCGCATACCCTTGCCAATCATCCCTTTGAGACCCTCGGCTATCAATCGGGGTGAGTAGCTGTCCATGCGGCCGCTGCTGGTAGGGCCAGCCGACCCGATTGGACGCCCCGGTCTAGCCGGAGTGGGACCCATGAAGTATATCGTTTGCCCCCTAATATCAAAGGGCAGGGGCTTCCCTTGTTCCAGAGCCTCAATCATCCTTTTATGGGCAGCATCTCGAGCTACATATATGACACCGGTGAGCAAAACCTCATCCCCAGTTTTAAGCTCTTTCAAGGTCTCATCAGTTAGAGGTAGCGTAATCCTTTTGGTCATGGCTATCCCTATTTAGACTTTCAATCCCAGCCTTTAAGCTTATAGTAATCGGACAGCATCTTGTCAAATTCAGATTTCGGAAGCACTTTGCCGCTGTCCTCCAGTTTTTCTTCAAAAAACCTTCTCGGTAGGGTATCAGCCTCTTTCGTCATGCCTTCACGCAGGTTAAACTCCCTAGCCTTGTTGGTAATATCTAGGGCTAGTTTCTGTAATCCCTTCTTGTCTAGCTCCATCCCGGTGGCGGCATTTATCACCACCGACAATCTGTCCCAAGGGTACAAATCCCGGAAGAAGCGGCAGAGAATCAGGGAGTCGAAAAGGGTATGCCTATCTTCAAAGTCAATAACTACCTCAGCCTTGCCTTCGATTTGTTCTGGCGGTATAATTCCAGAAAGCTCCGCCTTATAAACGGTTGACCTTAAATGGCAGGCGCCTCTATCGGAAACAGCATAGGCTAACCCCATTCCTTTTAACACCCTGGGCTCATAGCCAGCGGGCTCCAGTCCCTTAACATGGATAGCCAGGTCTTCCAACCCCCACTCTTTGGCAGCGTATCTTATGCCTTCAGCCAGGATAGCTCCAATCCCTTCTCTTCGAGCCACCTTGTATAGTAAAGCAGCAATGCCATCAACATCGCCATATTCAAGCTTGATGCCGATTGATTTCCTGTGGGAAGCCTCTATAGTGAAGGCGGCGAGATTACCAAATGTCATGGTATCAATACCTAGTCTATCGCATATATCATTAAGATAGGCAACCTCAGTAATATCCTCAAGCATACATAGCCCACCAATAGCATAGGTAGTCTCAAATTCAGGACCCTCAATCTTTAGTCCTTTATGTCTACCCTCAATGACCTGTGATAATTTCCCACAAGCCATAAAACACTTCGGGCATGCTCTGGATTTGACATTACATTTCTGCCGCAGGGCATTTATAGTCAGGTTTTCCCACTTATCAAAGGTTCCCGAAGACCAGTATTTTGTCGGAAAGGCACCAGCTTTATTCAGCACCGGTACCATCTGTAGTGTTCCTTGGTCGTAATACTTCTTGACTCCAGGGTCTTCTTTACCGATGGCTTTTAGTTCTTCCCACAGTTTATTAATCGCATCAGGCTTAGCTACCTGCCTTCTTATATCCCCGTAAAAGGCGATACCCTTGACTTTCTTTGCCCCCAGTACCGCTCCGGGACCAGTCCTACCCAGCGACCGCCAGTAGTTGTTTTCAATGACGGCAAATTTTACCAATCTCTCCCCAGCTGGGCCGATAACGATAACCCCGGCATCTTTTCTCCCCACTTCCTCATGAATGGCGTCTTCGGTTTCATAAGTCTCTTTACCCCAGAGATGAGAGGCGTCATGGAATATCACTTTTTTATTAGAAATCTCAAGATAAGCCGGCTTCTTAGAAGCCCCTTTGATTACGATGGCGTCGTATCCGGTTCGGCTTAGCGGCTCAGCTACCTTACCGCCGGCGTAGGACTCGCTAAATATGCCGGTTAGAGGTGACTTGGTAATGGCTCCAAACCGGCATGAGCCATAGACCTTGGTATCGGTAACCGGTCCGGTGGTAAAAATAATCACGTTGTCGGCTGAGAGGGGGTCAACACCGGCTTTAGTATTCTTAAGTAAAAGATGGGCACCCAGCCCCTTTCCCCCTAAAAGTTGCCTGTAGACTTTATCATCAATAGGTTCCTCTTCAAATGACCTCCGAGTAAGATCAATATGTAATACGACATTATAAAAACCTTTCATTTTTCTTTAACCTCCCAGCGTTTACGAGCTTTTTTCATAGCTTCAACCAAAGGTAGTTTTTTCCCTGACAAAAACCGAATAAGAGCCCCACCACCGGTGCAGACGTAGTTTATTTTTGACAAATCTCCCAGGCGAGCTGCGGAAGCAACCGTGTCTCCACCCCCAATTACTGAATAGCCTTTTGCCTCACCGATTATTTTCCAGAGTTCTTTGGTGCCATAGGCGCCGATTTCCTGCTCATAAATCCCGGCAGGTCCATTAACAAATATCGTCCCGGCTTTCCTCAGTATCTTACCGTATTCCTCAATTGTTTTGGCTCCGATATCAATAATCAGGTTTTCAATTGGCAACTCATCAGCGCTTACTTCGCGCCGCCTGCCGTTATCGTCGATGCCAAAGTCTAAGGGGATGCGCAATTTATCGGGATAATCCTGTAGAAGCTCCCTGGCTGGCGCAATAAACTTTCCCAGCCCCCGGTCGGTAATAAACTTCTTTGAAGGAGAGCCTAGTTTCTTACCCCGGGCAAGATGCATAATTTGCCCGGTAATTCCGGCGGTGAGAACATAATCGGCAGAACCTTCTGCCAGCGCCTTTTTCATCATATCAAACGCATCAGATATCTTTGCCCCACCTAACAAGAACACACAGGGATGCTTGGGATTCTCCAATACCGTAGTAAGAGCCGTTACTTCCTTATCGTAAAGTATTCCTGCGGCTGAGGGACGTAGTTCCTGGAAAGCTACCATACTTGGAGAATTACGATGTGCCGCAGCGAAGGCGTCATTGACATAATAGTTAACCAGTGGGGCAAGGTTTCTTACCAGATAGGTGTGCACCATCTCCTCAGGAGTCAGCTTTGCCGCGTCCTCAAAGGTGGATGCTTCCTCGGTCAGGTAGCGGAGGTTATCCAGTAATAGGATTTCCCCCGCTTTGAGTTTCTTGATTTTCTCTCGGGCGGCGGGGCCGGCAACATCGTCAATAAACTGGACTTCCTGCCCTAGCTTTTGGGAGAGTCTTTCGGCATGCTCTCGCAAGGGAATAAGGTTCTGATAATCTAGAATGTCTCCCTGGTGGGCTATGATGACTAACTTAGCCCCCTTTTTAATGATTTCTTTGATTGTGGGAAGGCTTTGAATGATTCTATTCTCGTTGGCAATCTTCTTGGTCTTGGCGTCAATAGGGGAATTAATATCTACCCTCAGTAGTACTGTCTTACCTGGGTAGTCAAAATCATCCAGCGTTAGGTAGTCCCGCTTTGCCATTGGATTACCTCACTTTTGTTCTTCAGCCTATTGTTCACTGATAGCCATATTTTATTGGGGGCAGCATCGGCATCATCTTACCATCTTACCACGCATTTTGCCAGATACGCCTAACGTCATCCAGGGTTAGTTTCTTCGGGTTGTTAGCCAAGAGACGGGTTACATCCATGGTGGCAACCGCCATCCCTTCTAGGGCTTCCTTGGGTACCCCCAATTCCCGCAGATGGAGGGGAATGCCAATATCTGTAATCAGAGCCCTAGTCGCCTCTACTCCCTTTTCTGCTGCCTCCTGAAGAGTGAGTCCTTCTGTCTCTACCTCCAGCATCTGGGCAACAATGGCATATTTAGGCAGATTAGCCGACAGGTTACACTCCATAACATAGGGTAAAAAGAGGCCATTAGCCACACCATGGGGAACATGAAAGCGGGAGCCAAGTGGATAGGCAAGGGCGTGAACAGCGGCGACTCCAGAGTTGCCAAAGGCGATTCCAGCTAAGAGTGCTCCTTCAGACATACAGTTACGTGCCTCCGTATCTGAACCATTTTTGACCGCAGTCCTCAGGTTACCGACAATAAGCTGCATCGCCGCAAGAGCCAGGGCATCAGTGAAAGTGTTGGCTTTGTTGCCGGTATAGCATTCAATAGCGTGGATAAGGGCGTCTATTCCCGAAGCTGCGGTAACCTTTGGCGGGCACCCGTAGGTAAGAGTAGGGTCGACAAGAGCCAATCGGGCAAGCAGGTAAGGGCTGACTATGCCTAATTTATACCCTTTCTCTATGTCACCGAAAATGGCAATATTGGTCACCTCGCTTCCGGTTCCAGCGGTTGTTGGTATTGTAAAGACAGGGACACCAGGTCCAGGGACCTTATCAATACCGCCGTAATCCTGTCCCTTTCCACCGTGAGCAAAGAGGACGGAGAGTCCTTTAGCAGTATCCATGCTTGAGCCTCCACCAACGCCTACTAAGAGGTCGTAGCCTTTTTTCCGTAGTTGTTCAGCGGCTGCATTTAGCCTGGGGAAGGTGGGTTCCGGCTCGGCTTCAGAGTAAATATCCACCGAGAGTTTAGCCTTAGACAGCTGTTCCTTAACCGGGTCTATTAGTCCAGCCTGGTAAACTCCAGGGTCGGTAACAATAAGGGCACGCTTAGCTGCTAGCTTAGTCGCCTCATCGCCAAGGGTATCCAGAGAACCCACACCAAAACGAATTTTTCCCGGGAGCATAATCTGATAAACCATTTTTCACTCTCCTTTCTGCCTGATTTTAACAGTTTTTGTAGCCCTGGTCTATTGCTTAGTATAGTGTATTACTTCAACTAGCCCGTTATCACCGTCAACCTTTACCCAATCCCCGGTCTTAATCACCTCCAGTGGATTTTTATCCAGTCTATCCACCATGGGCATATTTGCCACTATCGCCGCAGCGGCAAGAACAGGTTCAGCCTGTATACAGACTATCCCTTTAGGGCTTTTGTTGAGTTTCATTGCCCGATAGGTATTCAACGGACCGCGTGATGACCCCTTCCCGGTGGGACATACCAGTATCTTACCAATCATGCTTTTCCCATCAAGTTCAGGGCGTTTAATAAGGCAGTTCCCGGTGATTGGGTCAAAATCGCCCAAGAATGAGAATGCATCGTTACATACTATTGCCTCACCCTCGACTCTACCGCCGTTTATTTTATGTCCTTTGAGCTTCATCTAGTAGCTCTCCATTTGCCGGTTATCGCCGAATCTATACATTGCTTCATACTGCCATACAGCAGCTTAATTTTTCCCCCGCTGGTTCTGGCGGAATAATGAGCACTCCTGGCTGAGTTGGTAGCCACTACCTTTACTCCTAAGTCTGGACCAATAAAGTTAAACGGGTCCTGTGAACCGACGCAAGTATTAGTGAAAACACCCCCAGCTTGCTTAATAATATCTACGTATCCCATGGCTTCAGCCAAGACATATATTTGCTTGGCTGTAGCCACAAACAGCCGAACGTTAGGATGGACTTTCTTGCCGTCCAAAAGCGAGGCAATATTCCTAAGTTCAATAATTGAGCAATGGGGGCAGCCAAATTTAACTAGGTCAACCTTATCACTATGGGCGGTGGTTAACTTATCCACGGCTTCTTTTACCTGGTCTTTGCCTACGGTTATTACCTCCTCCGGTTTGCCTCCACCCAAGGCTTCGGCTAAAGTTTTGGCTTCAGGGGTGACTCCGACCACATGGCATATGTTGGTAGCCCCGGAAACCGGCATTGGCGATACCAGATATCGGAATTGTTCCAGGGTGAGGGTCTTGAGACCGTTAATAACCACATTCTTACTCTCAGTCTTGCCGCCAATATAGTAACCTAGAGCCCCGTAGTCGGCGTTGGTGAAATTGTCTGAATCAAGTCGGTCTAATTCGACCAAAACCTGAGCATACCGGTTGTGTTTAATTGCCATACCAATAAAGGGAGCCCTCCCAGTGACGCTGGTTGCCACATTGGCCGGCACACTATCACGGCTGCCGCAGGCGCCAAACATTGAGGTAGCAGCAACCGCCCCTGAGGTTCCACCCCAGGAAATAACATCACCCATCTTGGGTAGATTGCCAACCAAGAAGGGGACGCAGGTATAGGTAAGGAGATAACCGAGCTTTTTAAATATACCTTCTATTTGGCTCCAAGGCCCGCCATGGATAAACTCATAAATATCGTAATTCTCAGGAAGTCCTATTCGTTTACAGCCCACAGGGTCGAGCACATCGGGATAAGCAGTAGGGTGGGTGGTGGTCATTATTGGGCATCGGCTAGCGCCTTCAGTTAGCTCCGAGAGCAGGTCAAGCGGTACGGCGCAATGGATATGAGCACTCTGTGCCGAAATGAGCCTTTCGGCATCAAATGCCTCACCGAGCTTTACTAGTAGCTCCATTGACCTTTTTATACCCGGCCCATATCCTCCATTAAGCATCCCCTCCTCTTCCGTGGTCAAAAACATCCTTATTGGTTCCTTCTTGAAATAAATTACCGGTTAATTGTTATCATCCTTAAATAATGGCTTCTTTGTGTCGGGCACACCAACACTGGAGGTTAACGGCTACTGGTAGGCTGGCGATATGGGTGGGGAAGACTTCGGCATGGACTGCCAGAGCGGTAATTCTGCCGCCATATCCCATTGGTCCGATGCCCAGTTTATTGACTCGGTTGAGGATTTCCTTTTCTAACTCGGCAACCTCAGGGTCCGGGTTAGCCTCGCCTGCTTTTCGCACTAGCGCTTTTTTAGCCAGCATAACCGTCTTTTCTACCGTGCCGCCTATGCCGACGCCGACTATAACCGGCGGGCAGGGATTACTACCTGCCTCATCAACAGCATTGACGACAAAGTCTATGACCCCTTGGCGACCCTTAGCCGGGAGTAGTATGGCTAAGCGGGACATATTCTCAGCGCCGCCGCCCTTGGGTATGGCGATAATTTTAAGCCTATCGCCAGGGACAATATCGGTATAGATGATAGCCGGAGTGTTGTCTCTGGTATTGATTCTGGCGGAAAAGGGTCGACTCACCATAGACTTGCGTAGATAACCTTCGTTGTATCCTTGGCGCACTCCTTCATTTATCGCCGAGTAGAGGTCGCCGCCGACTATATGGACATCCTGCCCTAGCTCTAAGAAGACTACTGCGTCTCCGGTATCCTGGCATAGAGGGATTTCCCCCTTAGCCGAGATTTCAGCATTCTCTAATATCCTGTCCAATACCTTGCGCCCAACAGGCGATTCTTCTGCCTCTCGTGCCTGCTTGAGGGCATTCAACACGTCATCAGGGAGATAGTAGCACGCCTCCTGGAAAAGGCGAGATACCGTCTTGGTTACTTCCTTAACATTAATATCTCTCATCTCTTTACAGCTTTATAGTCCTCACCAGTTCCCGCACTCCGTTAGCGGCGCTGGCTAGGGCTGATTTCTCCTTGGCGGTTAGCTCAAGCTCTATTATCTGCTCAATACCGTTCTTACCTAGTTTTACCGGGACGGTGATGACGCTATCTTTAATCCCGTATTCCCCGTCGAGGTAAGTAGCACAGGGAAGGATTCGCTTCTTGTCTAAGACTATAGCCTCTACCATTTGGGCAACAGCCGCTGATGGGGCATAAAAGGCGCTGCCGGTTTTAACTAGGTTTATGATTTCGGCTCCAGCCCCTGTGGTGCGCTCTACCAATTTGTTGATAGTTTCTTGGGGCAGGAGTTTAGTTATCGGGACGCCACCAACTGTAGTTAGCCTGGGAATAACCAGCATGGCAGCACCATGTTGTCCCAGAATACAGGTAGATACGTCTTCTACCGATACATTAAGCTCGGCGGCGATAAAGCTTCTAAGTCGGGCAGTATCCAAGACGCCAGATAAGCCCATAACTTTATCTCTCGAAAACTGGCTGACGCGAAGGGCTAGATAGGTCATAGCATCTAGGGGATTGGTAACCATAATGATAATACAATTTGGCGAATGGTTGACTGCATTACGGACAACCCCGGCGACAATGTTGGCGTTGGTTTGTAATAGCTCCTCACGGCTCATGCCTGGTTTTCTGGTAATGCCCGAGGTGATGATTACTACATCCGAGTTGGCTGTTTCCTGGTAGCTATTAGTTCCGATAATATGGGCATCAGACCCGAGGATAGGCGCTGACTCAAGCATATCCAGGGCTCTGCCTTGAGGTAGACCCTCAATGATATCTACCAAGACTATGTCAGCATAGCCTTTATCAGCAATTCGTTGAGCGCAAGTAGCCCCGACATTTCCAGCACCAATAATGCTAATTTTACTAATCATTGCCTTTCTCCTTTCACCAGTACTGCCAGAAGTGGTATAAATAAGCCAGAAGAAATGAACATGGTAACATTCTTTGATAAAATGTGGAGCTGAGGGGACTCGAACCCCTGACCTCCTCCGTGCAAAGGAGGCGCTCTCCCAGCTGAGCTACAGCCCCATTTAGCTGAGATATTATAGCAATAAACGGTCTTATTGGCAATTTGACCTAATGGCTTGCAAAATGCCCTTTGTTATCTTGTGGCTTTAGAGAGGGAGAAAGCCAAATGACAATGGCTCATATTGTTATTTTGCTGGCTACCGGTATAGGCACTGGTTTCGCCAGCGGTCTTCTGGGTGTAGGTGGCGGCTTCATCATGACCCCGGTTCTGTACTGGATATTTACCGCTATGGGTGTTTCGACAGATATGGCTATAAAGCTGGCTTTTGGCACAGGTTTGCTGGCACTTTTACCCATTGCTGCCAGCGGCGCCTGGCGACATCATAAAATGGGAGCAGTGTGGTGGCGAGCGGCTATTATCATGGGTTGCTCTGGTCTAGCTGGCGGTTTTGCCGGGGCTACTCTAGCTGCCCATCTCCCTGGGGCAGGGCTAAAGATAGCCTTTGGTGTTGTTGCTCTAGCTGCTGGTATCAGGATGCTCATCGCCACACCGATGGAGAGTGAGGAGGAGCCTAAGGATAAGCCCTGGCTATGGGCAGCCTGGGCAGTTCCAATAAACATTGTCACTACCATGATCGGTCTTGGCGGTGGCTTGTTAATGGTTCCGGTAATGGTGCTGGTGTTCAAGTTCAAAATGCATACTGCCGTGGCTACATCTCTGGCTTTTGTCATGATTACCAACGTTGGCGGCATTATCGGTTATATTGTAAACGGTCTGGGTGTCCCTAATCTGCCGCCCTATTCTATAGGCTATGTTAATCTGCTGGCTTGTTTCCTATTGGCAGCCACCAGTGTTGGTATGGTTCAGGTTGGGGCGATAACCGCTCACCGGCTCCCAGCCAAGCAACTAAGGTATGTATTTATCGGGGTAATGTTCTATATGGGGCTCAATATGCTCGGTGTCTTTGCCTAGCTGACCAAAATAGATAGGGCTGGGGAAGGGCGGATTATTATAGGGTTAGGTTCAATATTCCCCCCACTAGCAAAGCAGTGGCAATCATTATTCCTGCCGACTTGAGCATATTTATAAATCCAAGCTCCCTAACAAGAACGACAAAAGTAGCAATACAGGGGAAAAACATGGCTAAAACCACACTGCCAATAGTTAGTTGCTTGGTGCTTAATGCTAATGGAGCCAGCATACCTAGGGCTACATCTTTACGCAGGAAACCAACGACTAAAGCGCTTACCGCCTCCTTAGGTAATCCGAGAAAGCCGGTCACAACTGGTGCGGTAAAATTGGCGACAGCATTAAATATACCCACGGCATAAAGGATATTTATTACCGCGACACCGCCTAGAATTATAGGAAGAGCCCCTACCAAGTAGCCATAGACCCTCATCCACAGTTTTTGTAACACAGCTCGCCATGATGGCAGGCGATACGGGGGTATTTCTATTAACAGCTCAGGGCTAAATCCCTTAATGGCATGGTTAAGTATAATCCCCAGAATAATCCAGACTGCGAATAGTGTCCCGTAGACAATAGCCACATACTGCCACCCACGCTCACCAACTAAGCCGAAAATCATCGCCTGCAAGGCGGCACAGGGTATAGCGATGGATATCAGTATCGCGGCAATAAACCTCTCTCGCTTGCTTTCCAGAATGCGGGTAGCCAGAATGGCTGGCACATTGCAACCAAGCCCCAGCAGGGTAGGAATGATAGCATAGCCATGTAACCCCATACGGTGCATAATGGTATCCATCAGGACTGCCAGTCGTGGCAGATAGCCAGCATCTTCCAGCAGCCCCAGTACTAAGTAGAAAGAGATAATGTAAGGTAGAACTATAGCAAAAGGGACATAGAGTCCGGTGGTCAACAGCCCAAAAGATTCAATAAAATTTACCTCCCCACCGATTATCTTACCTATGAGGATATTGTGGAGAAGACCGCTCCCTCCTAGGAAACTACTCAGTCTCAGTATCACCGGCGCCCACAGCTTATCAAATAAGGGGTCAAGCACATAGCTAATCAAGCTTTCACCAATGAAACGAACTGCCAGGAAGGAGCCGCCCAGAACTGCTATGGCTAAAATTATGCCCCCTGCTGGCTTGGCGCTGGCATCCTCCATACGTTCCAGCCAGGTATGATGGCGGTGGGTAATATGCTGAACCTGGTCTATGATATTGCCGATAATAGCCCAGCGCTCATCACGACTACGGGGAGGGGCTTTGGGTGTGGTTGCCTTAGGGATAGATTCCACTAAGTCTTTTATCCCCTGTCCGGTGGTGGCGACAGTAGGAATAACCGGCACTCCTAACAATTCCCTTAGTTTATCCAAGTCAATGTGTATCCCTCGATGCTCAGTGTCATCCCACATATTCAAGGCGACTACTACCGGAATATCTCTTTCCAGTAATTGAAGGGTTAAATAGAGGTTCCTTTCCAGATTGGTGGCATTGACCACATTTATGACCATATCTCCGGTGCCAAGCATCTGTAGGGCTACTTCCTCGGCTTTAGTGGTTGGTTCCAGAGTATAGGTGCCAGGCACATCAATAACCTCAACCCTCCCCTCTCCCAGTTTCATAAAACCGCGGGTGTAGCTCACCGTTGTCCCGGGATAATTAGAGGCAATCACCCTGACCCCGGTGAGACGGGAGAAGACGACACTTTTCCCCACGTTGGGGTTGCCCATCAACAGAATCTTCATTCGCCATCTCCAGCCTCAATCGGCTCAACGATTATCTTATTAGCTATGCCAAAGCCGATGGCCACCTGAGCATTACCCACTTTGACGGTTACCGGTCCTCGCATAGGCGTAGAACTGACCCTGGTTATTCTCTGCCCAGGTCTAATTCCCAAGGCATTAAGGCGACTAATCAAGCCATGTCCGCCTTGAATTTGAAGTACTATGCCACTCTGTCCGTCCCTTATTTGGCGTAGGGTTACTTGTTTTCCGTTGGGCATAATCTTACCTCTCAGTCTTTTTCAGCAGGGGATTGCCATTTAAAGACGATGGGTCTTACTTGGGCTAAGATCCGTAATTATTCCCGGTGTTGGCGGCATTTAGAGCAATAGCCGGTCATATTAACCTCTACCCCGGTAACCTCAAAGCCCTGCTTGCGGGATATGTCCTGTTTCATTCTTTGGCTTAGCTTACACTCAAATTCCACGATTTTGCCACAGCCAAGGCATACCAGGTGATGATGCTCGATGGATGGTCTTACTTCATAGTGATGATGAGCCTCGTCAAAATGGAGTTCGTCTACTAAACCTAGTTCCCTGAGCCTCCGCAGGGTTCGATAGACAGTGGATAAGCTTAGGCGAGGCTGCTTGTCTCTGGCTCGGCGGTAGACCTCATCAGCATCTAGGTGTCCCTGACGAATGATTTCCAGGATTAACCCCCGCTGATTGGTCATCCTCAGTCCGGCTGAGCTTAGCGCTTTGCGGTCAATTTTTAGTCCTTGTTCTCTGGCAACCATAGTTATTATTGCTAATGCTTCTTATTTGCAATTATTTTAGGGCATAGAAGTTTTGCTGTCAAGCCGAGTCTGAGGTATTTTGTGGAATTTTAGGCTTCTAGTTGCCTCTTTATTTCAGGAATCGCCCGTCGAGTCGCTTGGTGACCCCGCAGGATGCACTCCCGGGCTCGGTGGAAGTTACTAGGGTTGATGTGCCCTACTTGGGGGGTGATAGTTACGTCAGCCTGTTGCAGACCAGACATCGCTGCCTGATAGTTCATAATATTAAGCGTCCGCATCAGGATATTGAAGATGTTAGGCGCTTTGAGATTCTCTATCGGTTCCTTGTTCCCTTGGCTTCTGTCAGCCATATAGGGGTTTACATTCACCGCGATAGTCAAATCGGCTCCCATTTCTTTGAGGACTCTCACCGGCACCGGGTCAACTAGACCGCCATCAACCAGATACCTGCCTTGCCATTTGGCTGGGGTAAATATTACCGGCATAGAAACACTGGCTCTCACCCCTTCCACCACCGAGCCCTGTTTAATGACCACCTCCTCACCAGTGTTGATATCGGTAGCCACACAGGCCAAGGGTATCTTTAAGTCCTCAAAATTTACATCGCCAATAATTGATTTCAGCCAGTCCTTCATCCTTTTCCCCTTAATGAAACCGGTTCGGGGTAGGGTTAGGTCTACTAGAGACATTATCTTTCTCCGACTTAAGCCCATTACCGCTTCTTTTATTTGCTCAATGTCTTTCCCCTGGGCATAGAAGGCACCAATAATCGCCCCCATACTGGTACCAGCAATCATGTCAATGGGAATACCTTCTTTTTCCAGGACTGCCAATACCCCGACATGAGCCAGACCTCGAGCGGCACCACCACTCAGCGCCAGTCCAACCTTTCTCATTCTATTCCCACAGCTCCTCAATATCCTTTTCGGCTCGCTTTCCAATCTCAGTCTCTGGGCTGGGGATAAACTCCTTATAGGACTGAGCCGAACCATACTCCCGTGTCCTGATAACTATCGGCATGGGCACGGCATGACCAAAGATGAGTGCCTGCTGCCTGGATTCCAGCCGGGATAATACTGATTTGAGCCCGCTCTTATCCGGTACCCCTGCCAGGACGCTATCAATGTCACGCTCGTTGTCCAGGAGGCAGGTTATCTTGGTCCCGATTTGGGACATAACCTCATCATCAATGCCGCTGGGTCTCTGGTCAATTACCAGCAGGGTGACATTATATTTGCGCATCTCACGGGCAATAGTGCCAAAGATAGTCTGGCTTGAGACCTCTGGATTGAGGAATTTATGGGCTTCTTCAATGGTTATCACCAGGGGGTGGGGTGGGGCAACATCCTCGCCCAGCGCCTTCTCCATCCTCTCCCGGTATTGAGCATGGATGCGGCGGGTAAGTAGATTGGCGACTAGAATATAAGCGGTAATATCGGTGTATCTACCAAATTCCAGGACGACATTTATCCCCTGGTCAAGGTATTCTAAGATGTGTTTTACTGGATTATCCGGGACGTGGGGTAATAGGAAGGGGAGCCGCCTGATGGTTTCCAACCCACGGCGCAGATTCCGGTAGGTGCTATCGTGAATGTTTAGCTTGGTCAGTAGCTGCTTGGTCTCATCTTTATCTTCAAGCTCCAGGGTTGCCTCAATCCATCTCTTACTGCCGAATTCCCGGTATAGCTGGTAGACGGCTTGGACTGAGGCTTCGGTGAGGTTCAGGGTCTGGCGGAGAAGCCCGATGTCCTCCGGCTCTATCTCATCATAGCCTATCCTGACGACAAAATCGGTGCTCACTCGCCGCCGCCGTGAGCTTTCTTCATCAAGGGTAAACACCGCTACCTTTGACGGGAAAAGCTGCTTTAAGGCTTTAACCTTCCGACCTTCCTCGCTCCTGCCCTCCCATCCATACTCATTATGCATATCAAAGACCAGGTTGGCTGCCGTTCCTTTCTGGAGCATGCCGATGAGCAGTAACCTGGTGAGGAAGGTCTTCCCCGTGCCACTCTTGCCAAAGATGCCATTAGACCGCTTAACCAGTTCCCCCAGGTCAAGACAGACCTTGGTCTCCATATCCAGCGGGGTTCCGATATAGAACTTCTTTTCATCCTCGCCACCAAAGACCAGCTCTATATCCCGTTGTGAGGCTAAATTTACCGTTGAAAAGTGGCTGGGGATGGTCTTGACCGATTGCGGTCCCTCAATTAAGCTGGCAACATTACCCCCGATAGTGAGATAGGGGGAGACGTGGATCGCCCCATAGGTACTGGTGCCGGCTAATACCTCAGCCATAAACGGGTCGGAGACATCGGGCGGGGTCAGGGTAAGCTTCTGGTCTATCACCCCGAGGCTGACGTCGGTTATCATACCAAAGAAACGCTGCTTCTGCCCCTCAATGGTTACATAGCGCCCCACCGCCATATCCTCAACCGAGGCTGAGCTATCCAGCCTCACCTCCACCCCTTTAGTTAGTGAACCTGAGGTAACAATGCCCAACCTTTTTTCACTCATACTTTAATCCTCTCCAGAATAGCCTTGAGTTGGTTAAACTGACCGCTGAGTAATACGGCTAACTCCTTGCCTGCGGCGACTAAGAAAGCCCGGCGGTCTTCATATACCTGACTCATCTGCCGAAGACAGGCGGCAATAAGCTCATCAGGGGAAACCGGTAGACGGGTGGTGAGCAATATATTGAGGAAGTCAAAGGACTGGCTAAACTCCTTTATTTCTTTGGGAGGACAGAGGTAAACAAAGCTGTGGATTCGGGCTGGCTTGGGCGGCAGGTAGTGGTGCAATTTGTTATCTTGCCTGTGCCCCACCACCAGAGCCCCGAATTCACTTTTAAGTAGCTTCAAAAGCTGAGGGCTTGCCTGATAGATTGCTTCCTCTGATTTCTCATCCTTGCCCCTGGCAATCGGGCGTCGCCCCGGCTCAAAGCTGGTGGTGGTAGCATTATGTACGATGCCATATAGCTCCATGCCCAAGTCTCTGGTCTTTACCAGGCTGCCTAAAGGTGGCGACTGATAAAGCTCATAGCACTGGGCAACAAAATCGGTGGTGCTAGCCTCAATAACCTCGCCTACTCTTTGCTCTTCGTTCAATTATTAACCTCACCATTCTAGGTTTTTGATAGGTAACCCTATCCCCTTTGTCCCCTTCCCCTTATCAAGGGGAAGGGGAGTGAGTTTTATAAGAGAGGCTTCGCCTCTCTTTAACTCTCCTCTTTCCTATTTCTTACTTTTTGCCTTATTCTGTTTGGATTTTTTCATTTCATTGGCGAACTCTCTGGCATTGGCAAGTTCCTCCTTTG